>NZ_WOSX01000010.1 GCF_011516735.1 Acetobacter fallax | reverse complement strand
CGAAGGATGTCGAGACAACAATCTCGTCATCCTGCGCATGGTTGATGATTGCCCATATCCGCAGAGTTCTGCGAAAAATCAATCAAACCGCTTTCTGATTCAGGCTCTCAGTGAAGGTGTAAATTTTGATGAATTCGATATCTATATTCGTGGAAAAAATGGAAATGATGTAGAGATTTTTGATAATTCCAGCTCATGCATGCAATTCATAGGCGATATTGGCCTTAATATGCCTTATTTTCAGGCATATGATTATTATGCAAAACGATGCAATGATTTTAAGGATGATATATTACTAAAATGCGATGATGATATCGTTTATCTGGATACCAATGGTTTTGAGGGGTTTGTCGATGCAATAAGAAACAACCCACAATACTTTCTTCTTTCCGCTAACGTCATCAATAATGGTATCTGTGCTTATCTGCAGCAAAAAAATGGCGGAATTCCAGAAACAATTGGCACGTTCGAATCTCCATCCGGAGGCCTTTGTGGCAGCCTGTGGGAGAGTGGCGAAAAAGCTTTTGCTCTTCACCAGTATTTTGTCAAAAGCGGTGCTAAAGCTATTCCTCTTGAGGCCCCGGTAGTGGAATGGTCAGAGCGAAACTCGATCAATTTTATTGGCTGGCGAGGTGAAAATCTGAAACACATGAATTTCCCCCAGGGAGATGACGAGCGTTTCATGACAGTCACGGTTCCGCGTTATCTGAAGAGAAAGACAGCCGTTTATTCTGATTTTATGGTGGCGCATCTGAGTTTTTACGCTCAGGAAATGACCGTGAAGCCTGATGATGTCATTAGCCTCTATCGAACGTTAACGCGAGATTAGCAGGTTTGTCAGGAATTTCGTGCGCGCGGCGTTGTTCATTGAATTGATCAGACGGTGGCGCGCGCGAAGCGCTTCACCGAAGAGAATGGAGAACTGTGCCTTTGCCATGGACCACTTCTCTGGCAGCATGATCCGCTCTTTCTCGGTCCGGTTTAAGGTTAGGAAGAGGAGCCTGAGAGTCGCCTTACACCAGCGGCTGTGAAGATTGACCTTTGTCCGGGAGCATCCGGGCCCAGGCAGGGACCACGGGTCCTTGCACCCGGCCTGCTGATCATAAACGGTTTGCAAAGGTCTGCGACCTTGGTGGGTTTCGGAGCAAAGCCCTGCCAGTCCTGCACCAGCCAGTGGCGCACAGGTCAAAGGCAAGATCCTCTGGTATAAGTCCGTAGAAATCGGCATGAGCATTTCGAGGTCGGACGAGCTCCGGGGAATATGAAGAACCATAACTTTTGTGGCGTCGACAATGTGCCCGGCAATATCGTGAAAGATGGCACTGAAGGGTCACTCGTTACCGGGCTCTGCCCGTTCTTCCGACCCACTTCAGTCCGGAATTATGCGACGACAGAAAGATCAGGCTGACGTTATGAGGTGGTTTTATTCTGTGTGATCAGCTGGACGACGGCATGTACGACTGGCGTAAAGGGGCGAGAGTTCGTAAAGGCTGCGGGCCATGGATGATCGTACTGTAGATTTTGACTTTGACCTGCCTCAGGAGCGGATTGCGCAGCACCCGGTAAAGCCCCGGGACAGTGCGCGGTTGCTGGATGTGCCGTGTGATCCCGGGGCGCCAGTGACGGACCGGCATGTGCGGGATCTGCCGGGGCTGTTGCGGGCCGGGGATTTGCTGGTGGCCAACGATACGGCGGTGATTCCGGCGCAGCTCCATGCGCGGCGGGGCGAGGCGAAGATCGGGGTGACGCTGGATCAGCATCAGGCGGACGGGGCGTGGAGCGCGCTGATCAGGAACTCGAAGCGGCTTCGGGTTGGGGATGTGCTGACGTTTCCGGGGGCGGCTGACAGGGATGTGGCGACGGTTGTAAGCCTGGATGGTGAGGGCGGGGCGACGTTGCGATTTTCGTGCGAAGGGGAGGCTTTTGACGGCTTTCTCCGGACGGCGGGCGCTCTGGCGTTGCCACCTTATATTGCGCGGCCTTCGGGGCCGACGGCTGAGGATGAGGTGGATTACCGGACGATTTTTGCTGAGCATAAGGGGGCGGTTGCGGCGCCTACCGCGGGACTGCATTTCACGCCGGAGCTACTCGCACGGCTGGATGAGGCAGGCGTTGCACGTGAAACACTGACTTTGCATGTAGGTGCCGGGACGTTTCTGCCAGTGCGGACGGAAACGCTATCTTCTCATAAGATGCATTCTGAGCGGGGGATTATCACGCGGCGCGCGGCGGATCGGATCAACGAGACGCGGGCTCGGGGCGGACGGATTGTTGCCGTGGGGACGACGTCGCTGCGGTTGCTGGAGAGTGCGGCGGCGGAAGATGGCACGGTGAGACCGTTTGACGGGGAAACGTCGATTTTCATTCATCCGGGGTATCGGTTCCGGACAGTGGATCTGCTGATGACGAATTTCCATTTGCCGCGTTCGACGTTGTTTATGCTGGTTTGCGCGTTTGCCGGGACGGATCGGATGCGGGCGGCTTATGCTCATGCTGTTGAGGATGGTTACCGGTTTTATTCTTATGGGGACGCTTGTTTGCTGCGGCGGGGCGCCTGAGTTTAAAACCGTCTGAACGGCAGCGCTCAGATGTCGCTTTACCTTCAGTTTAGTTGATGATGGTGCTCCGTTCCTGTCGATCGTCGCATCTGTCTGTTTTTCGAAATAACGAAAACCAGACATTGCAGACCGTCCGAATGTGAAGACCTGCAAATCAGAGTGTTCCGGTTGATCGACAGAACCTCTCGCGAAGGCATGTGACGCTTGCGAATATGCCTGTAAGAGGCTGACAGCTTATACCAGAGGGTCTGGCCTATGACCTGTGTCAGGTTGATGGATGTGGGGCTTGCAGGACTCTGCCCTGGAACCTGGCAAAGGCTCGCCCTTGCAAACCGTTTTATGATCAGCAAACCGGGGTGCAGGGGGCTGCGGTCCCTGCCGGGTCCGGGCAGAGCCCGGATATTCTTATCGACAGGTCAGTCTTCACAACCTCTGGTATAAATCTGGCTCCGCGCCGCCACTGGCTCGTTTCCCGAAATAGTCGAAACCGGACATTACAAAACGTCAGAACACACTGGCCGGGAAGCAATCCTGCCTCACTGACGACCTCATTCTGGTGAAAACGTATGATTAAAGGCGACGTTTCCGGGAAAGACGTTTGATGATTGGAGCTAAAGCCCTGGACATTCACAGTTCGGAAGACATCGCCGTGCCGCCTTCCTGATTTGTCGTTATACAGTCGCCCGGACAGGCAGCGCCTCCTTTGGCCGAACTTGAGATACGGGACGACTATGAAGAGTGACACATTCCGCTGGATCTGCGAGTCCACTGACGGCGCGGCGCGGGCCGGACGGCTACAGACAGCCCACGGACCCGTTGAAACGCCGACATTTATGCCGGTTGGGACGGTTGGCACGGTCAAGGCGATGACGATGGACGCGGTGCGGTCCACGGGTGCGGGAATTGTGCTGGGGAACACGTATCACCTGATGCTGCGTCCGGGCGCTGAGCGGGTGCAGGCGCTGGGCGGGCTGCATCGGTTCATGGACTGGCATGGTCCGATCCTGACTGATTCCGGTGGATTTCAGGTGATGTCGCTGGGCGCGTTGCGGAAGCTGGATCAGGACGGAGTGACGTTTCAGTCGCATATTGACGGGTCGAAGCACCGGCTGGACCCGGAGCGGTCGACGGCGATTCAGCATGCGCTGGATGCGACGATTACGATGTGTCTGGATGAGTGCCCTGCCCTGCCGGCTGAGGCGGAGGCGATTGCGGCGTCGATGCAGATGTCGATGCGCTGGGCGGCACGGTCACGCGAGGCGTTTGTGGCCCGGCCGGGTTACGGACAGTTCGGGATTGTGCAGGGCGGGACGGAGCCGGAACTGCGGGCGGAGAGCGTGAAGGCGCTGACGGAGATCGGATTCGAGGGCTATGCGGTTGGTGGTCTGGCGGTTGGCGAGGGTCAGGCGCTGATGTTCTCGACGCTGGATGTGACGACGCCGCTGATGCCGGCCGATGCGCCGCGTTATCTGATGGGCGTGGGAACACCGGACGATCTTCTTGGAGCGGTTGAGCGCGGGATCGACATGTTCGACTGCGTGATGCCGACGCGGGCGGGGCGTACGGCGCGGGCGTACACTGAACGCGGGACGATGAATCTGCGGAATGCGCGGTTTGCTGAGGATGCGCGGCCAGTTTCGCCGCATTGCGATTGTCTGGCGTGTTCGCGACATTCGCGGGCATATCTGCATCATCTGTTCCGGACGAACGAGATTCTGGGGCCGATGCTGCTGACCTGGCACAATCTGGCGTATTATCAGCGGCTGATGCGGGGCATTCGGGCGGCGATCGTGGATGGTACGCTGGGGGCGCATGCGGTGCATCTGCGGGCGGAGTGGGCAGCGGAGGACTGGTCTGAGGACGAGATGCCGCAGCCGATCATTCCGCCTGTGGCCTGATGATGCGGGTCGCTCCGGCTCTGCCCGAATCCGGCAGGAGGCCTGGCTCCCATCAAAGGTCACGGACCTTTGGAAACCATTTTATTGTAAATCAATCGGGGTGCGGGGGCCTGCGGTCCCTGCCGGGTTCGGGCAGAGCCCGGTCTTTCACCAGCCCTTTGAAAAATCACAGATTAACACGCAACGATAACAGAGCCATTCCAAAGGCCAGTGATTTTTGGCGGAGCCCTGAGAACTCTCCCCGGAGCCAGCTCCGGTGATGTCTTTCACTCTGTCTGAACGCATCCGGGAACGCGCATTTGCGCTGGGGTTTGACGCCTTCGGAGTTTGCGATGCGGAGATCGGGCCGGAGACGGGTGCCCGGCTAAGGGCGTTTCTGGCAGACGGGCAGCACGGCACGATGGGGTGGCTGGCGGAGCGTGCGGAAGCGCGGGCGCATCCGCAGGGACTATGGCCGGACGTTCGGAGCGTGATCTCGGTCGGGATGTCTTACGCGCCTGAGGGAGATCCACTGGCGACACAGGGTGTGCCTGAGGCGGGGAATATCTCGGTCTATGCGCGGAACCGTGACTATCATGATGTGATCAAGGGGCTGCTGAAGCATCTGGCGCAGTTTGTGGTGGTCGAATCGCGGCGCTGTGGCGTGGATGCCGGAGTTAAGGTGTTTGTGGATACCGCACCGGTGCCGGAGAAGCCGCTGGCGGAGCGGGCCGGGCTGGGCTGGCAGGGTAAGCATACGAATGTTGTCTCACGGGACCATGGAAGCTGGCTGCTGCTGGGGGAGATTTACACCACGATTGACCTGTCGCCGACGGTGCATCGGGCGGGGCAGTGCGGAAGTTGCACGCGGTGTCTGGTGGCGTGTCCGACAGATGCATTTCCTGCTCCGTATGAGATGGATGCGCGACGGTGCATTTCCTATCTGACAATTGAGCATGCAGGGCCGATTCCTGAAGAATTCCGGGTGGCGATGGGTAACCGGATTTACGGGTGTGATGATTGTCTGGCGGTGTGTCCCTGGAACCGGTTTGCGGTGGAGTCCCGACAGATAAAGCTGCGGGCGCGGGAGGATCTGATGGCGCCAAAGCTGGCGGCACTGGCTGTGCTGGATGATGCGGCGTTTCGGTATTTATTTTCCGGGTCACCGGTCAAACGGATCGGGCGGGGGCGATTCGTGCGCAATGTTCTGATTGCTGCAGGCAATTCCGGCGATGCGGGATTGCTTGGGGTGGCGCAGGGTTTGTGTGAGGATTCTGATCCTGTTGTTGCGGATGCGGCGCGATGGGCCTGCGGGCGACTCGGGGAGAGAGTGTGATGCGTCATCTTGCCAAACGCAGTCTGGTGCTGTCGGGGCATGGGACGAGTGTGGCTCTGGAGCCGGAGTTCTGGGACGTTCTGGACGGAATGGCGGCTGCGCGGCGGGAGCCGGTCGCGCGGCTGGTGGAGAGCATTGACGTGACGCGCGATCCGGGGCGGCCGCTGGCTTCCGCGCTGCGGGTTGCAGTTCTTAACTTTGCTTTATCAAATATCATATCCCGGGCATCTGCGCGTTGAGACAGGATAGAGTGTCCGGGTCGCCCGCTATTTCTGGCTGACAGCCAGATCACGAGATGTGCGATAGGCCGGCCGCATGCCCGCGAGGACGACAGAACCGGCCCCTTTTGCGTTTAGCTAACGAGATGAAAACTTTATTTTCCGCCCCCGAGGTTGTTAACCATTCAGAAAGGCACCCTGATTTAGCGTCCTCTCAACGGCGGGATATCGCCTCCAACAGACCGGACCAGGGCGAGGATTCCATGCCAGCCAATGTCGTGCGTATGCCTCATTGTCCGCAGACGAGCCCTCTGCTGATCTCGCATTCTCTTCTGCAGATGGCTGACATTGTCTGGAAAGCCGGACTGCCGGGGCTGGCGACTGAACTCGTGGGGCTCGCTCATTCTGCTTTCGATCGCGGCGCGGATAAAACGTCTCTCTGAGCGGGAATGGCATCGGTTGTCCTGTGGAAGGGATTACTCCGGGCGCCCCGATTCCTGCCGTGGGCGGGGAGAGAGCCATAGTTTTTTCCGCTCTTCCCGTATCATGAGCACCATTCAGGCAGTCGGGCTTGGGTGGCTCTGCTGGCGGTGCTAGAGTCAGTCTTATGGGTATATGGGGCAAAGTATTCGGGACCGTGGCCGGGTTTGCGGTTGGCGGGCGGATGGGAGCGGTGCTGGGTGCCGCGCTGGGTCATGCCGCCGATCGCGGCTCATTGCTTGAACCGCCGACAGGAGGCTGGAGTGATCGCTGGGCGGCACGCGCCGCGCCGGACCCGAACGGGGCAGCAGCGTTTGTCGCGGCGAAATTTGCCGCCGTCACGGGCCGCAAGGACCAGCTTTACGCGCTCTGCACGATCATCCTGACTGCCAAGCTTGCCAAATGTGATGCGCCCGTAAACCGGCGTGAAATCGACGCTTTTAAATCCCGTCTGCGTGTTCCGCCGGAAAATGTTGCGGAGGTCGGGCGTCTGTTCGACTTCGCCCGCCAGCGCACCGATGACTATGAGCACTTTGCACGTGAACTGGGCCACAGCTTTCGTGATCAGAAGCTCATGCTTGAGGATCTGCTGTCGACACTGTTCTTCATCGCCCGGGCAGACTGTCCGAAGGGGCAGTCGCTGCATCCTGACGAGATCCGTTTTCTCTCCCGTGTTCACAAAGCGTTCGGCCTGGGGCAGGGCGCATGGGATCGGGCGGAAACTGGCCGTTCCCGGCCGGCGATGGCCGAAGACGATGCCTATACTGTTCTCGGGGTCTCCGTAACCGCGACCGATGACGAGATCCGCGCCACGTGGCGGACCCTGGTTCGTACCCATCACCCGGATACCCTGACCGCCCGCAATGCCAGCCCTGCTGAAATTGACGTGGCTGTGACAAAAATCTCACGAATCAATGCCGCCTGGGACGTTATCAAGCGCGAGCGGCGCCTGTAAGGCCGGCTGGTAAACTGCCGTCTCCCCTCAACCTTTCGTTATGGTGCACGTTAGAAAAAGGGACGTCATGCGGAGCCCCTGAATTGTGCGACACATCGGTCACAGAGTCCGGCAACACATCCTGTGACCGGAAGGCTCGTGGCTTCGGCTGATTGCATCCGGAACGCGACGTGTTAGAGAGGGCGGGGATCGGACGATCTTTGCCGGTTAAAACAGCCTGCCCCGCCGCTGGCCTGAAGCGCCGTGGGAAGATCGATGTTGCTACGGAGACACTGACGGGTATGGGTTCAGTCACGGACGATCAGCAGATTGCTTTCCTCCCGGGCAGTTCGGCATGCCAGTCTGCACCCCGCCGCAACAGACGCTATGGAGCTGCACGGTTTAGCACGCTGGTTCTCAGCGCGCTGACTCTGGCAGGCTGTGCGTCGATGGTTTCTCCAAAACCGAAAGACCCCGATGCGCTGGCGGAATACGAAGAGGCCAACGATAAATATGAGCCTCTGAACCGGAAAATGTATAATCTTTCGGTATGGGTCGATAAATACTCAATGCGTCCTGTGGCGAAGGCTTATGTCTGGGCTGTTCCGCGTCCGGTTCGCAGTTCGCTGGGCAACATGGTCCGGACGATGAACGAGCCTGTCGTGTTCTTTAATGATGTTGGCGCAGGCAAACCGCGCCGCGCCGGTGATTCGTTTGCGCGATGGTGTATTAATATGACCGTCGGGATCGGCGGTTTCATTGATGTCGCGAAATATGCCGGATATCCGCATCATGATAATGACGGCGGTTTGACGCTGGCGACGTGGGGCATTCCTTCCGGCCCTTATCTGTTCCTGCCGATGATGGGACCGTCTTCGATCCGCGACGGGATCGGATACGGGATCGATCAGGGTCTCTCGCCATGGAACTACGTTCCGCGTGGTTATGGACTGATCACCTTCAACTGGGCCTATAACATTATGGGCACGATCAACACGCGTGCTGATCATCTTGATGATCTCGATCAGGTTCAGCGTGACGCGCTTGATCCGTATGCTACGATCCGCAGTGCCTACCAGCAGCAGCGCAAGGCGGTTGCCGACTCCATCAGGAATGACCACCGGGCTACCGTGCCTGACTGGTACAACTGACCCGATGCAGGAAGACCAGGGACACATCACTATGAAGACCAGCGTAAGTCGCCGCCTCGTGCTCGGAACTGTCACTGCTCTGGCTCTGACATTCGGTCTGAACCAGTCAGCGTCTGCTGCGGAAACTGCCAGCGATTTCGTGAGGCGCCTCGGAGGGCAGCTTGTTACAATCGTGAACAGCGATGCCTCTGCTGACCAGAAGAGGGAAAAGCTTTTCCCTGTTCTGGAGGAAGGCGTCGATATCGACAGTATCGGGCAATACTGCCTGGGCCGGTACTGGCGTACCGCCACACCGGAGCAGAAGGCGCAGTATCTCAAGCTTTTTCATCAGATCATCGTGAACGCGGTTTCTGAAAAGCTGGGAGATTATCGTGGCGTCAGCTTTACGATTGGCGGGACCACACAGGATGGTCCGGATCAGGTTGTTGATGCTGTCCTGCATCGTCCGCAGCAGCCGGATGCCAACACGCAGTGGCTTATCAGCACGGCGAGCGGATCACCCAAGGTGGTCGATCTGAAGGGCGAGGGCGCAAGCCTGCGCCTGACGCAGCGCGGGGATTATTCGTCTTATATCCAGCGCAATGGCGGCAAGGTCGATGCTTTGATCACGGCGTTGCAGCATCAGATTGACAGGCATGGTGCTCCGAAGAGCGAGTAATATACCTCACGGTGTTCTGAACAGAGAGAACGGTCCCGCGCCAGAGCCTGCGCGGGACCGTTTTTTTGTGGTCTGACGGCTCGGTATCTCATCCTGCTCGGCGGAACGTGACC
The DNA here is from genome assembly GCF_011516735.1 of Acetobacter fallax. GTDB lineage: Bacteria > Pseudomonadota > Alphaproteobacteria > Acetobacterales > Acetobacteraceae > Acetobacter > Acetobacter fallax. The sequence continues at coordinate 104,605 of NZ_WOSX01000010.1, read as the reverse complement.
AGGCTGCGGGTGGCCGACCGGGTTGCGGGCGGTTAAGGTCGATCCAGTTTCGTACCGGACCTGTGAGTACGCCGTGCATCCGATCCTTTTGTCGCTCGTCACTTATCTTCCTCTGGCTGGAGGCCTGGCTATCATGCTCGGCCGCGGTTCGGCGGAGACCGCCGACCGGACGGCCCGCTGGATTGCCCTGTGGACGAGTCTGATCGTTCTGGGGCTCACGGCCGTGATGTGGTCGGAGTTCGATCCCCGTCTGGCAGGTGCCCAGTTCGAACAGCAGCTTTCCTGGATGCCTGCTTTCGGGATTTCGTATCATACCGGTCTTGACGGAATCAGCCTTGTCTTCGTGTTGCTGACGGCGTTTCTGACACCACTGTCGATCGGGGCGGGCTGGCGCAGTATCCGGGGTCGGGCGGCGGACTTCATGGCGGCTGTTCTGTTCCTGGAAACGGCTCTGATGGGTCTGTTTTCCTCGCTCGACCTTGTTCTGTTCTATGTTTTCTACGAGGCGACCCTCATTCCGGGCAGTCTGATGATTGGCGTCTGGGGCGGACCGAAACGTGTCTGGGCATCACTCCAGTTCTTTCTGTTCACTTTTGGTGGCTCGCTTTTCATGCTTGTCGCGCTTGTTGCCCTGTGGACAATGGCGGGCACAACGGACATTCCGGTTCTGACTCAGTCGCATTTCTCAACGGCTGTGCAGTGCTGGCTGCTGGCGGCTTTTGTGATTGCTTTTGGCGTCAAGTTACCGCTGTTTCCGCTGCATGCGTGGCTGCCGGATGCCTACACTGAAGCGCCAACGCCGGCTTCCGCGATGCTGTCAGGTGTTCTGTCCAAGACCGGCGCTTACGGGTTGCTGCGCTTCGGGGTGCTGATGTTCCCTGATGCGGTTCACCGTTTCGCGCCCTTTATCCTGCCGCTCGGTGTCATCGCCATCATTTACGCCGCCTTCATTGCTTTTGCGCAAACGGATATGAAGCGGCTGATTGCCTACTCGTCTTTCTCCCATATGGGCATGATTGCGGTCGGTCTTTTCACGCTGGATGCCGAGGGCGTGGATGGTGCGATTTATCAGATGCTGTCTCATGGTGTGGTGATCGCAGCTCTTTTCTTCAGTGTCGCTGCGATCGCATGGCGGGCTGAGACACGGGATATTTCGGCGCTGAGTGGCGTGGCGTTCCGGATGCCGGCGCTGGCGACGCTGGCTATGCTGTTCACCATGGCAAATGTCGGCCTGCCGGGCACTGGTTCCTTCGTCGGTGAGTTGCTGATTCTGATGGGTGCCGTGCATGTCTCGTTCTGGCTGGCACTGATGGCGGGAACGACAATGATCATGGGCGCGGTGTACATGCTGGCGCTTTATCGCGACGTGATCTTCGGCACAGTGAAAGGCACCGTCGGGTTGCTGCGTGATCTGACCGCCGCCGAGATTGCCGTGCTGGCTCCGCTCGCCTTTGTCATTCTGTGGATGGGTGTTCACCCGGCTTCGTTCACGAGTCTGTTTGACCCGGCAATCTCACACGCTCTGGGCAGCAACGAGGCAACGGCGTTCCACACTGTAGCAGCGCATGTGCAGCTTGCTGTCAGTCGGTAACGGCGGTTTAAGCAGAAGACCGGGCTCTGCCCGGACCCGGCAGGGACCGCAGGTCCCTGCACCCTGATTGGTTAATAATAAAATGGTTTCCAAAGGTCTGTGATCTTTGGTGGGTTTCAGGGCAAAGTCCTGATAAGATGCCAGCACTTAACGGCAACAGAGCCTTTTCAAAGGTGCAGGGGACTGCGTATCGTGCCGGGGTCTGGCTCGGCCCGAAAATCACGCAGTCGGGCTGGTCCTGAATACGGTTGCATAAATATCCGGCTTAAATCCAACCGTAATTGCGCCGGTATCGAGCACAGGACGCTTTATCATTGATGGATTCGCCAGCATGAGGGTGATCGCCTTTTGCTCCGTCACATCCGCTTTGTCCGCATCAGGCAGTTTACGAAATGTGGTTCCGGCCCGGTTGAGCAGTTTTTCCCAGCCGACCTGACGGACCCAGCTTTTCAGGCAATCCGGGTCGATACCTGTCTTTTTGTAATCGTGAAAAACATAGGCGATTCCGTTCTGATCGAGCCAGGAAAACGCCTTTTTCATCGTGTCGCAGGATTTGATCCCGTAGATCGCAACCGTCACTGACTACGTGCTCCTTATGTTCTTCACAGACCAGAACCATAGTCTTTGTCTGTGCCGAGGGAAGAGTCGGATGCTGCCCGAGCCTGCCAGGCACAGCAGACCTCTATGTCCTGGTTTTGTTTAAACATAGTGGGCAGCCTGCTGCTTTTATACCGCCCCCGTGCGTTGGCAGAAGCGGCAGAACTGTGCTCTGCCAGAAGAACGGCAACGACACCCCGAAACCGGACGGGGTAACAGACCCTTCATCCCAACCCGTTGATAAACAAGCCGATTTCCAAAGGCCCTGTTGTCGTTAAGTGCTGGCTCCTTCCCAGGGCTTTGCTTTGGAACCCACCAAAGATCACAGACCTTTGGAAACCATTTTATTATTAATCAATCGGGGTGCAGGGGCCGTCGTGCGCAGCACGCCTTCGCGTGACGGTCCCTGCCGGGTTCGGGCAGATCCCGGATCTGCTAACTCTTTGCAAAACCACAGATCAACACGTAACACCAACAGAGCCATTCCCAAAGATCTGCGACCTCTGGCGGGGTGAAGAGCGAAGCCCCCGGGCTCTCTTTCAATGCTGGTTTGATATGAAGAAGCGAAACCGTCTGCTTCAGTTGTTTACCGACCGAAACCGCGCACCATTGATCGCCGCCATCCGGTTCGGGAAGAAAACCTCATTGCGGACTGATGAGGATGGTGTGCTGCATCGGCGAGAGAAACCATCACCCTCAGCGCGTCCGCTGCGGCCACAAACGGCAATATGAAGATTTCCGCGCAATGACTTTAAAAAGCGTTTTTTCGCATCTGTCTTCGTCGGAAAGGCCCATTCCTGTCAGATATTCACATCTTATACGTCAATCGCGTATCCGACATTATGGTTTTCAAGCCAGCGAAGTGTGAAAAGACAGCCAGATTCTGATCCGGGTTTTTCACTCATCCGTGGAGAAATGACCGTATTTCCATGAAATGGAAATCGTATGGGGCGGTCGAACTCGGGGACAGAATCTGCCGGAATACGTCACGCAGGCGTATTCCGGCAGAAAAGCCTTACAGGCTGGCAGGAACCTTGCCGCCGTTCTCCGCCAGTTTCTGGCGAACCTCTTTAATCAGCCAGACATTCATCGTGGCCGTATCGTTCTGGTCACCTGAATAATGCAACTCGGTGGCAAGCTGCTTGCGTGCGGTGAGCGAGCTGTCGAGGTTCAGCAGCTTGAGGAGATCAACGATGGACTCCTGCCAGTTGAGCTGCTGACCGGATTTAGCGGCAAGAGCGGACAGAACCGCATCCACATCGACCGGAGCCACCGCTGCCGCTGCCGGAGCGGCGGTAGCAGCGGCTGGCGTGCCCGCGGCGGGGGCTGCTGATGTGGCATCGGCAGCCGGGGTTGCCGCTTTGGCGTGACCGAAGATCGCGGAAACGATTGAACCGAAAATACTCATAAGACGTCTTTCCTTTTCTGATACCAGCACCGGACCGGCACCGCCGCCCTCCTTGGCAACAGCGCCGGCAGCGATCAGTAGCGGTATTCTTCGTGCTTGAACGGACCGCTCACCGGCACACCAATATAATCGGCCTGCTTCTTGCTAAGTTGCGTCAGCTGAGCGCCGACCTTCGCGAGATGCAGGGCAGCCACCTTCTCATCCAGCTTTTTCGGCAGGGTGTAGACCTTCGCTTCGTACTGGCCCGGTTTTGCCGTCCAGAGCTCGATCTGCGCGAGAGTCTGGTTGGTGAAGGACGCGGACATGACGAAGGACGGGTGGCCCGTGGCGTTGCCGAGGTTCACCAGACGACCTTCGGAGAGGAGGATCAGGCGTTTGCCATCGGGGAATTCGACCTCGTCGACCTGCGGCTTGACGTTATCCCATTTGAAATTGCGCAGCGCGCCAATCTGAATTTCGGAATCAAAGTGACCGATATTGCAGACGATGGCGCGGTGCTTCATCTCACGCATGTGGTCAACTGTGATGACGTCCACATTGCCCGTGCACGTGACGAAGATATCGCCACGCGGGGCGCCCTCTTCCATCGTGACGACCTCGTAGCCTTCCATCGCGGCCTGAAGGGCGCAGATCGGATCGGCTTCTGTGACGAGGACGCGGCAGCCGGCGTTACGCAGCGAGGCGGCGGAGCCTTTGCCGACATCACCGTAGCCCGCGACCACGGCGACCTTGCCGGCCATCATCACGTCGGTGCCACGGCGGATGGCGTCCACGAGGCTTTCACGGCAGCCGTAAAGGTTGTCGAATTTCGACTTCGTGACGCTGTCATTGACGTTGATGGCGGGAACTTTCAGTTCACCTTTCTTCTGCATCTCCCAGAGGCGATGCACGCCTGTCGTCGTCTCTTCAGACAAGCCTTTCACGTCATTGAGCATCTCGGGATATTTGTCGTGCATCAGCACGGTCAGATCGCCGCCGTCGTCGAGGATCATGTTCGGAGTCCAGCCGTCCGGCCCTTTGACCGTCTGCTCGATGCACCACCAGAACTCGTCCTCGCTCAGGCCTTTCCAGGCGAAGACAGGGATGCCGGCGGCGGCAATGGCAGCGGCGGCCTGATCCTGGGTCGAGAAGATGTTGCAGGACGACCAGCGGACGGTGGCGCCAAGCGCGATCAGGGTTTCGATGAGCACTGCGGTCTGAATGGTCATGTGCAGGCAGCCGGCGATACGAGCGCCTTTCAGCGGCTGACTGGCTCCGTATTCCTCGCGCAGCGCCATCAGGCCAGGCATCTCGCCCTCGGCAATCGAGATCTCCTTGCGACCCCAGTCGGCGAGGGAGATGTCTTTAACCTTGTAGTCGTTGCTCGTGCTCATCGTGACCCCGTATTCAGAGAGAAGGTCGCTTCCTATACAAGCTGCGGCGCTTCCAGGCCACCTAATGTGCAGGCCTGTAATTTTTTTACCCGGATGAACCCGGGTTTTCGGGTCAGGATGCTGACTGTTCTCAGATCACCTGACAGGAGGAGTTGCGTGACACCGCAGGATTACCGACATTTCCCCCATGTGGAATGAACCCTATCTTGAAAGCTGCTGTCGCTCCGCGCTGCATCGGCTCTGCCTCGCAGGCACGAACGGACGGCCCCGGATGCTCCGCGACGAGCCCTGCCTGGACAGACTGCGCCGGAAAGGATTTGCGTGTCTTTCCACCGATGATCGCTATCAGGTCACGCTGTCGGGCGAAGATCGCCATCGCACCGAAATTCTGGTCAGAAAAGCATGACGGGCGTCACTTCTCCTGACAGCGCCGTATCGCGTCACGAGAGGCAGGCTGCGGCCTTATGGCGGACCATTGATCTGATCGCAGCCGAGCGCGGCCTCTCGCCATCCGGGCTCGCCCGGGCCTCGGGTCTGGACGCAACCGCCTTCAATCCCTCAAAGCGAAGGACGCCGGACGGACGCAGCCGCCTTCCGAGGATGGAGACGATTCTGCATCTTCTTGATGCGGCCGGTCTGTCTTTCAGCACCTTCGTCGATCTGTTTGATGGTGACAGAACGACGGCGGTGCCGTTCCCTCCGTCACCGGCGCAGACGTCCGCGTCTGCGGTGACCGTCATCCGGATGATCCGTTTTTCGCGTCTGAGACTCCCCGATCTGTTTGACCGGGCTTTTCTGCCAACCGGGCGGATCGCCGAAGGACGGTGGACCGAAATCGCGTCTCCTGCGACCCGGAGCGGCCCGCATGATTATGCCATTCGTCTCGACAGCGAGGCCTGCGAACCGGTCTTTCGCCAGGGCAGTCTGTTGCTGATTGCGCCTGCCTCCTCTGTCAGAAACGGCGATAGGGTTCTCATCCACGCTCCGGAACGATCGGATGCGCCACATCGCGAGCGTGCAGTATTTCCGCCACCGATGCTGGCAATCGTGGTGCACTGGACGCAGGAGCAACGGATGGTTACGCCGCTGACGACAATGAACGAAACCATTGCCCTGTCACCGGATGATGACCGCATTATTGTGCAGAGAATCATGGTTGCGACGTTGTGATTTCAGGATTCGTAAAGACTGCCTGACTGCCTGACTGCCGGACGCTCCCCGGACCCGTCAGAGGCCGGTGATCTGTGGATTCCGTAGGGTTCTGGTGAAGCCCGGGCGGTCATCATTCCTTTGAGAAGGCTCTGTTGTCATTAAGTGCGGGCTCCTTCCCAGAGGGCTTTGCCCTGGAACCCACCAAAGGTCACAGACCTCTGGAAACCATTTTATTAAACAGATCGGGGTGCAGGGGCCGTCGTGCGCAGCACGCCTTCGCGTGACGGTCCCTGCCGGGTTCGGGCAGAGCCCGGATTCTGCTAACCCTTTGAAAAATCAGAGATCAACACGTAACGACAACAGAGCCTTTGAGAACCCTGATTATTCACAATTTTTAAGGTTACGATGCTGCATCGCTGATCGAAACACCCAGGCTTCTGAGTGCATCCCAGTAGCCTGGATATGTCTTTCCGACACAGGCCGGGTCAAGAATTGTAATGCCATTGATCCGCAGGCCCGCCAGAGCAAAGGACATGGCGATACGATGATCGGCATAGGTCTCGATCCGGGTCGGCAGCGTCTGACCGGCAAGAGCGGGGTCGCTGTTCACGATCAGATCGTCGCCTTCCTCCCGGGCGAGGCCGGAGCGGATGCGGTTGAGTTCAGTGCAGACGGCTGAGATGCGGTCGCATTCCTTGACGCGCAGATTGTGGATTCCGTTGAATCGGACCGGCGTGGCATTGAACGCTGCCAGCACGGCAAGGGTCGGGACGGCATCCTGCATCTGCGATCCGTTGATCTCCGGCGACATGTGCGGAAACCGGGAAATTTCCTCGAATGCTTTTGCATCCGGTTGCGAGAATGCCTCTGGCGCCAGGCCGATATCGATGTCGCCGTCAGTCAGCACGGCCGCTGCCCAGAGATAGGTTGCGGCGGAGGCATCAGGTTCGATCCGAAGGTCGGTTGCCGTGTAGCGGGTGGGCTGGACGCGCCAGCTCATCGCACCCTCCTGCTGCACAGAAGCGCCGAAAGCGCGCATGGCCGACACGGTCAGGTCCACATAGCCACGAGCATCCAGGCCGGTGCCCTGTAATGTCACTTCGACGGGTGCATCGGCCCGGCCGGCCGCCATAAGCATTGCGGACACATACTGACTGGACAACCCGGCATCGATTGTCACCTGCCCGCCGGCGAGATGGCCGGTGCCCTGCACTGTGACAGGTGGACAGCCGGTCGGGGCCGCGACGTCCACACCCAGTTCTCCAAGTGCGGCAAGAAGGGGTGCGACAGGACGTTTTTGCATATGCGCGTTGCCGTCGAGCACGACCGGGCCGGGCACATATGTTGCGACAGCTGTCAGAAACCGCACCGCTGTTCCGGCATTTCCGAGAAACAGGGGGGCGTCCGGCACGGTGAGCGCGCCGCTTCCGGTCACGACGAAGCTGGTCGCGGTCGGTTCTTCGATCCCGACTCCCATCTGTCGCAGAGCGGTTGCCATGTAGCGCGTGTCGTCGCTTTTCAGCGCGCCGGTCAGATGGCTCGTACCCTGTGACAGGGCTGCCAGCAGGAGAGCCCGGTTCGTGATCGATTTCGAACCCGGCAGTTCGACAGAGCCTCTCAGAGGCTGCGTCGGGGGGGTAATGCTCAGTGCGGGAACGGCGACCATCGGGATCCTCTGCCCTGTTTCGTGAACAGAAACACTCTGCGAAACTGTTTCAGAAATTTCTCTGCCGGATGAGAGCGTCCTGTGAGCATCGGAGCGCAGAAAACGTAAGGCAGAAGGACTTCTTCAGGGGGTTTCTAAGCAGACTGGCACCGGAAGGAAACACCCCGGCGTGCCTGGTTGGGGGATAGCCCCCGCGCTGCCTGGACCCCGACGGGAACCACAAGTCCCCCCGCACCCCGGTTTGTTTAATCCGGCGTTACGGAGGGCTGCGATTTTTTTGGCGGGGTCCGGGGCAAAGCCCGGGGGCGACCCGTGCGCGATCTCAGTCCTCGTCGCTTTCGCTGTCCGGTCCGGTCATCATGGCTTCGGCGACAATGCCGGCCTGCGCACGCACTTTCCGCTCGATTTCCTGAGCCATTTCCGGATGCTCGCGCAGGAAGTTTTTCGCGTTTTCGCGGCCCTGACCGATCCGCTGGCTGTCGCAGGAGAACCAGGCGCCGGACTTTTCGACGACACCGGCTTTCACGCCGAGATCGACCAGTTCGCCCATCTTGCTGATCCCCTCGCCATACATGATGTCGAACTCGACCTGCCGGAATGGCGGAGCCATCTTGTTCTTCACCACTTTAACGCGGGTCTGGTTGCCCGTGACCTCGTCCTTGTCCTTGATCGCGCCGATCCGGCGGATGTCCAGGCGGACCGAGGCGTAGAATTTCAGCGCGTTGCCACCCGTCGTGGTCTCCGGGTTGCCGAACATCACGCCGATTTTCAGACGGATCTGGTTGAGGAAGATCAGCAGCGTGTTCGAGCGCGAGACCGTACCGGTCAGCTTGCGAAGCGCCTGGCTCATCAGACGGGCATGGAGACCGACATGAGTGTCGCCCATATCGCCTTCAAGTTCGGCGCGGGGCACGAGGGCCGCGACACTGTCCACCACCAGCACATCAATCGCGCCGGAACGGACCAGTGTATCAGCGATTTCAAGCGCCTGTTCACCGGCGTCAGGCTGGCTGATCAGCAGATCATCGATATTCACGCCCAGTTTGCGGGCATAGCCAGGATCAAGCGCGTGCTCGGCATCGATGAAGGCGCAGGTGCCGCCTTTCTTCTGGGCCTCGGCGATCGCGTGCAGGGCGAGTGTCGTTTTGCCCGAGCTTTCAGGGCCGTAGATCTCAACGATGCGGCCTCGCGGCAGGCCGCCGATTCCGAGCGCGATATCGAGCCCGAGCGATCCGGTGGAGATACAGTCCGCCTCTTCCTTCGGCCGCTGGCCGAGGCGCATGACCGATCCTTTGCCGAATGAACGCTCAATCTGGCTGAGCGCTCCTTCGAGAGCCTTCGTCTTATCCATTTCCATTCCCCGAATCCCGATTTCCACAGCTGGTTCTCCTCTGGAGGGCGAACAGCGACGGTGCCTCGGGCGTGTTAGCCACACTGGTCACCGAGTCTGTCACAGGCTGAGCCTCTCCGGCAATGAGGCGGAACCGGAATTCCCTCCGGGCCGCTCTGTTTCTTGTGTAAAACACCACAGATGACCGGGCTTTCGTCCCGCTGTGGCATGAGACGTAAACGACTCGTTAATAATTCGTTCGCTTTTGTTCTTATAGGAACAAATTAGGAACATTAGCAAGGGAAATCCGGGGAGCACCGCAGTTTTGCAGAGATTCCTTTCGTTCTCGGGGCTGACACCTTGCTCAGGGCTTTGCCCTGAAACCCACCAAAGGTCGCAGACCTTTGGAAACCGGTTTATAATAAATAAATTGGGGTGCAGGGGCCTGCGGTCCCTGCCGGGTTCGGGCAGAGCCCGGATTCCGCCAGCCCTCAGAGCCGTTGCAAAGGAGCGCTTTGCCAGGTTCCAGGGCCAGATCCGGCGAGTATTTAAGTCGTCAACAGCATCACAAATGCGCAGAGTCCGGTCAGCCCCAGCACGCAGACGAGAAAAATTCCGAGCGGATTCGTGCCCACCGCGCACTCATCGGGTGCCAGGATCGCTTTCCGGACGGCCTGATAATGCCATAACGACGCTGGCAACAGGCCTGTTCCGGCTGCCACCAGCACCACGCCCAGTATGGAAGCGGGGCCATGCGCGCTTACACCTGCCAGATGCGGAGACGGGATATGCGCCACGAGACGGAGAAACAGGTCGAATTTTGCCAGGAAACAGCCGAAGACGATGATGGCGAGCGCCGTCCTGACCCAGGCGAGAAATGTCCGTTCGTTCGCGGCATGATCGCTGTAGCGCGGGATCATGTCATGCATCCTTTGTCGCGAAATCGTCAGGCCTGTGCCAGCGATGGCGGACAGCAGACAGCGGTCCCCGCCTGGGCCAGACTGAGTCCGGCGCGCAACAGGCAGTAGTCTCTGTCACCGTCCGGACCTCAGGCCGGCACCTGAGGCCGCCAGCGCCCAGCCCGCCGTGAGGAACAGCCAGCCGGCCGGTGGCACGGAAAACAGGGCGCTGGTGCTGGCCAACGGCCATAGCTGCACACAGCAGGCGACCAGAAGCATTGCATTCTGCGGCGTGGCCGGAACACTCTCCCGTGCACGTGAGACCCGTTCCACGGCTTTCGCCGGAAGATGCGGACGGACGATGATCCGCAGCCAGCAGGCGGCCATCATCAGAAACAGCGCCAGACCCGGCAGGCCGGCGGCTGTAGCGACCTGAAGATAATAATTGTGCGGATGCAGGTTACATCCCGACTGAGGGGGCGCGATGTAGGGAATGTGGAGTGCCGGCATATCATGGAGATATTGCGGGTCCAGACAATGGATGCGGAAGCCGTCAAACCCTGTTCCCATCCATGGATGCGCAACGATGATGGCACTGGCCCGACCGTAAATCTGCCCGTAATCACTCTCCGCGAAATGTGCCATCTGATGGCTGAATTTCAGCACCAGCTTGGCGTAGCCGGGAGGCGACACCACGGGAAGAGCCACCAGGAACAGACCACTGAGGACGGCGACTCCAAGCACCGGGAGACGCATGGGCTTCACCAGCAGCGCGGTCAGCAGCAGCCCGACAAAGGTCAGCAGCGTGGGCATGCGCTGCCCGATCAGGATCATCGTGATCACGGAGAGCGCCAGCATCAGGCCTCCGGCGAGCCGGGAACGCCAGGCTGTCTTTTGCAGACGCGCCAGAATGACAGGCATGGCGCCTGAAAACAGCACCATCAGCAGGGCATTGCCGGCTTTGGGCCGGATAAAAGGCCCGGTCAGGGCGCCGTCCCCCCAGCGCGGATAACCGAACATATTGGTGCCGGTGAGGTATTGCTCCCAGCACTCCAGCACTGTCCAGACCGCGAGCGCGGCACAGACAGACGCAAGCGCCCGCTGTGCCCGCGGTCCGGTGAGCACCCAGTATGCCAGGGCGGCACAGAAGACGAAAAAACGGAGACTGAGCAGTCCCTGCACGAAAGAAGGCATCGGGCCGGAGAGCGCGGATGACAGGGTGATGAGCGCCCACAGCGCGAGGCCGCATTGCACCCAGCGGACCCGGAGCCACGACCAGTCACGCAGCAGAACACTTCTCAGCAGAAACAGCACGCCAACGATCGACAGATCCGCATCCGCCATCGCCCGGGCCCGGAACAGCAGGACAGGAAGGATGACCGTGAGCACCACGGCGACGGCTTTCAGCATGTGCTGCAGGACGATGGCGGCGGGCGGGGCGGAACGGGGATTACCGGACGGCGCGGTGCTGTATATGCGGAAGCTGATCATCAAAAAACAGTCGTGTCAGGCGGCGTCAGAGACTTGCCGGCACCCGACTGGGATGTCGGACCTCCGGCGGGTTTCAGAATATTGTCCCGAAAAGAGTGTCCCGGCCGATGCGCAGGCACGTGTTCAGGTCGCCGTGCCACCGACCGTCAGCCCGGTCATTTTTAGCGTCGGCTGCCCGACGCCGACCGGCACGCCCTGTCCGGCCTTGCCGCAGGTGCCGATCCCCGGATCAAGCGCCACGTCGGACCCGATCATGGACACGGTTTTCATCGCGTCCGCGCCGCTGCCGATCAGGGTCGCGCCCTTGACGGGGAACGTCACTTTTCCATCCTCGATCATATAGGCCTCGGAGGCAGCAAACACGAATTTGCCGGAAGTGATATCCACCTGGCCACCACCAAAATTCACCGCGTAGAGGCCACGTTTCACGGAGCGGATCATCTCATCCGTGGTCGATTTTCCTTCCAGCATCAGTGTGTTGGTCATGCGGGGCAGCGGAATATGGGCGTAAGACTGCCGGCGTCCATTGCCGGTCGGTGAGACACCCATGAGACGGGCGTTCAGGCGATCCTGGATGAAGCCGGTCAGGATGCCGTCCTCGATCATGACGATGCGACCCGACGGAGTGCCTTCGTCATCCACCGTAAGGCTGCCGCGTCTGTCGGGGAGCGTGCCGTCATCAATGACCGTCACGCCGGGACTCGCGACGCGCTGGCCCATAAGCTCCGAGAACATCGACGTCTTTTTGCGGTTGAAATCGCCTTCCAGCCCGTGTCCGACAGCCTCGTGCAGCAGGATTCCCGGCCAGCCTGCACCCAGCACGACCTCCATCTCTCCGGCTGGCGCCGGTTTTGCGTCGAGATTGATCAGAGCCATCCGCCGCGCCTCGTCCACCGCGCCACGCCAGACATCGCCCTCCAGCAGCTTTGCCACGCTGTAGCGACCACCGAAGCCGTGCGAGCCGCTCTCGCGGCGTCCATCTTTTTCCACGACAACAGACACGTTCAGCCGCACGAGGGGGCGCAGATCCGCGACCCGCACGCCATCGGCCCGCATGATCTGCACGGCCTGCCATTCGGCGGAGAGCGAGGCCATCACCTGCACGACGCGGGAATCGCTGCCCCGCGCATAGGCGTCGATTTCGCCCAGCAACGCGGCGCGGCGCACGAAATCTGTGCCATCAAGGGGGTTGAGATCACTGTAAAGGCGGGTATTCGTCGAGCGGGGCGGAGGCGCCATGACGCCGGAGCGCCCGTTGCGGACTGCCTTTACAGTCTCGCCCGCGCGCCGGAGCGAAACGGTGCTGATTTCGTCCGAATGGGCGAACCCTGTTTCCTCGCCAAGCACGCTCCGCAGCCCGAAACCGCTGCTGGTGTTGAATGAGGCTGAGCGAATCACGCCGTCATCAAGCGAGAGACCCTCGCTTTCGCGATATTCCAGAAACAGCTCGCCATCATCCATGCCTTCGAGCGACTGCGCCGTCATGGACACGGCTTCATCTCTGCTAAGCTGCGCGCCACTTCGTCCGAAGAACAGCTGATCGGTCGCGGCGAGCGGCCCCATGCCTTCGACAGAGGAGCGCAGGCTGCCAGCATCCGGTGTGATTGCGTCGAAGCCGTGAGCGTTCGGGGTTGAGGCTGGGGACGACATGGGCAAAACTCCCGGAGAAACATGGCCCTGAGAAACGGGACGATATATGGGGGTGGTCAGGTGTGTTCACCACCCGGACAGATTCATATGTCATAACCGTTTTCCGGCGGACCGGAAAACCCGGACACGTTTTGCCGGCTTTAATCGTGCAGACTGGCAGGCAACCGGGACAGGAAAGGATATTTTTTGAGGCCGCTGATTTCATTCCTTCCGGAATTTCCGCGTCTGTCTGATACCAGCATGACCTCACGACGACGCGTCGCGCGTCCGGCGTTTTCGCTGCTTATTCTTGCTGGCGTCGCGATTCTGCCTTCGGTGGCCTGTAGCCAGGCCGTTACTGAAGCCACACAGACGACAGCACCTGCTCCGGCACAGGCTGAAACAGATACGCCGGTTGTTCTGCTTCATCCGACAATTATTCCGGCCCGGCAGTCGAGCGTGCGCGCTGACACCGCACAGGATCTCCGTCCGCCGTCGATCGCCCTGGACGGACTGTTCGCCGCCATCGGCAAGGCCCGGATTTTCACCGACGCCAAAGCTGCGGCGGATGCTTATCCCAATCATCCGCCTGCCGAAATTCTCGATGCCTGGCGCGCGCAGAAAGATGATCCCGGATTCGACATCAAAGCCTTCGTGGCAACGTATTTTACGATTCCGGCCATCACCTCCGCTGCCTATCAGCGCAAACCGGGTGAAAGCGTAAGGGATTATATCTCAGGTATGTGGGATGTGCTTACCCGTCAGCCGGATACGCCGCTTCCCTGGTCATCACAGCTTCCGCTTGCCGAAAAATATGTCGTTCCGGGTGGGCGGTTCAGTGAAATCTATTACTGGGACAGCTATTTCACGATGATCGGCCTCAACGAGGACGACCGCATCGATCTTCTGCGCTCGACTCTTCAGGACCTGGCCTCGCTGATCGACCGTTACGGTCATATTCCTAACGGCAGCCGCACCTATTATCTCAGCCGGTCACAGCCTGCTTTTTTCGCGCTCATGGTCGATCTTCTCGCGACTCATGACGGAGAGGGCACTTACCGGACATTTCTGCCGCAATTGCAGCGCGAATATGATTACTGGACTGATGGCGCGGCCACGCTGGAGCCTGGTCATGCCTGGCGTCATGCCGTTCGGCTGAAGGACGGCACTCTGATGGTCCGCCCGTGGGATGATCTCGACACGCCGCGTGACGAGAGCTATCCGCAGGATATCGCCACCGCGGCCTCGACGAAACGACCGGCTCAGGACGTATGGCGCAATCTTCGCGGTGGTTCGGAAACCGGGTGGGATTTCTCCTCCCGCTGGCTTGCTGACCGGCACACCCTGAATACGATCATCACCACCGATCTGGTGACAATTGAGATGAATTGCGCCGTCGCTCATCTCGCGGATACCCTTGCAAAAGCTTACAGACTGAACGGTAACAGGACGAGCGCTGATCGTTATGCAAAGGATGCCCGCGAGCGTATCGCGGCGATCCGCAAAGTTCTGTGGGACGAGAAGCGTGGCGCCTTTTTCGACTATAACTGGAAGACGAATCAGCTTTCTGACGTGTTGTCGGGAGCAACGGCCGCGCCGCTGTTCATGCGGATTGCGACGGATGAACAGGCTCATGCCGTTGCGAAAACGCTGAAAGAAAAACTTCTGAAAACCGGAGGCCTCACCGCAACCGATATTACCAGTGGTCAGCAATGGGATTCTCCGAACGGATGGGCTCCGTTACAGTGGATGGCCATCAAAGGTCTGAATCAGTACAAGGAAGATGCGCTCGCGGAGGAGATCGCGCGGCGCTGGATGGCCCGTGTGATCGGCACTTATGAAAAAAGTGGCGTTCTTTATGAAAAATACGATGTGGTTGCACCCGAAATCAGCCCGACGGGTGGCGCGGGTGGCGGCGAGTATCCGATGCAGATCGGGTTTGGCTGGACCAATGGCACGCTGCTTGCGCTGATGAATCGTTATCCACAGGCAGTTCAGCAGATTCTCAGCAGGAACCCGCTTGCGGGACAGGCCTCGAAGGAAAATCCGGCAACGGACGAGCAGGAGGCTGCGCCGATTCCTGTCGTGAGAAAACCGACGATGGAGGGGCAGGTTCTTCCACCGGCCCCGGCCCCCGTCCAGGACAACAGTTTACAGCTGTTGCCTCATTAGAATCTGTTAGTATTGCGTGTTGATCTTTGATTTTTCGAAGGGTTAGCAAAAGACCGGGCTCTGCCCGAACCCGGAAGGGGTCGCGGACCCCTTCACGCCAATCTGTTTAATAAAATGGTTTCCAAAGGTCTGTGACCTTTGGTGGGTTCCAGGGCAAAGCCCTGGGAAAGAGCCCAGCACTGAATGACAACAAAGCCTTTGCCGGGTTTGGGACAGAGCCCCGCTTTATTCCACGTCAAAGCGTGTTTTTATTTCCGCCCGGTTCCCGGCAGGAGACACGGCCTCCTGCACCTCATCTGACGGAATCAACCCCTTTGTGAGTAACCCCGAAGTGGATGCCAGTTCCGCTTCAGCTCTTACCCTCGAAGAAATCTTTCACGCGACTGAAGAACCCCGCATGTTCCGGACTGCTTTTCACATGCTCGCCTGCTTCCTTCTCGAACTCTTCGAGAAGTTCACGCTGGCGTTTGTTCAGATGCTGCGGCGTTTCCACCGTCACCTGAATATACATGTCGCCACGCGCTGAAGACCGCAGCACCGAAAAGCCCTTGCCGCGCAGGCGGAAATGTTCGCCGCTCTGCGTTCCGGCCGGAATTTTCACGCTGGCACGGCCACCATCGATGACCGGCACCTCAATCTCGGTTCCGAGCGCGGCCTGCGCCATACGGAGCGGAACCCGGCAATAAATATTCGATCCGTCGCGCTGGAACAGTTCACTGGCCTGAATCGCGACATGAACATAAAGATCGCCCGGATCGGCACCTTTGCCGCCCGACTCACCTTCACCGGAAAGACGGATGCGCATCCCGTCCTCAACACCCGCCGGAATCGCAACTTCAAGCGTGCGCGATTTCTGGATGGTTCCGACGCCACGGCACGCCGTGCAGGGATCTTTCACGACCTTGCCGGCCCCATGACAGGTCGGACAGGCCCGTTCGACGACAAAGAACCCCTGCTGGGCCCGGACCTTACCGGCGCCATGACAGCTCGGACAGACGCTGACACCCGCTTCGCCGTCCTTTGAGCCTGTACCGTCACAGGATTCACAGGTGATACGGGTATTGACGGTGATTGATTTTTTAACGCCTGCGAAGGCTTCAGCCAGCGTAATATCGGCCTGAGTCTGGATATCCGCACCGGCACGACGTCCGCCGCCGCCGCCACGACGACCACCCATCATGTCGCCGAACATCTGCTCGAAGATGTCCCCCAGGCCGCCACCCGCGAAACCGCCACCACCGCCAAAGTCAAAACCACCAGGTCCACCGCCGCCGCCTTCGAAAGCGGCATGGCCGAAGCGGTCATAAGCAGAGCGCTTCTGATCGTCTTTCAGGACGTCATAGGCTTCGTTGATTTCCTTAAACCGGGCCTCCGCAGCAGCATCTCCCGGATTACGATCCGGGTGATATTTCATGGCCTGCTTGCGATACGCTTTCTTCAGTTCATCGGCCGAAGCCTCACGCGTGACTTCGAGAACAGCGTAATAGTCAATTTTCGTGGCCATCGATTTCCTCGCAGGCGGCCTCCGGTCGCGGACGCATCATGGCGTCGGGAGGGCAAAAAAGGAACGCCCGCTCCGTATAATGGAGCGGGCGCCTTGAACAGGAAGGCGAAGATCGCCTCCGGTATCGGGCGGCCGGACAAGGTGTCCGACCGGTATCAGGGCTATGCCGCTCAGGACTTCTTGTCGTTGATCTCTTCGAAGTCCGCGTCGACAACTTTCTCATCAGGATGCGCACTGCCTGTGGCAGAAGCTCCTTCAGCACCACCCGGAGCCGCACCGTCCTGACCGGCCTTGTAAACAGCCTCGCCGATCTTCATCGCCGCCTGGGTCAGACGATCGGAAGCCGATTTCAGAGCCTCGGTATCAGAGCCCTGGAGAGCTGATTTCACAGCTTCAATGGCACTTTCCGCCTCGGTGCGATCCGCAGCCGGAACCTTGTCGCCCGCCTCAGTGAGAGACTTTTCAACCTGGTTCACCATGGATTCAGCGTTGTTGCGTGTCTCAACAGACTCACGCTTTGCCTTATCCGCCGCCGCGTTTGCCTCGGCGTCCTTCACCATCTTGTCAATATCGGCATCGGACAGACCACCGGATGCCTGGATCTTGATCTGCTGCTCTTTACCGGTCGCCTTGTCCTTGGCGGACACGGAGACGATGCCGTTGGCGTCGATGTCAAAGGTAACCTCAATCTGCGGCACGCCACGCGGAGCAGGCGCAATGCCCTGCAGGTCGAAGTTGCCCAGCAGCTTGTTGTCAGCCGCCATCTCACGCTCGCCCTGATAGACCTTGATGGTCACGGCGTTCTGATTGTCTTCAGCCGTCGAGAAGGTCTGGCTCTTCTTGGTCGGGATCGTCGTGTTGCGATCGATCAGACGGGTAAACACGCCACCCAGCGTCTCAATGCCCAGCGACAGCGGCGTTACGTCGAGAAGCAGAACGTCCTTGACGTCGCCCTTCAGGACCGCGCCCTGAACAGCCGCACCGATCGCCACGACTTCGTCGGGGTTCACGTTACGGGCCGGCTCCTTGCCGAAGAAGCTCTTCACTTCCTCGATGACCTTCGGCATGCGGGTCATGCCGCCGACGAGGATGACTTCGTCAATCTGAGATGCTGAAAGGCCGGCATCCTTAAGAGCCGCCTTGCAGGGCTCCATGGTGCGGCTGATCAGATCATCAACCAGGCTCTCAAGCTTCGCACGGCTCAGCTTGACGACAAGATGCTTCGGACCTGAAGCATCGGCCGTGATGAACGGCAGATTGATTTCAGTCTCTTTGGACGAAGACAGTTCGATCTTCGCTTTTTCCGCAGCTTCTTTCAGACGCTGCAGAGCCAGTTTGTCGGACTTCAGGTCGATACCCTGATCGCGCTTGAACTCGCTGGCGAGGAAATCGATGATCCGGTTGTCAAAGTCTTCACCACCGAGGAACGTGTCACCGTTGGTGGACTTCACCTCGATCACGCCATCGGAGATTTCCAGGATCGAGACGTCGAACGTGCCGCCACCGAGATCGTAAACAGCAACTATGCCGCTGTCCCGCTTCTCAAGACCATAAGCCAGCGCGGCAGCTGTAGGCTCGTTGATGATACGCAGAACATCAAGACCTGCGATTTTGCCGGCGTCTTTTGTCGCCTGACGCTGAGCATCGTTAAAGTAAGCCGGAACAGTGACGACAGCCTGCGTTACTTTTTCGCCGAGATAGGACTCAGCGGTTTCCTTCATCTTACCAAGAACGAATGCCGCGATCTGAGACGGAGAGTATTTCTTGCCGCGTGCTTCAACCCACGCGTCGCCATTGTCACCTTTGACGATTTCGTAGGGAACCAGCCCCTTGTCCTTCTGGACTGTCGGATCCTCATAACGACGACCGATCAGACGCTTGATGGCATACAGGGTGTTTGTCGGGTTTGTGACGGCCTGGCGCTTCGCGGCCTGTCCGACCAGCATTTCACCACCTTCGGTGAAAGCGACCATGGACGGCGTCGTGCGGGCGCCTTCGCTGTTCTCGATAACTTTCGTCTCGTTGCCTTCGCGGATCGCGACGCAGGAATTCGTTGTACCGAGATCGATACCGATAACTTTACTCATGTATTCAGTCTCCTTTGAGCGGCATCACCCGGCCCGAAGCACCGGATACTGCCCTTCATTGCCGCGGACCCTGTCGTCTTCCGATCGGACCCGCCTCGAGCTTAAACCGATGTAAGAGCCGCCGGATCAGGTTTCAAGAGCATTCGTACCTGAAATGAACCCGTTCCGGCTCACGGCCCCTGCTACGCCTGGCCACCCTCATTCTTCGCCACAACGACCATCGCCGGCTTCAGCAGACGGCCATGCAGCGTCCAGGTTGGCGTCCAGGCCTGCATTACGGTTCCGTTCGCGTGTTCCGCGCTGGGCTGCTCGGCCATGGCCTGATGATGGTTCGCATCAAAAGCCTGACCGGACGGATCGTGAGCTATCACACCATGCCGCTCAAGAATGGACAGGAACGAGCGCTCGGTGCTCTCGATGCCTTCGCGCATCTTCGTGATCACGCTGTCTTCATTCTCAGCCGGTGCCGGCAGACTGGCGAGACCACGGCGAAGATTTTCGGCCGCCTCGACAACATCGCGCGCAAATTTCTGCACCGCATACTGCCGGGCGTCATCAATCTCACGCTTTGTCCGCGTACGGAGATTCTGCATCTCCGCCTCTGAGCGAACCCACCTGTCGTGTTCCTCAGACAGCTGCGCCTCAAGTTCCTTGATCCGGGTACTCGCAGCGCTCATCACCTCATCAGCACTGTCCACACCCGGAGCCGAAGCTTCCGGCTGCACACCCTCATGAGGCGCGTGCGACGATCCCTGCTCTGTGTGGCCGCACTCAGCGTGATCCGCTGATGTGCCGGCCTCGTGATTTTCTGTCATATTCATCATGGCAATGAATTAGGTATCCTCGTCCCGGCCCGCAAGGCGTGGCGCGCGAAGAAAGCGTTACAATCCCGTGGCCGGTCTGGTTGCATCCATGTCATCGAAAGGGTCTGAAATCCCTTCTTCCGGATGAATGCCGACTATAATCATCCGCTTCTTTCTGAAACCCAAACTGTCATTCATGCATGCCAGTCAGACGCGACCTCCGGCACCCCATAGCCCCGGCCACGCGGGCGGGTTATGGTCCCGGCGGTAGCAGGCATGTCCGTGCGGACGGGCGCAATTTTTAGCGGGAGACGAGGATACGTGACGGAGACGACAAAACAGACGATCGCCCTGGTCGATGACGATCGCAATATCCTGGCCTCCGTCCAGATGACCCTGGAAGCCGAAGGCTACCAGGTCCGCACCTATACCGATGGCGAGCAGGCGCTCCAGGATCTGATCGCCCGGCCGGTCGATCTGGCCGTGCTGGACATCAAGATGCCGCGCATGGACGGCATGGAACTGCTCCAGCGGTTGCGTGCCCGCTCCAGCCTGCCCATCATCTTCCTGTCCTCGAAGGACGAGGAGGTCGATCAGCTCATGGGCCTCCGTCTCGGCGCGGATGATTACATCACGAAGCCCTTTTCCCAGCGTCTTCTCATCGAGCGAATCCGCGCTCTGCTGCGCCGCAATGAAGCCAATCGCGCCGAAGCGGCCGGCGAGGCATCCGGTTCCCTGCTGGTCCGTGGCAACCTCACGCTTGATGAGGCACGCCACCGCAGCCAGTGGCACGAAAAGGATGTTCCGCTGACCGTAACCGAGTTCCTGCTGGTCAAGGCTCTTGCGGCGCGGCCGGGACTCGTCAAATCCCGCGACCAGCTGATCGATGCGGCCTATGGCGACAATATCTATGTCGATGACCGTACCATCGACAGTCACATCAAACGGGTCCGGAAGAAGTTCCGGCAGGTTGATGACGATTTCAACCAGATCGAGACGCTGTATGGCATTGGCTACCGCTACAAGGAAGAATGAGCGGTGAGCACAACGCGTCCATGAGTCGTCTGTCCGCTCTGAGAGGCTGTTTCAAAAGCCCTTTTGCCGGCGATCCGACGCGCGTTTTCCGCGCTCCGATGCTCACGGCCCGCACGGCCGCTCCCCTTCCGTGCTCAGAAACACATGCCGGTCACGCCCCTCAGGGGCGCTCTCGCTCAGCAGTAAGGCTCGTGAAACAGCCTCTGAGTTTCCGCATCGGCGGTTTCTGACCATGCCCGGCGAGATCCCCGCTCCGCGTGAGGACGGCCCTGGCGACTCCGCTCCCTCCGGGCCGGCAGTATCGCGCGAGCCTCTTTATGCCGCCGCCGGCGACACCGGCGGGCTGTCGGCGTGGGTCGGTAACCTGACAAAAAAATTCCGCGGCATTATCCCGCACCCGTCCGATACGCCGTCCGATCTGCTCGACGCATCGGACAAACGGCTCATTTCGCCGATGATGCGCCGGATTTTGCTGGTCAATATGCTGCCGCTCGTTGTGTTCGGCCTGACGCTGCTGTTTCTCAACCAGTTTCGGAACAGCCTGCTGAATGCCGAAGTGGATGCTCTTCGCGAGCAGGCCCGCATTTATGCCGGCGCGCTCGGTCAGAGCGCGGTTTCGATCAATCCGGCCGCACGTGCCCGGCACGGCGAGGCGTTTCCAGGCGGCTCCTATGTGCTCGAGCCAGTCCTGACCCGTCCGCTGCTCCTGCGTCTCACCGAGCCAAGTCCGAGCGCCGATGCCCGTGTTTACGCGCCCGACGGGCAACTGATTGCCGACAGTCATCAGGAAAAGCTGGCCCATCATCCGGCTGGCGGCCCGCCTTTGCCACCTGACCAGCAGGACCCTCTGGCCAGCACCGGAGCGGCGCCTCATGCGGTTCCGGGCAAAAACAGTCTCCTTCACCGTCTTCTCGATTCCCTCGTGGGGGGCGCCGATGACGGGCCGCTGACTGACGGAGAGGCCGGTTTCCGGCGCAACGGCAACGATATCGGGCATGATGATACCGAAGCACCGCCCTATATCCGACGCGTGCGCGACCACACGCTCGTTATCACCGTCGCCGAGCCCGTTATTCATGACGGCCAGACGGTCGGCGTGATTCAGCTCACCCGCACGGGTGAAGTCATCGACACGTCGCTGTTCAAGATTCGCTCGTCCATTCTTTCGCTCTTTCTGCTGGCGATGGCGATTATGGTCCTGCTCTCCTGGTATCTTTCCCTGACCATCGCCCGCCCGCTTCTGCGTCTCGCCAGTTCCGCGCATGTCATGAGAGAGAGTTCCGGCCGGACCGGCACGGTCCCGAGCCTGCTGCTTGGGCGTCGTGACGAAATTGGCGATGTTGCGCGTGCTCTGCAGGACAGTGCTCAGGCACTCTGGGCCAGAATGGATGCGATCGAACGGTTTGCCGCGGATGTTTCTCACGAGATCAAGAACCCGCTGACCTCAATCCGCTCCGCGATCGAGACGTCATTGCGGATTGATGATGTCGAACGCCAGAGACGATTACTGACCATTATCGCCGATGATGTGCGCCGGCTGGACCGGCTGATCACCGACATTTCGGATGCCAGCCGTCTGGATGCGGAACTCTCTCGCGCGCAGGCGACTCCGGTGGCCATAGGGCCATTACTGTCTTTACTGGCTGAGATTCATCAGTCCACCCGCAAGCCTGATCAGCCCCAGGTCACGCTCACCATTACAGACGACGGCCCCGATCATCCGCTCCGTGTTCTGGCTCTGGAGGACAGACTGGTTCAGGTGCTGCGCAATCTGATCGGCAATGCCATCTCGTTCTCGCCTCCGGAGGGGTATATTCTGCTGGAGGCCCATGCCGAGGGGCAGATGGTGGAGATCGCCATCTCCGACGAAGGTCCCGGTATCCCGCAGGCCAAGATCGACTCGATCTTCGACCGCTTTTATTCAGAACGCCCCAAATCCGAGAATTTCGGTCAGCATTCCGGACTTGGACTCTCTATCAGCCGCCAGATTATCCAGGCGCTGCGCGGCACCATCCATGCCGAGAACCGCACGGATGCTCAGGGGCATGTGCTGGGGGCACGGTTCGTCATTCGGCTGCCCCGGGCGGGGTGAGCAAAGCGGGTCTCTGTCCCGAACCCGGAAGGGGTCGCGGATCCCTTCACCCCAATCTGTTGATAAATAAGCATGTTTCCAAAGGTCTGAGACCTTTGGTGGGTTCCAGGGCAAAGCCCTGGGAAGGAGCCAGCACTGAATGACAACAGAACTTCCGGAAACCATTTTATTGTCAACAGACCGGAATTCTGAACCCTTCAGACAGCGTGAACTTTGCTCTCACGCTCCCAGAATCGCACCGCACGACAGGCTTTGATGAACCCGTCCGCGTCACCGGCTGAGCCGATCGTAACAAATCCCTTGTCCCGGTCAGATGACTGCAATCCTGCCCGTGTAATCAGCGGATCCGCATCCGGGCCAACACCAATGAACTTGGCATGGGCAAACGCGTCGTTGATGAAATCACGCGCCGTCGCCTCGTTGCCGAGCAACTTCGCTCCGGCGGCGGAAGGCAACAGAACAACCGCATCATAAAGGACGGAAGGGCCACCATTGATCTTCTGGCCAAGAGGTATGGTCGAGCCGTCCGACAACGTCACACCCTGAACCTGCGGACCGACAAGTTCGACGTTTGTCCCCTCGGCCTTTGCCGCGTCCTGAACAGCTTTCAGCAGAGCGGCATCAGTCCCCCCGGTCACCAGCACACCGATTTTGCGACCAGCAAAAGTGGTTGGGCCATTTTTCAGAATGCTGAGGGCAGGAGACGGAGGCAGATTGTCGATGACCGGACGGGCAGGCGGCGCTGCTTCAGGAAGGGGAGCAAGACCAATTCCGTTGGCAACCGATTTTGCAAGATCCTTATCAATATTCAGAAGATGTGAAATCACGCGGGAACGGATCGCGGGAGTCTCCACCTTGCTCAGCTCAAACGTATAGGCCTGCTGGATATGCACCTGCTCGGTCTTCGTCTGGCTGATGTAAAACTGCCGCGCCTGGCTGTAGTGATCGGCAAAAAGCTCTGCCCGTTCACGCCGTGTCTCACCACTCTCCTGAGCGCGATAAGACTGATAGCCCTGCGTCGGGTTCTCGCGCGGGCCGCCAGCTTTCGGTCCCCACGAATTCGGCTCGTAATTGGCCCGTCCTTTCGGATTGTGCATCGCCGCATGACCGTCCTGCTGAAACGTATGGAACGGACATTTCGGCGCATTGACCGGAATATGGGTGAAGTTCGGCCCCCCGAGACGCTTGAGCTGCGTGTCGAGATAAGAGAAGTTCCGGCCCTGAAGCAGAGGATCATTGGTGAAATCGACGCCGGGAACGACATTCTGCGTGCAGAAAGCAACCTGCTCTGTCTCCGCAAAGAAATTGTCCACAACGCGATCGAGCACAAGTCGTCCCACGCGACGCACCGGAACCAGTTCCTCCGGGATCAGCTTGGTGGCATCAAGAATGTCGAAATCGAAACTGTCCGCGAATTCATCATCGAAAAGCTGAACGCCAAGTTCCCATTCCGGGAAATCACCGGAATTGATGGCATCCCACATGTCGCGCCGATGGAAATCAGGATCAGCGCCATTGATCTTCAGAGCTTCGTTCCACACGACGGACTGGAGTCCGGCTTTCGGCTTCCAGTGAAATTTCACATAGGTCGAATTGCCGTCTTTGTTCACAAAGCGGAATGTGTGAACACCAAACCCTTCAATGAACCGCAGGGAACGGGGAATGGCCCGGTCCGACATGGCCCACATGATGGCATGCATCGACTCAGGAGAAAGGGAGACGAAATCCCACAGATTGTCATGCGCGGACTGAGCCTGGGGAAATCCCCGATCCGGCTCTTCCTTGATAGAGTGCACGAAATCCGGAAACTTGATGGCATCCTGAACAAAGAACACCGGAGCATTGTTGCCGACAATATCCCAGTTGCCCTCTTTCGTATAAAGCTTGACGGCAAAACCACGAATATCACGCGGAAGATCAGCAGACCCCCTGCCTCCGGCAACCGTCGAGAGCCGCACAAAGGCCGGAACCCGCTCACCCGGACGCTGAAGCACATCCGCCGTGGTAATGTCGGACAGTGAATCTGTCAGCTCGAAATAGCCATGAGCCCCATATCCGCGCGCATGAACCACCCGCTCGGGAATACGTTCGTGGTCGAAGTGAAAAATCTTCTCGCGGAAATGGAAATCCTCCAGCAAAGCCGGGCCACGCGGACCAGCTCTGAGCGTGTTCTGATCGTCAGCGACCGGTACACCCTGCGCTGTCGTCAGCGTCGGAACCTCTCCTGTTGCCGTCTGATGCGTCTCGCCGCCCTTGCCGCGCCTGATTGTCTGGTCACCAATCGTGACCTGATCATGCTCTGAATTTTTTCCGTTTGTGCTCATGGCGTCCTCCACATCCAGGAGAAACGCGATGCCGCTGCGGATAGTTCCGCGTGCAGGGCAGTCCTGTCAGGCCGTCAGAACCCGCAACAGACTCTCCGAGAACCTGACCGGAGAAAACTCTTCTGAAATCAGGCGCCTCCCCTGGTCAGACCGCTCTCGCCAGAGCCCGTCATCATCGATCAGCTCAACCAGAGCATCCGCAAAAGCTTCAGCGGTGTCAGCAATCCCGCAGGCCGGGCTGATCCCTGTCACGCCCTCCGCACCAACCGGAGTCGTGACAAGGGGTAGTCCGTGATGCAGGGCTTCCAGAACCTTGTTCTTCACCCCCGCGCCAAAACGCAGCGGCACAGCCGCCACGCGTGCTGTCGCGTACAGTCGCTCAAGCTCCTCGTCGCTGATCGCGCCGGTCACAGTTGTCTGGCTGTCGGCCAGAGCGCAGACCGCCGGCGCGGGACCGGAACCCGCCAGGACAAGCCGGGCCTGAGGCGCGCGGGCGCGAACCAGGGGCATGATCGTGTTGTGCAGCCAGAGCGCCGCATCGACATTGGGCGGATGCGCAAACCCGCCAACAAAGAGAATGGTCGCCCCGCCTGTCACGGGCCGGGACGTGTTGTCCGGCGTGAAACAGAACGGCACGATCGTGCGGGCTGGCGCTGCAGGAACAAGATCCCGCACCAGCCTGGCTTCATAGTCAGAAAGATAAATGACGCATTCAAACTGCTGCCACAGCCACATCTCAAGACGCTGCATGGCCAGTGCTTCGTGACGCAGCGCCTCATTCCCTGTTACCTCAGCCTCACGCATCATCCGCAGAAAATGAATGTCATGGCCGTAATAAGAGCGCCTCGCAGCCGTGCCAGCGACAACAAGCGGCAGAAACTCACGGGCAACGACCGGGCGCATGATCATGACATGGTCGAGATCGTCGCCGTTCTGCTCAAGCCATTCCGAAAATGACAGAGGGCAGGTGTGATCGCAGATCTCAACCCCCAGACACTCCAGATCATGGGACCAGGCCGTGCGCTTGCGGTCCATGGGCCAGAATTTCACCAGCCACCCGGCGCCCAGCAAGGCGCGAATGACACAGAGTGTCGCGCGCGATCCCGCGTCCCGGTCAGGTTGGGGAACATAGTGATCGATGATCAGAATCGTCTGCCGGTGACGGCCATGCGCGGCAGCGCGCAGAAGATGAGTGCCGGGCGCAAAGTGGTCAGCCTCCAGAACCGTTTTCCACCGCCGCAGCATAACGTCACGATTGCGGGCCTGGCAGGCTTTGACACCCCTGGTCTCATCCGTTCCGTGCGAGATCCCCTCATGATGAATCACAACAGAGGCTGGTTCGAACACTACCCGGAAACCTGCGGCGCGAACACGAAACGCCAGGTCCGTATCTTCGTAGTAAGCAGGCGCGAAAATCTCGTCGAACCCGTTGAGGGAGTCAAAGAGCGCACGCGATATGGCAATCGAGGCGCCGGAAATATAATCCACATCACGAGGCCAGTTCCAGGCGGCCCGGTCCAGCTCCCGATCGCCGCGCCCGACATTCATGCCGGATGCATCATTCCAGACAATACCACCCGCTTCCTGAAGTGTTCCATCCGCGAACAGGAGTTTTGATCCGGTCAGACCAATGGTGCGGTCTGATTCGAGACGCGTCACAAGAGCATCGAAGGCCCCCGGCAACACCTCAGTGTCGTTATTGAGAAAATGAAAATACGTGCCGCCTGCCATGCGGGCAGCGTCGTTGCTGTTGCGCAGGAAGCCGAGATTGTCCTGTCGCCCGATGAACACAAGCCCCGGAATAGCCGCCAGCGCCGCAACAGCCGGATCACCCGACGCATCTTCCGCCACAAGAACTTCGTAAGAACAGGACGGTGGATTCTGCATGATCGAGCGCAGACAACGCAGCGTGACCGGAACCTGCCCATACACCGGAATGATGATGCTGAGCACAGGATGCGCATAACGGGGAAATCGCAGAGGCGCCTCGTCAGATGTCGCCGTATCCGGCACCTCATCGCTCTCCGCGCAGGAGATGACCTCCGTAATCCGGGGAGGAGAGGTCGTTCCGACGTGTGCCGTGACAGGATCACGACCGAACCGGCCCGCAAAACCGAGAAGGCGGCGTCCCTGACTGACCGCCATGCGCGCCGGCCAGGTCAGGCGCCAGAATGTGCTTCGCTCATAGGAATCGAGATGCCGGCGCAGCTCTTCGATCGTCTTTTCAGAGGTAGAAAACTGGTCGGCGCGTTTGCGGAGCGCATCAAGTTCGGCTCTGAGAGCCTCAGGCAAAAGAGCGGAGGAAGACATCGGCTGCAACGATCCGTTCACCAGGGGGACACGGGAACCGTGCTTCCTGTTGCCTTGTCAGGACATCAGCCTGACGATTCGCCCGAAGCACCGGATCAGGCGGCAATACAACGACCGGGGATGATTGGAAATGGCACCGGCGCGACCATCAGGCCGTGCCGACATTTTCCTGCATATGCGTGATGAGTTCCAGTTCGATTTCGACATCCGGAACATCGAAACCCTTGACCACCATAACGGTGGCCGCCGGACGGTTCGCACCAAGCGCGTTACTGACGAACGGCGCACAGGATGTCAGTTTGCCGGCATCCTTGACGACGTAGATCACGCGCACCACGTCCTGGAGGGAAGCTCCACGTGCAAGAAGCGCCGCGCTGCCTGCCGAGAAAGCAAGACGGCACTGATCGGTGATCCGGTCCGGAAAGCATCCTGAATGACGATCATACCCTCTGATACGACGCAGGCGCAGACCTTTCCGTGCCTGCTCACATCGGGGCAGAATCGACTCGGCAAGTTGTGCCGCATCCTGCGATGCGGTTGTGTCTCCGGCTGCTGTTTCCATGGCTGGCCACCCCTTCCGAAAGGTCACAGAATTGTCATAATCGGCCTTGCCCGAAAAAGGAAGATGTTTCTTTTCGGCAATGCTCCTCAGGCGTAACGGATTGGGATGAGATACTGCGGATGACCATCATGCGGCTCCACGCCTGCTGCGCCGCACGCGGCGAAACCGGCGTGCTCATTCTCGGCGCTCCCGGCACAGGAAAGTCCGATCTGCTCCTCAGGCTGATTGCACGGGGTTACGGGCTGGTCGCGGATGACAGGGTGGAACTGGAGAACGGCGTGGCCCGGGCGCCGGTGGCGCTGCAGGGACTGGTCGAAATGCGGGGCTGGGGAATCGTCCGCCGGTCTTTCACTGAATCGGTGTGTGTGGTCCTGATGGTCCGGCTCACGGGCAACGGCGTTAACGCTCCGCGTCTTCCGGAAATGGATAAGGCGCATGACCCTCAGACAGGCCTTCCCGTAATCTGGCTGGACGGGATGATGGCGTCTTCACCCGACAGGATCGACCTCGCCCTGGACTGCCTGACCGGGCGAGCCCTTCTTCTCCCGCAGGGCGCCATGCTGACCGGAGATGACTAAATTTGACAAAATAGTGTCGAAGGTGTCCCGATCTGATATATTATGTCCGAACGTTACGACAGGCGTTACCGCCGGACGGGCTGCATGACGCAGAGCTATCCGTGATTACTTGCTGCACCGGGCCTGCTGATCCGGTTCAGCTTTGTTTTCGATCTTCGTTTCTCGCGCAGGGTGCTTCTCCGGTTTCATGGTGATACCTCAGACTGCTGACGATACGCCGACGCCACGCCATATTCTGCTTGTCACCGGGCTTTCCGGTGCCGGGAAATCCTCGATTCTGAGGATTCTTGAGGATCTCGGGCATGAAGTCATCGACAATCCGCCCCTCGGAATGCTGGATGAAATCGTGGCGAGAGGCGACAGACCGATTGCCATCGGCGTGGATTCGCGAACACGGGGGTTTGACGCTTCGGCGGTGCTGGCCGCCATTGCGCGTCTGAGACTCAATCCACACCTGCGGACAGAACTTCTCTACGCCACGGCGGACAGAGGCACTCTGCTGCGACGCTATACCACCACCCGTCGCAGGCATCCTCTGGCGCCCCACGGCAGCGTCAAGGAAGGAATAGAAGCCGAGACGGAGCTGACCGCAGAACTGCGCGCCTGTGCCGATATGGTAATCGACACATCGGATCTTTCCGCGCCGGAACTGCGACGGCTGGTCGAAACCCGGTTTGGAAACTGGCATGGCGGTGCGGATGAGGGTCTGACAGTCGTCCTTATGTCCTTTGCCTTTCCGGCAGGACTGCCACGAGAAGCGGACATGGTGTTTGATGCCCGTTTCCTGCGGAATCCGTATTATGATCCCGATCTGGCTCCGATGACCGGTCTGGATCAGCCTGTGGCCGCTTATGTCGCCGCCGACCCTGATTATGAGCCTTTTCTGGGTCAGATCAGCGATATGCTGCATCTGGTCATCCCGCGCTTCGTGCAGGAAGGAAAGAAATACGCCACGATCGCCATTGGCTGCTCCGGTGGCCGGCATCGCTCGGTCACGCTTGTTGAAGCGCTGGCCGAAAAGCTGGCGGCCCGCGAGACATGCGGGACGGATGGTGAGTGGCCGATCGCGGTGGTCCACCGCGAACTGGCGCGTCAGGGCATCGCCGGCCTGAGTACAGCCGCGTGGCGCTGGGTGAGAAAGCCCACTGAGATTGCTACTGACGATTGTATCGAAGTCGGAACAGAAACCGGCTATACAGAGTTAACCGATGAAGCTGGCAGCGCTTCACGGGACAGGAACGAGCACCGATCAATGGTGCGGGGAGACGCATGATAGGCATTATTCTGGTGACCCAGGGCGCGCTGGGCGTGGCTCTGCGGGAAACCATGGAGCATGTTGTCGGTCCGCAGACGCAGCTTGAGACCGTCAGTGTCGGTGCCGATGACGATCTGCAGCAGCGGCGACTCGAACTGGAAGCCCGGATCAGGGAAGTCGATCACGGTGATGGCGTGATGCTGGTGACCGACATGTTCGGCAGCACACCCTCTAACCTTGCCGTTGCGATGATGCTGCCCGGCCGGATCGAGGTTCTCGGTGGTGCCAATCTGCCGATGCTCGTCAAGCTTGCCCAGATGCGTGAAACTCACACGCTGGGCGAATGCACGGCGCTGGCCGAGGAAGCCGCACGTAAATACATCAACTGCGCGTCACATCTGCCGCAGCAATGCCTCGACGGAGCGAGACGCTGCGCGGAAGAAGCCGCCAGCAAAGTCCATACCCTGCATCCTCAGCCTGTCACGGTGTCTCCGCCTCCGGTCACGGTGCCCCGAAGAGCTGTCAGCTGAATGACAGCGTCAGCTTCAGTGCAGTCAGAGGAAATCACGCGCCTGGTGACCATCGTCAACGTGAAAGGACTGCATGCCCGCGCCTCGGCAAAATTCGTTTCCGTGGCGGAACTCTGGGCCGCAGATATCAGCGTGACTTACGAACAGGAAACCGTTCCGGCCTGCTCGATCATGGGGCTGATGATGCTTGGTGCCGGCGTCGGTGCTACAATCACCCTCCGGGCGACGGGGCCGCAGGCAGAAGAAGCGCTGTCAGCGCTTGCAGAACTTGTTGAGGCGGGTTTCGACGAAGGCGAATAAGAATAAAAACGGCGGATGCAGGCATGGGCCTCGCTGGGACACGGTGACCGGAACCGCCACGGGAACTGCAGGTTGGCGAATCCATGACCAGGTCATCACGTAGCAGCACGGCACGAAGTCCCGCAGAAGGTGCGCACGTTGCATCCCCGGGGCGACGACGGGGCGCGGAAAGTGGCAGCGAAAGCAGTGCGGCAACCGAACGGCAGTTTCAGGGCGAGCCGGTCAGCCCGGGTTTCGCAATCGGGCCGGCTTTCATCACCGGCGAAGATCCCACGCCTGAACCTGATAATTGCCGGAGCACGCTGAGTCCCGATCAGGAACGGGAGCGGTTCAGCGAAGCGGTCGGGCGCTCAATCACTCAGCTGACAAAACTTCGCGGAAAACTCGCTTTGCTGCCAGAGGAAAGCCAGGTCGAGATCGGACCGCTTCTGGATGTCTATCAGCGCATGCTCGGGCCTTCACGGCTGCAACGCGGCGTGATGTCCCGGATTGATGACGGGTTGACAGCCGAGGCCGCCGTACATGATGAGACGGAAGCACTGGCCAGAGTGATGCTGGTGCCGCCTGATGGAGAAAAGCTGCGCGGCGAGGATGCCGCCGCCGCAGAACGGCGGGCCGGTGAGTTTCGCGAAGTCGGGCGCCGTCTGATCCGTAATCTGATGCGAACCCCCTTTCTTGCTCTGGGACAGTTCCCTGACGGAGCCGTTCTGGTCGCCGAAACGCTGCGTCCCGCTGATGCCGCGCTGATCGACCCCTCCCGCGTTGCCGCTGTCGTCCTGGAAAATGGCGGGACGACGGGCCACACAGCCATCATGCTCCGTGCTTTGGGTATTCCGTCAGTGATTGCCGTCCATGGCATTCTGAATGGTCTCGCTGAAGGAACCACGCTGGTGATCGACGGCGATACCGGTCGCGTCATCTGTGACCCCGCGCCAAAAACGATCAGGCAGGCACGCCGCCATGTTTCAGCCTATGCGCGGGAACGACAGCAACTCGGGCGCCTGCGGCGGTTGTCATCGCGCATGGCCAGCGGAGAAAAAATCCAGCTTCAGGCAAATCTTGAACTTCCGGCCGAGCTACCGCTGATCGCACAGTCAGGTGCTGCCGGAATCGGGCTTCTGCGTACTGAATTCCTGTTCATCAATGCCGAAACGCTGCCCGATGAGGCGGCGCAATACGAGATTTATTCGGGTGTGGTCTCGGCCATGGGCTCTGACCCGACAACAATCCGGGTACTGGACTGGGGCGGCGAAAAGCAGAGCGAAGCGCTGACGCGGATCGGTTTTTCCGGTGATGATGAAGACAACGAAAATCCCGCTCTTGGTCTGCGCGGCATCCGTCTGCTGCTATTGCACCCGACCCTGCTGGAGACCCAGTTCGCCGCGATCCTCCGGGCCTCGGCGAAAGGGCCGGTGCAGGTTCTGCTCCCGATGATCACGCTGGCCGGAGAAATCGTCGCTGCCCGCGAGATCTACGAACGTGTGGCAAGACGGCTGAAACGAAAAGGGGTTGAAATCGGCGATCCCCTTCCGCCACTCGGCGCGATGATCGAAACACCCGCGGCCGCTCTGACGGCGGAGGCGCTGGCCCGGTATGTCGATTTTCTCGCCATCGGGACGAACGATCTCACAATGTACACACTCGCCACAGACAGAGCATCGGCGGAAGTGGCATCACTGTATGATCCCCTGCACCCCGCCGTTCTGACGATGATTTCAGGCGTGGTCACGGCGGCCCTGCACGAGCGAAAACCTGTGTCGCTCTGCGGGGAAATTGCCGGCGATCCGCGTATCACACCCTTGCTGATCGGCCTCGGCCTGCGGTCTCTTTCCATGACGGCCTCAGCCGTGCCGCGTGTCAAACAGGTGGTACGTTCCTCCCGTTATGAGGATTGTCACCGGCTCGCACGGCGCATTCTGGCTGAAACCGAGGGAGAGGAAATCCGGCGTTTGCTTGAGGAATTCCGGGAAGGGTAGGGGGCATCACGGGGGCCTCGCCTGGCTCCCCGGCTAAGGCACGCCTTCGCATCAAAGCTTTGTTGTCATTCAGTGCCGGCATCTTCTCAGGGCTTTGCCCTGGAACCCACCAAAGGTCACAGACCTCTGGAAACCCATTTTATTGTAAATAAATCGGGGTGCAGGGACCTGCGGTCCCTGCCGGGTTCGGGCAGAGCCCGGATTCTTCTAACCATTTGAAAAATCACAAATAAAAACGTAACAACAGAGCCATTCCAAAGGTCTGAGACCTTTGGTAGTCATCACGGGCAAAGCCCTGAGAAGATGCCAGCGCCCGCGTCACAGCCCCCGACACATTACCCCGAACGCCACCCCGGCGAACGCTCCGCCAGCCAGCGCCGCAATGCCAGAACCCCCGACAGATCCGGCGTCAGACTGCGGTAGAACGTCGCAACATCCGGCCCGGCCAGAGCACGTGTGTCACCCGCTTTCGCCATAGCCATGACGTCCGGGCGCAGGGCCGCAAGCTGAGCGGCATGCCGCCACCGCGCCGTCTGAGCCGGAGGGGTCAGCATGGGCAGCACAAGGGCCGCATCCATTCCCGCCGCCGCCGCAGTGCTGCAACAGGCCTGGTAAAGCGGATGCTGCGGCGCATGCCCGCGTAACGCCATGTAGCGGCTGGCAAAATCAGGCAGATCACTGTCTGCCTGCTGGCCAAGAGCAAAGAGAACCTCAAATCCTTCCTGCGCGAGACTGCTCAGCATGTCAGACTGTGCCGCCGCAGCCGGTAACTGGACCACGTCGACTTCACCTTTCCGGAGCGCGTCGAGCGCGGCTTCAGATGAGGCAAGGCCGCTGACGGGAACCGGACGCATCGACAGGATGGTCATGGCCAGAAGGGTCGGCAGTTCAGGTCCGTCCGGAGTCGAGACCGCAATACGAACCGGATGATCCCCGAGAAACATGCGGAATGAACGGCGAAAATTGACCCGTCCTATCACCACAGGAGAACCGACGCTCAGAAAGACCGGCAACCAGCGCTGATAGTCGAAATGAACCCGGGAACTCCCGGCAAGAGCCGCCAGAATTGCCGCCCCTGGCACCAGCAGGGTGGTGATCGTCTCGCCGCCGCTCTGGGATTCAAATTTGTTAGCGCCCGTAACCCCGTCCCGTCCGGCCGAGGATTGCACCGAAATGAGACCATCCGTGGGCAGAGCCTCAGAAAAAGCCGGAGCAAGAACAGGGGCCCATCGGGCAGGACCGCTGGTGCCGGCCACGATCATCGTCGGCGTCCCGATTATCGGAGCCGGGCGCGATGCGGCGATCGTCTGAAAACCGCTCAGTCGATTCGGCTGCGCTGCTTCGGCACGGGATGTCGCCCCGACCCTCAGGGCCGTGGCACCCGTCATCAGGGAAAGAGACGCGCGAAGGACCGAACGTCGCGTCGCCGAAAGGGGCGGGCGAGTCACGGTGGATGCGCTCTGAATATCCGGGCCGGGCGCGACGGCATGTCTGCTCCTTTCGTCTTCAGTTATCGTCTGGTCTGCGTGATCACCGGATATCGTGCATCGTACTTTCGCTGATATTCCGTAAAACCCGATCAAGGCCGGATCATGGCCATCTCACCTCAGGTGGCAGACTCATCAGAATCGCCTCCGTGTGGCCGCCCGTTTTCAGGCCGAACAATGTGCCGCGGTCATGCAGGAGGTTGAATTCAACATACCGGCCACGACGGATCAGCTGCGCCTCGCGTTCCTCCGGCGTCCACGGCTCCATCATGCGAGACCGGATGATCTCCGGATAAGTCTCAAGAAAAGCCAGCCCCACATCGCGGGTAAAAGCGAAGTCCATCTCCGGATGACCGCTGTTGAGGTGGTCGTAGAAAATCCCGCCCAGCCCACGCGGTTCCATGCGGTGAGGCAGATAAAAGTATTTGTCGCACCACGCTTTGAAGCGGGGATAATATTCCGGGTCATGCCGCGCACAGGCACGCTCAAAACCAGCATGGAACCGAGCCGCGTCCTCCTGTGCTTCCGCGCTCTCAGGAAACATAGGGGTGATGTCGCCACCACCGCCAAACCAGCCCCGCGTGGTCACGATCATCCGCGTGTTAAAATGCGCCGCAGGCACCAGCGGACTGCTCATATGAGCCACCAGGCTGATGCCGGTCGCAAAAAACCGGGGATCTTCAGAAGCGCCGGGGATATTCTTTCGAAATTCAGGACTGAACTCGCCCTCAACGGTGGAAACATTGACGCCCACCTTCTCGAAGACACGTCCACGCATCAGGCTCATCACACCGCCGCCTTCAGTGTGTGCCCCCGCATCCGGCTCGCGCTGCCACGGCGTACGCTCAAAGCGCCCGGCCGTCTCCCGTCCGGGCAGAGCAGGAGAGAGCCGCGCGGTCGCCTCATCCTCAATGGCCTCAAAAACACCGCAGATCCGGTCGCGCAACGTCTCGAACCACTGCCGGGCCTGCGGCTTAAGCGCCTCATAAGCCTGCCTGGTGGCTTCGGAGGCACCCGATTCAGTCCCGCCAGCCTCGCCGTTTTTCACCGCTTCCATCTCAGCCATGGCCGGTTTTCTCCTGCTCTGGTCTCATCCGTCCCGGCGACCAGCATCCCGTTCCGCCAGCCGCACCGCTCCTCATTCCCGACAGATCGACGGGTTCACGAACGCGACAAGGGGTGCGCTATCCCGTAAATCATTGCAAGAGCGGGTCGGCCGCCGCTAAACACGCGGCGACCGGATCGAAGCCGGACTATGCAGACCGGCCGTGAATGCGATCGGAAAACGGGGAGCAGCAATGGCGGGTCCGCCTTCCAGACATACGGCAGAAACCGGTGCCACCGGCGATGACAGCCCGCAGAACAGCGACATGACAGGATTTTCCGGCTGGCTGGACGCCCGCCTGCCCGTGGTGAGTGCGTTTCGCACCGAATATATCCGCTTCCCGATGCCGCGCTCGCTGAACGCGCTCTGGACAGTCGGCGCCATGCTCACAGTCGTGCTGGTGCTGATGCTGCTGTCCGGTCTCGCGCTGGCAATGAATTACACGCCCACCGCAGCAGGCGCTTTCGCCTCCGTGGAAGCTATTGAACGCCGCCTCCCGGCAGGATGGCTGCTGCGTTCAATGCATATGACCGGCGCCAGCCTCTTTCTCGCCGCGCTGTATGTACACCTGTTTCGCGGACTCTATTACGGCTCCTACAAGGCCCCGCGTGAAGTGTTGTGGCTGATCGGCGTCGCGCTGCTGGCAATGGTGATGGTCACGGCCTTCGCGGGATACGTCCTCCCCTGGGGCCAGATGTCCTACTGGGGCGCCGATGTCGCAGGCAAAGCCATCGGTGCCGTGCCCGGGATCGGCCCGTTTCTTGAACGTCTGTTCCTCGGCGGCGATCAGCCCGGTGATGTAACGCTCCATCATCTGTTCGTGCTGCATTTCACCCTGGCGTTCGGTATCGTCGGCATCGTCGGACTGCACCTCGCGGCCCTGCATGTCGCAGGTCCGGGAAACCCCACGGGCCTGCCGGCAAAAGAACCCGAACAGACATTGCCGTTCCATCCCTATTTCACGGTGAAAGATGGCCTCGGCCTTGTCGTGTTCGCACTCATCTTCGCGGCCGTCCTCTTCTTCTTCCCGACGCTGATCTCCGAGCCCGAGAATTATCGCCCCGCCAACCCGCTGCACACACCGGCTGATATCGAACCCGAGTGGTATTTCCTGCCCTTCTACGGAATCCTCCAGTCAATCCCGTCCAAATTCGGCGGCCTGGTGGCCTCTGTCGGCGCCATTCTGGTGCTGTTCATCACCCCATGGCTGGACACATCACCCATCCGCTCCGCCCGCAACCGCCCGGTTTACCGGATCGGGATGATCGCCCTGGTCATGTCCTTCATTCTTCTGGGATTTGCCGGAAAGCACCATGTGGAAGGCGCCTGGCTTTACGTCGGCCAGCTCGCCACACTTTATTACTACCTGCATTTCCTCGTGCTGATGCCGCTGGTCTCGCGCCGTGAAAATGCCGCGCTGGCCTACGGCTCGATGATCCGGGTGGGAGACGCGCGGTGACGACCATTCTGTCCGGATATGCAGCCGCCATAACGCTGGCCGCAGGGCTTTTCATCGGCGTCAGTCAGCCGGCCGCCGCCGATCCGCCCTCCCATGACCAGGCGCCGCATCAGCACTGGAGCTTTGACGGTCCGCTGGGTAATTTTGACCTCGCCAGCGTGCAGCGTGGCTACGCGGTCTATGCAGAAATCTGTTCTGTATGCCACGGTATGCAGCATGTTCGGTTCGGCGATCTCGCCGGCATGGGACTGAACGCCGCGCAGGTCCAGGCCATCGCGGCCAGTCACAAAATTCCGGACGGGATCGGCACAGACGGTGCCCCCGCCATGCGCTCCGCAACCGCCGATGATTCCTTCCCAACCCCGCCGATCGCTCAGGGACTGATCCCCGGCGCCGTGATTCCGCCGGATCAGTCGCGGCTCGCGGAAGTCTATCCCGGCGGGCCAGACCGGATCTACGCGCTGCTGACAGGATACGGCCCGCCCCCGGCCGGTGTGACCCCGCCGCCAGGTCTGTTCTACAACCGTTTCGCCCAGGCGCGTGCCATCGCGATGCCGCCCCCGCTCAGTGACGACGCCATTGAATATGCCGATGGCACAAAAGCAACGACGGAGCAGGAAGCCAGGGACGTTACGACCTTCCTCGCCTGGGTGGCGCAGCCCCACCTGGCCGAACGGCATCGGACGGGCGTTCGCGTCATGCTCTACCTGGTGTTCCTCGGCGTGCTTCTTTTTTTCCTGAAACGGAGACTCTGGTCCAATGTCCACTAAAACCGCTCATCCGGTTCACCCGGTTATCGGCATCATCGGCGGTTCGGGCCTGTACGACATCGCCGGTCTCCAGAATAAGGAATGGCGAACGGTCGAAACTCCCTGGGGACTACCGTCCGACAAGCTCCTGTTCGGCACGCTGGACGGCTTCCGCTGCGTCTTCCTGCCCCGCCACGGACGCGGCCATCCGCTGCCGCCGTCACGTCTGAATTACCGCGCCAATATCGCGGCGATGAAGATCGCCGGCGCGACAGACATCATCTCACTTTCTGCCGTTGGCTCCCTGCGCGAGGATCTTCCACCGGGTCATTTCGTGATCGTCGACCAGTTCATCGACCGCACGTTTGCCCGCGAAAAAAGCTTTTTTGACACCGGCTGCGTCGCTCATGTCTCCGTGGCCGATCCCGTCTGCCCCCGGATCGGCGATGTGGCCGAGGCGAAACTGAAGGAACTCGGCATCGCGCACACGCGCGGCGGAACCTATCTGGTGATGGAAGGCCCGCAGTTTTCCACCCGTGCCGAAAGCGAGCTGTACCGGATCTGGGGCTGTGCCGTCATCGGCATGACCAACATGCCGGAAGCCAAACTCGCCCGTGAAGCCGAGCTCTGCTACGCAACCGTTGCCATGGTAACCGATTATGACTGCTGGCACGAAGGTCATGACAGCGTCACCGTCGATGCCGTCGTCAAAGTGATGCACGCCAACGCAGATCGCGCCCGCTCCCTGATCAGCGCCATGATTCCCGATCTGGGCAAGACACGCGGACTCTGCCCCGCCGGCTGCGACCGTGCGCTGGAACACGCCCTGATCACCGCACCGGCAAAGCGTGATCCGTCCCTGCTCAGCCAGCTTGAGGTGATCGCCGGACGCGTGCTGTCAGTCTGACGATCGCTCAACCAGTCTGATGTAAAATAAAGCGTGTCTCTGCCCTGAACCCAGGCAAAGGCGCCTTTTTGCAAAGGGTTAGAAGAATTCGGGCTCTGCCCGAACCCGGCAGGGACCGCAGGCCCCTGCACCCCGATTGATTAATAATAAAATGGTTTCCAAAGGTCTGTGACCTTTGGTGGGTTCCAGGGCAAAGCCCTGGGAAGGAGCCAGCACGTAACACTAACGGAGCCCATACAGGACAGCCCCCGGAAAATCACCAAAGCATCGCCGGAGAAGAGACACCTATTTTCTCCACATAACACGCGCGGCACATGCGCTGCGCCGGACCATGTGGAGATCAGTCCCTGATGACTCAGCGTAAACTCGGCAAAAAGCCGGCGCGCCTCGACCCAAGAACATACAAACTCACCGGACCAATGGCCTTCCGCCTGCCGGAACCGCCCCCTGCCGCCAACTGGGCGCAGGACGTGCAGTGGCCCATGTGGTGCAACGACACCCTCGGCTGCTGCACCCAGGTCTCCGTCGCGTCCGCCATCCGCAGCTGGACCGGAGCCGCACTGACCCCCGTCGCGCTCAGCGACCAGGAGGTTATCGATAATTACAGCGCCGAATCAGGCTACGTCCCGGGTAATCCGGCAACCGATCAGGGCGGCGTGGAAGTCGATGTCCTGTCCCGCTGGTGCCGTGTCGGATACGAACGCCCCGGCCAGACCCGGGATTATCTGACCGCATACGGCTACATCAACCCACGCGATACAGCGTCCGTCCATCGGGCCATCGCCATGCTCGGCGGCCTTTATATCGGTCTCTCGCTGCCAGAGTATGCCTGTGAAGGGAATAATGACTGGGTCATCGATCCCCAGGCCGACAACACCATCGCCGGCGGCCACGCTGTCTGGATTCACGGCTATGACCCAGACTGGCTCTACCTCAATACCTGGGGCGCGCCACGACGCATGTCATACCAGTTCTTCGCCGCATTCTGCGATGAGGCATACGGGCTGATCTCACGCCAGAACTGGACAACGATACGCGGCGTCTCGCCTGAAGATGAGTCGCCCGACAGCCTCGTCGAGGAACTGAAAGCAACCGCCTAGCCCGCGTCACCCCAGGCAATTGCTTTCAGACGCGCCGGCAACGCCACACCAATGGTGTGGCCGGCATTCAGTGTCACCAGACCATCGCGCCGGAGGCCACTCAGCGTCCGGCTGACAGTCTCCACCGTAAGACCAAGAAAATCGGCGATATCGGCGCGCGTCATCGGAAAACTGATCCGTGCATCGGCCGGTATTGCGTCGCCATAATGGACCTCAAGCTGACCATAGAGAAAGCTGGCCACGCGCTCCCGTGCCGTCTTGCGGCCCAGTAAAAGCATCTGATCCTGAGCGGCAACAAGCTCGTTCGCCGCCTCCGCGAGAAGCCGGCGCTCCATGCGCGGAAATTCCTCGATCATGCTTTCGAGCTTCGGCCGGGAGAAACGACACAGCCTGACCTGATCAATCGCCTCCGCGCCAAACGCATAGCGATCAGACACAGCCAGCCCGAGAAAATGACCGACGCTGACAAAGCCGGTGATCTGACGGCGCCCGTCAGGCAGCGATTTGAAGAGTTTGACCGTGCCACCGGTGATATTGAAAAAATCGGTGGCCCGCGAACCTTCTTCGATAAAAATATGACCCGGCGGAACCGCCATGCGGACCGCGGCGCGTGCAAGGAGTTCGAGTTCATCGTCACGCAGGGCGCTGCAAATGCCATTGGCGCGAACTTCGCACACCGAGCAGTTGGTGCAGCCCTCCATTCCCGCAATAACAAAGCGTCTTGGGCGGCCCGATGTATTTTCCGCAGTCAGGGAAGGCGGCATCGTCTTTTCCTTCTCCCTGGTATCAGAGGGCAGTGAACCGGGGTGATCTTTAGCGCGAACGTGCGCAGATCACATCCCCTGTCTGCAAATAACAGCGTTGACCTAAATCATTGCTTATCGCGAGTGATCCTGGCACCCGAAACGATAACACCTGCTTCAGCAGGTCAGCCTGCGGGAGTATAAACAGCGGTGACAGGAGACGAGGACGTTGTTTCCATTGTGGTCGCCCCGATGTTTCTGGCAGATGTTCCCCTCGTTTTTCCGTTGTTACAGCTCCACGACCCGGACCTGAGCATGCGTGCGTGGCGCCGCAGGGGAGCGCGGCTGGCACAGACTGGTGAGCCAAAGAAAAATGGCGTTATTCTGGCACGTTACGCGAAATGGCATGGCCCATGCGGCGCGGCATTCTACCGCGTCGGGAGCGAAAATGCGCGCCGGAAACGCCTGCTTTCGGTCGAGGTGGTGACCGTCGCGATGCTCGGTTCCGTATGGCCGGTCATGCAGGCCCTGACCCGCGCCAGCACGCGCATCGCCCTCCGGATGGGATGCGACGAGACACGTTTCCATGTCGGTACGAAAGACCAGGCGCTCATCTCAAGGCTGTGCGCCGATGGTTTCGCCGATGGCGTGATTCTGTTGCATAAAAATCTCACCTCACCGGAACTTGCGAAGAATTGATCCAGATCAAGGTCGCCCCGCATAAGGCATGGTTTTCAGCGGCCAACGTTACAGATGTCGAAAGATGAGTGGCACATATGATCAGGAAGTCCCGTTCCCTGCTGGCAGCAGCCCTTCTCGCCGGAAGCGCATTCTGCGGCGCAGCAGAAGCCCAGACGGCCACCCCCGCCATGGCTCCGGCAACAACCGCTTACGTCAACGCGCCGGTCGCGGCTCCGGTTTCAGCGCCGGTTGATCACAGCGGCCACTGCGGCCTGTTCCAGACCTGCGCCAGCACACGCATCGGCCTCGGCCGCGGCGACTTCATCATCCGCCTGTCCGCCCTCGGCGTGATGCCGGAAGATCGTGACAGCAAAGTCTGGCTGAATGGCAACGCCATCCCGGGCCGGATCAAGACGACCCGTCAGGTCATGCCGGAACTGACCTTCGAATACTTCTTCACCGACAACGTCTCGATCGACCTGATCGCCGCCAGCACCCGCCACGAAGTCGCCGCCGAAGGTACGCCGCTCGGCAAGATCGACGTCGGCAGTGCATGGGTTCTCCCGCCGACCGTCACCCTCGCCTGGCATTTCCGTCCGCATAAGCGCTTCAACCCGTATGTGGGCGTCGGCGGAACCCTGGCATGGTTCCACAACGTCTCCCCCGCCGGCGGCGTCGTGCAGAAACTCAATGTCGGCGTAACCGGTGGGCCGTCCTTCAACGTAGGTTTCGATTACCAGCTCGTTGGTAACTGGTTCTTCAACTTCGACGTCAAGCAGATGTTCATGCGCATGCACGCCTGGGCCAACGACCGTGGGTCGGGAGCCTTCATCAAGGCGCATGACTCCCTCGACCCGACCGTAGTCGGCGCCGGTATCGAATATCGCTTCTGATCATGAACGCGGCCCTGCCGGCGCTGCTCGCGCGGTACGACGGCAACCTGCCGCGTTATACAAGCTACCCGACCGCAGTCCGTTTCTCGGATTCGGTCGGCCCGAAGCAGGCGTCTGACTGGCTGGAAGCAATTCCTCCCGGTGAGGCGCTTTCGCTTTATCTGCACGTCCCCTTCTGCGACGAGCTGTGCAGCTTCTGCGGTTGCAACACCACCGTCGTCCGCCAGGAAAACGCCCGCGCCGCCTACGCGGATCTCCTCTGCGAGAACCTCCGCCGCGCCGGCCGCCTTATCCCCCGGATAGCCGCCAGCCGGCCCCCGCTCACCCATATTCAGTTCGGTGGCGGAACACCGACCACCCTCCCGGAATCAGGCTTCCATGCGGTCCTGGACCTCATCCGCGACCTCTTCGACATCCGCCCGGACGCCGAGCTGAGCATCGAACTCGATCCCCGCCACTTCAGCCCGTCCATGGCCACAATGCTCGCCGGACTAGGCTTCACCCGTGGCAGCCTCGGCGTCCAGGATCTCGATCCCGCCGTGCAGCAGGCCTGTGGACGCATCCAGAGCCTCGCCCAGACCCGCGATTGCGTCGAAGCCCTCAGAGCCGCCGGCATCGGCAGCGTCAACATCGACCTCATCTACGGCCTGCCGCTCCAGACCACCGAAAGCATCCGCGAAACAGCCCTCCAAACAGCGACTCTCCGGCCGGACCGCCTCGCCGTCTTCGGCTACGCCCACGTCCCATGGAAGGCAAAACGCCAGCAGCTGATGCCCGAAGCCGACCTCCCCGGCGCCCCCGAACGCATCGCGCAACGGCAGATGATCGATCAGGTCCTGCGCGATGAAGGCTACACCGCCATCGGCCTCGACCATTACGCCCTCCCCGAAGACAGCATGGCCCGCGCCACACGCGACGGCACTCTCCACCGAAATTTCCAGGGTTACACCACCGACACGGCAAAATGGCTCGTCGGCATCGGTGCCTCCGCCGTCTCGTCCCTGCCCGGCGGCTTCACCCAGAACATCGTCAGCCCCGCTGCCTTCGCCCGCGCCCTGTCAGACTCGCCTGATCTGCCCATTGCCCGCGGTGTCGCCTGCACCGAAGACGATAGAAAACGCGCCGCCCTCATCGAACAGATCATGTGCGGCTGCCCTGTCGATCTCACCCCGACCGGCCCCGACGATTTCACCGCCGAACGCGAGCGCCTGAAACAGTTCGCTGCCGATGGTCTCGTCGAACTGACCGAAACCACCCTCAGCGTCACCGAAACCGGTCGCCCTTTCCTCCGCAACATCGCCGCCGTCTTCGACCGCTACCTTCCCATCACAGGCGCCGGCCCAGGTCAGCACTCCCGCGCGATCTGACTGTTGTTGTTACGTGTTGCCACCTTCTCAGGGCTTTGCCCTGGAACCCACCAAAGGTCGCAGACCTTTGGAAACCTGCTTATTTATCAACAGATCGGGGTGAAGGGGGCCGCGACCCCTTCCGGGTTCGGGCGGAGCCCGGAGACTCTCATCGACAGGTCAGTCTTCACAACCTCTGGTATAATGCGAACTGACTTTCGCGAAGGCATTTGTGAAGCTTATGGGAGAACGTCGTTACAATTTCGCCAGTGTCCTCGCGAAACCCGAAAGCATATTGTAATGTAATTTTTGATAAATTTCATTTTTTCATTTTAAGTAATTTCATGAATTACAGCATATTATATTTATACAAATATAATATAATTAAAAATAAATAAAAAATTTCTAAATCGCAATGCAGGAGCACAATCTCATCCGGCGCCAGTCAGATCACGACTCCATTACTCAGCCCGCATAACTACCCGCGTCACTTTCCCGGCATCAGAGTACCAGATAAAGTGGTCATTGCTCACTGCGCATCACGATCGTCTCCATTCATAGAGCAACCCGAAAAATTATCGTTCCTCATTCTACGCCGTAAAATAATGTTCTGAGTTCAAAACAAAAATGTCCACAACTTTCTGGAATCCGTCCCACTTCCATACCGTCCCCGAAACAGACCAACACTTCAGAACAAAGAAAAATCCCTGGCCTCACAATGCAGAGACGTGCCTTCTGTCACAAACCATCTACTCCAGACAGGAACCGCGCCTTTCATGGCCACCCGACAGCCAGCCCCGCTCTTCGTGATTCCGCAGCTGCTTTTACTGCGTCCACGCAAAGCTCTGCGATTTTCTGAAAAAATACTGACGGAGACAAAAATATTTTTGTCTCCGTATTATTAAGGTGTCTGCCCCGGAACAGGAACTGTCTGCAGCCAGCAGTAATCCTCATCGTTAAATAAACCGATGTCGCAACCGCTGCTCTCTTTTACAGGCTTCACCATCCACAGAGCACGATGTGAGCAGTGAACACTTCCGCCTCATGCTGTCATTCTGACGGCATCTGCCTCTGCTGACGAAAAACTCAGCCGTCAGTGTTTGACCATCTGCGCCCGGGCCTCACCATTTGGAAAGGCCTCCGTGTGCAGATTCAGATAAACCTGCCCATCCGACAGCTCTTTCGCCTGCTCGCTATCAAGCGTTACTTTTCCTGAGAGCGGGCTTTTATATGGGCCGTCCACAGGAACCAT
Organism: Acetobacter fallax; assembly: GCF_011516735.1. GTDB lineage: Bacteria > Pseudomonadota > Alphaproteobacteria > Acetobacterales > Acetobacteraceae > Acetobacter > Acetobacter fallax. The sequence goes on along the minus strand of NZ_WOSX01000010.1, from coordinate 60,219 downwards.
CACGTCGGCGTCCTGGTCGAAAGAGGCCGGACCGTGAAAATGAGCAGCGTTGACCGGTCCGGACAAACCTTTCCAGGAGAGTTTATAGCTCAGCACATTGGTATCCGGATTAAGCGTCGCCCGAACTTCACCCGAAGGCGTAGTGTTCGTCCCATGCTCTGCTCTGAAAGTGCCAATGAAAACCTGACTTTTCGCAGCCCACGCCGCCGGTGAAACGCCTGCCGTCATACAGGCAGCAAGAAAAGCGAAAGGAACGGCTTTGTGCATTCTGAGCATTATAACCTCCATATGGCGTCAACAGACAGCACCTGAACGCTCCCGCAGGTCCGTCGTTCACTGCAATTTACATCCTGCTAACAGATTTGCTCCAGAATACAGTTCCGGAGGATACCGTCATGACAACAATTTCCAATCTCAGCGGCACCAGCTATGCCCTGCTCGCAATGCAACATAAGGCGCGCACCTCAGGGGCGCCCGCAGCACTTGGAAACACCAATATTTCCGCTACAGGTAAACGCGCTCACGGCAGTTCTGTTTCAATCGGCCTTGATGCCACAGGAAATGTCATCACCACGGCAAGCCACAACAAAGCGGACAAGCAGAGCAGCTCAGCTTCAGTTAATCTGTTCGGCTGAACTCACCGGGGATCACGTTATTCCGGGCGACTCGTTTCGGAATAACCGATTATTGCGCTCTAACTGACGACAGTCAGCTTCCAGGGAGTGCCTGTGATGGCCGGAGGCTCCGCCACCAGCGGAGTGGCGTTCGGCAACCGCACATTAGCGGGAAGATGCATCGCGGACCTCAGGGCCCGGAACAGGGCCCCGTGGGCCACGATCATGACCGTGCCCGGCCCTCCGAGGGCCCTGTTTACAGCCTCGACGGCCCGATCGCGCAACAGCATGAAAGGCTCCGCGCCCGGCGGTGTGTAATGACCGGCGATCCAGTCATCGTACCACGCACCCATTGACTGGCCTTCCTGCTCGCCGAAACAGACCTCTTCCAGCCCCTGATCCACTGTCAGTGACGGACGTGGCCCCACGCGTTCCAGCGCATCAGCCGCAACTTCGGCTGTCCTCAACGCGCGCATGAGCGGAGACGACACGATGCGGTCGATCCGGAGAGCCCCTGCAGCTCTCCCGGTCAGCAACTCACCAGCGGCTTCTGCCTGCGCAAGGCCGGTCGCGTTCAGAGGAATATCAGTCCGTCCCTGAGAAAGGCCCTGCTTATTCCAGTCAGTCTCTCCATGACGGAGATACCAGTAGCGCATCGGAGTCATCATCAGGGAGCCCCCGCTCAGTCGAACAGTGACGATACAGAACTCTCATCGGAGACGGCTCTCATAGCCCGTGCCAGCAGCCCGGCAATGCTGATCTGCCGGATGTTGCTTGCAGCCCGCACTGCCTCCGTCGCCATGATGCTGTCAGTCAGAGTGAGCATCTCGATCGAAGACTCGGCAATACGCTCCACGGCCCGGCCTGTCAGCACGCCATGTGTTACATAGGCTCCCACAGACGCGGCACCCTGATTGCTGATTGCCTGAGCCGCATTGCAAAGCGACCCGCCACTATCGACAATATCGTCAACCAGAAGACAGTGACGCCCTTTGACATCGCCGATCACATTCATGACCTCCGACACCCCGGCCCGTTCACGCCGCTTGTCGATGATCGCCAGATCTATATTGAGGCGCTGCGCAAGCTGACGGGCTCGTATCACGCCGCCAACATCCGGTGAGACGATCATGAGATCACGATCACCATAGCGTTCTTTAATATCGCGCACGAAAAGCGGTGCCGCATAAAGATTATCGACAGGAATATCGAAAAAACCCTGAATCTGCATCGCATGCAGATCCATTGTCAGAATTCGGTCGGCACCAGCCTCAACCAGGAGATTAGCTACCAGTTTTGCGCTGATCGGTGTGCGTGGCCCGGATTTGCGATCCTGACGGGCATAACCGAAATATGGCATCACAGCTGTAATGCGGCGCGCGGAACCCCGGCGTAATGCATCCAGCATGATGAGCAATTCCATCAGATTGTCATTGGTCGGCATGCAGGTGCTCTGCACGACAAACACGTCTTCTCCGCGAACATTCTCGAAGATCTCAACAAAGATCTCCATATCGGCAAACCGTCGAACGGAGGCGTTGCAAAGAGACATGTTAAGCTCGGCCGCAACGGCCTCGGCCAGAGGTGGATTGCTATTACAAGCGACGATCTTCATTTGGCCGACGTTCCCGTGAAACTGCCACAAGCCACCCATGCAACCGGGCGTTGCGGGCGTTCTAGCAACGTCATCGCCCCCTGTCATCCGGGTGTTAACGCATTCCTTCCAGTTGCCCGTCTTATCCGCGACCTCTGCTCACGGATATATGGGCCGAAACACTGCCTCCGCTTAGGGCCCGGCCGCAATCAGCATGATACCACCGGTCACGAAGAGGAAATAGTCCAGGAAGAACCGAATTGCGCCGGAATGGCATAACCACCCGTTGCCGGAGCCGGCCGGGGACCCTTGCGCAACACCAGCACACCTCCCGGCTCAAACGAATAAATATAGTCAGCATGAGCGATCGTCGCAGGCCGATGGGCCACCATGACCCGGGTGATCTTCATGTCACGAAGAGATCCCGCCACGATCGATTCAGTGTATTCGTCGAGATGACTTGTCGCTTCATCAAGAAAGAGGATTTGCGGCCGTTTGTAGAGTGCGCGGGCCAGAATGACACGCTGTTTTTGTCCTCCTGAAAGGCCCCCCCCATGTCGCCGACGAGCGTCTCAAAACCCATCGGCATACGTTTAATATCATCGAGAATCGCTGCTTTTTCAGCGCATTGTGTGATCAGTTCCTGATCCGGCTGCTCAGCAAAACCACTGATATTATCCGCGACAGACCCGGAAAAAAGTCCGTCATCCTGCAATACGCCGGCAATACGCTCACGGTAACCCTCAAGCGACAAAACCGATATATCCACACCGTCAATAAAAATATGCCCTTCATCCATAGGATGAAGCCCCATCATCGCTTTCAGCAGCGTCGTCTTGCCGCATCCTGATGGCCCGATGATCGCAACGCTCTGGCCTGCCGGAATGTCGAGATCGATACCCTGGAAAATCCATGGTTCCTGTGCGGCGTAACGCACAGACATTTCACGGCAGGCAAGGCTTGCAGCGTCATGATGCTCCGCGGGAATCGTCGGACTGACCGGCTCCGGCTCTGTCATGACGATGTCAGCGAGACGATCGCTCTGGATATTCAGCATCCGTAGCTTAAAGCCGGTTCCCACAAGAGATCCGACGCGGCTGGCGAACTGATCTTTGTAAGACAGGAACGCGACCAGCATGCCAACCGACATGGAGCCGTCCATGACCTGTCTCGCGCCGAGGACCATCATGATCAGACGATCTGCACCGAAAATAAAATCACCAAGCCGGCCATAGATCAGGTCGAAACGCTGAAGCCTGAGTTTGATGTTGATACTGTCGATGACGATGTTCAGCCAGGTCGTGCGCCGCCTCTCCCGAAGACCGAGCAGTTTGACGCTCGCCATACCACGCAGCGTCTCGATAAAATGACTCTGCTGGCGCGCATTAATGACAATCTGTTCTTCTGAAGCCTCGCGATAGGTTCGATATGTCACGAGCCGGAGCAGAATATCCAGGACCAGTGCGATACAGGCAACCAGGCCCAGCCAGCCGCCGTAAATGAACAACATGATTCCCATGCCAATGCCCATCAGACCGTCCATGATAGTCTGGACCATATCAGTCGTCAGAGCCTGCTGAATTGATCCCAGCGAACCAAAACGGGACAGAACATCTCCGACGTGGCGTTTGCTGAAATAATCGAGCGGCAAACGGGTCAGATGGTCAAAAAGACTTGTATTCCATTCAAGACCGACCCGTGTGCTGAACAATGTTACAGCCCAGGTTCGCACCGAGCCTATGAACATCTGCAGCAAAAGAAGCATGGCCAGACCGAAGGTGATCGTCATCAGCAAATCATGATCCGCAGTTACGATCACCTCGTCGATCACGACCTGTGAAATCATCGGCGAAATAAGCGCGATGACTTCCAGCCCCAGCGACAGAAAAAACAGCCCCATGAGCGCGCCACGCAGTCCGGCAACGTGACGAAACATGTCCCGTAGCCGAATGGTTTCGCGGTCGTCCTTACGTTCAAATGTCTCGTTGGGCGTGACCTCAAGTGCAACTCCCGTAAATTCACGGGAAACTTCGTCGAATGGCACCGTCCGGCGTCCGACAGCCGGATCATTGATTGTGATCAGATCACCTTTGACAGCGACCAGAACCACGAAATGGTTCATCCCCCAATGGAGGATACAGGGCGTTCGCAGCCTGGGCAGATCATCCAGTTCCAGACGAACCGCGCGACTGGTGAAACTGAGCGTATCGGCAGCCTGTACCAGGCTGCGCAGCGTCACGCCTTTGATAGAAACCGAATAGCGTCGCCGCAAAGTGGCAAGATCAATCTGATGCCCGTAATATCCGAGAATCATGGCCAGACAGGCGATACCACACTCCGCCGCCTCGACCTGAAGGACAACCGGCACTTTTTTGCCGAAACCAAACTGAAGGGAATCGAAAGCATTGCTCATTTATCGACGAGCCCGCCGCTGACCGACATAATACTGTCACGCATGCTTGTCACCGGGTCGAATATCCACTGGTAGAGACGCCGCGAATCGATTGCGATATCTGCCTCGACCTCCATCCCGGCCTGAATCGGCTTTTTTTGTCCGTAGGCCAGTATATACGGCAAATCAGGCCTGACCCGTATTCGGTACAGATCTGATCCGGAAGACGATTTCTGGTCTTTCGAACTGCCGTTCTGCTGTTGTTGCTGACCTTGTCCCGGCTCCGTTGCTGTCAAAGGCGCACGGGTAATTTCTGTTACCCGTCCCCGGGCAAGGCCGAATCTTTGATAAGGAAAAGCAGCATAACGCAACAGAACCGGCTGTCCTTCCCGGACAAAGCCGATTGAAGCGCTCGTGACGTAAAGCTCGGCATCAAGTGTACGACCTGTCGGAAGCAGGGTTACCAGCGGTGTTCCTGCACTGACCTGCTGTCCCGGATTTCCTCGCACGGCACTCAGAATACCGTCTTCCGGGGCTTCGATGATGATTTCGCGGTGGCTTTCACTCTCGTCAATCTGCTGGTCGATCTGAGCAATCTGCCGGTCAAGGTCGTTGATATCATGCGCTGTCTGACGATCATATCGCATCAGCTTCGAGGTGTTGTCTGAAATCTTACCTTCAGTATCAGTATAATTCTGAAGAAACTGAGCGTGACTGCTAAGAAGCTGAGCATAAGTATAAAGCTGGCTCTGAAACTGTGTTTCGGTGACGAGATGAGCACTTTCCGCATCCCTCATTCGTCTTACCGCAGCTTCAACCACAGGAAGTACTTTGGCATCATTTGCAAGCTGCTGCCCGGTCAGCACGTGCTGTTGCTGCAGGTTCCTGATCTGATTCACCAGAGCCTGTTTCTCGACGGGTGCATCAGCAACCCGGATCTCTTTTTGCCTCTCAAATAAGTCGCGCTGACGGCGCAACTGAGTGAGAACATGCTCCTGTGTCGCGCCAGCAGTTGTTCTCGCTTCAAGGTCGATCACGAAGAGCTGCTGGCTTTTATGCACCTGCATTCCTTCTTCAGCCAGTCTTTTGCTGATGATGCCAGTTGTGCTGGCATCGATGGTAATGAGCCCCGTTGGCGGCAGCATCAGTCCCGTCGCATGAACACGGCGCGTGTAGATACCGAAACGCAGGTAGAGAATTGTAAGAAGGACAAGTCCGAGTGTTGCCCAGGAAATAACCCGGACAGACAGGGATTGTGCTGCCTGCACCTGTCCGAGCCACGCCTGGCGACGAGCATCCAGCGCTTCCTGGCGATAAAGTGACGACATACAGAAAGGAATCTCTCGGGTACGGAGCGTGTCGCTGATAAATTAACGACAGAAAGATACAGATAAAGATAAAGAAAAGAAAAAGACGGTCCACCGGATCGCGCTGCCTGACACAGCGCGGCAGGAGGACCGTCAGTTCATCTGTAATGACAGTGCGCTCAGTATTCCGGCACGCACCCTGTTCGAAACATCAGCCCAGGTTGCCAGTTGTATTCGGCGGGAAGTCGATTGTGCTCATGGCAGTGACATAGCCGCACTGATTAAGGCTTACAGCTGAATGAATCGCTGAAACGACATTGTTAAGCAGGGTGGTTGCCTGACAAACTGTCATGCTCAGACCAGCCGTGTATCCCATTTTGGTATCAGTATAAACATTCTGTTGAGCTGAGCTTATTGTTGAGCAACTCGCATGATTAAAAATGTCTGCCTGTACATTATATTCGCCAGCGAGATACCCGGCATAAGCCGCGATAGAGGCAGCGCCTGGCGTGCAGGACGGGTGCGGATTACAGGCTGGCCGAGGGCTACAGGATGGGTGCGTATTGCATCCCCCGGAAACTTCATTGAGTTCCATCATTGTTAGTTCACGCATCTGAGTTCTCTCCATATTTTATGCCCTCCCGCGTCAGATTTCTCAGCGGAATGAGCAATGACGAGCGTGATGTCACCACAACGCCTCGCCTTAAGAGGTTGTTAATATTTTTTAGAGGCCTGTTCCAGAGAATAAATGCACCAGATGCTGGACATGCCACGAAAGACGTAACATCGCATTGTTCTTTATTAATATGAGAGAGGTTCTATTGTTTTGCTGCGTTTGTTTTATCATTTTGAAATGCATTGGAATATTGCTGGTCAGCTCAACAACATTGCAGGATTAACCTGAATAATCATCTGAAGATTAATTCTAAATTGTTTGTAAAATCAAAACATTTAACGTTTTATTTCGTTGACAGAGAAAGTTATAAAAAGTTAAAAAAAGCCAAACGGATGCCCTGTCGTCCGGAACCCCAAGGAACCTTACATGCTCGACAGCACAAAAACGAACACCAGCAGCGCGCTGACTGCCACGGCCGCTACTTCAGGCGGCACTGGTACTGAGGTCGATCCATACATCCTGGAAGGTAATTCTGGTACGATTACCCTTGCATCAGGTAAGTGGTATGTTCTGCCAGACAATGTAACGGTCGGCACAGCCGTCACGAAGGATTTCAATTCTTCGGCATCTACCGGCGGAATTAATGTCAACGGTGCCCATCTCGACATCAAGACGGGCGCTCATGTCGCCGGTACCATTGACATGTCCGGTACAGGGTCAACGCTTGTTCTGGAAAACACCAGCGGCAAGTGGGCTTATCAGGCCAATATGGCGGGTGAAGATCTGTCGGCTGGCGGTGATCAGTTCTATACTTATCCGTCGCTTCAGAATGCGACGATTGCCAATTTTGGTTCCGGTGCTGGTCTCTGCGCGCAGAATGTGCCTGGTGGTTACGGATCGAATGTCGGTATTGGCGGATCTGACACGACCAGTTCCACGCTTATTATCAAGCAGGATAGCGCAATCCCCGTCACCGGCACGCCAGCCAACCCGCAGGGTAATCCGTCTCCGGGCTATATTGGTGTCCCCGTGACTGTGGAGAAAGGCTGCCCGGTAACGTATTTTCATACCGATAAGAATGATTCCTGCCAGATTGACGGCTGCTTCCTGCCCGGTACGCATATCCTGACGCGCAATGGCGAAAAGCAGGTTGAGACCCTCTCCGAAGGCGATGAAATCGCAGTTCTGACCAATGGGGAGATTGCTTACCGTCCGCTTGCATGGCTGGGCCGTTCCCATGCTGACGTCGCAAAGCTTGGTTTCGATCAGGACGCCTATCCGGTCCGTATCGTCAAAGACGCCTTCGGCACAGATGCTCCTCATCGTGATCTGCTCGTTACATCAGAGCATTGTGTGTATGTCGATGGCCGCTTTATCCCGGTTCGCATGCTGGTCAATGGCCGGTCCATCATCGTTGAACGCAGCATGACATCGTATGACTTCTATCATGTCGAGCTTGATGAGCACGCCGTGATTGTGTCTGAAGGGCTGCTTAGCGAAAGCTATCTCGATACGGGCAACCGTGGCACATTCGAGAACTCCGTCATTCGTTCCATGCGCCCTCACTTTGCTGGTGGTCTGGTTATTGCTGGTGGTAAAGACTGGCAGAGCGATGCGGCAGCTCCGCTTACTACCGATCGTGACATGGTTGAACCGATCTGGAAGAACCTTGCTACACGGGCCGGGCAACTCGGCATGGAAATGGACGCCGCAAGAGTATCAAAGCAGTCTGTCGTGGATCCGGACATCCGGCTTGTTACAGAAGATGGCCGTGAAATTCGTCCGGTCCGTCATATTGACCGGACCTACTGCTTCATGGTTCCGGCCAGTGTCGAAACTGTCCGGGTCGTCACGAACGCTGCCCGCCCTTCTGAGGCGATTGGTCCCTTCTGTGATGACCGTCGCACACTGGGTGTTCTAATCGGTAACATCTTCATTGCGAACGGCCGTGAGCGTCATGCACTGACAGCCTGCAAAGATGCAGACGCTGTCGATGGCTGGCATGTCAGCGAGGGTGGTGTCGGTCGCTGGACGGCAGGTGATGCTCTGCTGTCACTGGGGCTGGCCTCTGAGGGACTGTTTGCAAAAATGGTTGAAATTGAAGTGCTTTCTGCTGGTCCTTATCTGATTGATGTTTCGGATGTCGCCGGAATTCAGGTTGCCTGATCGCAATCTATAGCGGCCCGATCCTTTCCGGAGCGGGTAGGAGAAGAAAAAAGGAGGGCATATGCCCTCCTTTTTTCTACCTGCACTATTTTAGCCAAACGGATACAGTCGGGTTTATTTCAGATTCAGGTCTGTTTCTGAAGCGATACTGCCCGGGGATGTCTCATAATAATGCCTTAATCCAGCCTCACATCACGATGGAACTGCTGCACGGGCAATAATCCGAAAAACGGCAGAATGGGCAATCCAGGCTTGCCGCTTTGTGAGTTTCGACGGTAACGGAGCCTGTGTTCAGGAACATTTCCGAAACAAACGTTCATTCGTATGAAACTGTTTTGCCTTAATACTCCGGCTCAACTGAGTTGTGGGCTCTGATCCGGAACTCTCACAAAGGGAATCTGAAAGTCCGTTCATCGGCTCCTTTGCCACTTATGTGCGGTGAGATTCCGGCGATATGGGTCGAGCAGGAGCGTATGGGTTTGTTTGAGTTAACAAAACCGGGACTAAGAAAATCCGACGCAGCGATTCTGCGAGTTGAACTTCTGGGTTCAATGTCTGTTCAGATGCTGGATGGCTCTCTGATCACGCCGACGGGTGCTAAGACCCGGGGCCTTTTGGCTATACTGGCGTTGTCAGATCGGCGTGCAGTAACGCGTCGGTCCCTTGCGCATCTCCTCTGGAGCCGTCGTTCGGATGAGCAGGCACGGGCCTCACTTCGACAGGAAATTCATCGTCTTTCGGACGTATTGAGTCCTCTGGGAACGGATATTCTCGACGTTCAGAGGCATACGCTTGCTCTAAAGCCGATACTGACGGCAGTTGATGCCGAGCGGTATCTGAACGCAACGGCATCCGGTATTCTCAAACTTCCCGGAACAGATGCGGCGCTGCTGACCGATCTTGATTCAGTTGATCCGGCGCTTGATGAATGGCTTGCGGCACAAAGAAACAGACTGCAGCAACATCTCATAGCTACTCTGGAGCAGGCGCTTCTGTCTCTTTCTGAGACTGAGCAGAAGATGATTGCGGCATCACGCCTGTTGCACCTCGATCGGCTCAACGAAAATGCCTGGAAAGTTCAGCTTCGGGAGCTTGCACGAAGAAATGACACCAGAGCCGGGCTTTTCTCTGCCGAACAATGCCTGGCAGCTTTTCGTGAGACATTGGATGCCGAGCCGGGTCCGTCAACAATGGCTGTTATCTCTGAACTTCGCGCACAGCATGTGAATGGTAAAGGAGCATTAGAACGAGGCACTACACCTCCGGACGCTGGCAGGCCGGAACTTTCAGATTTGGCCATTCACCTTCCTTCAGGGCAGTCGTCTGCTGACCACTTCGAACATCACGGTGTTTTAAGTGGCCATATTGCGAGTGTCGGTTTTTTGCAAATGATGGCCGGCCCGCGTCTGCCGATTTCTGCGGGGCAGGTGGAGACGTTGTTCGACCTTCTGGCTGCGGAGTTGGTGCAATTCGGATTTTTATCCATATTCCCGCCTTGTAATATCAGTTCGGACAAGGAGAAGGGGACACGATCTGAAAACCTGCCACAGCCTGATTATCTCGTGGAAACAAAATTTCAGGCCTGTACAATATTGCCGGGGACTTTCTCCGCTGAAACTCATGATAATGCTGCACGTCTGACAATCCGTGTTACTGATCAGCGACGAGGTAACGTCATCATCTGGGCTGATCGCTTTCATATTACGCCCGAAACCATTGATGATATTGCGGCTCTGCTTACGACAGAGATTGCCTGGCGGATCGCGGTTACGGAAGCCCGGAATGCGGCAGGTCGTTCAGCGGAGGACCTCCTGCCTGTCGAAGCAGGTTTACGCGCACTCGCTCTTGTCAGTCGGAATGATCCAGGTAGCTATTTGCAGGTGCAGATGCTGCTTGAACGAGCATTGCAGCGAGAGCCTGATCATCCGTTTCTGCTTCTTGTGTCGGCAATTTTCCGGCTGGTAAGATCCTTTGAGCAGTGGAGTGTAGTTAAGTACAAAGAGGATATTGACGCTGCAACAGATGCCGCGCGGCATCTTGTTCGGGTAATGCCGGAAAGTATAACCGGACGTCTGATTCTGACACGGTTGCTCCTGAATAATCCGATTGATCAGACCTATGGATGCTCCTTGCTGGAGGAGTTGAAATCAGTCACTCCCTCAGGTGGGGTCATCGCTACTATTGATGCTTATTCGAGTCTCGCAAATGGCGATGCCGCTGCTGCGTACGACGCAGTAGAACTTTTTATGAAATCTCACCCGACACATCCGTTCATGGATCTGTTCGATGTTGATTTTGTCCTTCTGTTGCTTCTGACCGGCCGGACATCAGATGCAGTCAGGCGGGCAAAAACATCCCTCAGCACGGCACCGACCCGTATAGCGATGCTTGTGCTTTGCCTTGCCGCACTGGATCAGTTGCAACGTGAAGGAGCGGCAGACACTCAGGGCGAAAGAGACGTTTTAAAAGACTATCTGGCCCGGCTGGCTCCGTGTCTGTCAGTGAATATGGTCATGGCGCATTACAGTCATTTTCCCGCATCGCAACGGATAATTCTCACTAAACTACTAATCAGCGCAGGAATACCCGAAACGGCACCTGCCGCCTCTCAGGGACGTTAATATCTGGCGAGAAAGGTCAGTGGTGCTTGGCGGCGTCTGCTCAACGGGATATGAAAGCGACTTGCAGACTGTCCCGGTCGTGCCTCATTTTACCGCGCCCTGATACCAGGAGGCTCTCACAAAGGGTGAGGCCAGTTGGCGGGTCTTGCTACAGGAGTCGCAGCACCACATGCCCACCACTCGCGTTCACCGGACTTCATTGCGTGCCAGACATACAGCATGTGTGGTCACAGTTCTCACACTCTTTACGCTGACCGCATGTTCCGGTGGTGACAAAGCCAGCGATCTGACGGCCCCCCGTAATCACCTTCTCAGTGAAGATCGCGGCGCAACTGGCGGCGACGATCAGCTGGCAGGCGGCGTTAATGCCTATTTGTGGCGTGGCGCGCTGGATACACTGTCTTTTATGCCCATAGCGTCCGCTGATGCCGTTGGCGGTTTCATACTGACAGACTGGTTCACACCACCGGCTGCGCATAGTGAGCGTTTCAAGATCACGGCATATATCCTTGATCGTCGCCTCCGCTCAGACGCTCTGCGCGTCAGCGTGTTCCGGCAGGTCTATCAGGATGGTGCCTGGACCGATACGCCGCCGGCCGCGAACATGGCCTCGGATATCACCTCGAAGATCCTGGCGCGTGCGCGCGAACTTCGTGCCGACAATGGAAACCGCGACAACTGAAATCGTCCGGATCGTCACGCTTTTTGTGGTGACGGCCCTGTCGCATGATCCGGCCATTATCGGGCTTCGCTTTCTTTGAAGCGCAGAGTGGCCATATTCCCCGTTTTCTGGATGAAGCCACTATGACCGCCGATGATGCTCTGACCCATTACGATTTCCGCAACGTGGAGCGTCACTGGCAGGAACAATGGGATAGGGCCGGGGTGTTCACAGTCCCGGATGTCCCTCCTGCCGGAAAGCCAAAATACTACGTTCTGGAGATGTTTCCCTATCCGTCCGGGCAGCTTCATATGGGGCATGTGCGGAATTATGCTCTGGGAGACGTAATAGCACGCTATAAGCGCGCCCGCGGGTTTGCCGTGCTGCACCCGATGGGATGGGACGCGTTCGGGCTTCCGGCTGAAAATGCGGCGCGCGAGCGTGGCGTCCATCCACAGGAATGGACTCTGGCTAACATTGCCGCGATGCGCGAGACGCTGCAGCGTCTCGGTTTTTCGCTCAACTGGGATCGTGAAATTGCTACCTGTCTGCCGGATTACTACGGCAAGCAGCAGAAGCTGTTCCTGGACTTTTTCAAGGCAGGCCTTGTTGATCGCCGTGAATCCTGGGTGAACTGGGATCCGGTGGATCATACTGTTCTTGCCAACGAACAGGTGGTTGATGGCAAAGGCTGGCGTTCCGGTGCGCCGATCGAGAAAAAACAGCTTTCTCAATGGTTTCTGCGTATTACGAAATTCGCGCCTGATCTGCTGGATGGTCTCAAAACACTTGATCGCTGGCCAGACCGTGTCCGCGTCATGCAGGAGCGCTGGATTGGACGTTCGGAAGGTGCCCGGCTGCGATTCTCGCTTGCCCGGCCGCCAAAAGGTTTCGACGAGAACCTCGATTCTGTTGAGGTATTTACCACCCGGCCTGAAACGCTTTTTGGTATGGCCTTTCTGGCCATTGCGCCGGATCATCCGCTTGCGGCCAAAATTGCGGCTAAGAACCCTGAGGCTGCGGAATTTGTCGCGGAATGCCGCCGTCTCGGAACGTCGGTGGAGGCTGTCGAGACAGCAGAAAAGCGTGGTTTCGATACGGGTCTTAAAGTGGCTCACCCATTCCTGCCGGATGCAGCCTTTCCGGTATGGATCGCCAATTTCGTGCTGATGGATTATGGCACCGGCGCCCTGTTCGGCTGCCCGGCCGGTGATCAGCGTGACCTCGATTTCGCCCGCAAGTATGATCTGCCGTTCAAAGCTGTTGTTTTGCCGCCGGGTGAAGAGGCGGACAGCTTCCGGATCACGAACAAAGCATGGACTGCCGAAGGCACCATGATCAATTCCGGCTTTCTGGATGGCGAGACCTGCGAAGCAGCCCGGAAAGAGGCGATCAGTCGTCTTGAGGGACTTGGTATTGGCAATGGCGTCGTCAACTGGCGGCTGCGTGACTGGGGCGTGTCGCGTCAGCGCTACTGGGGTTGCCCGATCCCGATCATTCATTGCGAGAGTTGTGGTGCTGTTCCGGTCCCGGATGACCAGTTGCCGGTCGTCCTGCCAGAGGACGTGACATTTGATCGCCCCGGCAATCCGCTCGACCATCATCCGAGCTGGAAGCATGTTGTCTGCCCGTCCTGCGGAAATGCCGCTATACGGGAGACGGATACGTTCGATACTTTTGTTGACAGTTCCTGGTATTTCGCACGGTTCACGGCACCGCATGCTCCCACTCCGACGGTGCGGGCGGCGGCGGATGGCTGGCTGGCCGTTGACCAGTATATCGGTGGCATCGAGCACGCCATTCTGCATCTGCTTTATGCCCGCTTCTTTACCCGCGCTATGAAGGAGACCGGTCACCTTGATGTGGCGGAGCCGTTTGCCGGCCTCTTCACCCAGGGGATGGTCAATCACGAGAGCTATAAGGACAGCAACGGAAACTGGTTGTATCCGGAGGAGATCGAACGGAGTTCGGTCGGGGCCACGCATCGCGAAAATGGCAGTGCTGTGACCGTCGGGCGCGTTGAGAAAATGTCGAAATCGAAGCGGAACACGGTGGCGCCTTCGGCGATCATTGATCGCTTTGGTGCGGACACGGCGCGCTGGTTCGTGTTGTCTGACAGTCCGCCGGAACGGGATATGGAGTGGACGGAAGCTGGTGTAACCGGTGCGGGCCGGTTCGTACAACGGCTGTTCCGTATTGTAAAAGGTGTGGTCTCTGACTGCCCTGCCGATTCTGTGCTGCCAGATGAACTGCCTGAAGCGACTGACAAGCTGAGGCGTGCGACGCATCGTACTATTGCGGCTGTCACGGAAGCGCTTGAAGGATTCGCCGTGAATGTTGCCGTGGCGCGCCTTCACGAACTGACTTCGGCTCTGGGAGAGGCCGAGCGCTTTGCTCAGGAAGCCGGTATGGCTTTTGCCCGGCGTGAGGCCGCGCGTACGCTCTCCATTCTGGTCGCGCCGATGATGCCGCATCTGGCGGAGGAGCTTCTGGCGGCGCTTGAGCCGGGTCAGACTCTTGTCGCTGAGCGGAACTGGCCGGAAGCTGATCCGGCGCTTCTCGCGGTGACGCGGGTTCATCTCGCCGTGCAGATCATGGGGAAACTCCGGGGCACGATCGAGGCGGAACCGGATGAGGAACCGGCTGCGGTGCTGGCCCGTGCCGAAGCTGAGCCCAATGTCGCACGGCTTCTGGAGGGACAGAAAATCGTGAAACGCATTCATGTGCCGAACCGGATCGTCAATTTCGTGGTGGCGAAATAAGATGTGGGTCACGCGTGGTCGTATGTCCGCTCCGCTTGTGAAGGCTGCCTGCCTGCTTATGCTGGCCACGCCGGTCGGCCTTTCAGGATGCGGATTCCGGCCGCTCTATGAGGATACCGCAAAACATACCGGGGTCAGCGAGACGCTTAAGCGTGTCTATGTCGCCGGCATCCCTGACCGGTATGGTCAGCTTGTCCGGCTTGCTCTTCAGGAAGATATGGCCGGTGCGGGGCCGGAAGACCCCGACGGGTTTACGCTGTATGTGAGCCCGTCCATGAGCAACGAAGTGATTGATATTCACTCTGACAACACCTCCGGGCGTAATCGTGTTGTCGGTCGGGCGCACTGGCGTCTTTTCACGGTTGCACAGTATCCCAAACTGCTTGCGGAGGGCGATGCGACAACCATGGACGGGATGAACGGCACGTTTGAGCAGTATTTCACTCAGAGCCTCAACACCGAGACCCTTCAGGCACGTGTTGCGAAAACTCTTGCGGAAAGTGTGACGCAGCAGGTTTCCGTCTGGTTTGAAACCAAAGCGCCGACGGCGACCAGCACGAAGAAAACGCCGGCTTATTACCCTGTCCCGAATGGTATCCCCAACTCAAGCGAGGAGCAGCCCGTCGAGCGCGCCGGTGATGATGGTCTGCCGGCCATGGCGACCGGGCGACTGGACCCGAACAGCAATCCGGCTGGTGAATAGACGCAACGTCATGCTGCGGCTCACGACAACCGAAGTCCTGGTTCTCGCATGGTGAAAATCGATGCCCGCTCGATCGGTAAGGTTCTTAACGCGCCGGATGCCTGGCGCTTTGTGTTGCTCCACGGCGATGATAGCGGGCTGATTCGGGAATATGCGTCCGATCTGACACGGCGGGTGGCTGGCTCCCTTGATGATCCGTTTCGGGTGGCGGCGCTGACGCGCGAGACTCATGACCGGTTTGCGGAGGAGGCGACGGCGTTGTCGCTGGATGGCGGGCAGCGGGTGGTCTGGGTCCGGGAGGGATCTGACAGTCTGGCCGGGCCGGTTTCCAGTGTTCTCGATGGTGTGGGCTCGGCGTTGATCATCGTGGAGGCGGGCGTTCTGCCGGCGCGGGCGAAGTTGCGGAAGCTGGCTGAAGCGCGGCAGGATTCCGCGTCAATCGGCTGCTATCCCGAGGAAGGGCGGGTACTTGAAGGCTCGGTGCGCCGCATGTTCGGAGAGAGGCAGGTCAGGATTACCAATGAGGCTCTGGGCTGGCTGGTGACGCAGCTTGGCTCAGACCGGGCGGGAGTTCGCAACGAGATTGAGAAGCTGGCGCTTTATGCCGGACCGGATCACGAGCTTGATCTTGAGGATGTTCGGGTTTGCATCGGGGATTCCGGCTCTGCGTCGATTGATGATTCGGTGTTTCTCGCCCTGGAAGGAGATCGGGCCGGAACTGATCTGGCGCTGGAGCGGGCTTTGTCCGAAGGGGCTAATCCTGTGGCGGTGGCGCGGGTTCTGCTCGGGCATATCAGTCGGCTGCGTCGGGTGAAGGCGGCGACGGAGCAGGGCGAATCCCGGGTTGAGGCAATGAAATCACTGCGCCCGCCAGTGTTTTTCAAAAAGCAGCAGAGTTTCGAGCGGGCGCTCAGCCTGTGGTCGCTGCCGGCGCTGGCGGAACTGGCGCAGCGGACTCAGGCGTTCGAGCTGTCCTGCAAGCAGACGGGGGCGATGGATATGCTGCTATGTCGGCGACATCTTTCGGTCATCGCGGCGAAGGCGGCTGCGGCGTCGCGACGGCGGTGACGACAGTGGGCCTGTTGCAAAGGCGGCATGGGTATGGGCCCTGATCAGGTGAATCGGGTTTGTGGGAGGAGGTCTGTCTCCGTGTCGTGAGGCCAGGGGATTTTCTTTTTCCGACGGTATTGGTCTGTTTCGGAGACGGGACGGAAATGAGTCTGATTCCAGAAAGTTATGGATATTGTTGTTTTGACTCTGGAATGGAAATTTTCGTGTAGCCCGGGTCAGCGCCTGTTTTTTTTGATTGCAGTTTGTATGGGGACGAGGGGCGTTGCGGGGCGAGGGTTCAGCTGAAGGGGGTCTCTGATGCTGCGATAAGAACCGCAGGCCCCTGCATTCCTGCTGGTCGAACAGGAGAGTGCTTGTGAAAGATGGCGAGCGGGAGGGACGGGCTGGTCCTCCGGGGTGATTTGCGGACTGCCCGTTTTCAGCTTCAGAATATGACAGGCCGCCTGGATATCTCAGGACGTCGCCTGTGGAAATCAGACCGGATCGAATTCTGATGGTTCCGAAAATGTGCTGTTTTGAAGGATGAATTTTGATCTCATCCGGCTTTCTCTGCTATTTAACGCAGAGAGGTGACGTGTGGTGTGTCTTCTTTTGTATTGACGAAAATCCGGGCTGTCTGATCGGGCCGGTGACCGGCATGAGAGCTTTTTTACCGGATAATACCAGAGGTTGTGAAGACTGACCTGTCGATGAGAGCATCCGGGCTCTGCCCGGATCCGGCAGGGACCACAGGCCCCTGCACCCCGGTTTGCTGATCATAAGACGATTTGTAAAGGCGAGCTTTTGCCGGGGGTTCCAGGGCTGAGCCCTGACAGGCCCTGACAGCCAGTCTCACACAGGTCAAAGGCCAGACCCTCTGGTATAACCGGACGTTCTGTTGTCGTTGATTTCTCAGAATTCACTAAGGTAGCAGGGATGAATATGCTTACAGACTGCGTCGTTCCGGATAATCTGGCAGAACAGAAGCATCTGAAGCCTCAGATAAGCCATGTTCAGGATACAGTTTTTTACCCGAAAAATGATCATCATGGCTCCCATCCCTGGGGCATTTATGACCTGGATGGTCGTATCAACACGCAGGCTGCTCTTATACAGGGGCTAATTCCCTTGGTCATGGACAGGAATGGGTTGCACCGGGTCTGCGCAACAGTATTCACATGCCGGAAATCGAATGTGCCATCTATGGGGGTATGATCGGGCTCCATTATGGGCATACGCTCCTGGAATTCCTGCCTCGTCTCTGGTATCTCCGCAACACAATGGGGGTAAACGCTAAAATCCTCGTGCATTGTGGTCCTGGCCTGGGGACGCCCTGGTTCCGGGATTTGATGAAACTCGCCGGTATTTCTGAAGACTGTCTGATTTCACCGCTGTCCACCACGCTTGTCCGGCATCTTCTGGTGCCGGAATCCTGCGTTCAGCTGAATCATTACGTCATGCGTTCTTTCCTGGATTTTACAAACCAGATGGGTGACAGAATTTCTTTTGACAGTAACGATCAACCTGTTTTTCTGACGAAAAAAAATCTTCCGTATGGCGTTGTCAACTGGGATAACGAAGCTGAGTTATGTTCAGAACTTGAAACTTATGGCTTTCGGATCATCGCTCCGGAAGAGCATAATCTCAGAGAGCAGATCTCTTTTTTCAGGAATTCTGGCGGAGCCTGCGGAATTCTGGGTTCCAATATGCATACCAGTATTTTTGCCAGGGAACCGTTTGGTCTCGTTCTGAATATTGGTTTGCATATCTCGCCATCTTTTTATCTTCTTGATCGCTGTAATAATGCTGATTTCCGATATGTTGCCTGTGACGAAAGTCATGAAGTCGGGGCTCAGAAAAACTTTCGCCGCACTTTTCATATTTCGGATCCTGTTGCGCTGGCCGCTGAATTTTCCAGAGAGTTTTTTCAGAAACGGGATGAGGTAAGAAGCCGAAAAACAGCCCGTGCTCCGGCGGTATCCGAAAAAACTCTTTTTTTTCGTATGACCGGACAGGATGGAAAACGTTTGTGTGCCCGTCTTTCCGATGGGCGCCTTATTTCATCCATGGCGGCAGAAGCCGATAATCAGGTGTGCGACATGATTCTGCAGATTACGGATCAGAATATCTGTAGTCTGTTTGCCTTGTCTTCCGTTCCTCTCCCCGTCACCACAGCATCCACCTCTCAGCTGGCCGCCTTCGTTCCGTGCGTGGTTACCGAAGAAACAATCGGGGATACGATACGGTATGGCATCCGGCAGCCTGATTCAAAACGCTGGTTAAGTCTTGCTCCTGGCGCGGAGGATCGGGACGCGTTTTTTGGGGCGGAGCATTTCCGTGAATGGGAATACGTCACATTTATTGAGCTGACCGGTTCAGCGCTGGTGAAAGCCAGAGCGATGTCCCTGCGTCTTCTGGAACGGGAAATGACGGAGCAGGTAACGACTGGCGGTTTTATGATGATGTAAGAATAATACCAGCCAGCGAGGCAGGGTGCTTTCGCGCCGTATTCCGCCGAAGGGTATTATACCGGAGGGTCCGGGCTTCGACCTGTGCGGGACTGGCAGGGGCAGGACTGGCAGGGCTCTGCCCTGGAACCCGGCAAAGGCTCTGTTGTCGTTAAGTGTTGATCTGTGATTTTTCAAAGGGTTAGAAAAAGATCGGGCTCTGCCCGAACCCGGAAGGGGTCGCGGACCCCTTCACCCCAATCTGTTGATAAATAAGCATGTTTCCAAAGGTCTGTGACCTTTGGTCAGTTCCAGAGCAAAGCCCTGGGAAGAAGCCAACACTTAATGACAACAGAGCCTTTGCAAACCGTTTTATGATCAGCAGACCGGGGTGCAGGGGCCTGCGGTCCCTGCCGGGTCCGGGCAGAGCCCGGATATTCTCATCGACAGGTCAATACTCACAACCTCTGGTATCAGGTATTACTCAACAGATCGGGGTGAGGGGACAGCGCCCCCTTCCGGGTCGGAGCCCTGGCCTTCTTTTTGACGGTCAGTTTTTATGTGGTGACTGTCACTCCGGTCTAATTGAGTGGCGTCGGGGTCACGGGGGTTGCTGTCGACAGACTTTTTCTCAGGCGAGCGACATCTGTGGGACTGACCGGAGCGGTATTGTTGCCCCAACTGGCGCGAATGAATGACACGACTTCCGCAATCTGTTCGTCGGTCATTGTTTTGCCGAAGCCTGGCATGACGAATGCAGAGGGCGAGGCACGCATTGCGGGAATGGTGCTGCCGGCGAGGACGATCTGTATCAGGCTGTCCGGAGCCGGGTTCATCACCACAGGGTTGCCGGCCAGCGGCGGGAAGGTTGTCGGGTAGGCTGCTCCATCCGTCCGGTGGCAGGCGGCGCATCGGTCAACATAGAGTCTGGCGCCCGGTGCTGACGTATCACCATTGCGCAGCGCCTGTGCTTCGGAGGCATCATAGTGCCACGGGATCTGATCTTTATCGTATGCCGGAAGAGATTTCAGAAACCGGGCGATGGCGTGGAGATCGCTGTCATCAAGATATTGCGTTCCGTGGCCGACAGCGCCGGACATGCCGCCAAAGACGGAACCGTGTGCGACACGTCCGTTGCGGAGAAAGCTGACAATATCGGTCTCTGACCAGCGGCCGAGACCAGTCCGGTTTTCTCCCCGCAGGCTTGTGGGTGTCCAGCCGTCAACAGCGCTTCCGCCTGACAGGAAAAGCGGACTTTCCTGTGCTGTTAGGGATTTTTCCTGAAGTGTTGCTGCTCGTGGTGTATGGCACGCGCCACAGTGGCCGGGGCCTTCGACCAGATAGGCTCCACGGGCCATGACGGCGTCATCCGGGAAGCGTTCTGTTGATTTCTTCGCCTGGTCTGACTTCGGAACGAAAAAAGCCTGCCAGATTCGCAGTGGCCACCGGATCGACAACGGCCAGGCTGTTGTATTGACCGGTGGAATTTCGGATGATGGTGTGACTGCTGTCGTGAAATAGATGTAGAGCGCATGGATGTCGGCATCTGTCATGCGGGCATAAGACGGGTAAGGCATGGCCGGATAGAGCGGCGAGCCGTCGGCCCGAACCCCCTCGCGGATGGCGCGGCCGAACTGGGCTTCCGTATAGCGTCCCGTGCCGTGATCGCGATCCGGTGTGATGTTGGACGAGAAAATCGTCCCGAAGGGGAGGGCAAAAGGCACGCCGCCTGAAAATTGTGCGTGTCCGGACACCGTGTGACATGCCGCGCAGTCAGAAGCCCGTGCGAGATATTCACCGCGCTTTGCGATGGAGGCGTTGTCGCCTGCCGTGGCGCTTCCTGCGAAGGACAGGGCAAAGACCGCACCGGGAATTGCGAGCAGATATGTCTTTTTGCGTAACATCAGTGTCTGGAAAACCGGGTTTCTAACCGGGATCTTTTTTCGGTTTGTCATCATGCCGGGACCAGAGGGCCGGGGTTTTTCAGGTAAGTCGTACGGATATGGTGAGCACTCCAGTACGCGAGAGCGGCGACCATACCGGTCGGGTTGTAGCCTGTGCCTTGTGGAAACGCATTGGAGCCGATGACGAAGACGTTGGAAACGTCCCAGCATTGCAGATAACGGTTGATCGCGCTGGTTTGGGGATCGTTGCCCATGACGGCGCCGCCGCCGAGATGGGTTGTCTGATAGAAACGTGTGTCGAAGGGCTGTCCGAATTCCTTCATTCCGAGATGGGTTCTGCGGGCGCCCATGGCTTTTGTCACATTCGCGATTTTGCTGACGACGTATCGGTTCATGCGAATGTCGTTGTCTTTCCAGTCGAACGTCATTCGCAGAAGCGGACGGCCGAACGCATCTTTCCAGGTGGGGTCAAGATCGAGGAAAACATCGCGATAAGCCATGTTGGACCCGTGAGCATCCATGCGGACGGCATGTTTATAGGTGTCGATCATGCCGCTTTTCCAGGCGGAGCCCCAGCGCGGAGTTCCCGGCGGCCCACCGGCTTTTGCAGCGGCGATCGCCTTGACGCCGGCCTGATTGACCCAGACGGGTGATCCGCCGATGAAACCCTGCGGCCCGTGATCGAAATTTTCGCTGTTGAAATCATCGAAAGCGACGCCGCCGCCACCGGTTCCGATGAACTGGCTGGTGTAGACTGACGGATCGAGCCAGGCGGTTGTCGTGCTGATATTCTGATAGACAAAGTTGCGTCCGACAACACCAGTGTTGCTGACAGGGTCGTAGGGTTTTCCAATTCCGGACACGAGCATCAGATGCACGTTATTGAACTGGAAGGCCGCCAGGATCACCAGTTCGGCTGGCTGGATGATCTCATCGCCTTTCTCGTCGAGATAGATGACGCCTGTGGCTCGGCTTTTCGTGGAATCGAGCGTTACGTGCAGCACGGTTGCGTTGGAGCGCAGTTCGAAAAGCGGGTTTTTACGCAGCGCGGGCAGAATGTTTACGTTCGGCGAGGCCTTGGAATACATGTAGCAGGCATAACCGCTGCAATAGCCACAGAAGTTACACGGACCCATCTGGGCGCCGTAGGGATTGGTGTATTGCCGGGAGGCGTTGGCTGCCGGGATGGAATAGGGGTGATACCCCGCTTCCGCGGCAGCTTTTCGGAAGAGATGCGCGCCAGTGACGTCTTTGAGCGGCGGCAGAGGGAAATCATCCGAGCGGTCAGGGGCAAAAGCGTTTCCGTTGCCGACAATTTTCCCCTGGACTTTGTAAGCTTCGCCGGATGTGCCGAAGACTTTTTCGGCTTTATCGAAATAGGGTTCGAGTTCGGCATAGGTAACGCCATAGTCCTGAAGATTCATGCCTTCCGGGATAAAGGATTTTCCGTATTTTGAGATTACTGTGCTGCGCAGTGTCAGGTCATCCGGCGCCATGCGCAGATGGACACCGGACCAGTGCAGGCCGGCGCCTCCGACACCTTCACCGGGAAGAAACGCGGCGAGCTGGCGGTAGGGGAGAGCAGTCTGGTTGATATTGTTTCTTACTGTGACTGTTGTTTTTGAGAGTTTCTGGAAAATTTTGAAGCGGAAATTTCCTTCGAGTTCATCAAGGGAGCCGGGATAGGCGCCGTCTGAGGCTGTGCTGCGTTCGCCGCCCCGTTCGAGCATGACGACGTGCTGGCCGGCTTCTGTCAGTTCTTTGGCCATGATGGAGCCGGCCCAGCCGCCTCCGACGATGACGACATCCACGGATTTTCTGGTGATGGTGGCCATATCAGATGGTTTCTCCGGAAATCGACACGGAGCCGAGCGGATATTGTCTGCCGTACTGGTCAACCCAGTCCATGAAGTCGGCGCGGGCACCGGGAAAGCCGGTCATGGCCCAGCCGCCGAGGCCTTTATTGCCGCCGTGGATCGGGTCGGAGAACGCGCCTTCCTGTGTGTTGCCAAGAAGATGTCCGAAGAAGGTTGATGCGGGCAGATCGTCAAATTGGAGATCGCCGGTTTCAAGCACGGTGAGGACGCTGTCGCGTGTGTCCGCGTCCAGATCCGCGAACTCGGCATTGTGCGTCTGGCGGGCGAGCTTGCGTGCTCCCGCGATGCCGCGTCGGTAGATGTCCCGTGGTGTGTAGGGGAGCTGATAGCCGAGATTGGCCGGGCCGGCGACGTGGGGTGCCTGCATGTACCACAAGGCGCCATGGGCGTATGGGGTTGCCATTTGGCGGTCGATGAATTCGGGAACGCCGAGTTCGACAGCGCCGGGGCCGTTCGCATCTTCGGGGATCAGACGGTCGCAGGCGGCGTGAAGAAAGCGCCATTCTTCGGGTGTGAAAAATGTCGGCGTGTAGGCGCTGGCCTGCGGGGCGGCTTTCGGGCTGCGGGCGAGCCAGGTGCAGGCGGTGAGTGCTGTGGCACTGCTGAGAGCCTGGATAAAGCGGCGTCGTGAGAGAGGCGGGGACAGCATAGGATGATGGTGGCTTTACGTAACGACAGGGCAGAGCGGGCGGGTGTGTTCCGTGACTATAGAGACGGGGAGCGGAGTGGGGCAAACTGAACGGGGTTCCGGTCATCTGATGGTGTGTTCTGGCTGAGAGACTGTCTCAGGCGTTTTTCGTCCTGTCGAAAGTACCCTGCGATGGGGGTGGCTGACATGAATTCCGGGCATCGAAGCGGAGTGGCCAGCGGGCCGTGTTGAGCGTCGGACCTGGAAAATGAGGGGCGGAGTGCTGGCGGAGGGACTTCTGAAACAGTCTCAGAGGTGTTCAGGCGAGGTGGCTGGCTATCTGCCCTCAGGGCCTGTTAGAAGTGGCGTTCATTTCCTGCGTTCAGAATGAACACAGGTTCATCTTCCTTTCGGTTCCCGATTTTTCGCATGGCTATCACTGTTGCTCCTGGCGTGTCTCTTCAGGAGGCAGAGCTGGTTTTCTCTTATATTCTGGCATCCGGTCCCGGTGGTCAGAATGTCAACAAGGTTGCGACGGCGGCACAGCTTCGTTTCGATGCGGTGCGGTCTCCGTCTTTGTGTGACCGCACTAAGGCGCGGCTGATCCGGCTGGCGGGCAGTCGTGCGACGCGGGACGGAGTGATTGTGATCACCGCCCGGAACTTTCGCACGCAGCAGAAGAACCGCGAGGATGCGATCGGGCGTCTGGCTGCTCTGATTCGTGAGGCGGCCCATCGTCCGACATTTCGTGTGGCGACGCGGCCGGGGCGGGCGGCCCGTCAGCGGCGTCTGGACGGGAAGGCGCATCGGGCGGGTGTTAAGAAGGGCCGGCGGGCTGGTGTGGACGACTGATGTCCGGGGTCGAGGCTTCTGGCGCTTTCTCAGGGTTTTGCCCGTGATGACCACCAGAAGTCGCAGACCTTTGCCCGGCCTCTGTTCGCGTTACGTGCTGATCTGTGATTTTTCAAAGGGTTAGCAAAAGGCCGGGCTCTGCCCGGACCCGGCAGGGACCGCAGGCCCCTGCACCCCGATTTATTTACAATAAAATGGTTTCCAAAGGTCTGTGACCTTTGGTGGGTGCCAGGGCAAAGCCCTGGGAAGGGCCAGCACTTGATGACAACAGAGCCTTACGAAGCAGCTATCGGTTGAGTGCGGGCGTTCATTTAATCGTGATGAGGACTGGCACGTGATCTGAGGGCTGGGGTAGCGAGCGTTCCTCACGATCCGGGTCGGCGCTGATGAGACGTTCGGCGATGCGGGGGGAGAGAAGGGCGTGATCGATCCGCAGCCCGCTGTCGCGGTTCCATGCGCCGGCCTGATAGTCCCAGAACGTGTAGGCCGGATCGTTGGGGTGCAGGGCGCGGACGGCATCTGTCAGACCGAGCCAGAGCAGGCGGCGGAAGGCAGCGCGGCTTTGCAGACGGACAAGGGCGTCTGTGGGGGGCAGGGCGCCGGGCGCGAGGTCACGGTCTGTCGGGCAGACATTGTAATCGCCGGCGAGAATGAAGTCCGTTCCGTCGCGCAGCATGGTTTCAGCGTGTTGTGCGAGGGCATTGAAGAAATCGAGCTTATTTTCGTAGCCTGCTTCGCCGCCGGAGTTGCCGTTGGGAAGATAGAGGTTCCCGATTGTGAGCGTGCCGGTGGAGACTTCGATGTAGCGGGCCGGAGGGGCCGGGTCACGCAGGCCGGGGAGGTGTGTGGCGCGGAGTTCGACCGGAATACGGGAGAGGACGGCGACGCCGTTATAGGATTTCTGCCCGACGACCAGGGAGGTGTAGCCGGCGGCCTCGAATGCTTCTGTCGGAAACTGGTGGGTTTCGCACTTGATTTCCTGGAGAAGCAGGATGTCGGGGCTGACCCGGTTCAGCCAGTCCAGGACGAGGGTCTGGCGCTGCCGGACGGAGTTGACGTTCCAGGTTGCGATTTTCATGTTGGCATAGCTTTGGCGTGAGGCTTCCCGGTGGGTGGTGTGTGGGATTCAGCCGGCGAGGGAGAAGCTGGTGCCGCAGCCACAGGAGGAGGCCGCGTTCGGGTTTTTCACCGCGAAATGGGCGCCCATGAGTTTATCCACGAAATCGAGTTCCGCGCCGGCGAGGAGATCGAGGCTGGCCGGGTCAACGACCACGCGGATATCGTGGGCTTCGATAACGGCGTCATCGGGGGCGGTTTCCGGGTCGAGGCGGAATTCGTACTGAAAGCCGTTGCAGCCGCCGGCTGACACGGCCACGCGCAGGGCGGGCGCTGTTTCGTCATTGCCGCGCGCGGCAATGATTTCCGCGATGCGGCGGGCGGCGGCGTCTGAGACGGAGAAGCGTGGCGGCTGGGTCATGAGAGGATAATGGGGTGCCGGTGGCGGGATGGGAAGAGCGATGCGTGTTTTGTTATGTGCTTTTGGGGGCTTTGCCCTGAACTACCACAGAGGAACATGGCCTTTGTCGGTTTCAGGGCAGCGCCCCGAGGCGGGTTACAGTGCGTCTTCGCCGCTTTCGCGGGTTCTGATCCGGATGACGCGTGACAGTTCGCTGACGAAGATTTTGCCGTCTCCGATTTTGCCTGTGTGAGCGGACTGGAGAATGGCTTCGACGACCTGATCGACCAGGCTGTCGGCGATGGCGACTTCGATTTTGATTTTGGGCAGAAAGCTGACGTGGTATTCCGCGCCGCGATAGATTTCCGTTTGTCCCTTCTGGCGTCCGAAACCCTTGACTTCAGAGACGGTGAGTCCCTGGATGCCAAGCGGCGAGAGGGCATCGCGAACGTCATCGAGCTTGAAGGGCTTGATTATGGCCGTGACGAGCTTCATCGCAGTTCCTCATTCAGATACGCAGGCAAAATGACTGTCACAGGGAAGCATATCGCCAGGCCGCTGTCACGTTAGTACGGGATAGTCTCCTGTCATAAACCGTGCCATGTCCCGGCCGGTCTGACGGGGGTTGATCCGGCGGCCTGTGGCTGGTTGTGGCGGCGGGACACGTACCCCTCAATTTTTGAAAGGACACGGGCATGATGACATCCGGCATGACGGATCAGACCGGGGCGAATGCTGCTGACGTCGGGATCTGTATTATCGGTGCGGGGCCTGTGGGCGCGACGCTTGCGTGCAGGCTCGCGCGTGAGGGTATTCGCGTGGCGGTTGTCGACCGGGCTGCGCTGCCGCCGATGGAGCACCCGGATTTTGACGGCCGGGCTTATGCCATTGCCGCGGGTTCGAAGAACCTGCTGGAGGCAGCCGGTGTGTGGGAGCGGCTGCCGCATGTGCCGTGCGCGATTGAGGATATTCTGGTGACGGACGGACGGCCTGGCGAACCGGCCTCTCCTTTGTCGCTTGAGTTTACCCGCGAGGATGCCACCCAGCCATTTGGCTGGATGGCCGAGGCGCGGGCGCTGCGGGTTGCGCTGAATGCGACGTTGCATGCCTCTCCGAACGTGACGTTGCTGGCGCCTGCGGAGGTGTCTGTGGTGCGCAATGAGGCTGGTGTGACGGTGACGGCGAAGGACGGTCGTGTGGTGCGGGCGCGGCTGCTTGTTGCGGCGGACGGGCGTGGCAGCCGGACGCGGTCACAGGCCGGGATTGCGGTGACGAAGCTGCCTTACGGGCAGAGCGGGATTGTCTGCGCGATTTCGCATGAGTTTCCGCATGATAACGGTGCGCTGGAGCATTTTCTGCCGGGCGGTCCTTTTGCTCAGCTTCCGATGACCGGGACGGCTGAGTATCCTCATCTTTCGGCGGTGGTGTGGAGCGAGAAGGATGCGATGGCGCGTCGGCTTGCGGAGCTGCCGCAGCGGGAGTTTGCGCGGGAGTTGCAGCGTCGGATGGGGAGCCGTCTGGGCGAGGTGACGCCGGTGGGTCGTCGGTGGGTTTATCCGCTCTCGGCACAGTATGCCCAGCGTTATACGGCGACCCGGCTGATTCTGGCGGGGGATGCCGCGCATGGGATTCACCCGATTGCCGGGCAGGGGCTGAATCTTGGGTTCCGCGATGTGATCGCGCTTTCGGAATTGCTGATCGAAGCGCACAGGCGCGGGGAAGATCCTGGATCACCTGCATTGCTGGCGCGGTATCAGGCGCGGTGCCGGCCCACGAACATGCTGATGTTTGTGGCGACGGATATGCTGGACAGGCTGTTCAGCAATGACAATCCGGTTCTTCGGCTGGCGCGGGATATGGGGATTGCGACGGTGCAGCGGTTTCCGCGTCTGCGAAAGGCTTTTGTGAAGCATGCGATGGGGGTTTGAGGGCGGGGTGCTCCTGTTGCGGGGGTGAGAATTTGTGACAGGGGGGATTTGTCTGGTTTTATTGTTCACCCCGGTCTTTCAGTTCCGGACGTTTCTCACCCGGCGCAGTCAGGCATGCTGTCTCAGCGTTGTGTTTTCCCCACTGTCGGGGATCCCCGGAGAAGGCATCACGCTGAGGATGGTCCGGTTCGCGCCAGAGGCGAACACGCTCCTGTCGTTCGGCTTCATTCTCTTCTTCAGCGAGATGCATTGAAATATATTGTGCTATCCGAACCCTGTTTTCAGAATGATTCGGGCGAACGCCGTGCGCAGGCGGAGTAATGAAGATCAGAAGATCACCTGCTCTCATTTCGGTATTGACGATTTCGGGACCTTTCAGATCTGGATGCGTCGGGTCCCGGTTTCGTATGTCAACAAAGGCATCGCAGACGCGTATCTCCCGTAACTCAGGAGAAAATGTTTGCGGATTTGACTATATATTTCCGGAAAAGATATCGACGACCGCGTTGATCACCGCCTCCTGGTTCCGGGCCTCGGCAAGTCGCACAATAAACCGTGCTGAACTTGTTTCAGCAGCCGGTTCATACCGGAGGGTCTGGCCTTTGACCTGTGTGCGACTGGCTGGGGCAGGGCTCTGCCCTGGAACCCGGCAAAGGCTCGCCTTTGCAAACCGTTTTATGATTAGCAAACCGGGGTACTGGGGCCTGC
Organism: Acetobacter fallax; assembly: GCF_011516735.1. GTDB lineage: Bacteria > Pseudomonadota > Alphaproteobacteria > Acetobacterales > Acetobacteraceae > Acetobacter > Acetobacter fallax. Next base: position 31,933 of record NZ_WOSX01000010.1, on the reverse strand, counting down.
GGCCCCGGCCGGGTTCGGGCGCGGAGCTGGTTCTGGCATAAAAAAGCGCCCGGGGAGTGATCCCTCGGGCGCTTTTTCTGGTTCCGGGTCTTAGCTCAGAGGGCGTCTGACCGGATGCGGCTCCGGGGGCGACGCTGGGCGTCGTCGGAGCGTGGGGTGGTCCGGGTGTTTTTGGTGTCACCGGCGGCTTTGAGGGCCGGTGCGGCGGAGAGTTCGGCTTCGAGCTGGGCGATGCGCTTACGCACGCTCTCGCGCAGGGCGGGAGCGGTGTGTGACTTCATCGACCCCAGTGTCTCTTTCAGGTCGCGAAGCTGTTTCTGCTTCTCGGCAAGAGTACGGCGGATCGGCTGGTTATCCGAAAGCTGGCCGTGAAACGCACGCATGATTTCAAAACCCAATCAGGCAGGACAAAAGGAGACAGGCCCCATTACAGGGCCAGACCATGAACAAAAAACGAAGAAACAGGATTTTCCGACAATGCTTTGCGAAAGGCTGATCCTGCCGATCAACCCGCGCCGGCATGCCGGTTTGTGGTCTGTTTCCGGAAAATGACGCTTTCAGGACTGCTCCGGTGTGACCGGGTCAGGTATTCCTGCGGACGATTGTCCCCAGAGCGTCAGCCAGAGCCGCGCATTGCGGGTCGGTGCCGATCGTCACCCTGAGCCATGGGGACGTTCGCGGGCCTTTTAAGTGGCGCACGATAATCGCCCTTTCTCTCAGCGCGGCAGCCACCATGGCTGCGTCACGATCAGGATGCCGAACGTAAACAAAGTTGGCACAGGAAGGCAAGACCTCGAATCCCAGTCCTGTGAGAGAGGCTGAGAGGTTTGTCCGTGTGGCCATGATTTTTGCCACGGATTCGCTGAACCAGGCTTCATCTTCGATCGATGCCAGAGCGCCTGCCTGGGCCAGACGATCGAGCGGATAGGAGTTGAAGCTGTCTTTGACGCGCACGAGGGCCTCGATCAGATCGGGGTTACCGAGTGCGAAACCGACGCGCAGCCCGGCCAGGGCCCGTGACTTGGAGAGGGTCTGGACGACGAGCAGATTCGGATAGCGGGCGATCAGCGGGATGGCCGAATCGGCGCCGAAATCGACATAGGCTTCATCGATCAGAACCACCCGGTCCGGGTGACTGGCGAGCAGGTTTTCGATGTCCCCAGGGCTGAGTGCAATCCCTGTCGGGGCGTTCGGGTTGGCGATGATGATGCCGCTGTTGGGGGTGGTGTAGTCTTCCGGCCGGATGCGCATGGTGTCGTCGAGCGGCACGGTCTGGAAAGGGAGTCCGTAGAGGCCGCAATAGACGGGGTAGAAGCTGTAGGTGACATCCGGGAAGAGAATCGGGTCACCGTGACTGAACAGGGCCTGGAAGGCGTGGGCGAGGACTTCGTCGGAGCCATTGCCGATGAAGACGTGCTGCGCGGTCAGGCCGTGGCGGGCGGCGATGGCTTCGCGCAGGGCGAGGGATTCCGGGTCGGGATAGAGGCGCAGGCTGTCGCTGGTTGCTTCCTGGATGGCGGCGATGGCCTTTGGCGAGGGGCCGTAGGGGCTCTCATTGGTGTTGAGTTTGATGATGTTGGTGATTCTGGGCTGTTCACCGGGGACGTAGGGGGTCAGGCGGTGGACGAGGGGGCTCCAGAAGCGGCTCACGCGTCGCCTCCGAGCAGAGTGATCATTTCGGGGTAGCCCTGGGCTGTGGCGAGATCGCGGGCGCTCTGGCCTTCACCGTCTTTCATGGCGGGGTCGGCGCCGGCTTCGAGCAGCAGGCGGACCATGTCCCTGCGGCCGAACATGGCGGCGAACATGAGCGGGGTACGCCCGACGGTGTTGGGGGCGTCGACGGTGGCGCCGGCTTCGAGAAGCAGTTTTGCGAGGGCGACGCCGCCTTTGAAGGCGACGCCGGCGAGGGCGGTGGCTCCTTTGGCGTCACGCTGATCGATGCTGGCGCCGGCGTTGAGCAGGACGCGCGCGGTGTCTGCGTGGCCGTTATAGGTGGCCAGGATGAGGGCGGAATGGCCTTTGTCGTTAGCGAGATCGGGGCTCAGGCCGGCGACGATGAATTCGCTGACGAGGTCGGTTTCGCCGTCGCGGGCTGCGTTCAGGAACAGGGCCTCGACTTCGGCCTGGTCGAACGTTTTGTCTTCCTGGTCTGTCATGAGATTCTCCTCCTGTTGCTGTCCGGGACCCGGGTTCCGGCTTTTTTGTTCTTACGGCATAGGTGGCGGCTTGCGAAGCGTTCGGCGCCGGATGTGTGGTGGTGGCTGGGTTCCGGTTTCCGGGCTGTGTTGTGGCAGGGGCTTTGTTCCTGGATCAGCCAGAGGCCGGGGGTCTTCGGAAGAGTTCTGTCAGTGTTGTGTGTTCACCTTTGATTTTTCAAAGGGCTGGCGAAATCCGGGCTCTGCCCGGATCCGGCTCGGACCGCAGGCCATTGCACCCTGAATGGTTTCCAAAGGTTCTGTTGTCATTAAGTTCTGGCTCCTTCCCAGGACTTTGCCTGGAACCCACCAAAGGTCACAGACCTTTGGAAACCGTTTTATTATAAACAGATCGGGGTGAAGGGGGCCGCGACCCCTTTCGGGTACGGGCAGAGCCCGGTCTTTTTCTAACCCTTTGAAAAATCACAGATCAACACCTACGAAGACAGAGCCTTTCCAGAGACTCTGTCTTCGTTAAGAGGCTGAAAAGCCCTTCTGCCGGCGATCTGACGCGCGTTTTCTGCGCTCCGGTGCTCACGGCCCGCACGACTGCTCCGCTTCCGTGCTCAAAAACACGCGTCGGTCACGCCCGTCAGGGGGAAGTTCCCGCCCGACGGTGAGGCTTTTGAAACAGCCTCTGAGTGTTTGAAGTGTGATTTTTCAGAGGGCCGGGGGAAGTCCAGGTTTTGCCTGGACTTCCCCCGGGACCGCAGATCCCTGTATCCCGATTTATTTAATATACGCCGGTATCCGGAGGATTCTGACCTCTGGCGGGCTATCTTATCTGTGAGATCAGTAGCCAGGCGATGCCGGATATGGCGCTTGCCCGGACGGATATGCGCCGTAGGTCGGATAGGGCGTTGCGACCGGCTGTGCGGCGCCATATCCGCTGCCGGCGATGACGTTGGCGATGATACCCGTCGTGATTGCCGTGAGAAGGAAGCTGCCGCCGTAATCTATCCAGCGATACCCTGGCGGCGGGGCGGACAGGCCACGGTATCCGCGCCAGTTGTCAACGTATACGCCGCCCCCGTTATAGCGGTCCCCGGAGCGCCACATACCGCCATGCGGGCCTCCTCCGCCGCCGCGAAAGCCACCACGGCCCGGACCACCGCCACGACCGCCGTTGTCTCCTCCACCATGACCGCCGCCGCCACGACCTCCGCCATCATTCCCTCTTCCTCCCGGACCCGGCTGGGCTGCCGCGACGACGGGAGCAACCGTCATCGCCAGGGCCATAAGGAGGGCCATGGGGCGATTCATCTTAGTGGACATCGAAATCTCCTTCTTTACCGACTCATCAGAGTGCCCTGATGTGGCGAAAATTTGCCGCTCTCGTAACAGGCGGCGACGGTTATGGGCAGCCCTGCTGAAATGTGTCTTTTCCCGACGGCAGGTAAGCGCAGTCTGGATACCGAATTCCTATGCCGGCTGAGGCGGGAATGCCGGGCGGGATTGCCGGTGTTCCTGCCTTCGTACTCAATATTCAGCATCATTTATTTACAATTTTAGGGTGTGAAGCGCAGCGCTGGTTTTCCGGGAAGCACGGCGGAGCCCTGCCATGGACCCCCGGCAAAGGCTCTGTTGTCGTTACGTGTTGAAGCCTGAGTTTTCAAAGGGCTGGAAGAAGATCGGGCTCTGCCCGGACCCGGCAGGGACCGTCACGCGAAGGCGTGCTGCGCACGACGACCCCTGCACCCCGATTGATTAATAATAAAATGGTTTCCAGAGCAAAGCCCTGAGAGGGCGCCAGCACCTGGAACGGGCAGAGTCTTAGCGGAGCAGGATGTTTTGTGTTTCTCCAAACGCCATTGGGGCAAAGGCGTCGGGGGCGAGGCCGGCCCAGGCGGCGGTTTCTGCGAGGCAGCGTTCGGCCTCGCCGGGTGGTTCCCGGGACAGGGGGAATGTGTCGTAGTGCATGGGAATACCGCGACGGGCATTGAGGCTGCGGAAGGCGGCGACGGCTTCGACGGGGTCGACGTGGACAGCTTTCAGGAAGTTGCGCGGGGCGTAGGCGCCGATGGGGAGCAGGGCGAGATCGGGCGGGCCGAGACGGTCGTGGATGGTCTGCCAGTGTGGGCTGTGGGCACTGTCACCGGCGAAGAAAATGGAGAGTGGCGGCGCGTTGTCCGGTTGTGGGGTGCGGAGCATGAAGCCGCTCCAGAGGCGTTTTGAGGCGTCCCAGGGGGAGCGCTGGGAGAAGTGGCGGGCCGGGGTGCAGGTGATTTCGGTGTCGCCCATCCGGGAGGATTGCCACCAGTCCTGTTCGGCGATGCGGGTCTGGCCGGCTTTGCGGAGGATGTCGCCGTTGTTCAGGGGGGTGATGACAACGGGGTTATCGCGGCGGGCGATGGAGCGGAGGGAAGGGAGATCGAGGTGGTCGTAATGACAGTGTGAGATCAGCAGGAGGTCGATCTTCGGCAGATCTTTGAAGAGACGTCCGGGCGGGCGCAGGCGTTTCGGACCGAAGAAGGAAAACGGTGAGCAGCGTTCTGAGAAGATGGGGTCGGTCAGGGCGGTGAGGACGCTTCCATCCTTCTGGCGGAGGCGCAGCAGGAAGGTGCAGTGACCGATCATGGTAACGCTGACGGTGCCGGGATCGGGGATGGCGTGCGGGTCGCCCGTGGGGATGGGATCGCTGATCTGTTTTTGCTGGTCGCGGGCCATGGAAATCATCCAGCGCAGCATCAGGGCGGGTCTGACACCGCGTTTGCGTCCGGAAGCGGGTGCGGCGCCGGGTATGGGGTCGTCGGGCCAGGCGGGCGGGCGCGGGGCGGGCTGCCAGCTGGCGGGCAGGGGCAGATTGGAGAAGTGTTCGCCATCGCAGTGGTCGGAAACGGGGAAGACGAAAGGCATTGTGTTGCAGGCTCCGGAATTTGAATTGTCGGAGGTATTTTCAGGGCGCCCCCACGAAGACCTGCAGGGACCGCAGGCTCCCGCACCCCGGTTTGTTTTATAAAATGGTTTGAGCTGGTCTGTGACCTTTTCCGGGTCCGGGCAACGTCCGGCCAGGCTTCGCGAAGGACATTTCCATACTTTTTGAAATGCCCCCGTGACGTTAGCCGGGAACAGACAGATCGGTGAGGCGCCGGTGTTCTTCCATGGCGAAGCGGTCTGTCATGGAGGCGAGATAATCGGCGACGACGCGGCGTCTGGCGGGTTCGTCTGTTGCGGCGAGGGCCTGATCGCGCCAGCCATCGGGGAGGAGACCGGGGGAGGAGCCGAGGGTTGAGAAGAGTTCGGCGACGACATGTTTCGCCTTGTGGGTCATGCGGTTGACCTTCCAGTGGCGGTAGAGTTTCGCGAACAGGAATTCGCGGATGGCGGCGTTGGCATCGGCGATTTTCGGGCTGAAGGCGACCATGGGGCGATCCGCGTGGCGGACATCATCGGCGGAGTGCGGGTCGAGTTTCAAGAGGTTGCGTTTTGTCTGCGTGAGGACGTCGGTGGCGAGCACGTTGATGACGCGGCGGACGGTTTCATGACGCAGGCGCTGTTCCAGGGCGGGGATGGCGACAGAGCCTTCGGCTGGTGGCTCGCCGGTTTCTCCGGCGCCGTAAGCGGGATTGCTCCGGGGCGGGAGGTGACGGGCGAGGGAGCGGGCTTCTTTGAGGGCGGTGCCGACGATGGGGACGCTGGTGAGATCGTCCAGGGCGAGGAGGCCGGATTTCACGCCGTCATCGAGGTCGTGGCCATGATAGGCGATGTCGTCGGCGAGAGCGGCAAGCTGGGCTTCGACGGAGGCGAAGGTGTGCAGGTCCAGCGGGTGGGCGGCGTCGTAGTCGCGGAGCCAGCCGTCCGGGTTATCGACGGGGCCGTTATGTTTGGCGAGGCCTTCGAGGGTTTCCCAGGTGAGGTTGAGGCCGTCGAACTGAAGGTATCGGCGTTCGAGGATGGTGACCTGACGGAGGGCCTGGGTATTGTGGCTGAAGCCGCCCCAGCTTTCCATGGCGAGCGAGAGGGCGTCTTCGCCGGCGTGTCCGAAGGGGGTGTGACCGAGATCGTGGGCCAGCGCGATGGCTTCGGTGATGTCTTCATCGACGGCGAGGTTTCGCGCCATGGACCGGGCGATCTGGGCGACTTCCAGCGAGTGGGTGAGGCGGGTTCGGAAGAAATCGCCTTCGTGATTGATGAAAACCTGTGTTTTGTACTGGAGACGTCTGAATCCGGAGGAGTGGATGACGCGGTCGCGGTCACGCTGCCAGGGAGAGCGGGTGGGGGATTCTGCCTCCTGGTGGAGCCTGCCCCGTGTGGGCCGTGCGTGGATGGCGTACGGCGCTGTGGTCATGCGGTCCTCGTGTGGTGGTCGTGCTTACGAGGGGGAGTTGAGCATGTTTGGGGAGAGGTGGCGAGGTTTGGGGGATACGGGGGCTATCCCCTATTGGAGGAAATGTTATGCCTGCGTGGTCTGTTTCAGAGCGAGACTGGCGGTTTCGTGGCTGCCGTGGCCTGTGATGAGGGTATCACGCAGGGCTTTGAACTGGCTCTGTTGTCATGACGTTTTGATCTGTGATTTTTCAAAGGGTTAGCAGAATCCGGGCTCTGCCCGAACCCGGCAGGGACCGTCACGCGAAGGCGTGCTGCGCACGACGGCCCCTGCACCCCGATTGATTCATAATAAAATGGTTTCCAAAGGTCTGTGACCTTTGGTGGGTTCCAGGGCAAAGCCCTGGGAAGGAGCCAATACTTAATGACAACAGAGCCTCTGGAAACCTGCTTAATTGATCAACAGATCGGGGTGAAGGGGGCATCGCGTACAGCACGCCTTCGCGTGACGAACCCCTTCCGGGTCCGGGCAGAGCCCGGTCTTCCGCCAGCCCTTTAAAAAATCACAGATCAGCCCTTAATGATAACAGAGCCATTGAATTGCGTATTTCTGCCTCGGATATGGAGTGAAGGAGGCGTCGCCATCGGGGGAGCGGGCCGGACACGAACCCTGAGTGATGATCAGGCCGGCCTGGGTGAGTGGGTTCGGCCAGTGCCGGGGCGTCACTCTTCCGTATTTTCGGTCATCATGGCGACGAGGTCTGACAGGTGTCCGTGTTCGTTCAGGGTGAGGCCTGGCGGGGGACGGACGGTGGCGTTGGTGGCGCGGGCGACGCGGCGGGGGAGGATGGCGGTATTGAAGCCGAGTTTGGCGGCTTCTTTGAGGCGGAGATCGGCCTGGGAGACCTGGCGGAGTTCGCCGGAGAGGCCGATTTCGCCGAAATAGACGGTGCCGGCGGAGGTGGGGTGGCCGGTCGCGGCGGAGATGATGGCGGCGGCGACGGCGAGGTCGGCGGCGGGTTCGGAGACGCGGAGGCCGCCGGCGAAGTTGAGGTAGACGTCCATTGCTGAGAGCCTGAGGCCGCAACGGGTTTCGAGCACGGCGAGGAGCATGCCGAGACGGCCCGAGTCCCAGCCGACGACGGCGCGGCGGGGGCTGCTGTCCCCGGCTTTGGGCGAGAGGAGGGCCTGGACTTCGAGGAGGACGGGTCTGGTTCCTTCCATTCCGGCGAACACGGCTGACCCGGCGATGTTGCCGCGTCGTTCGGCGAGGAAGAGGGCGGAGGGGTTGGGGACTTCGATGAGGCCATGGTCAGTCATGGCGAAAACGCCGATTTCGTCGGTGGCGCCGAAGCGGTTTTTGGCGGCGCGGAGGATGCGGAACTGGTGGCCCCGATCGCCTTCGAAATACATCACGGCATCGACCATGTGTTCCATGACGCGGGGGCCGGCGAGGGCGCCTTCTTTGGTGACGTGACCGATGAGGATGAGGGCGAAACCGCGTTTTTTGGCGAGGCGGATGAGTTCGAAGGCGCAGGCGCGGACCTGGGCGACGGAGCCGGGGGCGCTGTCGATGCTGTCGAGCCACATGGTCTGGATGGAATCGATGATGACCAGGCCGAGCTGTTTTTCGGTGTCGAGGGTGGCCATGATATCGGAGAGGTTGATGGAGGCGGCGAGCTGGAGGGTCGGGGCGGCGAGTTCCAGCCTTTGCGCGCGCATGCGGATCTGATCGACGGCTTCTTCGCCGGAGATATAGACGACGTGTTGTCCGGTCCGGGCGAGGCGGCAGGCGGTTTGCAGCAGGAGGGTTGATTTGCCGATACCGGGGTCACCGCCGACGAGGACGACGGAGGCGGGGACGAGGCCGCCGCCGAGGACGCGGTCGAGTTCGGCGATATCGGTATGGATTCTGGGTGGAGGGGCCGCGTGCCCTTCGAGACCGGTGAGGGTGAGGCGGGTTTTGGAGCGGCTGGCGCGGGAGACTGTGGGTTCGACGCTCTCTTCGACGATGGTGTTCCACTCGCCGCAGGCTTCGCATTTGCCGCTCCATTTAGGGTAAACGGCGCCGCAGGTCTGGCAGACAAAGCGGTGAACGGGACGTTTTGCCAAAAGAGAGTTTCCTCCGGGGTCTGTGTTTAAGTGTATTTTAACGGGAATCTGTTGCGGCGGAACATTGTCTTTCCCCGCCGGGTCTATAAACATTGCACTCTGTGATCTTTTATGGATCGTCAGGGACTTAGGGGAGAAGAACGCGTGGCACGAGCCAGGGTGAAAACATCAGCAAGCCATGCAGGGGCACGGCAGCCGGCACCAGCCAAGTCTTCCGGTCGCCGGGGTGAGCCCGGGATTGTCGGAAGTGCGAAATCTGCGGCTGGCAGGAAGCGTGCGGTTAAAGCGGACACACTGCCGGAAGATGACATCATTGAGATTGTTGAGGTTGCCGAGCCTGTCCGGCCGAAGGTGCCGCCACAGCGTGATGCTCTGTATTTTGATTCGGAATGGTATCTGACGGCTTATCCTGATGTGGCGGGTGCGGGTGTTGACGCGGCCACACATTACAGGACGGTTGGTTACAAGGAAGGGCGCAGGCCGAATGCGCACTTTGACGGGAAGGCCTACGTGGCCGTCAATCCGGATCTTCTCGGGTATGAGGGCGACCTGTTCCTTCACTATGTGTTTTTCGGCGCATTTGAAGGTCGCCCGCTGGCTCCCTGACGGCACCTTGCGGTAACTTCTTTGTCCGGGTGCCGTGCCTGTCTGCCCGGGCATGAGGTTATGGAGGCTGATTCGGGTGAGTGGGTCGCTGCCGGATCGTTTTCAGGCGCTTCTTCTTTCCGAACGCCACCGGTTGCCGCTCTGGCTTCCGGTCGGGCTGGCACTGGGTGTGCTGGCCTGGTTTCAGCCCCGATACGAGCCATCTCCCTGGCTGGCTGTTATCGGGCTGTTTCTTTCTTTTCCTGTTCTTTTTGCTGGCTGGTGGCGTCTGTCGGGGCGGATTGCCGGCTGTGCTCTGCTCTGTGTTTCGCTTGGGTTTCTGGCGGCCTGGAGCGAGGGGCATCGGGCGGCGCAGATGCCGGAACTGCCGCGACGCGGGGTGATTCTGACGGGCCGGGTTCTGTCGGTCGATCAGCTGCCGTCCCGCGCGACGGGTGATCCGGGCAGTCGTCGCGTCACTCTGGGTGATGTGCGGTTTGACACCTGGCTTGATGCCGGAATGGCTCCCCTTCGGCGCTCCCTGAAAATCCGGTTGCGGAATGATGACGATCTGGTTTTCGGGCCGGGTGACAGGTTGCAGGTGCGGGCGCTCCTGTCTGCGCCGCCTTTTCCGGTGATGCCCGGGACGCGGGATATGCAGCGTGAGGCCTGGTTCGGCGGCCTTGCCGGTACGGGTCGGGCGCTGGGTCGGGCGGGGTTTGCTCCGGTTGAGAATACTGTTCCGGCGGATCAGGCGGGGGCTGCGCCTGAGGGAAGCGCTGTTTCCGCTGAGGGAGATGCAGGGGAGCCGGCGGCGGGTGAAACCGGTCGTGGCCGGAATGGTGCTGCTGGCCGGATGTTTCTTGAACGGCTGCGTGAGGGTGTGGCGGACCGCGTGATGTCGGTGCTGCCCGGAACGGATGGTGCGATCGGCGCGACGTTACTGGCGGGGCAGTCCGCAGCCATTCCTGCTTCCGACAGGGATGCGTTTGCGGCTTCCGGATTGTCGCATCTGCTGGCTGTGGCGGGGCTTCATCTTGGCATTGTCGTGGGGCTGATTGTGGCCGTCACGCGGTATGGGCTGGTGTCTGTGGAATGGGCGGCGCTGCGCTGGCCATGCAAGGAAATTTCCGCTCTGGCGGGGCTGCTGGGCGGAGCGATTTATGTCGTTCTGACGGGGCTTCATCTGCCGGCGCTGCGCAGTCTGGCGATGGCGGCGCTTGTTGTGCTGGCGCTTGTGACCGGGCGCAGGGCTGCGTCGATGCGGGGGCTTGCGGTTGCGGCGGCACTGTTGCTGCTGACGGGGCCGTCTGTATTGCTGGATGTTCCGTTTCAGATGTCTTTCGCGGCGGTGATGGGGCTGATTGCAGGCTATGAGGTTCTGCGTCGGCCATTGATGCGACTGTATGGCGAAGGGGGACTGAGGCAGCGGTTGTTTGTGCATATCGTCATGCTTGCGCTGACCAGTCTTCTTGCTGGCGTGGCGACGCTACCGGTGTCGATGGCGCATTTTGGGGAGATTCAGCCGTTTTTTGTCGTTGCGAATCTGATGGCGGTGCCGCTGACGGCCTTATGGGTGATGCCGGCGGGGCTGCTGGGGCTCCTGCTGATGCCGTTTCATCTGGATGCCCTGATGTTTGTGCCGATGGGCTGGGGCATTCATGCGATTGTCTGGTCTGCGCGGGAGGTGGCGTCCTGGCCTGCGGCGCGGATTGCGGTGCCGCTGACGCCGGGATGGGGACTGGCCACGTTTTTACTGGGGCTGTGCTGGCTTTGTCTCTGGACGCGGCGCTGGCGTCTCCTTGGTCTTGCGCCGGTTCTGGTCGGGTTTCTGTCACCGTTTCTGACGCCCCTCCCTGATCTGGTGGTTGCGCCGGATGGTGGCCTCGTGGCGGTTCGTGATGGCGGGCGGTTGCTGATTGTGGGGCGGTCGCGGGATGCGTGGTTTGAGCGGGATGCTTTGTCGCGGGCTTTTGCGCGTCCGCTGGCGGATCTGCCGGCTGGTGGCGGGACGGCGGATGGTGAGGTGTCCTGTCGGGAAGAGGGTGCTCCCGGTGTGTGTGTGATCTCGCGGGGGGACTGGTCTGTGCTTCTGCGTGCGGAGGATCACTCGGACGGGGACGTGCGATTGCCGGATAACGTCTGTGCGGGAATGGATCTTTTTGTGACGGTCAGCCCCGCGCGGCGTTCCTGTCCGGGAGTGCGGACCCTGGACCGGTTCACGGTCTGGCGGGAGGGGGCGCAGGCGGTCTGGTTGCGGTCCGGGGGTATCCGTGTGGTGTCGGACCGGTCGTGGTCGGGGCAACGTTTGTGGGTGATGCGGCCGGGGGGACATGGGGTTCCCAATCTGCCGCTGGCGCAGGAGGAGTAGTTTTCCGCGTGGATCGGGAAGGAATGGCAGGGCTCTGCCGTGGAATCCGGCAAAGGCTCTGTTCGCCTTAAGTGCTGGCTCCCTCCCAGGGCTTTGCCCTGGAACCCACCAAAGGTCACGGACCTTTGGAAACCATTTTATTATTCATCAATCGGGGTGCAGGGGCCTGCGGTCCCTGCCAGGTTCGGGCAGAGCCCGGATTCTGCAAAAATCACAGATCAACACGTCACGCGAACAGCGCCTTTCCGGAGACGCGCCTCTGGTGGGATGTGGGGAGGACCCAGGAGGAGGCTGCTTTGTATCCGCAGGTCTGTGCGGCACGGGGCAGAATATCAGCAGGCGGTGTTTTTTAATTTGCAAATGAGAATTGTTTGCAATTAAGGTGAGGCATCACGACAGGGAGCGGGCCAGCGGCCCGAAGGGTGCCATGATCGCAATTTCCGATATTCTGACTGATCTGTCCGGCGACGAGCGGATGGCTGTGTGGATGCTGCGCTGTTTTGTGGGGCCTGGCCGGCCCTTTTGCCGGCTGGGGTTTGGCTCTCTGGATAATTCCTGCTTTCGAAAAGATGCGGAATCGCTGGGGGCAGCGTTTCGTATGGCCCTGGACCGTCTTTCGGGGCTGGGAATGACGCCGCTTGATGTGCGGATGCGTGGCTGTCGGGATATCAGCAGGACAGAGCATCAGCTTCTTGAAGCGACGGCAGCGGCACAGAAGGGCGATGAGTCCGCGGTGAGGTCTGCGCTGCGCCCGGTCTTTTCACATCATCATGTGCTGGCGCCCTTTGCGGCCGCGGTGACGCAGCTGGGAGCATGTCTTGCCGCAGCGGGATACTGGCTGCGACGGACGACTGGCATCGCGGAATCGGCCCGGCCTGAGTCGTTCCCGTCAGAGTCGTCTGTGATGGGGTTTGAGTCCGCTAAAGGACGGAGGGACGCCGCGGTGACACCGGGTGATGATCACGAGGATGTGTCTGTTGCGGCGGCCTCACTGGTCACGCTTGCGCGGTGGCGTGACCAGGACATGGGCATCACCCATGTCCTCTGGCCGCACGCGGTGGGCGCGTGCGGCCAGTCAGTGTGAAGACTTAGCCCTGCTCGGGAGCAGGCGCGGAGTTCAGGTGGATGTAGCGTTCGATACCGACCTGTCTGATGAGGTCGAACTGACGGTCGAGGAAGTCTTCATGCTCTTCTTCGTTTTCGAGGATCTTTACGAAAAGATCACGCGACACGTAATCGCGGACGCTTTCGCAATATGCGATGCCTTCACGCAGATCGCCGATCGCCTTTTCTTCGAGCTTGAGATCACATTCGAGGATTTCCTTGACGTCCTGGCCCACCAGAATGGTGTTCAGCCGCTGCACATTCGGCAGACCGCCCAGGTAAAGGATGCGCTCGATCAGCAGGTCGGCGTGGCGCATTTCCTCGATTGATTCTTCGTATTCTTTCTTGCCGAGCAGCGTCACGCCCCAGTGGCGCAGGGTGCGGGCATGGAGAAAATACTGATTGATGGCTGTCAGCTCGTTGGTGAGTTGCGTGTTCAGATGCTCGATGATCTTCGGGTCTTTGATGGGCATGGTTATACGTCCTGGCGGAATGGATTAAGGGGAATGGATTGCCTCTACACTGGATTTCCGGGTGCGCGCAATCAAAAAAATGTAGTTTTATCAAGGTAATACAAGAAGTGACTTGCATTCGCAACTGGTGAGGGAATGGATGTTTGTTTCATGACTGTGCGGATACTGGTTGCAGTGGGATTTGCTCTTTGCGCGACTTTTATGGAGGGGATGATCCGGAGTGCTGAAGGGATTGGTTCCGGTTCACAGATAGCCAATACCCGCCAGCGTTGAGACTGACACGCGGAAAGAGAGCCGCGGCGTTCCGCCCCCCATTCCGCCAAAAGTCGCGGGCCTTTGGAAGGGCTCTGTTATCGTTACGTGTTGATCTGTGATTTTTCAAAGGGCTGGCGGAAGACCGGGCTCTGCCCGAACCCGGCAGGGACCGCAGGCCCCTGCACCCTGATTTGTTGATCATAAATGGTTTCCAGAGGTCTGTGACCTTTGGTGGGTTCCAGGGCAAAGCCCTGGGAAAGACCGGCGAAGTCGGGCGCGGAGCCCGGATCTGCTTCCGAGGCCGGAGTCAGCCGGGGAGGGAAAGCAGGCGGTCCAGGCTGCGGGCATCTGTGAGGGCCGCGGCTTTTTCTTTTGGGGTCAGTCTGACGTCGGCATCGGAGAGCGAGCGGGCTTCCTGAAGTTTGAGCAGTCCTACGAGGCAGTCCGGATCGATCGGGTCGCCGGGCTGGCGTGGCGGCGGCAGCATGGCGCGGTGACTGGCCATCAGGGAGGGACTGGTTCGCAGAGCGACCAGAGCGTCCTGCGGGCGGGCGGGTTCCGGGAGGGCCAGGGCCTGGGAGGCTTTCACCAGCACGTCCGGTGGCATCGTTTCTTCCGGCACGAGCAGGAGGCCGGCGCGACGCAGGGCCTGGCCGGCATCGCGGCTTGCCGTGAGGGCCGCCAGAGGAATTGCCAGCACCAGACCGAGCAGAACCGGCGTCATCCAGAGGAACAGCGCCAGGGAGACGGCCCAGGCGCAGGCGCCGAGGATGAGGCCGAACAGGGTGAACCGCCAGTAGCCGCGGACGATAATGCCCAGGGGAATACGGCCGTCATCGCGTCTCTGGGCGTTCCAGCCGGAATCCTGACCGCTCAGAATGGAGATCACGCCGGTTGTCTGGATGAGCATGGCGATCGGGGCAATCAGGCCGCCGATCAGCGTTTCGACCAGCACGGACGCCGCGGTTCGGGCCGCGCCACCGCATTCCCTGAGCGTCGTTCTGTCGAACATCAGGGCGATGTAAGCGAAGAGCTTTGGTGCCAGCAGGATGCCCATGGTGGCCATGAACACGAATTTCGCCTGGATTGGATCGACCTGGGGCCAGTGCGGGTAGAGGGTTTTCGTGTCGCCGAAATATTCCGGCCGCACGAAGCGGGCCTGCAGGGAGATGAGGATGCCGACCAGCAGGAAGACCAGCCAGAGCGGTGAGGTGACATAGGAGCCGATGCCCATGAGCATGTGCAGGCGGCTCAGCCAGTGCAGGCCTTTTGTGGGGACGACTTTGTAGTGCTGAAGATTGCCCTGACACCAGCGGCGGTCGCGGATGGCAACATCGGTTAGCGAGGGCGGGCTTTCTTCGTAGGAGCCGAGCAGGGCGGGGACCATGTGAATGGCCCAGCCGCCGCGCCGCATGAGGGCGGCCTCGACAAAATCGTGGCTGAGAATGTGGCCGCCGAAGGGTTTGCGTCCCGGGAGGTGGGGCAGGCCGGCCTGTTCGGCGAAGGCGGCTGTGCGGATGACAGCGTTGTGGCCCCAGTAATTGCTGGCCGCGCCGTGCCACCAGGCGATGCCGTGGGCGATGAGCGGTCCGTAAACGCGGCCTGCGAATTGCTGCATGCGGGCGAACAGCGTGGTTCCGCCTGCGATGATGGGGAGGGTCTGGATCAGGCCGACATCGGGGTTTCGTTCCATCGCGGCGGCGATTCGGACGAGGGTGCGGCCGTCCATGACGGAATCGGCGTCCAGGGTCACCATCAGCGGGTAGGCTTTGCCGAAACGGCGGACCCATTCGCCGACATTGCCGGCTTTGCGCTCGATGTTTTTCGCCCGGCGGCGGTAGAAAATATGGGTGTTATCGCCTGTATCGCGGCGCAGATCGAGGAAAGCGGCTTCTTCGGCGATCCAGACATCGGGGTTTGTCGTATCCGACAGGATGAAGATGTCGAAGACCCCGGCCTGACCGGTTTCCCGCAGGCTGGCGTGGATGGCGCGCAGACCGGCCATCACGCGGTGCGGGTCTTCGTTGTAGGTTGGCATCAGCAGCGCGATACGGGTGCGCAGGGAGGGCAGAGGCCCGTCCGCGTGGATGCCCAGACCGAGGCCGCCCCGGGTCAGCAGCGAGAAGAAGCCGGCGATGGAGGATGTGAACGCCAGGGCGATCCAGAGAAACAGGGCGACGAACAGGATCTGCATGATGACGCCGAGCACGGAGGCGCCGTTGGCATCCAGCACGAGGTGCATCTGGTACGCGCCGTAAGCGGTCAGCGCCATGGCGGAGCCGATCACGGAGAACCGTCGGAGCGCGATCAGCCTGGGTTCGGTTTCCGGGGCATGGTCGCGTCCGTGCCTGTCAGGCGCGGCATGAAGATCCTGCGCGTCCATCCGCATCGGTGCTTCGGGCGGCAGGGCGGGAAACCGTGCCAGCGGACTGACTGCATCCATGTCGGCTGCCCCCGTGCTGGCGGTTTCCGTGCCGGATCTTGTTGTTATGGTGTCCAACGATATACCCATCGTTCTGAAACCGGTCCCTGATCATTGGCAAGTACGGCGCTGAGTTCCGCCAGCTTTACGTTGCCGGGCGCAAATTCAAATGTGGTGCGCCAGCCGTTAATATTTGGATTAGGCTCGACGACGACGTTGCGGATCGTGCCGGCCGAGGCCTGCGGGATCAGGTGGAATTTCGCATCCGGCCCTGTGTTGGCGACAGGACCGCCGGCAAAGTCGATGGCGAAGAAGCGGTCGTCCTTGTGGTCGGTGACGGCGCCGATGCGGGTGGCGCCGACACGGGCCAGTTTCGTCGGGAATGGTGTGTCCCAGCCCCAGTACATCCGGTAGGTGTAGCTGTATTCATGGCCGGCTTCGAGCGGGGTTTCAGGTCGCCAGAAGGAGACGATGTTGTCGTTGACTTCGTTGGGTGTCGGGATTTCGACGAGATCGACGGCGCCTGTTCCCCAGTCGCCGATTGGCTCGATCCACAGGGAGGGCCGCTTCTCGTAATTGAGTGCGAGGTCTTCGAAATCGTGGAAGGAGCGGCGGCGTTGCATCAGGCCGAAGCCGCGCGGAGAGACATCCGTGAAGGCGGAGAACTGGAGATCGAGCGGATTGCGCAGCGGGCGGTAGAGTTCCTGATCGGAGCCTGTCCAGATCTGCAGGGCTTCGCTGTCATGCGCGGCGGGGCGCCAGTCATCGATGTGGTTGCGATCGTTGGAATCGAAATAGAACATGCCGGTCAGGGGCGCGATGCCGGATTCTTCCATCTTCACGCGGGGGAAGAAGGTGGACTGCACGTCAAAGACGGTTGTTTCGCCCGGACGGATGGTGAAGCGGAACGCGCCGGCGACGGACGGGCTGTCGAGCAGCGCGTGGATGACGATGGAATCGACGCCGGGCTGGGGTTTTTCCAGCCAGAAGGAGCGGAAGAGGGCGAATTCTTCGCCTTTCGGGTCACCGGTTCCGTCGGCGAAGCCTCGGGCGGAGAGGCCGTAATTCTGGTTTTTCGCGACGGCCCGGAAGTAGGAGGCGCCGAGAAAGACGGCGCATTCTTCCATGATTCCGGGGGTGTTGATCGCATAGCGCAGGCGCAGGCCGGCGAAGCCGAGATTATCGGTGACGCGCAGCATCGGGTCGCCGTAGCTGAACAGGTCGGGGTTGTAGGGGACCAGCGCGGATTTTCCGTCTGTCACTTCGAAGATTTCGATGCGGGGGCGGTAGAGGAAGCCGCGCGGGAAGAATTCGACGTCAAAAGCGAGGTTCTGGCCGTGCCACAGGGCCTGATCGGGGCGGTAATCGATGGAGCGGAACTGGTCGAAGTTCAGATTATCGATGGCTTTGGGGAGTGACTGGTCCGGGCCGCTGTAAGGGCTGGCGGCCAGTTTGCGGGCGATCTGTGCCACGGTGCTGTTATCGAAAGGCGTGGGACCGGCGGGTGCGTCTGCGGCTTTCGCGGAGGTGCTGAACAGATCCGACGCAAGGGCCGCCATGGCCGCGCCGCTTGCCGTGCGCAGAAGATCGCGACGCAAAACTGATGATGACACGCTTCCTGTTCTCCCGAATCTGTCCAGAACCATTGTTTCGATTGTCACTCTGTTACGATGCTGCGGCTTTTTCAGGGCGTTTGACCAGACTGGCAAGCGTTCCCAGCGAGGCTTTCGCTCCTGCCGTCGCTTCTTTCTCTGCCGCGCGGTAACAGTCAACAACGGCCTGGCCGGTTTCTGACAGGCTTGCGCCGCCGCCGCCGCCGGGTTTTGTTTCGACCAGGGGCTTTGTGAACTGATGGTTCAGCGCATCGATCAGCAGCCAGGCCCGCCGGTAGGACATGCCCATGGCGCGTCCTGCCGCTGAGATGGAGCCGGTGGCCGCCACGTGTTCCAGGAGCCTGATTTTGCCGTGGCCGAGGGTTGGATGCCCCTCCACGTCGATCCGCAGGGTCAGGCGCAGTGCAGGCACCATCAGACGTTTGCCTCCTTTGTTACCGGGTCGTGCTATGCGGCTGTTGTTCTGCTGTCGAGAGAAAATCATCCGTTTCGGGCTGTCTTTCAGGCACTGGCCGGCGAGCCGGATGTGCTGTTCCGGTTTTTGTCACCGGTATCGGTGAGGAAGCTGATGAAGGCTGTCATATCCGATCTCAGGATACGCAGGATGAAGCGCCATTCCGGTGCGGCGGTGATGTCATCATGTGGAATGGCGGCAAGGGCCTCGCGGGTATAGTCGTCTGCCGGCTGGCGTCCCTGTGCCTGTTCATCACAGCCTCTGGCGATCTGTTCCAGGGCTGACACGAGGCCGCGCACCAGCGTCTGGGCGTCCTGAGCATCGTGGACCGGGCTGGCGAGCGCGGCCCGGGCGAACACCATGGCGTCGGTCTGAAGTTGTTGCAGGGCCTGGGGCAGGGCAGCCAGCATGGGGTCGCGCTTTTCCAGGCTTGTCCAGCGTTCGCGGCGGGCTTCTCCGACATTGGCGGCGATGCGGCGGAGGCATGTGGCGCAGGTGTCGTCCAGGGACTGGATGTCGTGCCAGCCGATATTGTGATGGGCCGCGCCGTCGAGGATGCTGCCGATGCCGCGTATCATGGCGGCGGCGAGACGGAAGGCATCGCGCCGGGTCTGTTCGTGCAGCACGGCGAAGGACACGACCATCGAGACGATGACCCCTGCCAGCACGCAGATGACGCGCTGGATCGGCACGAAGAAGGGCGAGTTATCGGAGGGGAACAGCATGGCGATCAGCACGGTGACCAGACCGAGCCGTGTCTGCGGGCGCCAGGCGGCGAGTGCGGCGAGGGGGATAAGGGCTGACCAGAGGGCGGCTTCCCCGGGCAGGCCCAGCTGATGGAGGCTGATGGCGATCAGGCTTGCGGCCCCTCCGATCAGGGCTCCGAGGATCTGGCTTTGTCCGTTTGAGACGGTTTCGCCGATGGTGGTCTGTGTGACGACGGCCGCCGTAATGAGCGCCCATGCCGGGTCCTGCAGACGCAGAAGCTGACTGAGGATTTCCGATACGCCGATGGCGACCAGAACGCGGATGGCCTGGCGGACGATTGTGCCGGCTGACCGCTCGGGGATGGCGATGGGCATTCAGTGCTCCGTCGTCATGCGGGCGCGATTCCCGCAGGCGATCTTAATGCGCGCTGCCATCGAGCGGGAAAGGCACCCAGCGCAGGCCGTCCATATCGTGCACGAGGAGCAGGACGGAATGACGCTTTTCCTTTTGCGCTGTTTCTATGCCTTTGCGGAGTTCCGCCGGGCTGTTCACGGCTGTCTGCTGCACTTCGGTGACCACATCGCCGGGCTTCATGCCGCGATCCGCGGCGGGGCCACCATCGACGACGCCCGTGACCACGACGCCTTTCTGGTCGTCGGAAAGCCGGTATTTTTTTCGCGACTCGTCTGTGATGGAGGCGGCGCTGAAGCCGAGCGCACCGAGATCGACGGCTTTGTCTGACTTTGGGGCGCTGGATTTCGCGGGTTTTTCCTCGGGGTCGGTCTTCGATTCGGGGAGGGCGCCGATTGTCACAGGGATGTCTGTGATTTTCCCTTTGCGCCAGACGGTGAGATGCGCCTGCGAGCCAACGGGCAGGTCGGCGATCAGACGCGGCAGTGCGCGGCCTTCGATGTCTTTGCCATTGAGCTGCCGGATCACGTCGCCTGTGGTGAGCAGGGCTTTTGCAGCCGGGCCTTTTGGTTCGACGCCGGCGACGAGGGCACCTTTCGCGGGTTTCAGGCCGAGGCCGTCGGCGATGTCCTGCGTGACGTCCTGAATGCGCACGCCGATCCAGCCACGTGAGACTTTTCCGGTTTTGCGGAGCTGTTCGATGATCCCTTTTGCTTCGTTGGCCGGGATGGAGAAGCCGATGCCGACGGAGCCGCCGGAAGGGGAATAGATGGCTGTGTTCACGCCGATGACGGCGCCGTGCATGTCAAAGAGCGGGCCGCCGGAGTTGCCTTTGTTGATTGAGGCGTCGGTCTGGATGAAGTCGTCGTACGGACCCTGGTCGATGTTGCGGCTGCGGGAGGAGACGATGCCGGCGGTGACGGTGCCGGAGAGACCGAACGGGTTGCCGATGGCCAGCACCCAGTTGCCGACGCGGGCGGTGTCACTGTCGCCAAAGGAGACGAAGGGCAGCGGGCGGGGGCTGCTGATTTTCAGGACGGCGAGGTCGGTGCGTTCATCATGTCCGATGAGTTTCGCTGGCAGGACGGTGTTGTCCTGCAATGTGACGGTGATTTTGTCCGCGTGACGGATGACGTGGTTGTTCGTGGCGATATAGCCATCGGCGGAGATGATGAAGCCGGAGCCAAGGGCCTGCATCTTGCGGGGCGGCGAATTTGGCGTGTTCTGCCGGTTCATGAAGTCGTGAAAGAATTTTTCGAACGGAGAACCGCGTGGAAAATCAGGAATCTGAGGTCCCTGTCCTTCTTCACCCTCTTCATCTTCAGAGTCGCCTTTCAGGGTCTGCGTGGTGGAGATGTTGACCACGGCGGGAAGCAGGCGGTCGGCAAGATCCGCGAAGCTGTCCGGCACGCCGCGGGCATCCACGGTGACTGCGGGGGTGACTGCGGGGGCGACCACTGGGGCGACCGCGGGCGGGGCATCCTGTGCCGCGCGGGCATGGGGTGCGAGTGCTGTCGTGACCCAGAGGGCGCTGGTGACGCTGAGTGAAAGGGCAAGGACGCGGCGGGTGGCGGGAAAGCCTGAAAGGCGCATGAAGGGCGATGCTCTTTTATCTGAACGTGCTGAAAGTGCCGGGACTCTAAACCAGCGAATCCCGGTCGCACAGCCCGCGGGCGTGTGCTGCGTGCAATTTCGTCCTGTACGATTTGGATTGACCGGAGGCCGGTCAGTTTCTAGCTTCCCGCTCCATGTCTGAGCACAGTGCATCTCTGGCGGATCGCCGCCCTTTTATTTCCTCCGGCGCCATTCCTAAGGCGTGGCCGTTTGAAGAGGCGCGAAAACTCGCTGAACACGTTGCCACGAAAGGCGATGACCGGCCGGCTTTGCTGGAAACCGGATATGGGCCTTCGGGACTGCCGCATATCGGTACTTTCGGCGAGGTGGCGCGCACGAGCTGGGTTCGTCAGGCCTATACGGCGCTGACAGGTCGCCCGACGCGCCTGCTGGCGTTTTCGGATGACATGGACGCTTTGCGGAAAGTTCCGGACAATGTGCCGAACCGGGAGATGCTGACGCAGTTCATCGGAATGCCGCTGACGAAGGTTCCCGATCCGTTCGGCACGTTCGGGTCTTTTGCGGCTCATAACAATGCCCGGTTGCAGTCCTTTCTGGACAGCTTTGGCTTTGACTATGACTTCGCCTCGTCCACGGAATACTACACGTCCGGGCGTTTTGACGCGGCGCTGCGTCGTGTTCTTGAAGTGCATGATGAGATTGTCGCGGTCATCAGACCCACGCTCGGTGCGGAGCGGCGGGAGACGTATTCGCCGGTGCTGCCGATCCATCCGAAGACCGGACAGGTGATGCAGGTTCGCATGGACAGGGTTGATCCGGTTGCCGGGACTGTCTGCTGGACGGATGAGCAGGGTGAGCGGTTTGAGACGCTGGTCACGGGTGGTGCTGCGAAGATGCAGTGGAAGGCCGACTGGGCCATGCGCTGGTATGCGCTTGGTGTCGATTATGAGATGTCAGGCAAGGATCTGATCGACAGCGTTCGGCTGTCGGGGAAGATCTGTCGCATTCTGGGGGCTCCGCCGCCGGCCGGACTGACTTACGAGCTGTTTCTGGATGAAAATGGCCAGAAGATTTCGAAATCGAAAGGCAATGGTCTTTCGGTTGAGGAATGGCTGCGTTATGCGCCGCCCGAGAGCCTGAGCCAGTTCATGTTCAATCACCCGGAGCGTGCCAAGCGGCTGTTTTTCGATGTGATTCCCAGGGGCACGGACGAGTATCTGGCGCATGTCGACAAGGCCGCGGCTTTGCAGGCACGCTGTGTTGCAGCCGGCGATGCGGTTGAGGCGGATGCGGACCGGGTGGCTCTTTGCACCAGTCCGGCATGGTTTATTCATGCCGGTCATATCCCCGACCATGCCGGTAGTCCGGTGTCGTTCAGCATGTTGCTGAATCTGGCGAGCGTGGCGAATGCCGAGACCCCGGATGTTCTCTGGGGCTTTCTGCGACGCTATGATGCGGCGGTATCGCCGGATACTCATCCGATGCTGGCGACGCTCGTTGACCGGGCGGTTGTCTTCTATACTGATTTCGTGCGGCCGGCGAAAAGCTATCGTCTGCCGGATGAGCAGGAGCTTCAGGCACTGACTGATCTGGCGGAATCACTCAGGATGTATGAAGGCGAGGAGGCCTCTGCGGAGGTGCTTCAGAACCTGGTTTTCGAGATTGGCAAGCGCCATAAGTTCGAGCCTTTGCGTTCCTGGTTTACCTGTCTCTACGAGGTTCTTCTTGGGCAGAGTGAGGGGCCGCGTTTCGGAGGGTTTATTGCGTTGTATGGTGTCCGGAGCACGATTGCGCTGATTGAAGCGGCGCTGGTCCGGAGTTCAGAGGCCTGAGACTCCGGGTGTGTCTGACTGCGGACCGACGGGGGAGAGGCCTGTGACCGGAATGCATGATCATGCGCCGGCTTCCGTTCCGCCGCCGTCCGGCTGGAAACGGTGGCTGCGTCATGCGCCCCACCTCATTGGTCTGGTGCTGATGGTGGCGGCGATTTTTGTTGTGCGGCGTGAACTGCACACGCTCAGCATGGCGGATATCCGCACGGCTCTGCATGGTATTTCCCGGCGGGCTCTGCTGGCCGGTGTTGGCTGTACGTTCCTGTCCTATTTCATTCTGTCATTCTACGACCGGCTGGCGGTGATTCAGGTCGGGCATAAAAACCTGTCTTTTCTTCGCACGGCGTTCGCGGCGTTCTGTTCTTATGTGCTGTCGCACAATCTCGGTTTTTCAGCCGTGTCCGGTGCTGCTGTCCGCTTCCGGCTTTACCGGAACTGGGGACTGCCGCCTTTTGCGATCGCGCAGATCATTGCTTTCTGTTCCGCGACCTATCTGCTGGGGGCATCTGTTCTGATCGGCAGCGTGCTGCTGATCGAACCCGGGGTGTTGCCGGTTCTTGGCGATCGGGCGCCGGTTCCGGTTTTGCGGGCGGCGGGCGTTTTGCTGTGGCTTGGCGTGCTGGCCTATATCGGTGCGACGCTGAAATGGCGTGAGCTGACCTTTAAGGGGCGGCAGATCGAACTGCCGTCTGCGCCGATGGCTGTCGCTCAGACCGTGGTTGCCGCCGCGGATGTTGCTGCGACCGCGGCAATTGCTTTTGTGCTGTTGCCGCCGGGAACGCTGGATTATGGATCGTTTCTTGCCATCTATATTGCTTCCTACACGGCGGGGCTCGTGGCCAGCGTGCCGGGTGGGCTTGGTGTGTTCGATGGCGCGATGCTGCTGGCGCTTGGTCCTTATCTGCCGGCACCGCAGATTCTGGGGGCGATCCTCGTCTTCAGGTTGTTTTACTATATCATTCCGCTTTTTCTGGCCGGGGGCATGTTTGCCGCGCATGAGCTGTTTCTGCGTGGTGACGCTGTTCTGCTGTCGCGTAAAGCTGGCAGGGAGGGCTCTGAAGAGCCACGCCGGATCAGACCGAGCCAGGTTGTGCGCGAGAGTGAAGCGGATTTCTCCGTGGCTGTCTCGACCGGCACCGTCGCTTTCTGCGGGATTCTGCTGCTGGTTCTGCCGCTGATAAATCCGGTTCACGCTCATGGCGGATCGAAGATCATCGGCTTTCTTTCAAATGTTGTGGGCGATTATGTGCTCACCGTCGTTGGGGCGGCCCTGATTGCTCTGGCGATCGGGCTTTCCCAGCGCGTGACGCTGGCATGGGGTGCGACACTTGGTCTGCTGGTGCTGGCGGCGGTTGCGACATTCCTTCGGGGCAATATCCCGTTTGTTCCGCTGGCCCTGGCGCTTTCAGCCTTTCTGATTGCGCCGTTCCGCCGGTGTTATTATCGCCACGCGCGTCTGCTGAGCGAGCCGCTGTCTTTTTCCACCCTGCTGTCTCTGCTGCTTCTGATTGGCTGCGCGGTTGTGATCGCGACCCATCGGGCTGGCGCGGAGGGCTGGTGGGAACTGTTCGTTCCGGAAGACAATGATGCCCGCTGGATTGTGATGCTGGCGGTGTTGCTGTCTCTGGTTGTCATCGGTCGTCTCGCAAGGCCTGGTCGTGTTGTCGTGCGGCCCTGGGATGAGAAGTCTGCCGCCTGGTATCACAGCCTTGCGCATGCTCTGCCGGAGATTCCCGGGCCTGTGCCGGATGGACTTATTACAGGCGAGGGTGGCAGTGCCGCCATTCCGTTCCGCCGGCGTGGCAGCTTTGTGGTCGGGCTTGGCGATCCGGCTGGCGAGGACGGGGATTGTGCGTCGGTGATCTGGCGTCTGCGCGATCTGGCGTTGCAGGAGGGGCACCGGCCCGTTTTCTGGCGGACCGGCGATACCTTTCTGCCGATTTATGCCGATATGGGGCTGGTGAACTGGCCGCTGGCTGATGTGCCCGGGGCTTATCTGTCCTGTCCGTCTGAACAGATTGGTCTGGTGCGTTCAAAGTTGTTCGGACGTCCGCCGGTCAGGGGCTGAGAAGGCTCTGTTCGCGGTCTGCGCTTTATATCAGAGGGTCTGGCCTTTGACCTGTGTGCGACTGGCAGGTGAAGGACTTGCCGGTGCAGGACCGGAAAGGGCAGGATTAGCAGGGCTCTTCTGCCTTGGAACTCGGCAAAGGCTCTGTTGTCGTTACGTGTTGATCTGTTATTTTTCAAAGGGTTAGCAGATCCGGGCTCTGCCCGGACCCGGCAGGGACCGCAGGCCCCTGCACCCCGATTGATTCATAATAAAATGGTTTCCAAAGGTCTGTGACCTTTGGTGGGTTCCAGGGCAAAGCCCTGGGAAGGAGCCAGCACTTAATGACAACAGAGCCTCTGGAAACCGGCTTGTATTCAACTGATCGGAGTGCAGCACGCCTTCGCGTGACGACCCCTGCCGGGTCCGGGCAGAGCCCGGATTTCTCATCGACAGGTCAGTCTTCACAACCGCCGGTATTATTTTAGTCCCAGCGCCTGCATCGTATCGGGATCGACAGGAATGCCATGCTTCATCCGTTCGGCCGCTTCCTTCCATTCCCGGTCTCCGGGCGCCATCACCGGATGGGCGGGATCGGTGGCAGGCGAGTTTCGCAGAAGCGCGAGGTAGTGGGTTATCGCGGTTTCGTAAGCGGTGCGTCCGACGAAATGATCCGGATTGATGGCGATGAAAAAGTGCCCGACATTCTGTGGCGTATTTGCGTTGCGGGTTGCGTCAGTGGGGACCATTTCCGGGTCGGGTGTTGCGCCGGTTATGACAGCGGAAAGAATGGTGACGACGCCTGCCAGAGCAGCGCCTTTGAAGCCATAATCCTTTCCGCCAAGAGGCTGGAGGAAAGCCGCCGCATGCTGGTCCTGAGTCGGGTGACCGTTCGCATCGACCGCGACACCTGCGGGAAGAGCCTGATTCAGTGAGCGGTAAAGTTTTACCCGGTTGAACGGGATCGATGATGTCGCCATGTCCAGCAGCCAGGGATTTGTGTCTGGGACTGGTGCCGCCATGGCGATGGGGTTGGTGCCGTGAAAAGGAACGGCTCCGCCGAACAGGCAGACGGCGGCATCCGAATTGGTGCTGACCAGACCGATCATGCCCTGTTCCGCCGCAGCGACGGCATAGGCGCCTGCGGCGCCGAAATGCGAGGAATGATGGACGCCGACGGCGGCGATACCGGTTTCCCGTGCCAGATCAACGGCGGCGTTCATTGCTTTGAAGGAGGCGGGGTGTCCGAGTCCGTTATCGGCATCCAGCATGGCGGCGGCCGGTGCCGTGTGACGCAGCGCATAGTTGGGCGAGGCGTTGAAGCCGCCGGAGCGGAGCAGTTCCGCATAGCCGGGTGCCAGACGGACACCGTGACTGTCCACGCCGATGCGCGAGGCGTACAGCAGGGCGCGGGTAGTGTCCCGCGCGTCGTCGGGGCGGGCGCCGGCCTGCGTCAGAAGGGCTTCGGTACGGTCACGAAGGAGTGGCTCCGGAAACCGGTCTGGTTCACTCATGCGGTCTGGTCCTTATCCTGCCCGGCATATCCGAGAATATCGGCTGCCCGGTCGCGATCAAGCTGGCCTTCCCATGCGGCAACGACAACCGGCGCCACACAGTTTCCGGCAAGGTTGCCCACTGCGCGGGCAATTCCGATAAACCAGTCCACAGCGAGAAGAAGGACGAGGCTGGCGACCGGAATGGAGGGAATGGCGGCCAGGGTTGCAGCCAGGACGACGATGGCGATTCCGGGCACGCCGTGGGCACCTTTGGAGGTGACGAGCGCGGTGAGCAGCATTGTCGCCATTTGAATCCAGGTCAGGTGTGTTCCGGTGACCTGGGCCAGGAAAACGACGGAAAATCCGAGATAGATCGAGAGGGCGTCGAGATTGAAGGAATATCCCGCCGGAACGACGAGCCCGATGACCTGTCGGGAGACGCCGATGGCCTCAAGTTTCGTCATGATGACCGGCAAGACGGCATCGGAGCTTGTTGTGGCGGTGACGATAAGAATCTCTTCCCGAAAATAAAGGAAGAACCGCACAGGCTTTATGCCGCAGGCGGCAAGGCAGCCTCCGAGGATGACGAAGACGAAAAGGGCGATCGCCAGAAAGTAGAGCAGGGTGAAGGCGCCAAGCTGAATGATGGCGCCGATGCCGTAGCGCGCGGTGGTGGTGGCGACGGCACCGAAGACACCCAGTGGCGCGACCGCGATGATATATTTCATCATCCGGGAAAACAGCGTGGACAGGCTTTCCACGAGTCTGACGACGGGCGCTCCGGCTGGTCCGATCTGATTCAGGCAGCATCCGAACAGGATGGCGAAGAACAGGATCTGCAACACGTTGCCTTCCGCGAAGGCGGAGGCTGGTGAATGGGGAATCAGGGCCATGAGGAAGCCGGTCAGGCCCTGGCTGTGCAGAAGGTGGGCGTTACCGGCATAGGAGGCGACGGCCTGTGAGTCCGCGGGTGTGGCTGTAAAGGTCATTCCGGCGCCGGGACGGATGAGCAGGGCCGCGCCCACGGCGAGCAGGAGCACGAGCGTGGTCATGGCCTCGAAATAGATCAGGGCCCGCACGCCGAGGCGACCGACGGTTCTGAGCGAACCGGCTCCTGTAATGCCTGTGACGATGATGCAGAACAGCAGCGGCCCGACGGCCATGATGATGAGATGCAGGAACAGGTCTGTTGTCCAGCGGGTCTCTGCTGCCAGTGCCGGGTCGGCCAGTCCCAGGATCAGGCCGATGATGGTGGCGACGCAGACCTGCTGGAAAATGCCGAAGCGGAGTCGCCTGTGTGAGGGGGTTCCGGTCTTCGGCATGTCTGTCATGTGATGATCCTGTGGTGGCGGTCAGTAGGTCAGGTTGATACGTGCGCCGACAAAGCGGGGCAGGCCGGGCATGACGCCGTAGAAGGTGGCCTGGGTTCCGCCGGAAAGCCAGTAGCGGCGAACTGGCTTGTTGTGGTGCCACGGTTGAGGCTCTGGAACTGTTTATAGGCGCCGTTCTGGTAGTTGAAGTTCTGTGTCAGAGTCAGGCCGTGAAAGGGGTGCGCTTCGATATCGAATTCCGCCGCCGCAGATGTATGAGCGCGGGGCGTTCACGTAGCCGCCAGGGACATCGTAGGGTGGTACGGGGATGGATCCGGGAAGCTGCTGGTCGCGATAGTCATAGTAGAATCCGGCGGCGTTGAAGCGCAGGTGGCGATCGAACAGCATGGTTTTGAAACCGCCTTCGCAGGTCAGGACCTGTTCTGGTTTAAACGGTTTGAGCCGGCTTTCTGCGGCGCCTGTATTGAGATTGTAATTGGTGCTTGTGACATTGAGCATCTGCCGGTCGTCGGACTCATGACTGATGGAGCCTGAAACACGTTGAAAAAGCACTGAACTGTCGTACGGTCACGAATCGTCTGGCCCATCTGATGGCGGCTCTTCAGGCGTAAGGCATCAGGGTTCTGCGAGCTGACCGCTTTTTGCTTCGGCTAGTGCTTTTTGGGTCAGTTGCTTTTCGTTCTTTTTCAGGAACATGCCGGTGCCGACCATACAGGCCGCGGCGAGAACGCCGATGGCGATTCCGGCCGGGCCGGAGACCTGTGAGATCTTGCGACCCAGCATGTAAGTGCCGAATGCGTAGCCGCCGGCCCAGCAGGAACCGCCCAGCGCGTTAAACAGCATGAACCGGGGCCAGCGCATCCTGCAGGCGCCGGCGAGCAGGGCGACGAAGACGCGCATCACGGAGACGAAACGGCCGCAGAAGACGATTGCGCTGCCGTGGTGGTGGAAGAGGTATTGCCCGAGGATCAGCCTGTTTTCTGTCAGGCCTATTTTGCTTCCGTGTTTCCGCAGCAGCGGCAGACCGACTTTGCGGCCGATAAGATAGCCGAAATTATCGCCGATAATGGCGCCCGCGATGGCGGCTAAGGCAACCCACTGGATTTCCAGATGGTGGGTTTTCAGGGTGTAGAGCGATGCTGTGATGATGCAGGCTTCGGCAGGCACGGGAAGGCCCATGCTTTCGGCCATGACAATGAGGGTCACGACGCCGTAGCCGTAATGCTGGAGGAGGTTATCCAGGTGGTGAAGCAGCGTTCTTAGTCCTTTTGCTGGCGCGGCCGGGCACGCTCAGGATTTTCTGGCCGGGTGGCACCATGCAAAAAAGGCTGTCAGGCGGGAAGTGGATGCGGGGACATGGCTGTTCTTCGGGAACCCGCAGGGGCTGAGGTTTTGCGGATCACTGATGATAGTCTTCGTGGAGCGTATCGAGGTCGGCGAAGCGGGTGAATTCGCCTTCGAAGAAGAGCTGGATGGCACCGGTAGGGCCGTGACGCTGTTTTTCCAGGATCAGCTCGGCTTTGTTGTGGACGAGTTCCATTTTGCGGCGCCAGTCATCCAGGGCGATCTGATATTTTTCTGACGATTCAAAGGCGGTTTCTTTGGGTTCACGCTGCTGGAGATAGTATTCGTCGCGGTAGACGAACATGACGGCGTCGGCGTCCTGCTCAATGGAGCCGGATTCACGCAGATCGGAGAGCATCGGGCGCTTGTCTTCGCGGCTTTCGACCTGACGGGAGAGCTGGGAGAGTGCGATGACGGGGACTTCCAGTTCCTTGGCAATGGCTTTCAGGCCCTGGGTGATCATCGAGATTTCCAGCACGCGGCTGTCGGGGCGGGTGCCGACGGCGGGGCGCATGAGCTGGAGATAATCGACCACGACGAGGCTCAGGCCTTTGGTGCGTTTGAGGCGGCGACAACGGGTTCGCATCGCGGAGAGGGAGATGGCCGGGGTGTCGTCGATGACCATCGGAAGCTGGGCGAGTTCACGGCTGACGCGGACGAAGCGGTCGAATTCCTTCTGGCCGATATCACCACGACGGATGCGCTCGCCGGAGACTTCGGCCTGTTCGGAGAGGATACGGGTGGCGAGCTGTTCGGCGGACATTTCGAGCGAGAAGATGGCGACCGAGCCTTCGGGCTGGACACCGTCTCCCTGTTCTTCGGCTTTGCGCTGAAGGGAGCGCGCGGCGGAGAACGCGATTTTGGTGGCAAGCGCGGTTTTGCCCATGGCGGGGCGACCAGCGAGGATGAGAAGATCGGAGGGGTGGAGGCCGCCGGTTTTCTTGTCGAAATCGCGCAGGCCGGAGGTGAGGCCGGAGACGTCACCTTCGTTGCGGAAGGCTTTTTCGGCGACCTCCAGAGCGTTGGCGAGGGCCCTGTCGAAGCCGGTGAAGCCGCCATCCTGGCCTTTGTCGGTGGCGAGACGGAAGAGTTGTTCTTCGCCGGCGGCGATCTGATCCTGACCGTCGAGATCAACACCGCCAAAGGCGTTGTTGACCATGGTTTCGCCGATGTCAATGAGCTGGCGGCGCAGCCAGGCATCGTGGATGGCGCGGCCGTAATCGCCGGCGTTGATAATGCCGACGGTCGAGGTCAGCAGGCGGGCGAGATAGGGAATGCCGCCGACTTCATCAAGGATGCCGGAGTGTTCCAGCGTGGCGCGGAGTGTGACCGGGTCGGCGAGCTGGCCGCCCTCGATGCGTTTCGCGATGGCGTCGTAGATGGCGCCGTTGATCTGGTTGGCGAAATGGGCGCCAGTCAGGAAGTCCGAGACGCGGTCATAGGCGCGGTTGTTGGTAAGCAGGGCGCCGAGGAGAGCCTGTTCGGCATCCACGTTTGCCGGGGGCGCACGGAGGGAGACGCCCAGAATGGTTTCACCGTTCGGGGAAGAGGATGGGGTGCCGGTAGCGGGGGTTGGGGAATCGATCATGTTCACGCCCCCTCTCTACCATCTGATGCGATCCCGGTGCAGCCCCGGAAGTGGTTCGTCACACGATAACGACAGGAATACGATGCCCTGTGATCCCGGATGCCACGGCTATATTGTGGCTGATCCGCCTGCATGCGAGGAAGATCCGCACAGACTCGGTTCGCCGCGTGTGCCTGTTATGGACTGGTTGGTTCCTCTGGTTAAGGGCTGCTGCGTATGACGACCCCGCCTCTTTCACCCGTCGAAATTTTTCAGCATGTGCGGATGGTTCTGGGAATGATTCTGGGCCTGAGTGTCACCCGGCTTCTCAACGGCCTTGTGAAGATTATCCAGCATCCGGGGACCGCCAGGCCTGACGCTGTGCATATCGGCTGGGTTCTGAATATGTTGCTGACGCTTGTGCATTTCTGGTGGTGGCAATGCTGGCTGGCCGAAGTGCCGCACTGGACGTTTGAAATTTATCTGTTCCTTGTTGTTTACATGATTTTTCTGTTTTTTCTGTGTGCTCTTCTGTTTCCGGACACGATCAGTGATTACAGCGGCTACAGGGATTTTTTCATGTCCCGGCGCAAGTGGTTTTTCGGTGTTCTGGCTGCTACGGTTGTATTTGATCTGATCGATACGCTGATCAAGGGGCCAGCGCATTATGCTTTGTTTTCAGAGGAATACTGGTTTCGCGTTCCTGTTTATCTTTGTCTCTGTGCTGTCGCGGCCTGGTCTTCGAACAGACGGTTTCAGATGGCTTTCGTGACAGTGGCACTGCTCTATAATGTTTCCTGGATTGTGCGCCATTTTAACACATTGAACTGAACGAAAACTGATCGGGAGAATATTTTTCAGGACGTTCAATTTTCATGAATCCGGTGTGACAGAGTCGTCTTGCCGTCGATGTGGTCTGATTGACAGAAAGGTGATCTGTTTTTCTGAAAACCTGAGCCCGGTCAGTTTGTTCACCGATGTAATGTCCGGAAGCGGAGTCTGATTTTCTGTATTTCCTTTAATACCATCCGGCGTTGAGGCTGACACACGGAAAGAGAGTCCCGGGGCTCCGCCCCGTACCCCGCCAAAGGTCACAGACCTTTGGAATCCGCTTTGTTAGTCAGCAGATCGGGGCGATGGGGCCGTCGTGCGCAGCACGCCTTCGCATGACGGTCAGTCTTTATGCGGGATGGTATAAATGCTCCCTTTTATGGAAATGAAAACGATGAAAAGACTTGTCTCATCTGTAATGATTATTTCGTTTTCGATTTTTATGTGGGGAAGCGTTGCTTACGCTGACACGGCGATGAGCCCGGTCGGACTCTGGCGGACCATTGATGACAGGACAGGAAAACCTAAAGCTATTGTGAGGATTTCTGAAACAGCATCTGGTGAATTCGGCGGTGAGATTGTGCGGAGCCTTGATCCGGCCATTCCGCCTGACCGGCGATGCACGGCCTGTAAGGATGAGCGCAAAGATCAGTTGCTGACAGGATTACCTATTATCAGAGGCATGAAAAAGGATGGGTCTCACTGGGAAGGTGGCAATATTCTCGATCCGGCAAGTGGTGAAGTCTATGATTGCAGCATGAGACTTAAAGATGGTGGCCAGAAACTTGTTGTGCGTGGATTTGTGGGGATGTCGCTGTTTGGCAGGTCTCAGTGTCTGACCGAAAATGAGTTGAGTGATTTCAGCGGGTTATGATTCATGGGTTTGCGATAACCTGATGAGATCAAGATGGCCTGGACTGAAATCACCCGAGCGCAGTATC
>NZ_WOSX01000009.1 GCF_011516735.1 Acetobacter fallax | reverse complement strand
GCCTTTTCAAAACTCAAGGCCTTGCTGCGCGCCAAAGCCGAACGGACTGTCGGTGCTCTGTGGGACACCGTCGGCGCTCTGCTTCACGCTTTCACTCCCAGCCAATGCGCCAGTTTCTTTACAGCCACAGGATATGAACCAGATTAAAGTGGAAAAGCTCTAGGCTTCAATTTCCGGCGTGCCGCCCCTGTCTGGCCGCTGCAGGAGAAAGGGCGCATCGCGGATCGTATCGTCCGAGGCCCCCTGCTCGCCAATAACGGCGAAACAGTAAGACGCCTGACCCTCCGGGGCGCAGGGCTGGCGCGGCTCGGCGACTATCATGTGCGCGATGACATCAAGGCCGGCCGCCTCATTGAAGTTCTGGCTCATACAGGCACGCAGGACGAAGAAGAGATCCATGCGCTCTATCTGGGCAGCAAACAGACTCCCCGGCGCGTGAGAGTGTTTCTGGACTTCGTCGTTCCGCGCCTTCAGGCGTATTTGCGTGCTTAAGGGTGTTATGCACTTTACATGAGCAGGTCGGCTTCAAACCAGCGAAGGTGATGGTGTGTATCGCAGCGAGAGCTGAGGCACAGCGCTCATAGTCTTTTACGAGCCGTCTGCATCGTGTTGCCCCTGCGTCCGATGCCCTCAATCGTGCCGCCAGATCTCTCAGCGTCGGCCAGCAGGACGAGAACCAGCCCCTCTTCCCCGAAAACTGTCACGCCGCCTCATCCACAGACCCGCGCGACACTCCCCCCGCATTGAAACACTGCGCCACCGAGCCCACCATGCTGAACGGCATGCCCGCGCAGGAACGCGGCCACACAGTCACGCTGCATTCTTCTCCGCAGCAACCCGAACACCCACAAATCCCAAAATTCCATAGATCACACCCGATAAATCCGGCACTCTCTCCACGACAGAACAACCCGGTGAGGCCCCCCATGCCCGCAGATCGCCCCCTCTCAGGCCGCGTCGCCCTCGTCACCGGAGCGGGAAGGGGGATCGGCCGCGCCACCGCCCTCCGGCTCGCCAGCCTCGGCGCCGCCGTCATCTGCGTCGCCCGCTCCCGCGATGAAATCGAAGCCTGTGCCACCGAAGCCGGTCCCGCCGCCGCCGCCATACCCTGCGACATCACCGCGCCGAACGCAGCGCAAACCCTCGTCGAAACAGCACAGGCCCGCTTCGGTCGTCTCGACATCCTCGTGCTGTCATCAGGCGCCTTTCACAGCGGAACCATCACCGAAACCGACAGCGCCGCCTTCGGTAAACTCTTCACCGTCAACGTCGGAGCCCCGCTCGAACTCATCCGCACCGCCCTCCCGATGCTCCGCGTCAGCAAAGGCCAGATCGCCGTCGTCAACTCCACCATCATCCGCGCCGCGAACACAGCCGGACGCGGCCTCTACGCCGCCACCCAGACCGCCCTCAAATCCCTGACCGATACCCTGCGCGATGAAATCAACCAGGACGGCATCCGCGTCATCTCCATCATGCCCGGAACCACAGCAACACCGCGGCAGGAAGCAATTTACGAAACGTCAGGCAAACCCTGGCGGCCCGAACTCCTCCTCCAGCCGGAAGACGTCGCCGCCGCCCTCTGCGGCAGCCTCCTTCTCCCAAAAACCGCCGAAGCCACCGATATCTTCGTCCGTCCGATGCAAAAATTCTGATCTTCTCCCGCCCGCTACCGCAGCGTTGCGGCAAAGCGACGACACACGCCATGAAGGACCATCAGTCCGGGGATAACATCGCGACGGCCTCTCTGACCGCCGCCGTAATCGGATTGATAATCGTGCAGGACATCGCCTCCGCGATCCGCCCCGCCGTCTCCGAAAAAGGGCCACCCCCGATGATCACACACTGCGCGTGATCCAGTCGTACACACTGCCGGGCCATCTCGAGCAGTAATGCGTCCTGTTCCCGTGGCGCGGCAGCCAGCACCAGCGGATCGATATCCGGCGTTCGGGTGCCGGTAAAAAAACTTTCCAGTCCAAGACGCCGCACCGCCGCATTGATCGGTCCTGTCAGGTCCGGCGTCGTCGTCGCCACGCCAAATGGCACACGGCACCGGCCGGCAGCACGAAAAGCCGCCTCGCCCAGTCCGACCACCGGCACATCAACCAGTTCCCGCAGCCGCATCACACCAGGATCACCAAAAGCCCCGACAATAATCGCAGCCGCTCCGGACGCCGCCCCGACCCCAAGCCGCACCACCTCATCCGCCGCTTCCGTCAGCGCCTTCTCGTCAACAATCATCGTGGCGCCACGCGCGGCAACCGCGCCGTCCAGTATGACATCGTCCGGCAGCGACGGCGCCGCCGCCGCGATCATGATATCGAAAACCGCCCGACTGGTATTCGGGTTTATCAGAAAAATATGACGCATAAAAAACTGTTGTTTCGTCCATGAATGACCCGGAAAATCGTCCTGCGACACCGGATGATCGAAAAAAGCGACGGTCAGAACCCCAGAGATGTCCTGACATAATACATGCCACCATTGCTCCCGTAAGGAGAGTAAGGCGAATACACCATCGCATTGAACTGGCTGGCGATGGCTTTTTTATTCACGCGCGTCGGATATTCGTTGCCCAGATTGTTAGCCCCGATGGCAACGCTCCAGCGAGGAAAGATGTGGTAGCCAAGTTCGATATTCGTCACGAAAGCCGGACTCTGCTTCGCCCACAGAGATGTCGGCGTCGATGGCGTGGCAACATAAACCAGCGAGCCATAGCGTGACTCCTGAACGAACAGTGACCACTTTCCGTAATTCCAGTTCACCGCAAGATTTTCACGATTTTTTGGTGACGAATGAAGAAGGATTTCTTTCGCATAAGCGTTAAAATAACTCAGGCCGAGCTGCTTCAGAACCGATGGAACCTTGTTGTAGCTGCGAATTTCATTGTCCGTGATATTCACACCAAACGAGAACACAAACCGTCCGTAGCGCTGCGTGCTGAGCGTATAATCGGCAGTCAGATCGCCGCCAAATGTGTTGGTGTTGACGGGATTCGTATAATACGTCGCGTAAGTTGCGTTCCCCAGACCAGAATTTGCCAGCAAAGCCTGCACCGCGGACCCGCCAAGCGTCGATGTGCTGGCCAGCCTGTCATTGATCGCGATGTAATAAAGATTGCCGGTCACATGGAAATTATCCACCGGCGTCGCGTCCAGACCAATGCTGTAACTGCGCGAATATTCCCCCTTTAGCTTGCCCGCGCCCAGCGCCTGTGCCGCGGAACTGTTCGTGGGGATCTGCACCGTCGTGTAGGTCGGTGACGGGGAAGAATAGAAGTAATAGGTCTGCCCGAGCGTCGGCGGCCGATACCCCGTGTTGACGCTCGCCCGAAGCGCAAACCGGTGGCTGACATTATACCGCGTTCCGACGGACCCGGTCATGACAGTGGCAAGATTGTTATAGCTCACCGCCCGTCCGCCAAACGTCCACTCCCATTTCTTCGTGAGAAAAAGGTCAAGATTCATGTGACCATCATAAACGTCACGGTTCTGACTCGTCACCGAAAGCGGCGGATTGCCCGCATGGTCCGCCGCTCCGGGTGTGGCCGCCTTGCCCGCGTCAGGCCCGGTGAGGATCGGCACCCCTCCGTCTGTCCACGACGCCTCGTCACCCGCACCCATCTGAAACCCGTCGCGACGATACTCAGCCCCGAACTCCAGACCAAGCGGCTTAGGCAACACACCGGTCTCAAAATTACGGGATGCCTTAAACCCTGTGCTCAGCTGTGAAGAAACAGCCTTGCCCGTATAAAACGTCGTCGGACTCGCTGTGCCCAGACTGGCGTTGTTTGTCCCCTGCATGTGATAGGTCTGATGGTCCTTCGCATAATTGATGTAGCTATCCCATGAAAACCCGAGAGTCCTGCCACGGAATCCGTTATTCACCTCAAAATCGTTCTCGTTCAGCTTCAGATAAGGCAGCATCCCGTTCGGCCAGAGCGCATCAACCGTCAGATCATCCGCCGCACTGCGATAATTCTCGGCCGCATTAAGCCTGCGATGAGAATAGGTATCGGTGCTGTAAAGAGAAATCGAATTCGTCAGCGGTAACTCCATGTTGGCGGACAGATCCTCCTGCGTCGTCTTCGAAAGCCCGAGCGACCGCTGCACATCCCGGCTGGCCGTCGCATCTCGCGGGTCCGGAGATCCGTCAGGAAGAGCGTGATACATCGTGCCGTTATAAAGACCACTGCGATTTGTCGGAAGCTGGTGCGTCACCTGCGCCGCCAGATCGAGATACCCACCGCTATGCCCCAGCGCCATGCCGTAACTGGCCGACCCGTCGAGCGCCTGACCATCGCCCGCATAATACCCGCTGTTCTTGAAATTGACCTGTCCGCCCTTCGTGTCTCGCCGGAGAACGATGTTCACCGCGCCGGCAATCGCATCCTGACCGTAAAGCGCCGACGCCCCTTCAGTAACGATCTCGACATGATCCACAGCCGAAATCGGAATCAGCCCGATATCCGTTGGCTCCGTTCCCCAGTTCGGCCCCGGATTGGGATTGAACGCCGCACTGATATGTCGCCTGTGCCCGTCAACCAGAATCAGCGTCTGATCCGCCGAAAGCCCGCGAAGCTGCATGGTCTGCACAAAAGCATCCGGTCCCGTGCCAGGCTGCGGCGGCGATGAGATCGAAGGCGACATCTGTGCCAGAGCCTGCGTCAGATTGGTTTGTCCGGTCGCCATCAGTTCCGCGTTGCTGACGATCGTTACCTGTGTCGTGCTGTGCCGCCGCGTTCCCGGAGAAATCGCGGAATTCCCCACCGGCTGACTGCCAGTAACAGAAATGGCTTCCGGATCAGTGGAAGCGAGAACATGCGAGGGACGCATCACAACGGGACGCGATACATCAGGGCGGCCCCCCGCCGTACGTGATGTCACGGAAGCAGCCTGACGCGGCGCTGAGCGTTTCGCATCAGGCCGGGTCCGGGTGGTGTGCGGGACCCTGCCTGCATGCGTGTGAGCCGTCTCCGGAGTGTCCGTCGTGGCGGCAAGAGCGGCGGATACAGTCGAACCCGGCCAGGCCGCTGTCGCAAGCAGCATCAGAAGGGAAAGGGGCATGTGACGTGGCATCGAAAACTCCGGTCAGCAACAGAACGAGGATGTTGTATCGAAATAGTAATGAAATAAGCGGTGAACAGCAGAGGATGAAACTGTCAGGAAGATTTCGCGGCAAAATCAGGCAATGCACGAAATTCCGTCTCACCGCGCGGAACGAACCGCGCGGTCACCGCCAGAAAGAGATAGAGAACAGCGCTCAGCAGAAAGACGGCGCCCGGGCTGCCCATATCGAACAGTGCCCCGGCCGCGAGAGGAACTATCGCACCCATGACATTCCCCGCCGCCAGCGCGATAGCCGTCGCCTTGCCCCGGTTCCCGATCGGAAAACTCCCGGGGATCATGATCCACAGCGTCGTGTTGATCATGATGACAAGGAAATAAAACAGAAACCCGAAGACGACCGGCAGAATTGCAAACGCTATCGTGTTCGACAGCAGCAATACGGCCAGAGCACCAGAGATCGCGCCAACGCTCAGCACATCCGCAGGGGAATAACGCCGGGCCAGAAAAGACGCCGCCAGAGCCCCCGGAATACCACCGGTCTGACACAGACTCACCAGTAACAGGGCATTGGCATCCGTGCGCCCCGTCACCTGAAAAATGACAGGCATCAGCGTCAGCGCTGACATCTGCACGCCATAGGCGAGACCCGCGAGAAGAGAGAGAAGAACCAGGTGCGGAACCAGCCCGGAAAACGAACCGCATACCAGGCTGCCCGTCCCGTCCACAGGAGAGACTGGTCGTATCTCAGCGCTCATCGAACGTCCGGTGAGCAATGACATGACACGCTCCAGTTCGCCGAAACGCCCGCGTGTCAGAAGAAAATAGGGCGTCTCAGGAATCCTGCGCCGCAAAACCGCAAGCACACAGACCGGAGCCACCAGAGCGACAAACAGCCAGCGCCAGCCGGAACTGCCCGGAAAAACAAGAAAAACCAGTAACCCGACAGAAGGGGCCAGCATGTTCCCGAAACCACCCGCGCCGAGATTGGTCAGGCCAATCGCCGTCCGCCGTTTCCCGGGCGGAAAAAATTCCGACAGAAGCGTCAGCCCGGTCACAATCTCGCCGCCCAGCCCCAGCCCCACCACAAACCGTCCCGCACAGAGCCAGGCATAACCCGGCGCCACCGCGCACAGCGCACCACCAAAAATGTAAAGCGCAAGGTTCAGGTTAAACGCCACACGCCGCCCATACCGATCCGCAATCACTCCCGAGAGGAGCTTGCCAGCCGCGGCGGAGAGAAAAGTTACGGTGTTGAGAAAGCCAATCTGCAGACCATCAAGCCCCCAGTGTTCCCGAAGCATCGGCGCGACGGTACCTACCGCATTCTGTTCGAAGACATCAAAAAGAATACCGATGAAGACAAGAAGGAAAATGATCCTCTGAGTCCGGGTGATCCCCCCGCGCTCCAGCATGTCATCGATAACGCGTGACTCTGCGAACAGGGGAGGCGACTGATCAGCGCTTTCGACAGGCATCGTCTGTTCTGGTCCTCTGGGTGGAGCTGATGCGTGAAAAAATAATTCCAAAATCGCAACAACGCAATAAAAATTTCATGATGGTGACGAAATGAGTGCGTGTGCCTGTAAAACCGCGCTGTTTCCCCTGTCGGATCAAATGGATAGAGTTGCCCGGATCAAACGAAAGCCGGACCCGACAGCGGAATGGCGGGTCTCTTCGGAAGGGCAGTCAATGAAACGCGATACCGAATCCTTCATCACCCGCGTTTCCGACGCCCTGGAAAACCTTCCGCCAACGGAAAGACGGCTCGCGGAATTTATGCTCAGCTTCCCCGGCGAACTCCCGTCCTATACCGCTTCCGAACTGGCCGTTGCCGCCCGGGTCTCAAAGCCAACCATCTCCCGGTTTATCCAGAGGCTCGGCTACGAAAACTATGCCGAAGCGCGCAGACAGGTCCGCATCGAACAGAAACACGGCTCGCCCCTGCTGCTGCTCGATCCCCGGCAGGAACGAAGCGGAACACTCCAGGCTCATCTCGAACTCGGCCTGACGAGCCTGTCAGAAACCTACGGCGCGCTGGATGAACCGACCCTTGAGCGCGTCGTGCAGTCCATTCTGAAATCCAGACATGTCTGGCTCGCAGGCTTCCGCGGCAATTATCCCTTCGCCGCCTATTTCCGCTGGCAGATGCTGCGCGTGGTGGCAAACAGCACCCTCATCCCCGCCGCAGGCGAAACCCTCGGGGAATACATCCCAGGCTTCTCCCCCGAAGACACGATGATCATCTTCGCCCTTCGCCGGACTACAAAAGCCTCAGAAACCCTCGTCCGAGCAGCCGTTCGCGCCGGTGTCAAAGTTCTCTGCATCACCGATGAAATGACCGAAAACCCAGGCCCGGCCACATGGATCGTGTCGTGCAAAACCAGAACCGGCGGCCCGCTCGATAACCACGTCGCCGTCATGAGCATCACCCATTTCCTCGCCACGCGCCTTATCGAATGCAGTGGCCAGACCGGCCGCCGCCGCATGGCCGCGATAGAAGTCGCCCATACCCTTTTCGACGAACTTTAAGGGGCTGTTCCATAAAGTCCGTCGCCGTCCCGGGCAGGGGAGCAATACCCGGCCGCCTCCTCCGCCACCGCTTCAGATCGTGCTCAGCATCAGACTGGTCTCAGAGTTGAGAACGCCATCGATCACACGGACCTCCCTGAGAACACGGTCAAAACTTTCCAGCGTATCAGTCCGGATTTCAGCAATGAGATCCCATGCGCCATTCGTGGTGTGCAAAGCATGAAGCTCCGGAACAGACCTCAGGGACCGGATCACCGCACTGGTGGATTTCCCGGCCACCTCAATCAGCATGATGGCCCTGATGCTGTCATGATGTTCGCGGGCCCGAACGGTAAATCCCAGAATGGCCCCGCTTTCCAGAAGCCGGTCCAGCCGGGACTGAACCGTCGCGCGTGACACGCCAAGAGCCCCCGCCAGTCCCGCAACCGGCGCCCGCCCGTCCGCGCGCAGAATGGCCAGAAGCTGCCGGTCCAGATCGTCAAAAATATGCATGGAACATTCTGCTCAGTCTTACAGGACAACATGCAAAAAATATCCTCCTTCCCGATACAGATTGCCAGTTAAAATTGCCATTTCGGAGGAACACACTCCTGTCCGGCGCAAAGCGCAGGAGATATCATGGTCGGCTATGTTGGCGTCGAAAACCTCATCCGGCTGGTCCGGCATGTCGGAATAGAAACAGTCCTGCGTGAACTGGCGGATTATATCGAGGACGATTTCCGCCGCTGGCCCGAATTCGACAAAACCCCCCGTATCGCAAGCCATTCGCGTGACGGCGTCATCGAACTGATGCCAACAGCCGACAATGCGCTCTACGGCTTCAAATACGTCAACGGACACCCCCGCAATACACGTGAAGGCCTGCAAACCGTCACGGCATTCGGCGTCCTCTCCGACGTCAACACCGGCTATCCTCTCCTGCTTGCGGAAATGACCCTCCTGACAGCCCTCCGCACGGCGGCCACATCAGCAGTCGCCGCCCGGCACCTCGCCCGTCCCGACAGCCGCATCCTGGCCATCATCGGCCTCGGCGCGCAGTCCGAATTCCAGGCCACCGCCTTCCACGCCCTCCTCGGCATCACCCATCTGCGGGTCTGTGACGTCGATCCCGCCGCCACCGAAAAATTCCGCGTCAATATGCAGAACAGCGGACTGACCATCACGCTCGCCCCAACCGCTCAGCAGGCCGTCCAGGGCGCCGACATCATCACGACTGTCACGGCGGACAAGCTGCAAGCCACCATTCTCTCCGACAACATGATCGGCGCCGGCGTCCACATCAACGCCGTCGGCGGCGACTGCCCCGGTAAAACCGAACTTCAGGCCGATATCCTGAAACGTAGCCGCGTCTTCGTGGAATTTCCGGAACAGACCCGCATCGAAGGCGAAATCCAGCAGATGCCGGACGATTTCCCGGTGACAGAACTATGGCAGGTCATCACTGGCGAGGCACAGGGCCGCCGCACGGCGCAGGACATCACGATTTTCGATTCAGTCGGCTTCGCAACGGAAGATTTCTCTGCCCTGCGTTATCTGCGCGACAAGGTGCGTGACACCGATTTCGTCACGGAAATCGATCTCGTCGTGGAGCCGGATGATCCCCGCGACCTGTTCGGCCTCCTGACACAGCCCTGACCCCGCAACAGATCGCCGCCATCCACCTGACACCCCGCCCTCAGGGATGACGCGTATCAGCCACCTTCACGGATCGCGTAAGGAACCGGGAGGGGAAAGTGACAGGTGGTACAGCCTGTCCTGACCCCTAACCGGCCAGTGCGCGCTTCAGGGCGGTGAAATAAGATTGTCTGAACTGGCGGCTCAGTGGCGCATCGGGAATGAACACGTCGAACACATGATAAGCACCCGGAATGACACAGACTTCTGTTGCCACACCCGCCGCCATCAAACGCCGTGCATATTCAAGATCCTCGTCTAAAAACAGATCCAGAGACCCGACGCCGATATAAGCCGGCGGCAGCCCCTTCAGGTCCGTCGCGCGAAATGCCGATGCATATTCGGAAACGTCCGCACTCCCGGGCGCTTTGCCCAGATAAGCATTCCAGGCATAGTGATTGGCGGAACGGGTCCATATATACTGGCCCATTTCAGGGGACGGCATGACGGTCGTCCCCGTCCGGTCATCCAGCATGGGATAGATCAGCAACTGGAAAAGAACGTTCACTTCCGCCCGGTCTCGCGCCAGCAGAGCAAGACAGGCAGTCAGACCACCGCCGGCACTGTCCCCGCCTATGACAAGGCGATCACGATCCGTTCCCAGATGAGCGGACTGCTCATGAACCCATTTCAGAACAGCATAACAATCCTCTATCGCCGCCGGATATGGCGCCTCAGGTGCCAGACGGTAATCAACGGAGAAGATGACCAGCCCCAGTTCGCTCACAAGTTGCCGGCACCGTGCATCGTCCACTTCGGGCGTGCCGCTGACGATGCCGCCACTATGAATATAGACCAGTGCCGGCGCGTTCCGATGGTCGCCCCGGGGCCTGTAGATTACGACCGGAACATCAGGGGCGCCGACAGGGCCAGGCACGCGGTGCTCTTCGATCATGACGTCCGGATGTCCGGCAACCGGAACGCTGCGAATGGCCGTGATAAATGCCGTGCGGGTCGCTGCCAGGGTCTGATCGGAAAGACCATCAAAAGACGGCAGAACTTTCAGAGCTTCCCGAAATTCCGGCGCAACAGGATTGTGAGGCATGAGTATTTCTCCGCGTTGTCTGTCCTCACGATAGATGGCGTTGCCCGGACAGCGGCATCACGTCCAACTGATTGAACAGAAAGTGTTTCCGGAGAGAGTTTCACATTGTCTGTCCGCTGGTCTTCGAACTGACGAACGCACGCCGCGGCTGAAACGACCCTCATGCGGCGCAAATTCTGACAAAATGTTTCTAAGCTAAATTCCCGACGGCATCGTGTGTCACGGACAATGACAAACCTGCTCACTCACTCCGGCCCGGATTTCCGCCGATACACACGCCATCAGGAGATTGAAATTTCCTGAAGCAGAATCTGCTCATTTTCCGTTTCGTCCTGAGACTGAAAGAGCGCACATTCCCGATAAATCCACATACGATCAGAGCATCAGGAGCAACGCACAGACCGCCCGTTACTCACTATGTAACTCTAGCATCAGGCACCTTAAGTGCACTTGCAAATTACTCGCAATAACGATACGAGCCTGCTGGCCACAGGGCAGCAGGAGACAGTAATGAGGCCGGTTATGCATCGCCGCAGGGTTATCTGTGTAATCCCTCTGTCACTTCTCTTGAGCGGAAAAGTTCTTGCTGCCGACCTGGAAGAGAAATCCGGCCTCCCTCATCATGCCGCAACGTCCGTTGCAGGCGGAAAAACCGGAAATTCCGAAATCCCCGCTCCGCAGGTCGAACGGCTGGAAGTGCGCGCCCGCAGAGCGGCGACCATCGCGTCTTCCGCCACCAAGACGGACAGACCTCTTGTTGAAACAGCGCAGTCCGTCACGATCGTCACCCGCAACGAAATGGACATACGTGGCGTGCTGAGCCTCAACCAGGCCCTGCGCTACACGGCGGGCATCACCTCCGACCTGCGCGGCGGGGGAGTGGGCACCCGCTACGACCAGTTCGCCCTGCGCGGTTTTACGGTTCCAACCTTCCTGGACGGGCTGAAGTTACAGGACAGCCCCACGGGCTATGCCGTCGCGCAGACCGATACCTCGCGTCTCGACCGGGTCGAGATCCTCAAAGGACCAGCCTCCGCGCTCTATGGCCAGTCCAGCCCCGGCGGCCTCGTCGCCCTGTCGAGCAAGCTGCCGACGGATCAGCGGTTCTACGGCGGC
Organism: Acetobacter fallax; assembly: GCF_011516735.1. Classification (GTDB taxonomy): domain Bacteria; phylum Pseudomonadota; class Alphaproteobacteria; order Acetobacterales; family Acetobacteraceae; genus Acetobacter; species Acetobacter fallax. The sequence goes on along the minus strand of NZ_WOSX01000009.1, from coordinate 104,630 downwards.
GTCAACACAACCGGAGGCAGCTTCGATCTCTATCGCGTGGATGCCGATGTCGGCGGCTACGCAACGGATAACGGCCTCGTCCGCTACCGGATCTACGGGACCGCAAACGGTCAGCACAGCCAGCTCAGCCGGACCGGAAGCCGCCGCTTTTCCATCAGCCCGGCCTTCACCTTCGGTGGCGACGGGCCGACGACGCTGACGCTGCTGGGCAACTATCAGTATGACCCCGAAAACGGCACCTATGGCGGCGTTCCGCTGTTCGGCTCGCTCAGACCCGCGTCCTACGGTTATCTGCCGCGAAACTTCTATGATGGTGACGTGCCTTTTGAGAAGTTCAACCGCCGCCAGGGGGGCATCACCTATATCTTCAGCCATCGCTTTAACAGCGACTGGAGCTTCACCACGCGCGGACGCTACGATGACGTCAAAACCATCTACCGCAGCGTGTACGATAACGGTTATTACACCGGCGACGACACACTCAGCCGCTCCGCCTTCGGTACGAACGAGCATACGCACAACCTGGCCTTCGACAGCCAGTTCAAAGGGCATGTTCGCACCGGCCCTCTGCGCCATACGATGATGTTCGGCTTCGACTACATGCAGCAGCGTGCGGCGGAGCAGGGAGCCTACGGCAGCGCGCCCGATATGAACGTGTTGCATCCCGACTATAACATGGTGATTCCGGCGATGACCCCTTACATAGATTATCTGACAAATTCGCATCAGATCGGTGCCTATGGTCAGGACGAGATCACATGGAAAGGCCTGGTTCTGACCGGCAGCCTGCGGAACGACTGGTATCGCTCGACACAGACCGAGCGCCTGTCCGCGTCGACAACCCGTCAGAGTCCGGGTCAGATCACGTGGCGCGCCTCAGGCCTCTATCACTTTAATTTCGGTCTCGCGCCCTATATCAGCTACGCGACATCCTTCCAGCCACAATCGGGAATTGTCTCAAACGACGGTGGAAAGAGCTTCCGTCAGGCCGATCCCTCGCTCGGGAAACAGCTTGAAGGAGGCGTGAAATATCAGCTTCCAGGAACGTCGCTTCTGCTGACCGCCGCCGGATTCCATATCGAACAGACGAACAATCTCGTCTCCGTCAACAACCTCGGCTACAGCACGGAGAGCGGAAAGGTTCATTCGGACGGCTTCGAGTTTGAAGCTCATGCCGAGCCTTACAGGAACCTTACGATTACAGCGTCAGTCAGCGTCCAGAAAGTCAAAGATGATTCCACAGGGAAACCGCTGATCCAGTCCGGCAGAGGAAACGCCGCACTGTTCGTTTTCTACAAAATGCCATCCGGTCCGGTTAAAGGGCTCGGTTTCGGCGGTGGAATGCGTTATTCCGCGAAGGCTTACGGCGGTGAGGCTTCATATGGCAGCGTCTGGGTTCCTCAGCATGCGGTTTTTGATGCTTCAGCCACCTACGATCTGTCGAATCTGTCCCGCTCGCTGCACGGATGGACGGTCGGAGCAAGCGTCCGCAACCTTTTCGATAAAAACTATGTCGGTAACTGCCTGAGCTACGCGTCTTATGGTCAGTCATGGTGCTATTACGGAGAGCGCCGGAACGCGCAGGGCAGTATCGGCTTCACCTGGTAAGCTCATGGTTTTCCAGACCGCCATAGCCCGGCGCACCCGATCCCGCAGTCCGGATGAAGCACGGCATCCCGGCCCCCCTGTCCGACAAACCCGTTGAACGGACAGGGAGTTTTCGTCCTCAGCGCGGCCAGTCGCTCAAGGCCAGACACGAACAACCGCGTACGAGCAGCCAGAACGGCTCACATCACCCCGGATCGACATTCCTTCGAGCCCCCGAACAACAGGCATCAAGCAGACAGCGCGCCAGAATCCCGACCTGCGCCGCAGGGCCAGGTGACGCAAACACCTGCCCGCTGGCATAGGCGCCCTCCATCAGGAGAATCAGCCCGTCTGCCAGCAGATCAGGCGCACCCGCCTCCATGGCGTGCGCCTGTTGACGTAGCCAGTCACGCACATCCTGCTTGAGCCGTGCAGCCTCCTGTCGAACGGGGTGATCCGCGTCCGGATATTCCACAATCGCATTGGTCAGCGCACAGCCCCGATAGGCCGGCCGGGAAGCGCGTTCCGCCAGCCCGTCGAAATAGGCCAGAATCCGGGCGCGCGGATCATCGGGGTGAACGCGACGCACCTCCTCGATGCGATCCCAGAAGCTCTGCTGGTAATCGGCGAGATAGGCGGTCGTCAGGCCATCCTTGGATTCAAAAGCACGATAGAGCGACGGCTTGGTCACACCGGCGTTCTGCACGATTTCCTCCACGCCCACCGCGCGAATGCCCTGATTGTAGAAAAGATCCCGCGCTGAACTGCGTATCCGGTCAGCGGCACAGGGGCGGGAAGGGGGCGACGGAGACGATGACATGAATACACTCGCGACTTGACGATGTTACCGATCGGTACCTATGGTCAGAAAAACAGCATCGACCGGTCATCCATATGAGCACTTCTCCGCCTTCCGGCAAGCAATCACAACGTCCGCATGTCTTCGTGCCGGTGGTGCTGATCACCTTTCTCTCGCTGCTGATCTCGGCCGGCGTCCGGGCAACGCCCGGCGTGCTGATGATGCCACTCCAGGAGACGCTCGGCTGGAGCCGCGCAACCATTTCTTTCTCAGCCGCCACCGGCATCTTTCTCTATGGTCTCGTGGGGCCGTTCGCGGCGGCACTGATGCAGAGCATCGGTATCCGTCGAACCCTGATCGGCGCCCTCCTCTTGACGGGCCTCTCAACAGGGCTGTCGCTGGGCATGACGCAACCATGGCAATTTTTCCTGACCTGGGGCGTGCTGACCGGATTTGGCACCGGCGCGGTGGCGATGGTGCTGGGGGCAACCATTGTGAACCGCTGGTTCGTCACCCTTCGCGGCACGATCATGGGCCTGCTGGCAGCCAGTACAGCCACAGGATCGCTGCTTTTCCTGCCGGCGCTCGCCGCTCTTGCCCATCATCATGGATGGCGTGCGCCTGTTATGGCGGTCTCTGTCACCTGCCTTGCCATCATACCCCTTGTGGCGCTGTTTTTGCCGGAACATCCCGGAGACCGGGGACTGGTGCCACATGGAGCGCCAGCGGATTACAAGCCACTCTCCCATTCAGATCGGAACCCGCTCCGCACGGCTGTGACTGCGCTGATAACAGCGGCGCGCAAACGCGATTTCTGGTTCCTCTTCCTGACGTTTTTTGTCTGCGGCTTCACGACGAACGGACTGATCGGCACCCATTTCATCGCCATCTGCGCCGATCATGGCATCGGTGAGGTGCCGGCGGCAGGCTACCTTGCGATGATGGGCCTGTTCGACCTGTTCGGCACCACCATGTCCGGCTGGCTGACCGACCGGCTGGATGCCCGCTGGCTGCTGTTTTCCTATTACGGGCTCCGTGGTCTGTCGCTGATCGTCCTGCCATTCATCGACTTCTCTCCCGGGAGCCTGATGATCTTCGGCGTCTTTTACGGACTGGACTGGATTGCCACCGTGCCGCCAACCCTGCGGCTGGCAACCATGACCTTCGGAGAACGCGCGGCCCCGATCGTGTTTGGATGGATCGTGTTCGGACACCAGATCGGCGCAGCCTGCGCGGCGTCGCTCGCAGGCATTCTCCGGCAGGCGCAGGGCAGTTACCGGGATATGCTCATCCTTGCCGGCAGCACCGGCGTTGTCGCCGCAATTATGGCTCTCGGCATCGGCAGAGACGCCAGGCAACGCTCAGCACTTCAGAACCGGTTTTCGTAACTCCACCGACGCAACATCACGATGTTCACCACGATCCGGTCAGCCCCGGCAACGCCGAAGACGGCGCGTCCGACACAATGTGGTCGTCCTGCTGACGAATGTCTGTCATCTGGCGTCGGCATCCTGGTCGGTCTACGCTCTTCCGGCACGCCGACGCGCAACTCACAGAATGAGTTCCACTCAGCAGAATCCCAACCACCTTACCTGGAGAAGAAATTCTTGACCGGTGTATCGAGACGAAACTTCGTGACAGCCGGAGCGGCTCTGGCCGGCGCCGCTTCAGCAATGGGGCTCGGAGTCCCGGAGGCCCATGCCGCGGATAATGGAAACGGATTCATGGCGGCGTCCTCTCCCACCCCGGGCGGCCCCGGCGGTCCCGGTCGCCACCAGCGGAAAGGCCCTGGTCTCCAAAGCATCTGCGCGCTCTGTGAAGTCACCGGCGGTGGCCAGAAAGTTTACGGAATCGCAGTGGAGTATGACGTCAATATCGACCCCGCCAGCCTGGCGCCCGACACATACACCACCGCAGTCTTCCCCGCTGCCAGAGGCTTCTTCGCGGGAATGCCCGAGGAACCGGATAAGAACGCCACAACAGCCGCCGCCATGCCACGGGCCATTGTGGCCCTCTATACGAATGCCACCCCTGCGCTGCGCTCCGACCGCAGGAGCGTGCCCGGCCAGTATGTCATCACTGAATTCCGGCATGATACCGACCTCAGTCTCCCCACCACCGATAGTGACAAGGTGATACTGACGCAGGACAAAACCGTCAGGACAACTGCAGGCACGGCTTATCCCGCCAGTAAAACCGTGTGGAGCAACGCGGGTCAGCGCGGAAACAGTGTCGTCATCCGGGGCGTGGATGCCTGGGAACAAAATCACTGGTGGTGGGATGATACGCGTTCCGCCTGGCTCGAATACAGCATTTACCTGCCGAAATCCTTCCTCAAAGACGGTGGTGAGAACAGGACCTATCCGCTCCTCCTTGCAATCACCCACTCGGGAACGAGTTACGACGGCACCTGTGCCCAGACGCTGACCGAACAGTGCATCGCCAGCATCTGGAGCCTGCCGGAAGAGCAGGACAGGCATGAATGCGTGATCATCACGCCACGCTACGAACGCACAACGATGAACGATTACTGGGAACACACGTCCGACGTCGAGAATACCTACAGACTCGTTGAGTCGCTCCTCCGGAACACATGGAATTATGGCAACCCGAATCTGGAAGACCGTCGCGATAAGGTTCTGAAAATTGATCCCGGACGAGTCTATTGCACAGGCTGGTCCATGGGAGCGATGACGTCCCTCTGGCTGATGGCAAAGCATCCGGAAACCTTTGCCGCCGGCCTCATCATCGCCGGCCAGCAACGGCCCGCAGATGTCGTCACGCTCGCTAAACAGAAGATCCTGATCATCACAGGAACGGAAGACAATAAAGCCACCCCCTGGAACGAGAAATGCGTGCCGGTCTGGGAACAGGCAGGGGCCACCGTCACCCGCCCCGCGGAACGTCTGAATCCCGCACTCATCTTCCCGATCGACAACCAGCAAAAGCTGACCGATCAGGTCAATGGCTACCTCGCCAGAAACAGCAACATCACCTTCCTGACTTTTGAAGGCGTCGATCACATGGGTTCCGCGCGGAAGTTCTTCTACATCAAAGCCGCAAGGGACTGGCTGTTCAGACAGGTGAAGTCGTAAGCAGGCCAGATCCCTCAGCAGAAACCTGCGGACTTCTGACCCGGCGCCATCACGCCGGGCCACATTCCGAAGTTCAGCGCAGACCGCCTGATGCGATCAGTGTCTCGCCGGTCAGCCAGCGGGAGTCATCGGATGCCAGGAAAACCGCCAGCGGTGCGATGTCCTGCACCTGTCCCGCGCGCCCCAGCGGCGTCTGCGCAATAATTGCCTGCTCCATCTCCGAGCCGACGACATTCGCGCTCCGGGTGCCTTCGGTTTCAATCAGGCCGGGATTGATGGCATTGACCCGGATCTGCTTCGGCCCGAGTTCACGCGCCAGCGACCCGGTGATGGCGTCGATCGCGCCCTTCGTCCCCGTATAGACCGCGGAATCAGGCGGCGTGATGCGCGATACAACGGAACTGATATTGATAACGCTGCCACCCGCCCCCAGATGGGTGACCGCAGCCTGGGTCGTCAGCAGCGTGCCCAGCACGTTGACGTTGAAGAGCCGGTGGAAATGCTCCTCGGTGATCTCTTCAATCGACGCGAATTCATAGACGCCGGAATTATTGACCAGAATATCCAGCCGGCCGAATGCAGTGATGGCGGCATCGACGATCGCCTGAGCGTCAGCCCTGCGCGAGACGTCGCCCTGAACCGCCACGGCCTTGCCGCCAGCATCCGTGATCGCCGCGACCACCGCATCGGCCCCCGATTTGCTGGAAGCGTAATTGACCACGACCGCAGCGCCGTCCGCCGCCAGCGCTCTGGCAATACCGGCGCCGATCCCCTTGGATGCGCCCGTAACGATTGCGACTTTTCCGGAAAGCTTGCTCATTGTTCTGCGCCTGTCTGTATGGGCCGGGAAGCGTGCATGCGCCTCATGCCCGGTTTGCGGAAACCGATGGATTAAATGTGGAGCGACCACTCCAACATATGTGCATATGAGGCGCGTATCCCTGCGTTCAAGGATTTGTGGAGTGATGACACCAAAAAAAATCGGGAGCGGGCGGCGTGGCCGCGGGCGACCGCAATCCTTTGACAGGGAACAGACCCTGTGCGCGGCCATGCGCCTGTTCTGGGACCGGGGTTATGACGGAACAAGCTTCGACGACCTGATCGCCGCCATGGGGATCAGTGCATCAAGCTTCTACAATGCGTTCGGCAGCAAGGAAGCCCTGTATCAGGAGGCGATCGACGCCTACCTCAAAGTCGCCGGCGCATGGTTTTTCGCCGCCCTGCAGGAAGACACCGACACGCGAACCGCCTTCCTGCATCTGATGACCGCTGCCGCCGCCGAGTTCACGCGTGACGATCTGCCCTCCGGCTGCATGATCGCCGTCGCCGCTACCCAGTGCGCCCCGGCCCAGACACGCCTGCGCGACCTTCTGGCCAGCCAGCGCACCCGGTCCGAAGCCGAAATGACAGACCGCCTGCGCCGGGGCATCGCAGCCGGCGACCTGCCCGCCGATACGGATATCGAGGCGCTGGCGGCTTTCTATGGTTCCCTGCTGCGCGGCATGGCCGTCCAGGCCCGGGACGGAGCGTCACGGGCCAGATTGCTGGAAATCGCGCGGATCGCGATGCAGGCATGGCCTGTAACGCAGGAACTCCATCCCCCGGAAACTCTCCCCCACAGCTATGCACAAAGTCCCTGAACGCCATGGCCGCCCCCTTCCTCCGGGAGGACATTCCCTGCCGACCGCGCGGCAAGGAAAGCGGCAGAGAAAAATTCCTGGGAAGAACAGGGGGAAGGGTCGCCTCAGGCTGACGCCTGCCTCAGACAAATCGGCAGGGAAACCATGGCGCCTGAGTGAAATAGCCTGCCCGGGTATGGGAACTTAAATTCCCACCGCTCAGACCCCGGAGCCCGACCTGCCGGAACAGCCTGTCCGCCAGATCAGTCGTTCTGCTGTGATTTCCGTGATTGCCGGTTGAGCCGAAGCTGCTCCCGTCGTGCCGCCCTTTGTCCTGCCGGATCTCCCTTCTGCTGCTGATGGGCGACTTCCCGCGTCAGTTTGTTCCAGTTATCCCAGCGCCGTTCATCAATCCGCCCCTCTTCACAGGCGGCCCGGACCGCACAGCCCGGTTCGGCCTCGTGCTGACAGTTCCGGAAACGGCACTGCTGAGCAAGCTCCCCGATTTCCGAAGCAAAATTTCCAAAAGCCGCCGCAAGGCCCTCGCTGGCATTGACCATTCCAAGTTCCCGCATGCCCGGCGTGTCAATCAGCAGCCCCCCCGAGGGAAGGCAGACCAGTTCCCGATGGGTTGTCGTATGCCGCCCCCGTGATTCGTGAGCCGAGACCACTCCGGTCGCCGCATGGTCCGTTTCCAGCAAAGCGTTCAGCAGTGTCGATTTTCCGGCCCCTGAACTGCCGACCATGACACCGGTCCGCCGCCCGCTCAGGTATGAGGCTGTTTCCTGAAGACCTCTCCCTTCAGGAGAAGACACGACCTGAAGGGCCGTTTCCGGAGCACAGGCCCTCGCCGCCCTGACGATCGGCTCAATATCGTCGCACAGGTCAGCCTTGGTCAGAATAATGACCGGCATGGCCCGGCTTTCTTTCGTCAGTGCCAGATAGCGTTCCAGACGGGACAGATTGAAATCCGTCCCCATCGTCATGACGAGAAACGCCACATCAATATTGGCGGCAATGACCTGCGACTGCGTACGTTTGCCAACCTCCTTGCGGACAAAACAGGTCGTGCGGGGCAGTACAGCATGAATCGTAGCGCGTTGTTCACCCAGGCGTGGCAGGCACGCCACCCAGTCCCCGATCGCAGGCCGTTCCAGTGGATCGGACGTGTGGCGGAGCCGTCCGGCGCTGTCCGACAGCAGAAGCCCTTCCTCTGTCATGACAGCAAGAAGGCCACGCTGCTGGGAAATAACACGACCAGGAAGCAGATCATTCCCGGAAAACTGTCGGAAAGCACACGCGGTCGCGTCGTTCCAGCCATAAGATGTCAGTAAAGTCAGATATCAGTCTTTCATGGCGAAACAGGAAGTCGCCGATAGTATTCCAAACCCGGCCGCAGGCACGTCCTGCCTGTATGACTGAGGTCGTGTCAATAAAAACAGGTGCTGGTTTCAAAAGCATGGAAATGGAATGTCCAGCAAATAAATGAAGCGCCATACTCCATCGCAGATGTCTCCCCGTGTCCCGGAGAGTCGCCGGAAACGTTCACCAGAGCTCTCACACGAACGAGGGATCCGGTTCACTCTCCATAAGAGGCAGAATTGCCGTCGGAAACTCCCGCACGGTCATTGCGACATGAATGAACGGGTCAGCGTCGGACCGACAGTTCATTGCGGACAAAAGCACTGCAAAAGACGTGTTGATCTCCAATATGTGCTTTTCACTGAACCGAAAGCCCGGACTGTATCGCTCTGAATGTCTCTCTGGCAGCATTGCGCCCGCGACCTCCCTGTCGACTCATCACCGATGCACAGGACCACCCCGGGATAATCGCGAATCTGAGGATGTGGTTCGGTACGCCAGATAAGGAAACGCCGGCCTTTCGCCAGGGAACCTTCGAAGTCGACAGTCCTTTTTCCCGTCACAGCCGTCGCCGCTTCTGCAAAAGGAAGTCTTCAAAGAGTTCTGGCAACCCGTCATTCTGTTATGCCATCAATCATGTGAGATTCGTCTCAATATTAAAACAAGCCGATTCTCCCGACAGAAATAACGATCGCCCGTGTCCCGCTCTGCCGCACAGGCATGGCGACTCCCGCCGTCCCAAACCCTTCCTGCCCCGGAAAAATACCGCCTTCACGGCGAACGCGCCCGAACTCTCCAGCCCGAGTCGAATCCGAAATAAAAATGTCCGGAACATTCTGGAATCCGCTCCGCCCGTCATCCCGTCCCCAGAACAACCCAACTCCGGATCAGCGCTGCTCTCAAAATAATTCACCCGGCACCACAATCTGAAGTTGTTTTCATAAAGTAAAAACAACCGGAAAAGCAGAGCACCCGACCAGCGCCGAAACACCCCTTTGACGGCCACCGGCTCACAATGAGAAACTGCCCGCCTTATGCCCGACACCAATCCCCCTCTGGTCCCGAAAGCCGCTCCGTCCCCGCGCCGGAAAACAACGGCCACGAAGCCCCCCCAAAAGCGGAAACCCAAAGCCGCTACCCATGCCCCGAATGGCACCGCCAATGCCCCGCGCAATATGACAAAGCCGGAAATCGCGGGCTTTCTCGCCGACCTCGCCCGGACCTGGCCCGACGCCAGAACCGAGCTGAAATTCGAAACCCCGTTCCAGCTTCTCATCGCCACAGCACTCGCCGCTCAGGCCACCGACGCCTCCGTCAACCGCGTCACGCCCGCCCTCTTCGCCGTCGCCCCCGGCCCGGCGGAAATGGCGAAACTGAGCGTCGATGACGTCGGAAATTACATCCGCACCATCGGGCTCTGGCGCAATAAGGCAAAGAACGTCGTCGCCCTCTCCCAGGCCCTGGTCGATCGCTTCGGCAGCGAAGTCCCCGCCGACCGCGACGCCCTCGAATCCCTCCCCGGAGTAGGGCGCAAAACCGCCGCCGTCGTCCTCAACGTCGCCTTCGGTCAGGCCGCCGTCCCGGTCGATACCCACGCCTTCCGCCTCGCTAACCGCACCGGCCTTGCCCGCGGAAAAACCGTGCTTGATGTCGAACGTGGCCTCGAAGCCCGTATCCCCGCCGATCTGCTGCGGGAATCGCATCACTGGCTCATTCTGCAGGGCCGCTATGTCTGCAAGGCCCGTCGCCCCGAATGCTGGCGCTGTGCCGCCACCCGCAACTGCCTTTATCCTGAAAAAGAACTGATTCCGCCCCGCCGCGCAAAATCCTGACATTGCGAATCACAGCCAGCGCCCCAATCTCGGTGGAACAAACCCGCCGCCCGGATTCTGTCCGGGCGTGCGGGTGAATGGGTTTGTGTTTGGACCTCCCTGCGCTAGACCAGAGCCAAGCGGCCAGAACCGTGCGGCATGGCCCGGCGCAGGGAAGGGCCGCAGCGAAGCAGGATTTGCAGACGATGGATTACATAATCGGCCAGAACCCACCCGCGCCGAAACCGGGCACGCCGACAACCGCTCCGGCAGGGCAGGGCGGAGCCGATATCATCACAGACGGCACCGAAGCGACGTTCATGCAGTCGGTGATCGAGGCCAGTAACACCGTTCCGGTCCTCGTCGATTTCTGGGCCGACTGGTGCGGTCCCTGCAAGCAGCTGACACCGGTGATCGAAAAAGTCGTCCGCGCCGCCAAAGGCCGGGTCAGGCTCGTCAAAGTCGATATCGAAGCCAACCGTCAGCTCGCCGAACAGCTCACCCGCCTCGGCCTGCCGTTGCAGTCAATCCCGATGGTCGCCGCGTTCTGGAAAGGCCAGATCCTCGACATCTTTCAGGGCGCCCTGCCAGAGAGCCAGGTCAGAAAATTCGTTGAAACCGTGCTGCAGGGCGCTGGCGGAGGCACGCTCCCCGCCGCCGATCTCCTCGCCCAAGCCCGCACGGCAATGGAGACAAACAAGCCCGAACACGCGGCCGAACTCTTCTCAGCCGTTCTCGGGGATGAGCCTGAAAACCCCGCCGCCTGGGGTGGCCTCATCCGGGCAATGCTGGCGCTCGATGATGAAGACGCGGCAACCGCCGCCCTCCAGGATGTTCCCCCGGCAATCACCAGCCACCCGGACATCGAAGGTGCCCGCGCCGCTCTCGAACTGAAGAAGGAAGGGCGGCAGGTCGCAGGCGAGGCCGATGAACTTCGCCGCCGCATCGAAGGTAATCCGGAAGACTTCGAAGCCCGCATGAACCTGGCGAATGCCCTGAACGTTGCAGGGCACCGCGAAGAAGCCGCCGCCCAGTTGCTGGCCATCCTTCGCGCCGACCGTGAGTGGAATGAAGGCGCCGCAAGGCAGCTCCTTTTCAAATTCTTTGAATCCTGGGGCCACGATGACCCGGCGACCCTGAGCGCCCGTCGCCGTCTGTCGTCGCTGCTTTTTTCCTGAGGAAGCATGAGGCTGGAAGCGTCCCTTTTCGACGATGATATCCCAAGGATCGTTCCGCGCCTGACGGACATCACGCTGGCTGACCTGCCAGTGGAAATCGGGCTGTTTCCCCTGTTCGGCTCGTTGCTGCTGCCAGGGGGGAAGCTGCCGCTCAACGTCTTCGAGCCGCGCTACATCGCGCTCATTGAAGATGCGCTGGCAGACCGTCGTCTGATCGGGATTATCCAGCCTTTCAACGAACTCGACGACGAAGCGGACGAGGCCGAAGAGTTGCCTCCTCTCTTCGACGTCGGATGCATCGGAAGAATTACGTCTTTCTCAGAACGCCTGGATGGCACGTTCGCCGTCACGCTCACAGGCATCACCCGCTTTCGTTATCTCCGGGAAAGCAGTGGTCGCCGTGGCTATCGCACGGCCCGCATCGACGTGTCCGGTTATGCCGGTGACCTGAGCGAAATCCCATCCGCTCCGTTCGACCGGGCGCAGCTTCTGGCCTCTCTTAAAAGCTATTTCAACGTGCGTGGTCTTGGCGTCCGCTGGGAAGTGATCGACCAGATGGGCGATGACGCCCTCCTCATCGCTCTCCCCATGATCTGTCCGTTCCCGTCATCGGAAAAACAGGCTCTTCTCGAAGCCGCCTCTCTGACAGACAGGGCGCGCGTGCTACAGTCGCTGCTTGATCTGTCCGGACCTTCCCCGGGCGAGCCCCGTCCGTCATAGAGACAGCGAAACTGATTTATAATCTGAGACCGATAAGCCTCCCGGAGATTTGCCTCATGTCATCGCCTCACGCTTCCGTCCCTCTTGACCCGCGTCTGCTGTCCGTCCTCGTCTGCCCCGTCACGAAAGGGCCGCTGATCTATGATCGGGAGGCCAGCGAACTGATCAGCAAACAGGCTGGCCTTGCTTTCCCGGTCCGTGACGGAATTCCCGTGATGCTGCCCGAGGAAGCACGCCAGATCAGCTGACCGGACGGACCGACTCATGCGCATCCCGACAACTCCCGCCGCGTCCTCGCCGGAGTTGCTATGACAAAACGGCGGCTTCTGCTGCTGATGCCGGCCTGCGTGTTTCTCCTGTCCTGCCGCATGTCAGGCCAGGATCCACGGGCCGGGGATAATATCGACGTTCCGTCAGAACGTCCCGGACGAGACTTCCCGGAAGCCGCGGAAGCTGAACAGCGCCGGGAACGCAATGCTGATTACAGCGATGCGTCCGCTCCAAAGGGTGGCCGCGGCGGCTACGAACCGGCGCCGTACGCAGGAACGTCACTGCCAAAACCAGGCACATCCAACGTCACGCCCGATACGGAAGTGACATATGGGCGCCCGGCAGGGACCACAAATCCAAAATCCGGGAACTGATACGCATACCAGCGCCTGTGAAAATTGCCCCCTGGCCGGAGCATCCGGACTCTACCCGGACCCGGCATGGACCACAGGCCCCGCACCCCGGTTTGCTGATCATAAAACGGTTTGCAAAGGCTCTGTTGTCGTTACGTGTTGATCTGTGATTTTTCAAAGGGTTAGCAAAATCCGGGCTCTGCCCGAACCCGGTAGGGGTCGCGGACCCCTTCACCCCAATCTGTTGATAAATAAGCATGTTTCCAAAGGTCTGTGACCTTTGGTCAGTTCCAGGGCAAAGCCCTGGGAAGAAGCCGGCACGTAACGACAACAGAGCCTTTGCCGGGTTCCAGGGCAGCGCCCTGCCAGCCCACACCTCTCATACCGACCAGCGTTGGGGCTGACCCACGGAAAGAGAGTCCCGGGACTCCGTCCCCGTAACTGCCAAAGGTCGCAGACCTTTGGAATCCGCTTTGTTGAGTCAACAGATCGGGGTGAAGGGGCCTGCGGTCCCTTCCGGGTTCGGGCGGAGCCCGGGCTCTGCACCCCAGGTTCTGGCTAAACCAGGAAGGGAGTGCAACTCCCTTCGCCCCGATCTGTTGAGTGACAAACCGAATTCCCCGCGACCTCTGGCGGGGTGCCGGGCGTGCCCTGGGGCTCTTTTCCTGATGTCAGTCTCAATACGGGTTGGTATGACATGAAAACAGTCAGTGGTTACGGCTGTCATGCAGTAATCGCAGACGTGCCGGCCACGAAAATTCGCTGTGAATAACGCCCATTCTTCATATGACGATGATATATGAAGGTTCCGTATCAGACCTGCTTACTTTTTTACCTGTGTTCCACTGACGGAGGTGGTTATGAAACTTCTTGCTGTCCATCCAAGCGCACTCATGTACACAAGAGTGTTTCTCAGGCTGGAACCCCTCGGCCTTGAACTCGTGGCCGGCGCGGCAAGAAATGCAGGGCACGATGTCCGGCTGATTGATCTGCAGGCTGAAACGCATCGTGACTACTGGCGGCTGGTGAATGAGTTTAAACCGGACGCAATCTGTTTTTCTGGAAATTATCTCGCAAATGTTCCGGAGATCGTGGATCTTTGCAAAGAGACACGTGAAAAACTCCCTGGTGCGCTGATTTTTGTAGGCGGCCACTCTGTTTCGTTTATCGCTCAGGATATCCTGGAGCTTGGCGGCGGCGCGATTGACTGCATTCTGCGTGGTGAAGGCGAGCCAGGAATCGGGCCACTGCTTGCAGGATGGGAGAAAGGCGATATTTCGACTGTCCCCGGGATTGTAGGCAAAAATTTTGAGGGGCCACCGCCAGCCTTTGTCAAAAGTCTTGATGATGTCCGGCCGGCTCGTGATCTTCTGCGTCACCGCAACAAGTATTTTATCGGCACGCTTGATCCTGCCGCATCAATAGAATTCGCCCGTGGCTGCCCGTGGGACTGCACTTTTTGCAGTGCGTGGACCTTTTACGGCCGTTCATATCGCACGGCGAGCCCGCTGGTCATTGCTGACGAGCTTGAGAGCCTGAAAGAGCCCGGCGTATTCATCGTCGATGACGTAGCCTTTGTTCACGCCGAGCATGGAATGGCCATCGCCAGGGAAATCCGCCGGCGAGGAATCAGGAAAGAATATTACCTTGAAACGCGGGCAGATGTTCTTCTTCGTAACAAGGAAGTCTTCAAAGAGTGGAGTGAGATCGGCCTGAGCTACATCTTCATCGGTCTGGAAGCTGTCGATGAAGAAGGCCTGAAGCGCTTTCGTAAACGTGTTTCGCTTGATCGAAATTTCGAAGCGCTCGAATACGCTCGTTCACTTGGCCTTATCGTGGCTATCAATCTGATCGCCGACCCCTCCTGGACGAAGGAGAGATTTGAGGCTGTACGGCAATGGTGCCTGGAAATTCCGGACATTGTGAACATCTCCGTCACGACACCTTATCCCGGCACAGAAATCTGGCACAAAGAAGCACGCCGTCTGACAACGCGGGATTACAGGCTTTTTGATATCCAGCACGCTGTTTTGCCGACCACGCTGTCCCTCCCCGAATTTTATGAGGAGCTGGTGAAAACCCAGCAGGTCCTGAACACGAAACACATGGGCTGGGCAGCTCTGCGGGATACTGCCGGTATTGCCGCTCGCCTTCTCGCGCAGGGTCAGACAAATTTCGTGAAAATGCTCTGGAAATTCAACTCTGTATTCAATCCTAAGTTGCAGCTTGCCGACCATATGCGTCGTCCACGTTACGAGATGCCTCTTCAGCCTGATGTTGTGGAAAAAATTGACGCAAAAACGCTTTATGTGCACAACCCGAAAGGTCGCAAATCGCGCTCGATTGATGATGCAACTGAGCAATTTGTGGATGAAACCCGAATGAGCGCCGATGTCTGATTTTTGTCAGTATTTGTTACGTTAGTGGGAAGATTTCCCTGACCGAATTGATATTCGGTGCTTCCATGGAGCGTTATCTGTATATCGCGATCGGCCATGGCCTCCGCTCTGGCCGTCTGTGATACTGAGATGGTCACCAATCCCACTGAGTTCATCAGCGGCTGTGCAATTGCCTATTCCAAAATTTTACAGTTTTAACGGCTTGATCCGGGAACCTGATCGGACACACAATTAAAATTTATCTATAGAAACATTGTTAACATATAGAAATAGAATTGAAGTTTCTTACATTTTTGATTGTAGCGAGGTTGACGAAGTAGCGCCTCGGTGGCTCTTTCGTGACGCACGGGTTGTATGTCAGATTCTTGTCGTCGAATTGCAAGACGCTGGTGGTGACGCTTTCAGTTTTGGAGAGATGACAGGTTTGTGGCAGATAAGTCGATTTTCCTGACGCATACCTTTCAAATTTTTTGCACAGTCAGAGTGGGACTGCCTTAATAGCTTCGCTGGGTGAGGAAATATGAAATTGGAGAATGCGTGGTCATGACTGACCGTGTGGTGCTCGTGGACAGAAATTCGGTCCTTTCCGCCGGGGAGAGCGCCAAAACAACCAGCCGGCCGCAGGTCGGGCGACAGTTGTTGCGTGAGCCTTATCCCTATTTTCATTCGATGCTGGCGGCAGTTGTAACCTGGTTAGACAGACTCAGTCTGATTTTGGGAGCAGTCACTGCGAATATGCTTGAGTTACCGCAGGTATCGATGTCATCGGCTCCGGCAGTTACTGTCAGTGATATTGCGGCGGTATTAATATTCTGGCTTTTTCCAAAAAAAAGGAATCTTCTTTCTTTTCCAAAAATTCGACGATTTAAAGGACAGGTTCGTTATTTAGGCGTCGCTTTATGTTTTTCCGTTTCTGTGAAAATTTTGTTGCTGGAAATATTTTTTAGATCGCTTGGCGAATCTTTCAAATTGTCGATGATTTGGTTCTTCTTCGTGGTGGTCAGTCTTTTTTTTGAGCGGTGTGTTGTTACGTTTGTTCTGTTTCTGCCATCTGTTGTTGTGCGATTGCAGAGGAAAATTGCAATTATAGGGTCTGGCGAGGCTGCTACTGAACTGGCCGAACGTATTTCGCATGATGCAGGTCACACCTACGGACTATTCGGTATGTTTGATGTGCCATCTGTTCAGAGTATTGATAATCATTCAGATAACGACTTAAATGCCTTGGTAAAGAGAAGTCGTCATGATCCTCTTCATGCTATTATTCTGGCGTTCTCAAATATTGAAATAGACGAAATATTCCTGAAGGATGTCACTTTACGACTTCGTCAGGTTCTTTCTGACATCTATATTATACCATCTTTGGTTCATGGTATTGATAGTGCTCTTCCAGTTGAGTATTTTGGGCCATCAACTCTTTTTGTCCTCCAGAGGCGTCCGCTTTCTGAGATTCAGGCGCTGGAAAAATCGATAATTGATTTTATACTAGCCTTGATAGGAGTTGTTTTTCTTGCTCCGGCTTTTATTTTGGTCGGCCTTGCAATTAAGTTGGATTCATCCGGTCCTGTTTTCTTCAGGCAACCTCGACTGGGTAAAAATGGCCGCGAATTCCTCGTGTATAAATTTCGTTCGATGCACGCTCACATGTCTGACTCTATGGCCGATCGTCAGACTAGTCGTGGCGATCCCAGAGTGACGCGAGTTGGGCGATGGTTGCGAAAGCTGAGTATTGATGAAATTCCCCAGCTTTTTAATGTGATTCAGGGTAATATGTCTCTCGTGGGGCCAAGGCCTCATGCGCCGCATACCCGGGCAGGTGGAAAGTTGCTGGATGATGCTTTGGCTGAATATGTCTTGCGTTATCATGTGAAGCCTGGGATTACCGGATGGGCTCAGGTAAATGGTGCCCGAGGAGAGCTTGTAACTGTCGAAGATTTGAGAAGGCGTGTCAATTATGATCTTGAGTATATTCGGCGCTGGTCGATTTTCTTTGATTTTAAAATCATGTTTTTGACTATCGTCAGAGAGGTGTTTAGTCGTCATGCCTTCTGACCACGTAAAAAATAAAAAATCTGAGTTACATAAGGCGTATTTCGCCGGACGTGAGTTCTCCGTTGTCTCTGTGATGGGAGTGAGGCTTTTTGATATTTCCAGAGAAGATCTTGAATTTGGATTGATATCGGCAATACGGGAAGGCCAGAAGTTGCGTGTCATCAATGCGAACGCGCATTGTCTGACAATTGCTCAGCGTCTTCCGTGGTTGCGCGAGCTTTTCCAAAAGGCGGAAGTGGCGTTTTGTGATGGGGCAGGTGTTCAGCTTGCTTCATTATTTCTGACCGGGAGGCGCCTGCATCGCACGACTCCGCCTGAGTGGGTTGGTAATGTATTGCAGGAATTGGGGTCAGAGGCTTCAGTGTACTGGCTTGGTGGAGACGAAGTCGTTGTGGCCGAAGCGGCAAAGGCTTTCGCGGGCAGATATGGTTGCAGAATTGCGGGATGGCATAATGGTTTTTTTGATGCCGATCCGGAATCAGTTGATTCTCAGGCGATTCTCGCAGAGATAAAACAAACTTGCCCGTCAGTTTTGCTGCTGAATATGGGGATGCCCCGTCAGGAGCGGTGGCTTTGGGATAACTGGGAAAAGCTTCCGCCCGTTGTCGCGATCACAGCGGGTGCGCTTGTCGATCACGCTGCTGGTCGTGTGAGGCGTCCACCCCGCTGGGTAGCTAATCTCGGATTGGAATGGCTTGTCAGATTGAGTCGGGAGCCTCGAAGACTCTGGCGCAGGTACATTATCGGTCTTCCTGTTTTCGGCTTTTATGTTTTACGCTCCAAGATAATTACCACATTAAGAAAATCGGGTGGCTGTCGTTGACATGGCCGGTTAAAGCCGCGCCCAAATTCGGTCCTCCGAAAGGTCTGAGTCGATATGTTTGAGCGCGTTATGGATCGGTCTTTTGATCAGTCGGGAGTACCCGCACTGCCTGATGGTGGAGCCTACGCCATTGTTTCTCGTTATATTAACGTAGGCTGGCGTTATCGTGCGCTCTTTGTGATCGTGATGTCGGTGATCCTGTTGCTGGGAAGTGCCGCAGTCTTTTCGCTGCGAAGGTCATATATGGCAATGGCCACCATAGTCGTGACAACGCCTGTAGCAGATCCACTTCTCCAGTCATCTAACAGCGAGAAAGCATCGCTTGAAGATGATGAGCTTGCGACGCAGGGCGCTCTTATTAAGTCGCGGGATGTCGCAGCTATGGTTCTTAGGCAATTTCCGGAGCCGCCCGCGCCTGTGCGCCATACCTGGCGTCATTTTCTTTGTGAACATAGTGTGCATTTTGTTTGCAACACGTCTTCGCCATCCGCAAGCAATAGCGCAAATGCTCTGGACCGCTCCATAGACGGTCTCCTTTCAACCGTGACAGTTGAGCCACAAGCGAATTCGCGTGTAATTAATGTGAGTGTAAAGGCTGATACTGGTGAGCGAGCTGCTGCGCTGACCAATGCGTTTGTAACCAGTTATCAACAACTGGCCCTGACGCAGCGTCAGGGTGATCTCAAGCGTGAAGCCGACTGGATTGATGGCCGCACGGCCGCGTTACGGCAGCGATGGCTTGAGGCCGAACGGGTGGCCAGCACGTATAACGTTCAGCATGGCCTGGTGAATACAGGTGAGGATTCACCGCTTGTCGACAGACAGATTTCGGATATGGCTTCAAGTCTCAGTCAGGCGCAAAATCGATATGCTGCTGCACAGGCGCGGGTGATGGCGCTTAATGCCGCAATCAGTGGTGGTGATCCGAGAGCGATGATATCGTTAGCTGAACAACCTCTTCTCGTTGCTTCAGCAAATGCTCTTATGCAGGCCGAGGGTGTCCGTGCACAAAAAGCCGGCTCATTTGGTCCTAATCATCCTGATGTTCTGGCTCTGGACAAGCAGATAGCCGGTGCGAACGCGCAACTTCATGCCGAAACACGTCAGGCTCTGACTTCGATTAATTCTGAACTTATCGCTGCAAAAGCAGATGTTGCCGAACTGACTCATTTAATGGAGAAATTACAAAAGCAATCTGCTGGTCAAACTGGTGCACAGGCGGAATACAAAACACTGCAGCAGGAGTCCACAAGCGCAAGAGGCGTTTACGAAGCTTTTCTTGACCGCGCTAAAGAACTAACTGATCGAGTGGCTCTGCTGCAACCGCCTGTTACATTTGTGTCCCACGCAGCAACGCCAGCCTCACCGACATTCCCTAATCGTAATAAATTACTGATGGGAGTGATTGTGTTAGCGCTGGTCGCAGCAACAAGTGCAGTTGTTCTTCGGGCATGGCTCTCTCCAAGTTTTATCGATATCGATGAGTTGCGTAACTTCGGAGGGCTGCCGCTTCTGACGATATTGCCGCGCATAAAAGGAATGCGAAAGAAGAGTCTTGCCCGGTTTGTGTTGGACCATCCCTTCTCTCAGGCGGCGGAGGCAATGCGTGGTCTTTCAGCGCAACTTTCCCTTGCTGGTGGCGGTCAGCCAATTGGTGCACAAGTTGTGGCTATTGCATCGGCGACACCTGGCGACGGTAAAACGACAGTGGCGACATGGCTGGCGAGCGCCCTTAATGGGGCAGGGCAATCAGTTTTGCTTATCGACCTCGACTATCGTCGTCTGACGAACTCTGGCGAGTTAAATTTGCAGATGAAAAAAGGGTTCTCTGACTTTTTCGCCGGTAGGGCTACAGCAACAGATGTTATTTTTAAAGATGATGTTACTGGTATCGATGTAATTCCCCCAGGCAATCCACGGTTAAGTTCATTTGATCCGGCAGAGGTTGCTCGTATCCGCGATATTTTGAGGGATTTATCCTGTAATTATAAAATGATTATTATTAATCTTCCGCCCCTGGCAGTAGCGCTTGATGGTCTCATCATGGCGTCTGTTGCCGATCAGACAATTTTTGTATGCCGCTGGGCTCATACGTCACGGGGCGTAGCCGCGGCATGCCTTGACCGTCTGCGTGTCTACGGGGCGAGGATGACAGGTACGGTGTTAACAGGAGCTGATGAAAGATCAGCAAATCTGCTTTGTGGTACCCAGGTTACACGAAGTGAGATTAAGCTCATTACTCACGGTTATCAGAACTGAGAGGCTGCCCAGTGAAAGTTATTCATGTTGTCAGGCAGTTTAGTCCGTCGGTCGGTGGACTTGAGGATGCTGTTCTGAATCTCTCAGTGCAACAACGTAATATGCCCGGGGTGGATGCGCGAATCATTACTTTAAACAGTGTTTTTAACCGTAATGGCTCTTTGCCTCCTCGGGATTCTGTATCCGGTGTACCCGTCACACGGATTCCATGGTGCGGCTCGAAGCGGTATCCGGTTGCGCCTTCCGTGCTGTGGCATCTTCGGGACGCAGATATCATTCATGTTCATGCGATTGATTTCTTCTTTGATTATTTTGCTCTTACAAAGAGGCTGCATCAACGTCCTCTGATTGCTTCAACTCATGGCGGTTTTTTCCATAGTGGTGCCTATTCACGTCTGAAAAAATTATGGTTTTCGAGTATCACTCGGGCCAGTGTCAGTAAATATTCAAAGATTGTTGCATGCAGCGAGAATGATGCTGAGCTTTTTAGTCCTGTTTCCGGAGCACGTCTCATCACGATTGAGAACGGCATTAATCAGGAAAAATTTTTAAACGCTGCTTCTCAGGTGCCGTGTCGTACATTAATTAGTTTTGGTCGATTTTCACCACATAAACGTCTGGATCTTCTGTTTCCACTGCTTGCAGCGCTGAAAAAACAGCATAATGAATGGCGATTGATTGTTGCCGGGCGTCCTGCGGAACAGAGTCTGGAGGATCTCCGGGCAATGGCTGACGATGCAGGCGTTTTAGCCGCGGTCACATTTCTTCCTGACCCATCTGACTCAGAGTTGCGTAATGCGCTTGGTAGCGCGACGTGGTTTGTGAGTCTTTCTGAGCACGAAGGTTTCGGACTGGCCGCTGTAGAAGCGCTGTCGGCTGGTCTAATTCCAGTATTAAGTGAAATTGCTCCGTTTCGTCGTCTGATTGCGCGCACAGGAGTCGGGATTCTGGATAATTCAACTGTTTTTGAAACAACGGCTGTTAAAATTGAAAAATGCCAAAATAGTGGTATGGCAAAATTAACGCAGCTTAGGGACCGGGCGATTAATGGCGCTCAGCTATATGATTGGCGGGATGTAGCAAAACGTTATGTGAGTGTTTATCGTGATATTCTTGGGGAGCCTGCTATTCCGGAGTTAAATACGGTGAGTTGCAAGCCAATATGAAGTGGCGATGGTTTGTTTTGCCCTTCTTGTATGACAGTTTCAGCAACACTATATTGAGATTTCTTTTTCTAATGTTGATTCTGTCTGGATGGCTGTTTCCATGTGAGGCGTACGCGCAGTTGATGACGGAATATTTTCCGAGCGAGCTTCCTGGTTATTCATCAGACTCTACTGCTTCTGTTACTATGCGTCAGTATATGCAAAATATTGATTCAGGTATCCATGTTGGAGATTATATTATAAGACCATCCGCGTCACAGTTTTTTGGTTATAATACGAGTATTCTTGGTGTAAAAAATACATCAGGAGCTGAATTGGATACATCAGCCTCTTTGAGTGCTAACTCAAACTGGAATCGTCATGCTGTCGGTATGTCGATGAGTGTTGCAAATCATGAATTTCCAACATTATCAGCCGCAAATTATACGAACTGGACGGCTTCTTTTGGTGGGTCGTTCAATATAGGAGAAGATACGGCAAGTATAGGGTATTCTCATTATGTTATGCATTTGTATGCTACTGACCTTGGTAACTTTGGAATTTCATATCCGGTTCCATATGCGGGAGATGATGCCCGGGTTAGTTACAGAAAAAATTGGGCTCGTTTTGCTGTTATTCCCAGCGCTTCTTACAATAATTTTTCTTTTGGTCAGGCAGGGGGGACGTCAACTTTCGCCAGAGAGGATGTTCGCTCGCTTGGGCATCAGCTTGAGACGCAAATGTTGCAGGGGCGTTTTGAGATTTCAAAAGGTAATGCACTGGTGGCAATTCTGAGAGGAAGCGAGGCTCAGTTCATATCTAATCCTGGTACCGTGCCAAGTGATTATATCAGTGGAGGTGGGTTTATCGGGCTCGATATGCGAGCCAGTCAGGTTCTTCAGTATCGAGTGCTGGCCGGGGGGGAAACCAGACAATTTACGAGGAGTGATGCCAGTGCGATCACAACGCCGACCGCTGAAGCGGATGTGATCTGGATGCCTGATCTGATGAACACGGTTACCTTAACTGGTCAACGTGGTCTGTTTGATCCGACATCACCTTTTTCTCGGAATCAAATCATGTCAACAGTGCGCTTGCAGGAGGATCATGAATTGCGTCGAGATGTTTTTTTGCGGGGATCTGCTGAAATGGGCACAACGGATTCTCGTCCGTCTGGTAACGAGGTAAAAATGAGGACGCAGCATCAGACGCAGTTTATTTTTAATGCTTCCGTGAACTGGAAGATAAATCGCGATTTTACGGCATCTTTGAGTTATAGTCATATCACTAGTTACACAAAGCATGGTATTGCATCGATCTCGTATAGTAGTATTGCTCAATCTACGTATACATCTAATACAATTATGTTTGGTATCTCCTTTGCACGCTAATAATTTGATTGTGAAAATTCAAGCATGTTTGGCGGCCTATCAGGAAAAGAAAGAGGGTTGTGAGATGCAGGGTAATCGCCCGTTCGTACAAAAAGAGAATTTTCTGGTTGCCAAGTCTGCTCGTCTAGGCGGGTTCTGTCTTTTTCTTTGGACTCTTGTCGCTTGCTCCCCAACACATGGTCTTGTTCCGTTGCCTCAGGCAACGGGTTTTTATCGGTTGGGGGCCGGAGACCAGGTTCGCGTTCTCACATATAATGACCCACAACTCAGCAATACGTTTTTTGTTGCTGATACAGGTACTATTGCCTTCCCATTGATCGGAATAGTTCAAGCTGCGGGTGAGACGCCGCAGAGCTTGGCTAACGAACTTACAAAAACTCTAAGTTCACGTGGTTTGTTGCGTGATCCGAGTGTGTCAGTCGAAGTTATGAAGTACAGGCCTGTATTTATTCTTGGTGAAGTTTCTAAGCCGGGACAGTATCAATATATCCCTGGTATGACAATGCAGTCTGCAGTCGCGCTTGCCGGTGGATATACATATCGAGCTATCACAAATACGGCGAGTGCAGTGCGAACTGAAGGAATTAACGGTAATCACCCGGTAAACGGCAGGATAATACCAGAAACACTCCTGGCTCCTGGCGATGTCGTGACAATTTACGAACGTTATTTCTGAGTGTCTGTTCGAAAGGATTTTGAGTTAATTGAATTGGTTAGCAGGTGGGGATTGAAGTTGTTGCTTCTGTTGTGATTCCATATGGGGTGTTGCTCCTGATTCGTTGAGGTGCCCCATGTGAACGTTCGAAAACTGCACCCGCTACAATCGTGACCATATGGGTTACCTGAGTGATTTGACTGACAATGGAAGGGATCTGACCAAGTCGGTTATTCCGCCTGCGAAGCGCGGCGGCGGCAAACGTCAGGTGAATGACGCGCGATGTCGTCAACGGGATCATGTATATTCTGAGCACTGGCTGCCAAATGGTAAGCAATCCCAAACGATCTTCCGCCGCGCACCACGCTTTGCGACTATCTTGACCGATGGCAGTGGGACGGCAGAGATGTCAGCCCGACAACGGTTGTGATAGGCAGCCAGAGCGTGAAGAGCGCCGAAAAGGGGGCGGCGGATTGATCCGCCGGGCTATGATGTAGGCCACCGTGCACGCAGCCGACATCGCCGCTGGCGCGTCGGCGCACGATAGCGACGACCACATCCCCGACAGCGGCCACCGAATAGTGTGCGACCCGAGCCGCAATCGCTTGGATCGGCGGCGGGTCGATATGGTCGTAACGATGCTGACAACGCTGGGCTTCCCCCGATACATCCATGCCGCAATGGCCACAGGCATTGGCCATGACACGTTCGGTCCTGTCCGGCGTAACTGCGAGGGGCCGCGCCTTCCTCTCGCTGGGTGGACGCTTGCGGAGGATGCTTTCTGCCGCGACCAAAACCGTCTTTCGCGGGCGGGATATGCGAATTGAATGAGGTGCTGCGCGGCTTGCCCGCCGCCAACGCCTCAAGTTCCGATATCCGCGCAACCAAACGCTCGATCATCTCCCGCTGCTGGGCCAGCAGGACATCTTTCCCGGCTTCACTCAGTTTAATGCGCGGTCGGCGCGACATCCATAAACCAAATTAAATTACATCATACAGCGCAACCCCTTCCGCCAACCACGTGAGCAATTACCGGAAAACCTGACCGAACGGACTCTGAGGTCCCCCTTACGGCGCGGATTAATTCAACGATGTGACACTAACCATATCGCCCAAATCCAAAACGGCAGGCATAGCAATCCGCCGATTGTCATGCCACGAAAAGCGTAACCGTCAGGCTCAGTACGTTTTGGGGAGTGTTGTAAGGATGAGTGCTCGCTCTGATTGTGTTGCAGATTTCTGGTGCTTCCGGATTGTAGAAGATACGGTAGCTGAGGGACGGTCATGGGGTTAATTATTCCATTTTTTGGTTGTAATCTCATTTATAATCTTATTGATTAACGGAGGGTTTCCTGAGGATTACGAAATGGAAACCGTGTTGTTGTCTGGAACTGGTAAGCGTTCTTTTTCGGGCAGAACATTCCACCGGCGTGGGAAATGTTTTAGGACCGCCGGGTGATCTCCGGTTATGCCGGCCCCAAAACAGCAGGAGGGCAACGCCCGATGGTGCCTCGTTATACAAGACCCGAGATGATGGCCATATGGGCACCAGAGAACCGGTATCGTATCTGGTTCGAAATCGAAGCGCTCGCGTGTGAAGCTATGGCTGAACTCGGTGAAATCCCAGGTGAAGCTGCGGAGATTATTCGGGGTCGCGGAGATGCAGCTATTGCGGCTTTCTCCCAATTAGACCTCGATCGGATTGATGCGATCGAGGCCGAGACGCGACATGACGTTATCGCGTTTCTCACCTGGTTAGCGGAGAAAATTGGCCCCGAGAGCCGCTTCGTGCACCTTGGTATGACGTCATCTGACGTGCTCGATACCTGTCTCGCCGTGCAATTGACGCAGGCAACGGACCTTCTTCTGGCTGATGTGGATGCTGTTCTGTCAGCGCTGAAAAAGCAGGCTTTCACGCATAAGTACACACTGACCATCGGGCGGTCCCATGGGATTCATGCTGAACCCACATCGTTCGGACTCAAGATGGCGGGGCATTATGCTGAATTTGAACGCAACCGCACACGGCTGCTGACCGCTCGAGCTGAAATTGCCACGTGCGCGATCTCAGGCGCTGTTGGTACTTTTGCTCATCTTGATCCGCGTGTTGAATCTTATGTCGCGAAAAAACTGGGGCTGATGCCGGAACCTGTTTCGACCCAGATCATTCCCCGGGATCGTCACGCAGCTTATTTCTGTGCTCTTGCTGTGATAGCAAGCGGCATTGAGCGTCTGGCAACGGAAGTGCGTCATTTGCAGCGATCGGAAGTTCGTGAGGTAGAGGAATTCTTCCATCCGGGCCAGAAAGGCTCGTCGGCTATGCCGCATAAACGTAATCCGGTGTTGTCGGAAAATCTCACGGGGCTCGCTCGTCTGGTTCGGTCTCATGTGATTCCCGCGCTGGAAAATGTTGCGCTCTGGCATGAGCGCGACATCAGCCACTCCTCCGTTGAACGTAACATCTGTCCGGACGCAACCGTCGGGCTGGATTTTGCTCTTGTGCGGCTTGCGGGGATGATGGATAAACTGATCGTTTATCCGGAGCAAATGGCTGCCAATATCGAGAGCCTGGGTGGAATTGTGCATTCTGGCGAGGTTTTGCTTGCCCTTGCCCGGGCTGGTGTGCTGCGGGAAGATGCTTATAAAATCGTGCAACGCTGTGCGATGGCTACATGGACGCAGCTTGGTAAGCCGAATGGTCGCACATTTCGCGAAAATCTGGACACTGATCCTGATATAGCAGGGAGAATTACTCCTGAAGTGCTTGATGCCGCGATGGATAGCTGTTCGCATTTGAAAGCGATTGATGATCGTTACAGAGTGGTTTTTGGAGAAACTGGATCCGTTGCCGGGTGAAACTGCCTGGGTGCCCTGACATCGGATAATGCAGAGTGCATGCGGCTGTATCATCTGGCTTCGAAGGCTGCTAAGAGGCACCCGCATGACATGAGGCGCCTGTATTGCGGCCCTTGAAAAGTGCGGATCGCACCGCACCCAAGTGAGTAAAGGATGACAATGGCCCGCCGACGCCAGCTGTACGAAGGGAAAGCTAAAATCCTGTTCGAGGGACCGGAACCCGGGACACTCGTGCAGTATTTCAAGGATGATGCAACAGCCGGGAACGGATCAAAGAAGGGTATCATTACCGGCAAGGGCGTCCTGAACAACCGTATTAGTGAATATATCATGTTGCGGTTGCAGGAAGTTGGAATCCCAACCCACTTTATTCGTCGTATCAATATGCGTGAGCAGTTGATTCGTGAGGTTGAGATCATTCCTCTGGAAATTGTGATCCGTAACGTCGCGGCAGGGAGTATCGCCAAACGTCTGGGGATACCGGAAGGCACGAGGCTGCCCCGGTCTATTGTTGAGTATTATTATAAGAATGACTCTCTTGGCGATCCAATGGTTGCCGAAGAACATATCACCGCGTTTGGTTGGGCAAGTACGCACGACATGGACGATATGGTCGCAATCGCATTGCGGGTGAACGATTTTCTGTGTGGGTTGTTTGCCGGTGTCGGGATTGTGCTTATCGACTTTAAACTTGAGTTCGGGCGTCTGTGGGAAGATGAAGAGATGCGCATTATCCTTGCTGATGAGATCTCACCGGATAATTGTCGGTTATGGGACGCCAAAACAAACGAAAAGCTGGATAAAGACAGATTCCGTCGTGATATGGGACGGGTTGAGGAAGCCTATCAGGAAGTTGCCCGACGACTTGGAATACTGCCCGAAGCCGGCAACGGTGATATGAAGGGCTCGGAAATGATGCAGTAGCCTGCAGCTGACTGCGGAGATAAAAGTAGCGGGAGGCGGTATGAAGGTAAGGGTAATAGTTTCGCTCAAAGAGGGTGTGCTTGATCCGCAAGGCAAAGCCATTAATCACGCGCTTCATGTTCTGGAGTTTCCAGAGGTGTGCGAGGTTCGCACGGGTAAAGTGATCGAACTTGATCTGGATGAAGAGAATCCTCAGCGTGCAGCGCAGCGGGCACATAAAATGGCGGAAAGTTTGCTGGCAAATCAGGTTATTGAGGATTTTATTGTGGAAATCGCGAAATGAGGCGACTTGACCTGATTAGTGTTGTTTCCTGCATGTGTGTCGGATTGTTGGTGGCTGCTGCTGATGCGAACGCCCAGCGAGTTTCTCCGATGAAAGCTGGAAATTTTGGGCGTATCTGCTCTCGTCCAGCTGGAGCGCAGGTCTGCGACGCTTATATTTCAGGCGTTGCTGACGCTGGTGCGCTTGGGAAAGTCAATAATCGTAATGAGGGCGATCCGAAAGCTTCAGCCGGATTTTGCATCCCTCAGACTGAGTCCGGTGTCGCTATGCGTGGGAAAGTCGTTTCCTGGCTGAAGGCTCATCAGGATGTGCTGGATAAGCCTGTGGGGGAGGGAGTTTTTATGGCCTTGCATGACTCTTATCCTTGTGGTGCCGCAATCGGTAGTTCGAAATGAAAGCCGGTATTGTCGTCTTTCCGGGGACTAATCGGGAGCGGGATATGGCGATTGCGCTCAGATCTGTTTCTGGTCGTGCGCCGAAAATACTCTGGCATCAGGATACGCATCTTCCGGATCTGGATCTGATTGTTTTGCCTGGTGGTTTTAGTTATGGCGATTATCTTCGCTGTGGCGCCATGGCTGCGCATTCCCCGATAATGCATGAGGTCAGGAAATTTGCAGAACGGGGTGGATATATTCTGGGCGTTTGTAATGGTTTTCAGATACTGACCGAAACAGGAATGCTTCCCGGAGCATTGCTGAAGAACGCCAGCCTTCGTTTTCTTTCTCAGGATTGCTTTCTTCGAGTGGAAAATGCGGAGACACCGTTTACCGCCCGGTGGCAGAAAGATGATGTTTTCCGTGCACCGCTGGCACATGGCGACGGTAATTATGTGGTTGACGAGAAAACGCTGGAAATGCTCGAAGGTGAAGGTCGTGTTGCCTTTCGGTATTCAGCATCAGATGGTGTTGTGTCGCCGCAGGATCGTGAAACCAACCCAAATGGCAGCCTCAATGCTATAGCCGGAATCGTCAGTTCAGATGGCCGGGTGTGCGGTATGATGCCGCACCCGGAGGATCTGGTGGACTCTCTGATGGGCGGTGAGGACGGCAGGCCGCTGTTCGAAAGTTTGGTGGAGGCAGTCGTCCAGTGAGTTCGAAGCAGAAAGTCGTGGATGCCGCGCTCGCTCGTCAGTTTGGTCTTTCCGGTGAGGAATATGACCAGGTGCTCATAATTATGGGCAGGGTACCAAATCTGACAGAACTCGGCGTTTTTTCGGTGATGTGGTCTGAACATTGTTCCTATAAGTCTTCGAGAAAATGGCTTCGTACATTGCCAACGACTGCGCCATGGGTGATTCACGGGCCTGGTGAAAATGCAGGCGTTGTCGATATCGGAGAGGGTCTTGCTGCCATCTTTAAGATGGAGAGCCATAACCATCCGTCCTTTATTGAACCGTACCAAGGCGCGGCGACGGGCGTCGGTGGTATTTTGCGCGATGTTTTTACGATGGGCGCCCGACCAGTTGCTAATCTGAATGCTCTGCGCTTTGGGTCACCGGAAAATCCGCGCACGCGACAGATTGTCGACGGGGTAGTGCGGGGCATCGGCGGATACGGCAACTGTGTCGGTGTGCCCACCGTTGGTGGCGAGGTGAATTTTCATCCGGCATACGATGGCAACCCCCTGGTCAACGCAATGACCGTCGGAGTGGCGCGAAAGGATCGGATTTTTCTTTCCGCAGCAGCCGGTATTGGTAACCCGGTTGTGTATGTTGGCTCCAAAACCGGGCGCGATGGTATCCACGGCGCGACCATGTCTTCTGCTGAATTTGACGAAAATGCTCTGGCTAAGCGGCCTACTGTGCAGGTTGGCGATCCCTTCGTGGAAAAGCTGCTGATTGAAGCTTGTCTTGAGTTGATGGCAACCGATGCAATTATTGCAATTCAGGACATGGGCGCCGCAGGGCTTACATCATCTTCTGTTGAGATGGCGGGCAAGGGAAATGTTGGTATAGATCTTGATCTGGACTCCGTGCCGCAGCGCGAGCCTGATATGACAGCCTATGAAATGATGCTGTCAGAGAGCCAGGAGCGTATGCTGATGGTTCTTCGACCGGATCGCACCGAGCAGGCCCGGGCAATTTTTGAGAAATGGGAACTTGATTTCGCAGTTATTGGGCAACTGACTGACACAGGCCGGATTGTAGTCCGGCACAAAGGCGCTATCGAAGCGGATATTCCGCTTGCTCCGCTTGCGGATGAGGCTCCGATTTATGATCGCCCTGTTGCAACTCTGCCTGCACCGGAGCCGATCGGGCCCGTTCACGATCCTGTCGGGCTGGAACAGGCGCTTATAACACTTATCAGTTGCCCGGATCTGGCGTCCCGTGCGTGGATATGGAACCAGTATGATAGCACGGTTGGTGGTCAGACTGCTCAGCGTCCGGGTGGCGCAGATGCGGCGATTGTGCGAGTTGAAGATACGTCGATAGGCCTTGCCCTGACTACTGACTGTACACCTCGCTATTGCTACGCGAATCCGCGATCAGGTGGAGCGCAGGCAGTCGCTGAAGCCTGGCGAAATATTACGGCGACGGGAGCAACTCCGCTGGCTGTGACCGATAACCTGAATTTCGCCAACCCTGAAAAACCCGAGATCATGGCTCAGTTTGTTGCTGCGATCGAAGGTATGGGAGAAGCTTGCCGGGTTCTTGATTTCCCCGTGGTAAGTGGCAATGTTTCTCTATATAATGAGACGCGGAATCCGGACGGATCGACCCGTGCTATTTTGCCGACTCCAGCTATCGGTGGTCTTGGTATGCTTGCTGATGTTGAAAAACATGTTGGTATGGCGATTCCTCGCAGCGGCGTTCTGATACTGATCGGTGAAACAAAAGGGCATCTTGGTCAGTCGCTCTGGTTGAGAGAAATACTCGGTCGCGAGACCGGTGACGCTCCTGACGTTGATCTTCGTGCAGAGCGACGCAACGGAGATTTCGTGCGCGAGCAGATCATTTCAGGTAAAGTGGCGGCTTGCCATGATGTTTCAGATGGAGGCATTCTCGTCGCTGTGGCTGAGATGATTATGGCCGGTGGAGAGGGCTGCGAGCTTGAGCCGCCGCAATCAGGTATGCGGCCAGAAGCTTACTGGTTTGGTGAGGATCAGGGACGTTATCTTCTTGCTGTCAACTCCGATGGGCAGGAGCTTTTACACGAAGCTGGCATGCGTGGTATTCCGTCGCGTCTGATGGGAAAGATCGGAGGGGGTGGTTTGACCTTGCCTAGTGGTGCGACAATATCCATACCTCGTCTGAGGGCGGCTAATGCCGCATTTTTTCCATCTTTGATGGGCGCCTGAGGTATACTTGTTGATGCGGTTGCGCGTCAGATCAGAAAGAAAGTCTGGCGGATAAAAAGCGAGGGGCAGGCTGATGGCTATGAAGGCTTCAGAAATCGAGGCTTATATTCGTGAAGCATTCCCTGATGCTATTGTTACGATTGATGATCTCGCTGGTGACGGTGATCATTATGCCTGTACGGTTGTGAGTAAGGCCTTTCATGGGGTATCGCGGGTCAGGCAGCATCAGATGGTGTATAATTCTCTTCAGGGACATATGGGGGGAACACTTCATGCCCTTGCTCTAAAGACTGCAACTCCCTGAAGTATGATTGTCGCTGTTTTTCAGTCTGAGAGTTCCTGAAAACTGGAGTAATTAATGATGTCAACACCTGCCGGACAGCGTATTCAGGCGCTGATTGAAGCCAATCCTGTGATGTTGTTTATGAAAGGGACGGCAGATTTTCCGCAATGCGGTTTCTCTGCCAGAGTTGTTCAGATTCTCAATCACATAGGAGTGCCGTTTAAAACGGAAAATGTGCTTGCGGATCCTGAGATCAGAGAGGGAATCAAAATTTTCTCTGACTGGCCGACGATTCCACAGTTGTATGTGAGAGGTGAATTCGTTGGCGGTTGCGACATCGTCAGTGAAATGGCTCAGTCGGGCGAACTCCAGACAATGCTTGCTGAAAAGGGAATTGTAACAGCGTCAGCTTGATACTCTGGTGATTTTGTTGAAAAAGTGCACGATCATATGATCGTGCGCTTTTTTGTGGCTGAACTGCCTGTCTGTTGCTGGAAATGTTTTGATAATATCGATGCGTTAATGCTTTGGGGGTTGTCGGAAAGGCCCTCCTGGTTATAGTGGGTTGCAAATTGGTGGGGTGAGGATTGCGATGATCGGAAGCGTAATGCGAAAGTTGAGTTTGTTCACCGCCGGGATTTCTGCCGTGTTCGTGTTTTCCACGGTAAAGCCAGCCCACGCGGAACGTGTTATTTCCGATTATGAGGCAAGTAAACTTACGTTAGAGTCTCTCACGGCAGCGCCAGTGTATCACGTTGTGCATCATATAAGTGGTGCATCACACAGTCGGGCGCATAGTTTTCAGGTTGCCGCACATCGCAACTCTCAAGGCCTTATCCATCTGGCCTCTTTTCGTACAGTGAAGCGTTCCGGTTCTGCCATGCATGTGCGGCACCGCACCTGATAATGAACAGGTGAGACCATTGGAAACGATGGTCTTTTTTTCGAAGTCCAGGTTTTAAAGAGTCACTTTAATCAAGCCAGAATGCGTTTTTGATTCGCCGCGCTTCTCCTGACTCATTAACAGCAATCATATCAAAGCTGATCGATTCGTAAGTCCACTCAGGGTGGCCTGCAAGAATAATTTCTGCTGCTTGTATAATACGGTATTGCTGGCGACGGGTGAGAGATTCTGCCGCCTCTGTCCATGTTGGTCTGTGCTTGACTTCAATAAAACATAATTGTGTTTTATGTTGTGCGATCAGATCAATTTCGCCGCGACTGGTTCGCGCTCTTCGTAGTAATATTTCAGACCCGGCTGAAATGAGTGCCGCTTCTGCGATCATCTCAGCCGTTACCCCGGCAGCGTAAGCGAGGCGGCCTTTGTTTGCGCGGTATGCTTCAAAATAACGGTTGGACATCATCGCCGTTATTGCGAACGTTTATAAAAATTCTATGAATGCGAAGATCAGTAAAGGCGAGAAGTCGCAGTTATGATTTGTGCTGTATGACAATTCTTTTGATCGTAATCGTATTGTCTCATTTTGCTGTGACACTTGTCGTCAGTGCACACATTATGCTCACAAAAAGGGACACAGCTTCAGCGATCGGATGGATCAGTACGGCATTTATGATGCCGTTTGTAGGTGTGTGTCTTTATGGGATGTTTGGAATCAATCGTGTGAGGCGTCTTGCCCGACGACTGGTTCGCAAGCGGGGTAATCCAGAGGCGCCCGCGCTCCACTATGCTATCCGTTCAAATGAAGGGCCATTTGCTCCACTGGCCAGTATGGTTGGTAAACTGACAGGCCGTCCGTTGATCGGTGGTAACTGCATTGATGCCTTTATTGATGGTGATGGCACATATCCCGCAATGCTTGAAGCTATTGCTGCGGCGCGCGCGAGTGTCCTGCTGTCTTCTTACATTTTCCGAGGAGACCGTATCGGAGAACAATTTATAGCAGCGCTTATAACAGCTCATAACCGGGGAGTGGCTGTGCGAGTGCTGGTTGATGGCATCGGCGCAGGATATTTCATCTGTCCGGCAGTGCGTCGTTTGCGAGCCGCGGGCGTTCCCTGCAGTCGTTTTCTGCATTCGATGCTGCCTTGGCGGATGCCGTTTATCAATCTTCGTAATCACCGCAAAATTCTCGTTGTTGACGGCCATTCGGGGTTCATTGGTGGCATTAATATCGGGGATGAAAATGTTGTAGCCTGGCATCCGGCGAATCCGGTGTCCGATGTTCATTTCCGACTTCAGGGGCCTATTGTCAGACAACTTACCGAGGCATTCGCCTGGGACTGGGCTTTCACATGTGAAGAGGATCTGAGCGGGGAGATTTATTTCCCGATCCCGGATGAGGCTGGCGACGATGTGATGCGGGTTGTTACATCAGGTCCCGACACTGATCTCGAGAAAATTGAATTTACAATGCTGCAGGCGATCACGCTGGCAAAAACCAGCATACGGTTGATGACTCCTTATTTTCTGCCAGGTACACGCATTTCTACGGAACTTGGTCTTGCAGCTCTCAGGGGCGTTGTAGTCGATATTATCATTCCACAGGCGAGTAACCATCTGATCATGGACTGGGCCTGTCGTGCGGATATTCATCCTGTGCTTGATGCCGGATGTCGTGTCTGGCTCGCAGAGGCACCCTTTAATCATGCCAAGTTGTTCAGCGTTGACCGGAGCTGGGCTTTTATTGGAAGTTCTAATCTCGACATGCGCAGCTTAAGGCTGAATTTTGAGATTAACGTGGAATGCTACAGTTCCGGATTTGCGTGTGAGATCGATGATTTCATTGCTCGTCATCGCAAACGCCGGCTTACTCACCATGACCTCGATGAAAGGTCATTTCCTGTTCAGTTGCGTGATGCTGCCGCGCGTCTCATGTCACCATATCTGTGAGAAAATTTATCTTTCTCCATTGTGTCAGAGCAACGGAGAAATGCGGTAACTGTCTGTGTTAAAGCGACATGCCTGAACATTGAACCAGTGTTGCAAACGTCGTAGGAGAATGGGGTCCATGGTGGTCCCCCAAACTCGCACCGTGGATGAATACCGGCGACGCGGTCCTTCCCCCCAGGTCGCGTCGCCACCCTGATTCCCCAGTATTTGAAGGATTTTTGCTGCGATGACGCCTCATCCGTTACGCGTTGGCATAACCGGCATTGCCGGCCGGATGGGGCGGAGGCTGGCTCAGAGTTCTGTAGAATCTGGCTTTGTCGTGGTTGCAGGCACCTCCCGGCAAATCGACGATGAAGCGCTGGCGTCTGATCCATTGCCGGATGGTTTCAGGCTTGTGAATGATATCTCCGAATTGGTAGGCGACGTTGATGTTGTCATCGACTTTACGCATGCGTCGACAGTTATTCCGCACGCGGCTGTTCTGGCGGATGCGGGTGTCCCATGGGTACTTGGAACGACTGGATTAACTGCCAGCGATCAGCGTGCGGTGGATGCAGCCGCAATGCGGATTCCGGTAGTGCAGGCTGCGAATTTTTCGACAGGGGTGACGCTTGTTATGCGTATTGCTCGCGAAATGGGGGCTGTACTGTCGGCAGAACAATATGATGCCGAAATCGTGGAAATGCATCATCGTCAGAAAGTCGACGCTCCGTCAGGCACCGCTCTTGCTATTGGTGAAGCGGTTGCGGAAGGCAGGCAGACAACACTGGCTGCAGTCAGAGAGCCTGCCAGGGAGGGGCAGTGCGGGCCACGCAAGACCGGAGCAATAGGTTTCGCCGCATTGCGGGGCGGGCAGATCGTGGGAGAACATACCTTGCTTTTCACTTCAGCCACAGAACAGATCGAACTGGGTCATCGCGCATTCGACCGGCGGGTGTTTGCTGATGGCGCTGTGCGGGCTGCCGGGTGGGTGTCTGGTCAGCATCCAGGTCATTATTCAATGGACGACGTGTTGGGTCTTGAATAAATAGCAAGACCATGTAGCGGCCAGTGAGGTCGCTATGGCACTGTATCCCATCTCGTGTGACCCAGATTAACAGACCCGCGTCTTGACCAGCGGCATATCCTCCGTCAAACGACATGCCTCCCAGGCGCAATGTTCGCGGGGTCGCGATAATTCCACCTTTTAGTGAGGCAGTCGGCACAATCATGATCAAGCACGGCGAGTTCCTGTTTACTTCAGAATCAGTGTCCGAAGGCCACCCGGATAAAGTGGCTGATCGGATTAGTGATACCGTTCTGGACGCGTATCTGATGGCAGATCCTGAATCACGAGTGGCGTGCGAGACGCTGGTAACAACCAATCGCGTCATCCTGGCAGGTGAAGTGCGAGGTCCGGCATCTGTGACTTCAGATAGCCTGATTGAGGCGACGCGGGAGGCAATTCGGGATATTGGTTACGACCAGCCTGGTTTTTCCTGGAAAAACGCCGAAATTGCTAATTATCTTCACGCTCAGTCCGCTGATATCGCTGTTGGTGTCGACAGCGCCGATAATAAGGATGAGGGCGCAGGCGATCAGGGCATCATGTTTGGGTTCGCGACAGATGAAACCGAAACTCTTATGCCGGCGCCACTTTTCTACTCGCACAAAATTCTGAAGACGATGCGTGACCTGCGTCGTGCAGGTGATTCGCGTGCTGCTGGTCTCCAGCCAGATGCAAAAAGCCAGGTTACTTTGCGTTATGTGAACGGTAAGCCGGTTGGTGCAACATCTGTTGTGATTTCCACGCAACATGATGAAGGTATGAGCCAGAATGCTTTGCGAGATGAACTCAGGGCAATTGTCGCCGATGTTCTGCCTGATGGCTGGCTCCCGCCGGAAGATGAATTCTATGTGAATCCTACCGGAATTTTCGTCATTGGTGGCCCTGATGGTGATGCCGGTCTGACTGGCCGTAAAATTATTGTCGATACCTACGGTGGCGCTGCTCCGCATGGTGGCGGCGCGTTTTCGGGGAAGGATCCGACGAAAGTCGATCGTTCGGCCGCTTATGCCTGTCGCTACCTGGCGAAAAATGTTGTGGCAGCAGGGCTTGCGGATCGTTGTACGTTGCAGATCTCTTATGCCATCGGCGTATCGCATCCCCTTTCAGTCTATGTCGATCTTGACGGCACTGGTAAAGATGTCGACGAAACGAAGCTCGGACAGGTTCTGCGCGAAGTGATGAATCTGTCGCCACGTGGTATTCGCCAGCATCTGCGTCTGAATCGCCCGATATATACAGAAACATCTGCCTATGGTCACTTCGGTCGTACGCCCGATGAGGTGCGTGACACATTCCCATGGGAACGGATCGACCTAGTCGATGCTCTTCGCGGTGCTTTTAACCGCTGAGACTGCAATCGGGGTATGATGGAGCAGATAAAGATAGTGTCGAAGGAACCTCAGCCACAACATATTGTGGCTGAGGTAAAGCCGCCAGCTCCGCGTCTTTATGGGCGACAAAAGGGACGACCGCTGCGGCAACGTCAGCAGTGTCTGATTGACGAAGCACTTCCTCGCATACGTTTTCCGCTGCGGGACGCCGGATCCCCGGCATCGGCCTTCACGGTTCAGCCAAAGCAAATCTGGCTGGAAGTCGGGTTTGGCGGAGGAGAGCATGTTGTTGCTCAGGTCGCCGCATATCCTGCGGTAGGGTATATTGCTTCGGAAGTATTCGAGAATGGTCTCTGTTCGCTTCTCTCCAGATTATTTCCTGAAGGACAGGAAGCGACAGCGCCTCTTCCACCCACGCTAAGAGTCTGGGATGACGATGCAAGATTGCTTCTGGCACAGTTGCCGGAAGCATCACTTGATCGACTATTTCTGATGTTTCCTGACCCGTGGCCAAAAGCCCGGCATGCTAAACGTCGCTTTGTTCACCCGGGAAATCTGTCACTTGTAGCGCGGGTATTGAAACCGGGTTCTGAATGGAGAGTTGCCAGCGATGACCCGACCTATCAGGCCTGGGTCGAGGAAGTGATGGAAAATCAGAATCTCTTTGAGATCGCTGAGGCGGTAACAATTCGCCCTGATGACTGGCCGCCCACGCGATATGAAGCAAAAGCGATTAAGGCTGGTCGCCAGCCATTTTACTGGCGTTTTATCCGGCGCTAAGGCGTTTTCATTTTTAAGATTAATACCAGCCAGCGTTGAGGCTGACACATGAAAAGAGCGTCCCGGGGCTCCGGCCCGCATCCAACTAAAGGTCACAGACCTCTGGAAACTGGTTTGTTATTCAACAGATCGGTGTGAAGGGGCCTGAGGTCCCTCCCGGGTCCCGGGCTCCTTTATGATGGTCAATCTATTATGCGGGTTGGTATAATATCAACGGCTATACATATTGACCTGTTGTGTCCATGGTCTTGAAGCGATTGAGCGTATTCTGTCGTGAAGTGCGACGAATGTGTTCCATGCATCACAACAAGCGCTGACGATGTTCTCGGTGGTTTTGAAGGCGCGGTTGGCGAGATAATTCGATCGCAGAAGCTGCCAGACATTTTCGACCGGGTTCAGCTCCGGAGAATAGAGCGCAGGTGCAGAAGGCTGATATTGTCTTGTCTGGCAAGGCTGAGCTTGCCGCCAGTCCTGTGCCCATCCGGCGCCGTCCAGTGTGACGACGGCATGCACGCCCAAGGCGACGACTGGCCATGCAGATGAAAATAGCCACCATAATCAGTAGTCGGAAACGTGAAAACGCCACCCAAAGTAGGCGACGCATTTACTCAGTAATAATTTTTTCATGCAGATTTACATGCACAGCAAACACTCCGGGTCAGTGTCGCCCGTTATCGGTCAGTGGGTCTCAGCGGCAGAGATAATATCATAGCCCGGTGACCCCGGCGGCGGTCCGGGAGGAGGAGCATCTTCAGCAGCCAGAGAAATGAGCTGATGGCTGTCTGGTCCAATCTCATGGGCATTGATAGCGACACCCAGTTCCCCCGATGTGCCCGGGCCGGCAGCAAAAACCGTAGCACCCGGTACAAGCCATGTCGCAATTCGTGCTGCAGCGCCGGGCGGAACTTTGACAACTGTGTGGTCTTTCAGGACCACACCATTTAGCGCTCCCTGAACATCATAGAGGCGCATCCAGACTGTGCCATGAGCAGCAATATCAGGTCCGGCGATCATCTCAGGTGAGTGCCGGGGCATCGTGATGCCTGTATCCTCAGTACGTTCTCCATGCGGGCCTGAGATCGTGAAGGCTCTGACGAGCGGCAACGTTTTGCCTTTGAGGCCTGTTCCCGTAATATGCTCTCCACGTTTCACGATCTTGGGTAAGGCCCATGCCAGGTCCGAAGAGACCAGTACCTCAGTTCCGTCCGTCAGAAGCACTCCTGTAACGCCACCGCCGGGAGAAGGAAGATATTGCGCCACTGTTCCGTTGAAGCTCGGGAGTACAGAAAAATCATAAACGGAAACATTGCCCGTATTCGCGGCACAGGCAGGAAACACCGCGCAAGTGGTCGCTGTTCCGAAAACGATTGCCATAAAATGAAAAAACTGACGCATGACAGATCCAGGCATTCGCACATCCGGTGAACCACTTATCAGGTTGCGCCAGACTGCATGGCGAAAAAACAATGCTTATAGCGACATGAGGCATGTCACAGGACAAGCGAGATGTCAGCGGGTCAGTGTCGGAAGTGACGCATACCAGTAAAAACCATTGCAATTCCGGCTGCGTCGGCGGCCGCAATGACCTCATCGTCCCGGATGGATCCGCCTGGTTGAATCACGGCAGTCGCACCCGCAGACACGATGGTCTCGAGGCCATCCGCGAAAGGGAAAAAAGCATCGGAAGCGACAACACTGCCTTTTGTCAGTGGATCGCTGTGCCCAAGAGCCGCAGCTGCTTCAGCACTTTTGCTTGCGGCGATACGAGCGGAATCGACGCGGCTCATCTGGCCGGCACCAATTCCAACGGTCGCGCCGTCTTTAGCGTATACAATAGCGTTTGATTTTACGTGTTTGGCCACACGGAAGGCGAAGAGGAGATCCTTCATCTCTTCAACGGTTGGAGCACGTCTGGTCACAACTTTCAGATGAGTTGTATCGATCCGTCCATTATCTCGCGTCTGGGCCAGGAAGCCACCGGCGACGGAGCGCACAATGACTCCGCCTTCCTCTGGATCAGGCAGAGCATCAGTCAGGAGGAGCCGGAGATTTTTCTTCCGCGCGAGTATCTCCTTAGCTGCATCAGTAGCATCGGGAGCGACGATAACTTCTGTGAAAATCGTGGCGATTTTTGCAGCTGTAGCTGCATCCAGAGTTCCATTCAGCGCAACGATGCCACCAAAAGCTGAAACAGGATCACAGCGCAGCGCGTTGTCCCACGCACTGACAAAAGTGGCTGCGGTTGCGACACCACAGGGATTGGCATGTTTGACGATTACGACCGCCGGCAATTCAAACTCCGCAACAGCTTCAAAAGCCGCGTCAGTATCATTCAGATTGTTGTAAGACAGTGTTTTTCCCTGGATCTGACGTGCTGTCGCAACGCCAGGGCGCTTGCTGCCATCAGTGTAAAAGGCAGCTTTCTGGTGCGGGTTCTCGCCGTAGCGGAGCACTTCACGCCGCTGACCGGCCAGGGTGAAACGCTCAGGAAGGACGTCGCCACGTTTTTCAGCAAACCACGCGGAAATCGCAGCGTCATATGAGGCTGTACGTGCGTAAGCTGCCCCGGCAAGTTCTCGCCTTGTTTCAAGCGTTGTTCCACCTTCGCTGAGAGCCGCGAGAAGCCTGCCATACTGATCAGGGTCAGTCAGCACCACCACATGAGGATGGTTTTTGGCAGCAGCACGAATCAGCGCCGGCCCGCCAATATCGATGTTTTCTATGCAGTCATCATCCGAAGCTCCTGAGGCTACGGTAGCTTCGAAGGGATAAAGATTGACGGCTATGAGATCGATCGGAGCAATCCCGTGAGTTTCCATCTGGGCTACGTGCTCAGGCATGTCGCGACGCCCAAGAATGCCGCCGTGAATCTGCGGCACGAGTGTTTTGACCCGACCATCCAGAATTTCCGG
The DNA here is from genome assembly GCF_011516735.1 of Acetobacter fallax. Classification (GTDB taxonomy): domain Bacteria; phylum Pseudomonadota; class Alphaproteobacteria; order Acetobacterales; family Acetobacteraceae; genus Acetobacter; species Acetobacter fallax. The sequence goes on along the minus strand of NZ_WOSX01000009.1, from coordinate 64,544 downwards.
AAACCCCGTATGGTCAGAGACTTCGGTTACGAGCAAGCGTGCCTCACGGAGAACTCTGGCCGATCCTCCGGTTGAGAGGATTTCTGCCCCCTGAGCCACAAGGGCCTGTGCGAGCCCGATAAGCCCGGCCTTGTCTGAGACGGAAAGAAGGGCGCGTCTTACAGGCAGAAGGGACGGCTGACTCATCGGAAACTCTCTTTCTCGGCGTCGCTGTGGTTTTCGTGCATCCTCAACAATGCAGATGACGATCTCGCGGCGTAATTAACCAGCCCCCCTTGCATTGGCAACAGAGATGAAGCCGGCGTCTTGTGGCCCCGGGTTCCCGGCCAGGCTTACAAGGCGCTTCAGGCTTTTCATGTAAGTAATGCACGCCGTCAGGACCTGGCGATCAGGATAATCGGTTGGCGTTTGAGCGGATGAGCTTTCCTGTCATCTCATCGGCGAGTGTTCCATCGGGAGTGCCGTATTGCTACCGATTAGCCTTAATTTAATAGCGAAACAGGTTCTCACAACAATCAACTGATTCTGATCGACGAAAGAGGCTCTTGTCGGCTGTGGAGTAACCGTCCGGGTTCGGGCAGGAACTAAATAATCTCGAGTACATTTACTAATTTACTCGAAAATATTTTGGTTGTGTCTATGGTAAATATATCAGGATCGCTGCGGTCACTGATTAGTCTCTGAATTTTCCACGATCGTAACGACCTTATAGTGCTGATCGATGTTCGGGAAGAGGATAAAGTAACGGCGCATGCGCTGAAAAGCGGCATGCGCCGTTATAGACTATCAATATTTCCGACTCGTGAAACGTTCCAGCCAATGGATGGTATAGTCCCCTCTCTGAAACTCGGGATCGGAGAGAATGCGCTTATGTAACGGAACGACGGTTTTTACACCTTCGACGACAATCTCATCCAGAGCACGCTGCATTCTTGCAATGGCGGCCGCCCGCGTTGGTGCATGCACGATCAGCTTGCCGATCATGCTGTCATAAAACGGAGGCACACGATAACCCGTATAAATCGCGCTGTCCATTCTGACGCCCAGACCACCAGGTGGATGAAATACTGTGATCGTTCCGGGACTTGGGATGAATGTATCCGGATCTTCCGCGTTGATACGACATTCAATCGCGTGCCCGGAGAAACTGATATCAGACTGAGAGTAACCCAGTTCTTCTCCCGCCGCGATACGAATTTGTTCGCGAACGAGATCAACATCGCAAACCATTTCCGTCACCGGATGCTCTACCTGCAGCCGGGTATTCATCTCGATGAATGAGAACTGCCCGTCCTGATACAGGAATTCCAGCGTGCCCGCATTCCGATAGCCCAATTTTGCCAGAGCTGCTGTGGCTGTCGCTCCAATCGCATCACGTTCCTTTGTAGAAAGAGCGGGCGACCCCGCTTCCTCCAGCAGTTTTTGATGTCGCCTCTGGAGAGAGCAGTCGCGTTCGCCGAAATGCACAACATTTCCATGCGTATCGCCCAGAATTTGTAATTCGATATGGCGGGGACGATCGAGATATTTTTCCAGATAAACGGCATCGTTGCCAAAAGCTGCCAGCGCTTCCGTTCGCGCGACGCTCCAGGCTTCAGCCAGCTCATCTTCACTATGAGCGACTTTCATGCCACGTCCGCCACCGCCGGCAGTGGCTTTGATCAGAATCGGATAACCGACATGCGCCGCGACATCCCGCGCCTCGTCCAGGGTTGCAAGCTCGCCAGCCGAACCTGGAACCAGGGGCACTCCAAGCGCCTGCATTGTGGTCTTGGCGGTGATTTTATCACCCATAGTGCGAATATGTTCCGCGGTCGGGCCAATAAAAGCCAGGCCATGCGCTTCGACGGTTTCAGCGAAATCCGCGTTTTCCGACAAGAAACCATATCCGGGGTGGATGGCTTCTGCTCCGGTGATCGTAGCCGCTGAAAGAATGGCAGCAACATTCAGGTAAGAGTCTTTTGCTGATGGCGGCCCGATGCAGACTGCCTCATCGGCAAGCCGTACATGCATCGCGCTTTCATCTGCCGTCGAATGTACGGCTACTGTGCGGATCCCCATTTCGCGGCATGCCCGCAGGATACGCAGGGCAATTTCGCCGCGATTGGCGATCAGAATTTTGGAAAACATTACTCAACAATGACGAGTGGCTGACCGAATTCAACGGGGTCACCGGATTCGATAAGGATCTGTTTTACAGTCCCGCTTTTGGGGGACTTGATCTGGTTGAAGGTCTTCATGGCTTCAATCAGCAGAAGTGTCTGTCCGGCTGTCACTGCCTGTCCGATGCTGATGAATGGAGGGGAAGATGGATCAGGCGCCAGATAGGCAATTCCGACCATCGGACTGTTAACCGCGCCCGGATGCCTGGAAAAATCAGCTGGCGCAGCTGCGACTGGCGTAGCAGGTCCGGCTGCGGCGATCGTTTGAACCGGGATTGTCTGCACAGGGGCAACAGCTGGCGCCGCAGCGCGTACGACCCGTATACGGCTGTCCTTCTCCGCAATCTCAATCTCTGTAAGTCCTGTTTCCGTCAGGATGCCGGCCAATGCCCGTATGGCATCTGCGTCTACGAGCAGTCGGCTCATTGCGTGTCCTCGCTGAGAATAATATCGGTCATAGCCTGGAGCGCGAGCGCGTATCCCTGCACACCCAGCCCACAGATAACGCCAAGAGCGCCACGTGATACATAGGATTGATGTCGGAATGCTTCGCGGCGGTGAATATTCGAAATATGGACTTCGATCACAGGAAGATCCACGGCGAGCAATGCGTCGAGCAATGCGATGGACGTATGTGAGTAACCTGCCGGATTGATGATTATTCCCTGCGCCCGTCCGCGGCATTCCTGAACCCAGGAAATAAGCTCTCCCTCACCGTTGGTTTGACGGAAATCGATACCAATATCCAGTCGTTCCGCCGCCTGCGCACAGAGTTGTTCGACATCGTCAAGGGTCGCGCGACCGTACACTTCCGGCTGGCGCAATCCAAGCATGTTCAGGTTGGGTCCGTTCAGAACGGAGATAAGAGGTCGGTCCATGATGAGGCGCCGTTAGCACGACCGGCGGTCGGCTCCAAGAGTGATTGAGCGTATTGGCTTGTCTGCGACTCTGTCTGTCTGTGCTCAGCAGGGAACAGAAGGCATCTGATCGCGAGAGTCGCTTATATGGTTTAACTAAGGCAGAACAGTGTAAAAATTCTCAATATCGGGTCACAATACGATTATGTTTACGAAATATTATCGAGGTATTGTTTCTGGTAATATCTTTATCTTACCTCGGATTGAATCAGGGTTGAATTTGGGCTTCGGGTTGGGTTTACTGGTGTCATTCTGAAACTGATCCCGGATTGGTCTGTGATATCTGAGCGCGGAAAAAATGGATCGGGCGCTTTTTCGCTTCTGGTTCTGGCAGGACTGATGTGGAGCAGTCATGCTAAAGCAGACGATGCCAAAGGAACAGAGCAAGTCGTGGCTCGTGATGCGACGGTGCATACGTCGTGGTCCGCGTCAGTGCGTGCGGCTTTTACCCGGCGGTTAGCCACGTCAGGTGCCCGCATCCAGACCGGGTTAGCAAGCTGGTACGGTGGGCGTTTTGCCCATAAGAAGACCAGTTCCGGCCATCTGTTCAGTCCTGTTGAAATGACTGCAGCGCACCCTTCCGCCCCAATCGGATCAAAATTGCTGGTGAGTTCAGAAGAAACTGGCAGGTCAGTTGTTGTGACAGTTAACGACCGCGGTCCGTACAAAAGAGGCCGAATCATCGATTTATCCCATGCGGCTGCCTCGCAGCTCGGTATGCTGAACAGTGGTGTCGCTCATGTGACAGTCAGGCCAGTGCGTCCCGAAGAAGTCCTTGAGGTGGCGGAAGCACCGGAAGATAATGGGAAATAACATGTCGTACTGACTGCGCGCCATTTTTGTTTTTCGGATAAAGGCGTTATCTCTCGGAATATTGGCCTTGCGCGCGGCAGATCAGGCCGATTTATCTGCCGCGATTCAGGTTTTCTGGCTAAACCTGAAGGACGTCTCTCTTCAGTCCTGACGCGAGTGCTTCCATTTCAGCATTGAACTCAGCACCAAGAAGCACGACCCACGCGCTTACGAAAAACCACATCATGATTGCAACAAATGCGCCCAGTGGGCCATAAGTTGATCCATAACTGGCTATGTTTGCGACATAATAGGAAAAGCCGGAGGCTACCAGGAGCCATATGAATGTCGCGGCAATCGCTCCCGGGGCGACCCAGCGCCATTTGGTATGATGTCGACTTGGTCCGAACCGGAACAGGATCATGTAAGCCACGATCATAAAGCTGGCCATGGTTCCAAGTCCGGTCAGCCGCACAGCCAGTTCCACTGATCCTGCGGGAGGCTGGATCATGAGCAGAACCGGAAGATACTGGAACAGAATGGGGAGTGCGACCATGGTGGCCACACCCAGGCACGCTTCCACAGTGGCTCCCAGTGTCAGCGAAAGGGCTAATGCCTGAAACACAAAAAAGTTCCGGGTTTCACTCGTGCCATAGGCGATGTTCAGCGCTGACAGGATCGATTTGATTCCGGCAGAAGCTGACCACAGGGCGATTGACGTTGAGATAAGCAGGTTCAGTGTCAGCGAACTGTGAGGTTCGGATACCAGTTCCTGTACCCGATCCTGAATGATGGAGAATGCCGCCGGTGGCAGGAGATTCCGCATCATATCCAGTTGCGTCGCCACGCTCTGAACGTCGAAAGCGAGACCATAAATCGAAATAAGCGTGCTGATCGCGGGAAATAAGGCCAGAGTGGCATAGAAAGCACAGCCTGCCGCTACCAGCGTAGTGGGACCGGAGATCAGTGCCATAATTGTCGATTTGCAAATTGCTTTCCACTGCGTGGATGTCAGATGCAGAGGTGAAAGAATCGCAGGTTGTGCCGGTTTCTGTTCGCCAGTCAGATCTGTGCCGTTTGCGGCAGCGGCGTGTTCTGACTGGGCTGCGGACAGAGTGGAACTCATAAAAGGTACTTAACCTCGAAAAAATGTCTGACCATCTCTGTAATCGCGAGTAACTCAGACTGATACGCTTAAGGTGAGACACATCCACTTGCGTGTGAAACGCAGGCGCCTGATGCGGAGAAACTGCAGCCTGGGATGATGAAATTGCGATGACTTCGGTGTGGCGGACGCAGCAATACTGCCTGGTTTTAAAAGGAATTCATCAACCCGTTCCACTTTTTTTCGCGAAGAGCCAAACTTTCTATTGCATGTGTGTCGGTTTGGTTCCATATGCGCCTCCCTACGCAGCAACGCACGTGCCACTGGCCCACTGAGGTTACGCAACGACGTCAAGCGTTCTGGCAATCGGGATCCCGCAGGGGATTCAGTCTTGGTCGCTGGTCCGTTAGACCGTTTCGCAACACGCCCGCCATGACTCTGTTCTGGCAGGCCCAGATAGGGATTAAGTGCGATGACACTAAAAATCGCGCAGTTTCTTTCAGAAAAACAGCCCGCAACACCCTGTCTGGTCGTTGATGTTGATAATGTCGAGGAACATTATCACAGCATGCAGGCAGCACTTCCGTCCGCGCGGATTTATTATGCTGTAAAAGCTAATCCAGCCCGACCTGTTCTTGACAGGCTCGTTTTTCTAGGGGCCTGTTTCGATGCAGCTTCCTGGGAAGAGGTGGATCTGTGCCTGTCGGCCGGAGCCCGGCCGGAGAACATTTCTTTTGGGAATACGGTCAAGAAAGCATCAGCTATCAAAGCCGCTTATGAAGCTGGCATCCGGCTGTTTGTTTTCGATTGTATCGAGGAGTTGGAAAAGCTCGCCCGGTTTGCTCCAGGCGCACGCGTCTATTGTCGCTTGCTGGTGAACAACCACGGGGCAGAATGGCCTTTGTCGCGTAAATTCGGCACGACGACTGAAAGTGCCCGTGAATTGTTGCTTCATGCACGAAAGCTTGGCCTCGACCCATACGGTGTGTCTTTTCACGTCGGTAGTCAGCAGATTTGCGCCGATGCTTATGAGGCGGCAATTGTGCAGGTGGGAACGTTGCTGGCCGATCTTGCCGCAGACGGGCTGCGCCTGAGGATGGTAAATCTTGGCGGCGGCTTTCCGATCCGCTATCGGGATGATGTCCCCAGCATCGCGCATTTTGGTCAGGTCATCCAACGTGCCATGAAGACCAATTTTGGCGAGGCGCTTCCGGAGATACTGGTTGAGCCAGGTCGTTTCATTGTTGGTGCGGCAGGGGTGGTTTGCTCGGAAGTTGTTCTTGCCAGTCGGCGTGGATACGTGGACGGACCCCGGTGGATCTATCTTGATATCGGACGTTTTGGTGGTCTTGCCGAAACTGAGGGGGAGTCGATTCGCTATGCTCTTCGTACTGAACGAGATGGCGAAGAAACAGAACGGGTTGCTCTTGCCGGGCCAACATGTGATGGCGCCGATATCCTTTATGAAAAATCCTATTATGCGTTGCCGGTGACGCTTGAAGCCGGTGACCGTGTGCAGATCCTGGGAACGGGTGCTTACGTTTCGACCTACTGCTCAACGCGATTTAATGGTTTTGCACCCCTCTCGGAGCATTATATCTGAGATTGTGAAGTGTACCCGGTATTCTCTGATGCCGGGTACACAAAGATTCAGAGCACTACGTTGAACTGAAGTCCCATAACGGCGGCATCATGGAAAGTCGTCGTTCCCCCCGGACGGTTAATGTATTGAAAATCAGGCTGGAGGGTCAGGCCTGGCGCTACATGCGCGTTATAGAACAGTTCATAGACATTCTCATGCGTCTGCTCGCCCCAGCTTGGACCCCACTGGTTCGACAGATACGGAAGACCGAGAGCCCGTGAACTCTCCTGCTGAAGCAGCACGGCCCGGCTCATATCAAGCCACTGGTACATAGCGCCGATACTGTCGAGAGGACGTCCCCACGGAGCACCTGTTTCCACCATTCCGGCCCAGGCATGGTGTGCCATTGCTGTTGTCTGGCCATCTGTCCACATATATCCGGCGAGAGCAATCAGGCCATTTGTTGGCCCTGCGCCATTGCGAATAAGCATCTGGTCGAGCTGAACCCAGGCGCTGGCCCGACCGGCATGCATTCTTTCCGGAAGACCGGTTTCCTGCCAGGAATTTCCGTTAATATCGGAATAAAGATCAGCGTAACGGGAGTTGTCATAGCTGAAACCAGCTTTGTAATGGCCATCAAGTTTGTTGCGGCCCCAATGAGGCATCCAGGCAACTTCGACGGGAGATGAAAACTTTCCAAGTCCGTCCTGTGCCCAGGCCCAGCCTGAAATGCCGCCATTGAACGAATGCGGTGACACAGCGAATAATCCAGCCATGATGTAAGTGTCGCGTGTCGGATTTACGCGAACCACAAAACCCAGATTGCCAGATGGCCAGTCACGGTTGCCCTGAGTATATTTATTAGGCGCCGGGTTTCCGCACATCGCGACGTTCATGAACATACAATAAAGTGGGGAGGCGGCGAAAAAGCTGCCTACTGGAATCCAGCCTGCACTGACGTCGATGCGATTGTGGAGAAACGTCTTTTCGCCCCAAAGATACACAAGATGCGCCACGACGTTGCCTCGAGCACCATAGATCTGCTGAACTCCGCCAATCGCATCGCCGATATACTGTGTGCTGAGATTCTGTCCATGGCCGTTAACGACCATCATATGTGTCCAGAAGCCATCCATAAATTTTGCGTTTGTCAGCTTTCCCCAGTCGACGTCTGTCTCAACACCAACCTGTCCGGCATTTGTCACACCCTGACGCCATCCACCCCGGAAATTTCCGGCCAGTTCTTCATGCACATCGACCAGAATATGGATGCCGTGATCCTGCAACCACGTCTGAGCACCCCACCAGTCTCCGAAAAAATGAGTCGCACCATAAGGTGCAGAAAACTGTTGAGGATACTGGTTGTCTTTGCCGAGCTCGTTATTGACCGCCAGAGAAGGTTCGAGGCCAACGGCACTGTTTCCGCCCGGCAATATCTGAGCTTCTGCTGGAAGTGATGCGACGCCTGACAAAAGGGAAAAACTCGCTGCGACCGCAAGCGGCATCTTTCGGAATACAGAAAACATATGGCGGGGCATATCAGAAACAAACGGAAGAAAAGGCATGAAATTTCGGCTCTGTTGCTCGTTATTTTTGCGCGGACCACGCGTTGATCTTTTGTGGATCATTTTCGTTATCTAACATGCCGCAATGGCTTTTTGCGATGTCATAGGGCAAAAAAACATCCTTGCGTGACATTTTTGCATGAATATTGACGTGAGGCGCCGCTGCGGGGATATGCTCGAAGCATGACACGTATTGATCATTCCAAACCGTTTCTGCCCGTCCGGATCGCAGTCCTGACAGTCTCGGACACACGTACGCCCGAAACCGATATTTCCGGCAAAGTGCTTGCTGAGCGGATTGAAGGTGCTGGTCACATTGTTGCTGATCGCTGCATCGAGCAGGACGATGCGGGGAAGCTGGTGAAACGGCTCGAGGGCTGGATAGCTGATCCGGAAATCGATGTCGTCATCACAAATGGAGGAACCGGCGTGACAGGTCGCGATGTCACACCGGAGGCATTTGATCGGGTTCTGGAAAAACGCATTGAAGGTTTTGGCGAGTTATTTCGGATGCTGTCCTACAACAAAATAGGCACGTCAACGATCCAGTCTCGTGCGCTTGCCGGTGTTGCCCGGGGAACTTACCTGTTTGCTCTCCCTGGTTCGAGTGGCGCGGTAAAGGACGGCTGGGACGATATCCTGGTGTTCCAGCTCGATAGTCGCCACATGCCCTGCAATTTTGTCGAGCTTATGCCACGTCTGCAGGAACAATAGGGGAATTACGGATGACAGACGATATTCGGCTACTCATGCTCGCCGGCGATTATGTGGAAGACTACGAAATCATGGTGCCATTCCAGGCACTGACGATGGTAGGTTACACGGTCGATGTTATCTCGCCTGGCAAGAAAAAGGGTGAGACAGTTATCACTGCCATCCATGATTTTGAAGGCGCGCAGACTTACAGCGAAAAACCCGGGCACCATTTCGCTCTGACTGCTGATTTTGATGCAGTGTCTCTCGATGATTATATCGGACTGATTGTTCCGGGTGGCCGTATGCCAGAATATTTACGGCTTGATCCTAAAGTCATAGCGATGGTCCAGGCGTTCTCAGATCGGCCGATTGCCTGCATCTGTCATGGAATCCAGATTCTTACGGCGGCAGGCATGGTGAAAGGACGACATGTTTCCGCATATCCGGCATGTCGTCCTGAGGTCGAGATGGCAGGCGGAGTTTATGCGGATATCCCGGTGACTGAAGCTGTCACAGATGATCAGCTTGTCACCGCTCCGGCGTGGCCTGCTCATCCGGCCTGGCTCGCTCAGTTCCTGAAAGTGCTTGGCGCGAACGTATCCATCTGAGCGCACCATTCCGGGCAACTCCGTATGGCGTTGTCCGAAATGGTAGTTTTGTCAGCGAGTGAACAAATTAACAGGACACTTCATCGTGGGGTGGTTATTTAAGCAGCAGGGTCGCTCGCACCATTGCAGTCACTTTCTGTGTATCCGGTGTCGACATGGGGGCTGCTGCCGCGCGAGCCATGAACATCATTGGGTGCGGGATCATGGACTCATCCACGGTCACGTCCGCAATTGAAGCAACCTTCATGGAAAGCTCTGAAGCAATACCGGTGGCCCGGTGAAGCATATCCTGCACTGCCTGCTTCTCAGCATCACGCATGAGCGCTTTGCGGTGGTCGTCAGAGAGTGACCAGTCCAGGCCTTCCAGAAGCAACCCCGCTGATTGCAACCGGCCAACGAGCGATAACAGTGTCTCCGGGTTCTTCGATTTCACAGAGAGGGTCTGACGGGCCTCCCAGTTTCGTGGATTATTATTGCCCGAACTGTTCTGCGATACAGAATAGGCGCCCGCAGAAGCTGACACGCCGCTCACACCCTGAGTCATCGTCATGGCTTTATGTGTCATGTCATTTGTTCCCGTCTGTGCCCGGGCAGCATTGCCAGCTTCCGTACGCACGGTCAGAGTGGCGGTGATCAGATCTGGTGATGCTTCCACCGAACCGGAGCCTGTCACATGGAGTTTCGTCCGATCGTCATCGGTTCCTCTCGGAGACTCTGCTGAGGCGCTCCAGCTAAAACACAGGCAGACAGCTGCGATGGCTGCAGCCAGTTTTGAACCTCTCATTGATGATCCTTGCCTTTGAGCATGATAAGCGCTTCCCGAAGCCGCGCCAGCCCCAGTCGGACATGGCCTTCGTCGCACAGGCGCTCTCCTTCATGACGCAACGTTCTTATGGAACTCACTGCATCATTGCTACGGGCATCAATAACGTGAAGCAAGCGTGAACAGAAATCACGACTATCAGATGTCACCTCAATGCCACTGTCGTTTTCTGCCTCTTTGCGGTCCTGATTCTCCTGTTCTGACCGGGCTTTGTCGGCGTTCAGATAAGATGGTAGCTGATTCGCGGTAAACAGGGCGGGTGAGGAGCCAGTTACCTCCTGCTCAGCCGTGGCACCACATAGTTCCAGAGCCAGGGCAGGCATAACAACTAAGAGAATCACACGTTTCATATGTGAGGCTGTATCATCACGGATCTGTCCTGATGATGGGAAGACTGTGAATCCTGCTTCATGTCGGTTTCAGGTGCTTCTTTACTCTTTCCTGAAATGGGGAGCTGCATTTCTACCGATAAACCTGGTGAACGCCGTACAAATTGCAATATGCCGCCATGTAATTGTACGATAGCCTGTACCAGTGACAGCCCAAGGCCTGATCCCGGCGTGTTGCGGGCTGAGTCGGCACGAAAAAATCTTTCGGAGGCACGATCAAGATCGGCTTCGCTCATTCCCATGCCCTCATCTGTCACGGCGATGGTCGTAGCTTGTCCGGGCGATTTCCCGTCATGAGATAAATCGGGACCTATAGCGGCGGAGACAGTAATGGTCCCGCCATGCGGTGAAAATTTGATAGCATTATCGAGAAGATTGGATATTGCCTGCTGGATCATAGAACGGTCGCCATAAAACGAGATACGCTCAGGCATTCGGGGAACGACGCGGATCTCCTGTTCTTCAGCGACAGGTTCATAAAGTTCGACAATATCCTGCAAAACGGTGACGAGATCAAATGATGCGAAGGCGGAGCGACGTGATCCGGCTTCAATCTGCGCAATTCGTAACAAAGCCTCGAAGACCGTTGTGATATTATCGAGATCATTTACGCCGTTTTCGATAGCCATGCGCAGTGCTGCTTCATCAGGCGCATGCAATGCAGCATATTCGAGCTGAGTTCTTGCCCGGGTGATTGGGGTGCGGAGATCGTGCGCAATGGCATTGGAAACCTGCTTTACGCCGTCCATCAGCCGCGCGATACGGTCGAGCATTTCGTTGATTGCTTCGGCGACCTCATCGAGTTCATCGCCACGCCCGGACACGTTCATTCGCCGGCCCATGTCGCCATGTGCTATAGCAGAGGTGGTTCGGGCGATGGAGGAGATCATCCGCCGAAACATGTTGCGCACCAGAAGGGCGCCGACGAGCGTCAGAATAGTAATGACGACCCACGCCCATAACAGCGTATCAGTCAGAAGCCTGCGCAGATTGGTGCGACCTCGGACGTCTCGCCCGACCAGTAATCGATAGCCGCTTGGTAAATCGAATGCCTGCACTTCAGCGATGCCGCGGGAACCTGCCCGTCGGATAGTCAACTGATACCAGACACCGCTCATTGCGACATCGCCAGGCCAGGCAGAAAGATTGCCGGCCACGCGCTGACCGTGTGGATCGACAAGAAGGTAAAGCGCGTCGTCATCGACGTTGTCTTCAAGTCGGTCTTCAATGGTCAGAGCCAGCGCTGAAAGCCCTCCATCGGTCCATCGTTCCGATAAAGCCCGCGCATCCGCGGAGACTGATGCTTCAACCTGACGTTCCAGTAAACCAGCGGTGCCCCACCAGATGACAGACAGGAACATTACTGCCGAAACCCAGAAGAGGACAGCGTAACCGAGTGCAAAGCGAACTCCGGCGGAACGGAGACCACCGATATGATGACGAAAAGCAGCGTAGGAAAAGCGCCGGTTTTTCCGGTTTTCAGTCCGCCCATTACGTCTGTTCGCAGCGGAGTGAACCGGAATCACTCCGCCCGACCCAAATCGAATTTTGAATTAAGCGATTTCAGATCGACCGTCCTTATGAGCTGATCCGAAAGCCATATTGTACAGCTGCTTTTCATGGCTCAGTCTGCGCGCAGCATATAACCTGAGTTGCGCACGGTCTGGATCAATGGCTGTGAAAAGGGCTTATCGACTTTCTGACGCAGTCTTGAAACATGGACGTCGATGACGTTGGTCTGCGGATCAAAATGGTAATCCCATACTCCCTCCAGCAGCATGGTGCGGGTTACCACCTGTCCTGCGTGGCGCATGAGAAATTCAAGAAGACGAAACTCCCGTGGCTGAAGGTCGATTTTCTGTCCATCGCGGCGCACGCTGCGCGACAGAAGATCCATCTCCAGTCCGCCAACTTCGAGTTTGGTCTGGGGAGCTGCCTCATTCCGACCCCGGCGCCCCAGGGCCTCCACCCGGGCGAGAAGTTCCGAAAAAGCAAAAGGTTTGGTCAGATAATCATCGCTGCCTGATTTGAGGCCGGCGACCCGGTCATCCACATCGGCCAGCGCCGAAAGAATCAGAACTGGTGTGGCGTTGGACTGGGCGCGGAGGGTTTCAAGAATGCGAAGACCGTCGATACCGCCGGGTAGCATCCGGTCCAGAATAATGACATCGAATTTCTCGCTGACTGCCAGAAACAGGCCGTCTTTTCCATTGTCGGCCTGTTCGACGAGATGGCCCGTTTCAGTGAGGCCTTTTGCCACGAAGCTTCGGACGGTCGGGTCATCTTCAACGAGAAGTATACGCATGATGTGACTCCGCAACTGCGATGTCCCGTGTATCGGGTACTTCAAGTCTAGAGAGCGCGCGCCTGCCTGTCACCTGAACGCCGTTGCTCGTACGGATAAAATGGAGTGCCTGCTTACGATAAAGCTGCTAAGAAGCCGCCGGTTCTTCTTTGAGGGGCATTCCGGGTAGTGCTTTAGCGGCATCCAGGTCGCGCCACATGCCACGGAACAGAATTTCCGCAGGCCTGAAATTCGATTTGTAAGCCATTTTACGACTTTCTGCGATCCAGTAGCCAAGGTAAACGTATGGCAAATTTCTGGCGCGAGCTCGTTCGATCAACCACATCACTGCGAAGGTTCCAGGTGAGCGGGCATCCATGGTCGGATCGAAAAAGCTATAGACAGCGGAAAGACCATCTCCCAGTCTGTCTACGAGACTGACTCCGGTCAGCTGATCGTTTTGCGTACGGAATTCGATGATATTCGTCTCGATCGGGGTGTCTTCGACCATCGAGCGATAGTCAGTGAAGCTCATCCCCGCCATATCACCTTCAGCATGACGCGCCATCTGATACTGATGAAACAGGATGAACTGCTCGGCAGTTGCCCGTGCCGGCATTTCAAATCCTTCAATTGTGGCGTTAGCCTTCATGATTCGGCGTTGTGTCCGGCTGGGAAGGAACCGCATCACGGGAATGCGGATCGGTATACAGGCGTTACAGCCGTTACAGACCGGTGCATAAGCAATCGTATGACTGCGGCGAAATCCGGAACGCGACAGCCGCTCATGCAGACCTTCCGCGTCGGCGCCGGCGAGGTCTGTGACGACTTTTCTCTCCATTCGCTCCGGCAGATACGGACAGGGCAGGGGAGCCGTCGTATAGAAAAACTGAGGATGACGCGATGAATAGGTCACGGTCTCACGCCTCCTTATTTTGCGCCATAGCAGGCAACGGATACCGTCCGTTACCTGCTGAGGTCAGGACTGATAATGTGGGTAAGACCGGACAGGTTTCAATCACCCTAGTGTATGCAAATCATACCTGAGACTAATAATGGCCCCCCGTCAGCCCAACCCTTTATGGATTCGTTCGGCGGCTTCGATGGCGAAATAAGTCAGAACGCCATTCGCGCCGGCACGCTTAAAGGCCAGCAGACTTTCCATCATGGCCTGCTCGTGATCAAGCCAGCCGTTCTGTATTGCCGCCATCAGCATCGCGTATTCACCGGATACCTGATAGGCAAAGGTAGGAACCGCGAAGCGCTCCTGGACGCGTCGGATGATGTCGAGATACGGCATTCCCGGTTTCACCATCACCATATCCGCGCCTTCCAGGAGATCGCTTTCGACTTCCCGCAGAGCTTCGTCCGAATTGGCGGGGTCCATCTGATAGGTTTTTTTGTCACCCTTCAGGAGACCTCCCGAACCCAGCGCATCGCGAAACGGGCCGTAGAACGCGCTGGCATACTTAGCCGCGTAGGACATAATCCGTGTGTTAACGAAGCCGCTTTCATCGAGATCACGCCTGATGGCTTCAATCCGACCGTCCATCATGTCGGATGGTGCGATAATATCGATCCCGGCAGCCGCCTGATTGGTCGCCTGACGCTTCAGAATCTGCACCGACTCATCGTTGATGACATAGCCATCGCGAATAATCCCGTCATGACCGTGGCTTGTGTAAGGATCAAGTGCGACGTCGCCAATAAGGCCGATCCCGGGAAATTCCTTCTTAAGCAGGCGGGCTGCCCGGCACATCAGATTGTCCGGGTTCATGGCATCCGTGCCTTTTTCATCACGCACTTCAGCGGGGGTGATCGGAAAAAGTGCGAGAGCGGGGATGTCGACCTTAGCTGCCCGTTCGACATGAGCGGCAAGCCGGTCAAGCGTCACTCGCTGTACGCCAGGCATCGAAGCAACATCAGTAACGGAGTTTGTTCCCTCCATGATGAAGATCGGCCAGATCAGATCATCAATGGAAAGAGATGTCTCGGCGACCAGTCTGCGGGTAAACCGGTCGTGCCGGTTGCGGCGTAGTCGGGTTAAGGGAAAACGACCGATGGTCATGAATGGCTCCTCTGACACCGATCGGAGAGCAGACACTCCCCGCCCGGATCAGCTTGTGATCAATTCAGAAGTGCAATCCGTGAGCCGGAGCAAAAGATCGCACTTTCACTGCGGGATATGCCCCGCCGCTAACGGAAATATGATCCCTTTCTGTCCGTCTGCAAACAGACGAGCGCGCAACCCTGTTTTCGGGATTTTTTCGTAACAAAACGATTCGTATATTTAACAAATATGCCGAACATTCTGAGATGACGTAATTTTAATATTTTACAGTGGCTCCTATGGCATCAGTCCATGCCGAACCATTCCACCAGACGGGAATCCCTTTCTGGCTGGTCGAGCCCGTCACTGAATAACAATCACTGCAGTAACGCTGGTCTCCGGTGACAGATCCGCTGGTCGGCAGAGCAGAATAAGTACTGACTGGTGCATTGACAGCGCCATTGCTCTTGAGTCTTGCGTCGACAACGACATTGCCGTTGTCTCCTGCCGTCTGCGAGATGTGGACCGCTCCGTCTGTTCCTGCCCAGATATTTCCACGCTGAACATTATTCGCGTCGTTGAAGTAGATTGACTTTCCGTTGGTCACGGTTCCATCGGCGATCAGTTGCGCTGCTCCGTTGCGGTCAACCGCGAAGCCGCAGCCACTGTAGCCACATAGTGCAATTCCGTTTGGGTAAGTTGCCGGATTGAATTCCAGATGCTCCTGCAGAGTGCCGTCCATGGAAAGGCTCCGGATGTCGTTGTGACCATCGACCTGAACACCCATGCTGGTCGTGATGTCATTGTAATCATTTGTATTATTGGTATCGTCGAGATTGCGCGTGTTCCAGACTGTCAGGCGCATATCGTGAGAAGAGCCCGGCCACGCCGTGTCAGCTACCCAGCCAGGACTGTTTGATTGATCGAATTCCGCCACTACTTTTTGGGAGCCCTGAGTATAATCAGGCCCGCCGAAGCTGCCGGACGCAAATGGCCTTGAGGCAATGTTCTGCGAATACCATTCACCGTTGATCTCAAGCATGTTGGCGTTTCCGCCAGCAAGGTTCATGTCATAACTATCGGCTGTCGGATTGCTTCTGCCGCTGTATGCGACTGTGATGCCGTGCATATAGGCTGTGTTATTTGTCTGGTCATTGTCCCAGAGATCGTATTCGATGCCTTCGCAACTTCGTGTCTGGTTGTTTGCCTTGCCTGTCGGGTCGTTAATGTCGCCTGGCTGTGCGTGTGGCGTCGGTCCCGGTAAATAGCAGATTACATTATTAGCAAATGCTTTGGTATAAACTCCGAACATAATTGCCGGATCAGTGAAGTCTGACCATACCGTGTCAATTGCCGGCGTCGAGCCGTCCGCCGTTGATGTCCCCGGAATCTGATTGGCTGTGGCGGAAGGCTGATCGAAAATACGCCATCCGTCTGTATAAATCTCTGTAATGAGACCACTTGCGTTGGCACCATAACCGGTCAGCACACCAGCATAAGTTCTGATTTCTCCTGTGCTGGCTCCCAGTTCGTTGGTCATCATCCGTACATGATTATGAGCCTTGATCCAGTCTGACCATTTCTGAGGAAGTGGGTTGGAAAATGTGGCTCCCCAGGAAGTAAATGTCGGGATATGTGTCAGGTTGTCCGGTGCAGTAACCGCCGCCCCTGTTGTCGTGAAAACCGGTGAACTCGGGCCCGCGTAGGTATAACGCGCCACGGCATCGAAATTATCGGTAGTAGCAATGCCATTTGCGTCGCCAACGCCAACGCCGGCAATTGAACCACGCATATTTTCAGATTGCATATAAACGCCCTCAACAATGCCCATATTGCCCTCACCGTAAGGGATATTGTGGATGAAGAGAGGAACGCCATCGAACTCCTGCGATCCGCCAAGTCGCAGATGGGTCGGAGGCATGTAATCGTCGACCGTATTGTTATCCATCATCCATCGGTGATTGAAAGCGACCGGGGGATTAGCTTCCTGAATGTTGCTGCCTGTGCCTGTGACCGTCCATTGAATTGCATCATTCCATCCGACTGTCGCATAATCGCTGGCTGTCGAGGTTGTCGTGGCAACCGGATCAGTCAGTGAACCGGATGCATCAAGTGCGGCAGGACCGTCTGGCTGGCCAAGCTGAGAGCTCTGAAGTGCGGATAGTGCCGTGAAATAGATCTGGTTAACGGTAGCAGAGACGGAACTGATAGTGCTCGTGTTCTGCTGGCCGGCACTGACGACGCTGGCAAGCGTCTGGTTTGTCCCAGAGACGACAGTGGTGCCGCTGATTTCGGCTACTGTAAATACAGAGGAGGCAAGAGCACCTGAATAAAACGGCATAATGTAAGCAGCAGCCATGCCGAGAGTGATACGGCGCCAGGATGTCGTCAGGGAGTGATGTTTAAATTCTCGATGTTGTGTATTCGGGAAAGCCCGCGAAAAAATCCGTATCATCATATCCTGCTGGATTGGCGAAATAAAATTAAAGAAAAGTCGTTCAATATCTGTCGCAAAATCTGTGTGAACCGATGCGGATATTACCCCGTCTCCACTCGCTCCGCCGATAATGAGTCCGGACGGTCATCAGGTGGGGCTGTTGGTCGATCCTGTTGCATGGGGGGTTTTCTCGGGCTTCCGAAGCAGCTATCCGCCCATAAAAGAACGGTCACTTCCTGGTGGATGGGGCGTAACACGCGGACGGGGTCACATGAGCGACGATGTCAATATTCTTCGGGAGGAGTGCCTGAACGCGCTTGCTGCCGCCTCAGATCATCGCGCGTGGGATGCGATCCGTGTCAGCGTTCTTGGTAAGTCAGGCCAGCTCACCGGGTTGCTGAAACAGCTCGGCCGCATGGACGCAGAAGAACGAAAGACACGGGGATTACTGCTCAATCGTCTGCGCGATGAACTCACCAGAGCCATTGAGGCACGAGGCCAGGAACTCGAAACCGCCGCTCTTGACGCCCGCCTTACCGCTGAACGCGTGGATGTTTCTGTTCCCGTCATGGAGGCAGGTCGCGGTGCAATCCATCCTGTCAGCCAGGCCGTGGAAGAAATTACTGCCATCTTTGGCGCCATGGGCTTTTCTATCGCGGAAGGGCCCGACATTGAGACCGACTGGCATAATTTCTCGGCTCTCAATACCCCTGAACACCATTCTGCCCGCACGGATCACGATACATTTTATCTTCCGGCAGAAGGGGACGGTCGCAATCGTGTCCTGAGAACACAGACGTCTGGCGTGCAGATCCGCACGATGCTCGGCAATAAGCCTCCGATCCGCATCATCGCGCCTGGACGGACCTATCGCGCGGATCATGATGCCACGCATTCTCCGATGTTTCATCAGTGCGAAGGTCTGGTTATTGATCGTGGAATCACGCTCGGACATCTCAAAGGTTGTCTGATCGAGTTCCTGCGCGTGTTCTTTGGGAAGCCAGACCTGCCAGTTCGCTTTCGGGCGTCCTACTTTCCCTTTACCGAGCCATCCATGGAAGTCGATATTGGCTGGTCCCGCAAAACCGGAGAAATCGGCGGAGGTAAAGACTGGCTGGAGGTTCTGGGTTCCGGCATGGTTCATCCCCGTGTTCTGGCGAATTGCGGTCTCAATCCGGAAGAGTGGCAGGGATTCGCATTCGGTATGGGGATTGAGCGTTTATCGATGCTGAAGAACGGTATCCCGGACCTGCGTTCATTCTACGAAAGCGACGTCCGGTGGCTACGGCATTATGGAACTGATCCACTCGTTCCCGCTCTGCTGCATGAGGGATTCTGATCCATGAAGTTCACGCTATCCTGGCTCCGCGATCACCTCGAAACCAGCGCTACGGCCGATGAAATCTGTGCAACGCTGAATCGTATCGGCCTTGAGGTCGAGCATGTGGAGCAACTCGGTGCGCAACTGGCGCCGTTCCGTACCGCTCGTATTCTGGAGGCTATTCAGCATCCGAACGCTGATCGGCTAAGGGTGTGTAAAGTTGATGCCGGGCCGGACCTCGGCGAGGTGCAGGTCGTTTGTGGCGCGCCAAACGCACGTGCAGGTATTGCTGTAATTTTTGCTCCGCCCGGAACATATGTTCCGGGATCGGATATCACCATCAAGGCAGGCAAAATTCGGGGTGAGGCCAGTGGCGGCATGCTCTGTTCGCTGCGGGAACTGGGGCTGGGGCAGGAAACGGATGGTATTGCCGAACTGCCAGAGGACACATTGCCTGGTGAGTCATACGCGGATTTTGCCGGTCTTGATGATACGGTCATTGAGATTGCAGTGACACCCAATCGTGGCGATGCCCTCGCTATTTACGGGATCGCGCGCGATCTGGCTGCTGCAGGCATTGGTGAACTGAAGCCTTTTCTGGCTGATACCGTCGAAGGAACCTTTGAGTGTCCGATAAGCTGGAGCATCAGCTATCCGGAAGCCTGTCCATGGGTGCTGGGCCGGACAGTTCGCGGTGTAAAGAACGGACCAAGTCCGAAATGGCTGCGGGATAAACTGGAATCCGTCGGCCTGCGGTCCATTTCGACTCTTGTCGATATCACAAATCTGTTCACCATCGATCTTGGCCGCCCGCTGCATGTTTTTGATGCAGACCGGATCAAAGGCAATACTCTGTCTCTCTGCCGGGGGGGGAACGAGACTGTTCGTGCTCTTGACGGTAAAGATTACATCGTCACGGCTGAAGACTGCGTGATCGCGGATGGCGCCGGGGTGCAGTCCATTGCAGGCATCATGGGAGGTTCCGACACTGAGGTGACAGATCGGACGACGGATGTTTTTGTCGAATGTGCTCTGTTCGATCCTGTGCGTATTGCCCTGACCGGGCGGCGGCTTGGGATCAGTTCCGACGCTCGCTACCGTTTTGAGCGAGGCGTTGATCAGGCGATGCCTGTCGCCGCGCTGGAAGCTGCAACCCGCCTGATTATGGATCTCTGTGGCGGGGAAGCCAGTGAAGTGGTTTCAGCAGGTAATCAGCCGCACTGGCAAAGGGATGCACGGCTGAGATTTGAGAGAATCAGCGCCCTTGGCGGTCTCGATATCGCGCCCGAAGAAGCTGTAGTGATCCTCGGTCACCTTGGTTTTGAGACAAAGTTACGCGATGAGCATAGTGTAACTGTTGCGGTCCCGTCCTGGCGCAACGATGTCGCGCAACCGGTCGTCCTTGATCCGGCGCCGACACTCTCGCCTGAGCAGTGCATGGTGCTTGAAAGTGCCGTTGCTCATATTGAACCAGAATGCGATCTGATAGAGGAAATCCTCCGTATCAAGGGACTGGATCAGGTTGCGCCGATACCGCTGCCTCCCGTTTCCACAGTGCCGGGTGTGTCGATGACGCCGGCCCGCACCCGTGTGGCACGGGTGCGCCGCGTGCTCGCAACACGAGGCCTTCTGGAAACGATCGGATTTTCCTTCATTGCACACGAGGAAGCCGCTAAATTCGGAGATGCGCCCGAGTCTCTGAGGCTGCTTAATCCAATCGCCGCCGACCTCGATCAGATGCGTCCGACACCTCTGCCGGGTCTGCTGGCAGCCGTTCGGCGCAACACGGCGCGTGGCTGGCCAGATCTCGGATTGTTCGAAATCGGTGCCGGTTTCGCGGAGGACGGGCAGACAACAATTGTCGCTGGTCTTCGTTCCGGGCGTACACCGCGCCAGCCTGGCGGCGGTGGTGAGGTGATGACATTCATGGCAGCCAGGGCTGATGCGACAGATGTACTGACGTCTCTGGGGGTCTCGTCTGATGCGCTGACAATTACGGCCGATGCTCCAAAATATTATCATCCCGGTCGTTCGGGTATATTGAGGCTTGGTCCGAAGACTGTGCTGGCTGCTTTTGGCGAACTGCACCCGTCACTGCTTCAGGATGCGGGGTTTGAGGTGCCCGTTGTCGCGTTTGAAATCTTCCTTGACCGGATCAGCGACCCGAAGAAGCGTCGCAGAACTGCACCGGATTTTTCTGCGCTGCAGCCGGTGCGCCGGGATTTCGCTTTCCTTGTCAGGAATGACACGCCGGTTGATTCGGTATTGCGGGCCGCACGAGGAGCGGAGCGCGCTCTGATAACGGGTGTGTCGCTTTTCGATATTTATGAAGGAAGCAAGCTTCCTGATGGTCAGAAATCGATAGGAATTGAAGTGACACTGCAGCCGGAGAGCGTCAGCCTGACGGATGCAGAGATTGAAAAAGTCTCGGAAAAGGTCGTTGCCGCAGTGGCAAAAGCCACGAATGCGGTCCTGCGGTCATGAAGCAGGCATTTGTCGGGCATGACGTGCGGGATATGCGGTGATATGAGCGCATCATGACAACCGACCAGTCTCCTTCACCGGCGCTTTTGCCGTCCGGCTTTGTTGATCGTCTTCCACTTGACGCGCAGGCGGAGGCAAGTGGTACGGAGACGTTGCTGTCGGTCTTTGCCAGCCATGGATATGAGCGTGTAGCGCCGCCTTTGCTGGAGTTTGAGGATACATTGCTGGGGGGGGCGGGCGCTGCACTTGCCGATCAGGCCTTCCGTCTGATGGATCCTGATACACGCAGGATGATGGCGCTGCGTCCGGATATCACGCCGCAGATTGCCCGCATCGCTTCTACCCGGCTCGTCGGGGTCCAAAGGCCTCTGCGTCTTTCTTATGCCGGACAATCCGTTATTGTCGGGAATGGCAGCGCCGGGCAGAATGAAAGACAAATCGGGCAGGCTGGAATCGAACTTATCGGCCCTGATAGCGTCGAAGCAGATGCCGAAGTTGTGGCCGTTGCGGCAGAGGCGCTTGCCTGCCTTGGTGTCACTGCTGTTTCGTTCGATCTGACGATGCCTCCTCTGGCTCCGTCCCTGATTGAGCAGGCGGGACTTCCCGGGGCAGCAAGAACGGCTCTGATGCATGCTCTGGACCGCAAAGACGCCGCTGCCATCGCGCAGCATGGGGGAGCGATTGCCAATACACTGATCGGACTCCTCAGCGCTGCCGGTGCAGCAGACCAGGCACTGGAAGCCCTGAGGACTGCTGATCTGCCAGCTGTCACACGTTTGTTCAGCGAGCGATTGAGAGCATCTGTTGAGGCTATTCGGACGAGACTCCCTGATTTGCAGATCACGGTCGATCCGGTGGAATTCCGTGGCTGGAAATATCACACCGGCGTCTGTGTCACTGCTTACGCGCTTGATAGCGGAGAAGAGCTCGGCCGCGGTGGACGCTATCTCTGTAACGATAATGAACCGGCCTGTGGCCTCACTTTTCGACCTGACGCAGTTTTCAGAGCGGCTCCGCGCCGAACATTGCCCGGTCGGGTCTATATTTCGTCTGGAACAGACCCGTCCGTCGCGAAATTGTTGCGCACGGCAGGATATGTGACAGTCGCAGGCCTTGATTCGCATGAGCAGCCTGAAGAAGAAGCGCGACGTCTGTCCTGTTCCTCCGTTGTCCAGGGCGATAAGCTCATATCGCTTGATTAACGGCACCTGTCACAGCCTGATTTCGCCCCAACCATGCCCCTGATCCGGGCGTTCCTCTGAATTTACCGCCGGAGAACCTGAGCCATGTCCAATGTCACCGTTATTGGCGCCCAGTGGGGCGATGAAGGTAAAGGCAAGATTGTCGACTGGCTTGCCAGCCGGGCCGATGTCGTCGTGCGGTTTCAGGGGGGGCACAACGCAGGTCACACTCTGGTGGTCGGCAATCAGGTCTACAAGTTATCTCTGCTGCCCTCAGGACTGGTGCGTGGCAAGCTTGGTGTAATCGGCAATGGTGTCGTCGTTGATCCGGAAGCGCTGCTGGCAGAGATCGGCAGGGTAACGGAAAAAGGGCTGACAGTGTCGCCTGATACGCTGAAAATCGCGGAGAATGTTCCGCTCATCCTGCCACTGCATGGTGCGCTTGACCGTGCGCGTGAAGCCGCGCGCGGCGATCGTAAAATTGGCACGACGGGACGGGGTATCGGGCCTGCCTATGAGGATAAAGTCGCAAGGCGCGCTATTCGTCTCTGTGATCTTGCTGAGCCGGAGACGCTGGACTGGAAACTCGACGAACTCCTGCTGCATCACAATACTCTTCTTGCAGGACTGGGCGCAGAAACATTTAAAAAAGCGGATCTGCTCCAGTTTCTGAATGACATTTCTTCGCATGTCCTGGCGTATATGGCGCCCGTTGCTGATCTTCTGGAAGAACAGCGTAAAGCTGGAAAACGCATTCTTTTCGAAGGGGCGCAGGCGGTTATGCTTGATGTTGACCACGGAACGTATCCGTTTGTCACAAGCTCCAATACTGTAGCATCCAATGCAGGCACAGGGTCCGGGATGGCGCCTTCAGCCGGCGGTTTTGTGCTCGGGATCGCAAAGGCTTACACCACACGCGTGGGCGAGGGACCTTTCCCCAGTGAACTGCATGACGACACGGGACGGACACTGGGCGAGCGCGGCCATGAATTCGGGACGGTGACGGGGCGTCCGCGTCGATGTGGCTGGTTTGATGCCGTACTTGTCCGGCATGCAGTGCGGGTCGGTGGTATTGATGGTCTGGCCCTGACCAAGCTTGACGTTCTGGACGGGCTTGACGAAATACAGATCTGTGTTGGCTACGAACTTGATGGTGAAATAATCGGGCGCTTTCCGGCCGGTCCTGCCGCTCAGACGCGGCTCAAACCTGTCTTCGAAAAGCTTGATGGATGGAAAGAGTCGACGTGTGGCGCAAGAAGCTGGGCTGAACTCCCGGCACAGGCGATTAAGTATGTCCGTCGGATCGAAGAGCTCGTTGGTGCACCCGTTACACTTCTCTCCACGAGCCCGGAACGCGATGACACAATCCTGATGCGTGATCCGTTCGACTCCTGAGTTGGCACTGCGAATATCTGCGGTAGTCTGCGGACATTTGTAAGCAATCCTTTAAGGCATCTCCGGTATTCTGAACGCGTTCATGGATGCGTGAAGGATACCTATGGCTGAGGCGGACTTTGCTGCGGATGCAGAGCATTCTGCGGAGAGAAAAAGCGATCGGGTCACGATCGGGGAGCGCTATGTCATTGAGATGACACATGCGCTGCCCGAACTTGCGGGTTGCCCGGCCTGTGTCGCACATGACACGCTTTCAGCGCATTCAGGGGTCATCGCCCTGGCGCCCGATGCCTTTCATCCGGTGCGCCCAAACGCACAGAAGATGGCAAGAATCCGCTCGCCACATCTGCTGACGGTCCATGCGCTGGATGAAGCGACCGGTTCTGTCTGGCTTATCTGTGATGCTCCGCCCGGACCGGCTCTGACTGAGAACTCAAACTGGTCTGAGGCAGCGGTTCTTGAAAGGGTTATCGAGCCGATTGCGGCCGCTCTCCATACATATAAAGAATCCGGCTTCACGCATCGTGCGATCCGCCCGGACAATGTTTTTGACCCAGGAGGTCGTTTTTCAGTTCGACTGGGGCCGGGCCTCGCGACACCTCCTGCAATATTTCAGCCCGACAGATTCGAGGCGCTTTCATCCGTTGTCTGTGCGCCCGCCACTCGTGGGAATGGCACGATTGCTGACGATGTGTTTTCTCTTGGAGCACTTGCAGCCTGGCTTCTTGGTGGCGGTAAGCCTTACGGTAGCGAGCAGCCCGGAGCATTAACTGAAGAGCGGATGGCGAAAGGCAGCTTCACGGTGCTCGCCGGACATCTTTCGCTTTCTCCTGATGTGATGTCGCTTCTGGCAGCGATGCTTTCGGATGATCCTTCTGCTCGGCCGGCTCCCAGGGATCTGCTCAATGCAGCGGATCGTAAGGGATTTGTCGCCAGACGGCAGGTCGTGGCCTCTATGCCTGTTCAGCTTGGGCCAGTCCGTGTTCGAACGGCGAGGGAACTGGCGTGGCACGCCACACGGTACCAGACGGAATTTACCGGATTGTTTCGTCGTGGAGTCGTCGAACGATGGCTGTCACATGAGCTGGGTCTCACGCAGGTCGCCAGCCGATTAAGCGTTATTGCCAAAGAAGGCGCCGTTTCCGCAGATTCATCCCTGTCTCCATACAGCATGATGGAGATCATTGCCGTCCTGGATCCGTTTTTACCGATGTTCTGGGATGGTCTCTGGTTCTGGCCAGACGCGATCGGAACCCTTGCTGTCGCGGCTGCATCGGAGGCCAGCGCCTTCCCCGTTGATCCGGCTACTGCAATCGTTGCGATCACACAGGGGGGAAAGCTCGCTCGTTTTGCTCAGCTATCCGGAGTAGAGGGGCAGGTCGCAGCCTGCCAGCAGGTGCAGCTTGCCACCAGGCAGGCAACAATTGAAGGGCCTTCGGATGTGATCCGGCTGGCCTATCTTCTCAATCCATATCAGGCTTGCCTGTCATCGCGTTGCGTAGAGAAACGCTTTTCAACTGCGTGGGCTCTTCTTCAATGGCTGAACGCCGGGGAAAATGTTGATAAGCCCGGGGTTTCCGGTCTGCTTGATCCTTACATGATGACGTTTCTGTTTGCGTGTTCCCACAGAAATGGCCTGATAGAGTATTTTGATGACATTGCGGCCAGGGATAATTCTCCATGGGCGTCTGATCTTCGGATACTTGCAAAATTGCAGCATCTGTATGCTACGGGGCCTCTGTCCGGAATTGCAAGGCAACTTCTTCCTCACCTCAGTCCGTCATTAAAACAATGGCGCAGCCGTACAATGAGAACGCGGCGGGGCGAAGATCTGGCTACCGCAGCCGATACAGGCGATCTCATCAAAATGTTCGAACTTCTGAATGATATCAAGGCGCTCGCCAAAGATCGGGAAGCGTGGCTGGCGGCGAAACGTGAAGCAAGAACACTGGAGCTTCAGCAGGCCAGTCTCACGCCGCAGTCGACTGATGTCCCCCCGAAACTTCGGGCTGAGATGTTTCGGGTCGCTACGGCATTCGGGGCAGTGACAGCAATAGCCTCATTGTGTCTGGAGATCGTGTTGTGACGTCCCTTGTCAGGCGCGGGCAGCCGATGAAATGGACACATGGTCTGGTCTGTGGAGCTGCGCTGGCCTGGTTGCCAGCTTATTCGTTGCTGATTGGAGTTCTGTTTCTACCTCTTGTCATTGCGTACTTTACCGATACATCGCGCAATCAGGACATGGTTCGTATGATGTTGCCATACGAATTTGCGGCGCTGATTCATCCATTACACATACTGTGGAACGATGAGGGCTCGCTTAACACAACGATTTCGTTGCTTCTGAACCCTATGACCAGCGTCGTTGGCTGGCTATCAGCCGGAGCCGGATGGTTTGTCCTGGAGATGACTCTGATTTCAGCGAAACTCATCCGACAGTATCAGACACGTAGCAAAAAAGCTGAAATTGCAGCACGTTTGAAAGAGATTCACGAGGAATGGACTGAAAACCCCGGTATGCCAGAAGCATCCTGACCAGATCCTCAGCCCTTATCCCCTGATCGGCCCCGATCAGGGGCGCGTATAAAGTACCGTTAGCGGCCTTGCTGGATCGCGGACAAAAGCCAGCTTCCACCGCGCGAAGGACGCACGAACGTCCACAATTCAGTCACAGTAACCGGGTCGGTCGAACTGCCTGAAACCACACGTCCGGTCATGTCGGTCGTCAGGTCAATCAGGCTGTAACGCATGGCGACAGTCGCATAATCAAAGCCGTTCTCTGCCCAGGATTCAGACAGATCACCCTGGATAAACCTGACATCCGACACGATATTGCGTTCACCCCGGCTTACGAGTGCACTTAATTGCTGATTGAAATAACTTACCATTTCGGGCGTCGCCATGCCCTGCAGTGCCGGGATATTCTGCTGGCTCCAAGCCGCCTGAATGTTCATCAGCAACTGCTGGAAAGCCTGATAATCCTGCGCTCCGATTTGCAGAGAAGGCTGGCTGCCACCCGACGAAAAGCCGGCATTGCCCGGAAGGGCTGGGCCGGAGGATATCGGAGCACCATTCCTGTTCCGAACAAACATCCCAATCAGCCAGCGAATAATAAGAATGCCAAGGGCGATCTGGATCAGGAGACCGATAACACCAAATAAACCATGAACGCCACCAAACAGACCATGTCCGGATAGCAGGCCAAACAGTCCCGCGCCCAGAAGGCCGCCCGCAAACCCCGTCAGAAACGGATGGCGACGCGGCGCCATGCCCATACCATTACTGGTGTAGGGTGCATTATAACCTGGCGCCTGACGTGGAGCGATCGATCGCTCCACGTCAGGCGCACTATAAGGCGACGTTCGTGTCGGAGGTGGTGCCGACCAGGTGCGGCTGCCACGGCTGCCCATCGACCCGCCTTCTCCCGGGCGCGCATACGCCAGCCCGGGAGAGAGCGCCAGTAACAGAGCGAGGGCTGCGGCTGAATAAGTGGCCTTACGTTTCATGGCGGGCAGAGGAAATCTCCTGTGAGTTGCGGTGGTCTTCAGGACATTAATGCAGCTTTTCGGAAGGGAACGACTCCATCGTGTCATATAAGTCTGGCGCGGACTAACCAGATATCAGTCACCGGCGATGCTCATCGCATCAATACGGACGGTCGGAGCGTTCATCCCGAATCGGAACGACAGATCGTTTGCTATCTGTAAGCGCCCGAACATGTCCGAAAGATTGCCGGCGACTGTGAATTCAGCAACGGCTTCAGCGATTTGTCCGTTTCTGATCATGAAGCCGGATGCTCCCCGACTGTAATCACCTGTCAGTCCGTTAATCGCGGACCCCATCATTTCGGTAATGTAGAGCCCTTCAGTGATGTCGGACATCAACTCTGCAGGGGATACTGCACCCGCTTCAAAGAAAAGATTGGTGACTCCCGGAGCGGGTGGAGAAGATGGTCCCCGGGTTGCTCTTCCGTTTGTCTGCAATCCGAGTTGCCGCCCGCTGCGACTGTCCAGAAGCCAGCTTTGCAGTACACCATCTTTCACCAGATCGAGCTTCTGACCCGGAACACCCTCACCGTCGAAAGGACGGGACCGCAATCCGCGCGTCCGGCGTGGATCATCGGTCACAGTAATGCCGGAAGAAAATATCTTTTCACCCATTCTGGTTTTCAGAAATGAGGTGCCACGGGAAATCGCCGCTCCGTTGATGGCTGACGACAGATGACCGAGCAAGCTGCTGGCGACGCGTGAAGCAAGGACAATTGGCAGCGTACCTGTCCGCGGGCGAACCGGATTGAGGCGGCCCACGGCCCTTCGTCCGGCGCTGGCACCGATAACTCCCGGATCGTCGAGATCAGATAGCCAGACCGTTGAATGATAATCGTAATCGCGCTGCATACCGGTTCCCTGGCCGGCCAGCGCACTCATCGATACGGAATGACTCGTGCGGGAATAACAGCCTGCTACTCCCGATGAAGTCACCAGAGCCACCGTGCTGCGGCCCCATGTGGCGCTCGCCCCGGCCGAATTTGTCACACCTTCGATTGCCCGTGCGGCATCTTCCGATGTGCGTGCACGCTCCAGAAGTGCGGCAGCATCAGGTTCCGTGGCGTCCACAAGATCAAGATCGTTTGTTTCAACGCGACCAATCAGGGGTACGCCCTCAGGCAGACCAGCATGGGCGTCTTCCGGAAGAACCTGCGCCATAGCAAGAGCCTGATCCACGAGCGCGTCGAAACCGCTCGAATCGAGCGTAGACGTTGAAACGATCGCCGATCGTTTGCCGCGGAAAACCCGCAAACCAAGATCCGTAGTCTCTGAGCGCTCAAGTTCTTCAGTAATTCCGTTTCTGACACCCACACCAAGTGATGTGCTGCCAACATAAACCGCATCTGCCGCGTCCGCGCCTTTCTTCCGTGCGCGATCGACCAGATCGCTGGCGAGATCGAGAGGAGATGTGCTCATGCGGCAAGTTGTCCCTGAAGCGAATGAAGTGACATGACGCCACTGATCGGACCCAGCGTGGCAAGTGTCGGCTGAGCACGGAAAATGCGTGAGGCAGCGCGACAGATATCAGCGGGCGTCACTGCGTTGATCTTCTGCACTGTTTCTTCAACAGGAATCAGTCGGCCAAAAATCTGAAGCTGACGGGCAATTTGCTCACATCGGCTGCCGGTACTCTCGAGTGACATCAGCAACGAGGATTTGAGCTGTGCCCGGGCACGGGACAGTTCGGCATCGCCGACCTGTTCCTGAATTTTGTGTAACTCCGCCAGAGTAACCGGCAGGAGTTCAGCTGCTTCCTTTTCGCCCGTTCCGGCGTAAATACCGAACAGGCCACCATCAAGAAATGGTGAGGCAAAGGAATACACTGAATAGACAAGTCCGCGTTTCTCACGAATTTCCTGAAACAAGCGGGAAGACATGCCGCCACCCAGAACCGTGGAAAGGAGAAGAACCGGATAATAATCGGGGTCACCGAACCCAACTGATGGAAAGCCCAGCACAATATGTGCCTGGTCGAGGTCTTTTTCACGACGGAATTCGCCACCGGTATAATGACTCGGGGTTCTGTCAGGAATCTGCACAGAAGGCAGATCCTCAAAGTGGCGGGCAACCATATCCACAACCGCGTCGTGTCGCAGATTACCCGCTGCCGCAACGACCATGTTTGCCGGCGTGTAGTGTGTTTTCATGTATGACATGAGGGTCTCGCGACTCATGTCCCGGATCAGTGCTTCAGTGCCAAGTGTAGGCAGCCCCATAGGCTGACCGCTGAAAGCGGTTTCCTGAAAATGATCGAATACGATATCATCCGGCGTATCATTGGCCTGACCGATTTCCTGCAGGATCACACCGCGTTCCCGCTCGACCTCTTCAGGTGCAAAAGCGGAATGTGTCAGAATATCGCCGATAATATCGATGCCGAGTGGCAGGTCGTCTTTCAGAAGCTTGACGTAATAGGCTGTCTGCTCCCGTGCTGTGTAAGCATTGATATGGCCGCCAACATTTTCGATCTCCTCGGCAATCTGCGCTGCAGACCGGGCCGCCGTGCCTTTGAAGGCCATGTGCTCAAGAAAATGCGATACGCCATTCTCCTCAGGACGTTCGTTTCGCGTGCCGGTCGCGACATACGCGCCGAATGACACGGTCTCGACGCGGTCCATGCGCTCGGTCACGACTGTCAGGCCGGAAGGAAGGCGGGTCTGCTGGATGGGATCGGTCATATTGGTCCTGAAGTCGGGTGGAGAAGTCCCGGTGAAAATCAGCGATCGTTATTGAGAACGCCCGAGCGTACAGCATCTTCAACAAGGTTGAGTGTATTGGGCACAACACGGAAACGTTCTTCGCGGTCAAAGAGGTCTGCGAGTGACGGTGGCAGGGCAGGAAAAATGCCTGTGGCAGCCCGCATTGCATCAGGGAATTTCGCCGGATGAGCGGTTGCCATTGCCACCATGGGAATACCAGGCTGACGAAATTTCCGGCCAGCCGCGATCCCGATGATCGTGTGTGGATCCGCGAGGTACTGACTTTTCTGATGCACGTTGCGGATTTCGGTGGTCGTGGCCTCATCATCAAGGGCCAGACCAGAAAAAAGCCCGTGAATTGATGACCACACCGATTCGGGTACATCCATTTTCCCGGTTTGGCGGAAGCCGGTCATTAGCGAAGCGCAGGATTCCGAGTCGCGGTCCAAAAACTCGAACAACAGCCGTTCGAAGTTTGAGGATACCTGTATGTCCATGGAAGGAGAGAGGCTCGGTACGACGGCCCGGGCTGTCATATCGTTGGTGTTGAGGAAGCGTGTGAGAATGTCGTTCCGGTTGGAGCCGACGCACAGGTGTCTGACGGGCAGACCCATTCGGCGTGCCACCCAGGCAGCAAGAACGTTGCCGAAATTTCCGGTCGGGACCGCGAATGATATCTCGCGATCGGGTGCGCCCAGAGAGAGCGCTGCGTAAACGTAATACGGAATCTGCGCCGCGATTCGCGCCCAGTTAATGGAATTTACCGCAGACAGACGCATCTCGTTGCGGAACGGCATGTCCGCGAACATTGCCTTCACCAGATCCTGGCAGTCATCAAACGTGCCCTGCACGGCGAGATTCGAGATGTTTGGATCCAGCACAGTCGTCATCTGACGACGCTGGACATCGGAAGTCCGCCCTTCCGGATGCAGAATGACTACGGACAGACGTTCCCGGCCTTTGCAGGCCTCGATTGCCGCTGATCCTGTGTCGCCTGATGTCGCCCCGACGATGGTCACCCTTTCGTCACGTTCCGTCAGAACATGATCGAACAGCCTCCCCAGAAGCTGCATCGCCATATCTTTGAAGGCGAGGGTCGGCCCATGGAACAACTCCTGCACAAACAAACCGTCTTCAATCTGTACAAGCGGGGCGATCGCTGCATGATCAAAGTTTGCGTAAGCATCCCGACACAGGCGCAGCAATGTTTTCTGATCGATTGAGCCTGCCATGAAAGGCGCCATGACTCGCGCCGCCAGCTGCGCGTAGGGGAGGGAGCGCATGTCCCGCCAGTCTTCAGCGGTAAATTGTGGCCATGTCTCAGGCATGAACAGGCCGCCGTCTTCGGCGAGACCGGCGAGCAGGATATCGGAGAAGGAGCGCGCCGGAGCCTGGCCACGCGTGGAAACGTATTTCATGCGCGTTGTATAACCCGTCTGGTCCCGGTCGGGGAGGGGACTATTTATGGAGAACGTTTGACGTAGCGTCGTCGGGCACTCTGAACTTATAGACCGTCACCGGCCATTGAACGGCAGAGTGTCCGTTATGGAACCGCGCCGCCTGGTCAAGCTGCGAGGCAGGTACGTAAAGCGTCTTGCCTGAAAGTGAGAGACCGCCCGGCCAGCGCAGACGCGGATCGGTGATCAGATGGTGCGGGATACGGCCTTCTGTGTAACTATCGATGCTTCCGGTCGTGACATCTGACCAGTAAAGCGTCCCGTCCGGACCAACGGTAAGGCCGCCAAGTGAATGGGTTTTATACCATCGCGTGGCACTCTCCTGCAGAGCCGTTCTGGTTGAGTTGGGGTCTCTGAAAAGCGATGTCGCGATGTGGAAGAGCGGGCCACAATATGGCTGAACATAAAGCCAGTTTCCATCGGGGCTCACTGCAATAAGGCTGGCATCGATGGCAAGAGGCCGACCGTCCCTCGCTTTGACCACACCCGCAGCCGCATCGATCGGGCGTCCGGCGGTCAAAGCTTTTTCACGGTCAAGCAGACGGCGCGTCTCACCCGTCCGGAGATCAACGGCGAGCAATCCTGCTACGCCCGAGTCCGGTACGTAGGCTATCTGTCCATGCACGGCGATGCCGCCAACGATGCTGCCAGGATGAAGGCTGGAAGGCGGAATGGAAACAATTTTAGTTACCCGCGCGGTTGCAGTATCAATGCGGATCAGCCGGGCTGGCGCTACAGGCGGTTTTTCCCGATCGGGCACGCCACTGTCGACTATCCAGAGGCCACCATCCTTTGCCAAAGTTATCCCTGTGACCGCAACAAAACGATGCGTAATATCGCCGTCTGCAGCATTCCAGTCCGCATCAGGATAGGGGGCCGCCGGTGATGACTCTCCCGGTGTGCCAATGCTGAGTTGCGGTGAGGAGTTTCCCAGCCATGGAGGAGCTTCAAGCACCAGGCGACCGTCCGGCAAGGCAATGACAGCGTCGATAATCTGTGACGTCGAGGTGAGAGCCGGCAGGAGATCTGCTGCTGATGCTTCAGGCTTGTGCGGCATGTGAACAGCAAGACCCGGCAGCACAGCCGCGAGTGCCATCGCTAAAAAAAACAGAGCAAGGAAGAAGTGGCGTTTCATGGGCTTATGTCACCTGGACAGAGGCCTGTTGACAACTCCCGGCTGATGCGGAGCTGCCTCATGTTAGCGCGGATTATGTAGCGGGAGATGATTCAGCCAGAGCCAGTCCCTCTGCGACAGATACAAATTCACCACCAAGTTCGACCCTTTCGGAGCCAAAGCGACTGGTGAACAGTTCCCGAACGGCGGGGACAAATGAAGTGCCTCCTGTAAGGAAGACCCGGTCAATCTGTTCCGGCGCCAGCCCCGAACGCTGCATGGCGAGATCGACCCCGTTCCCGAGCCGGGTGATATCCGGTGTAATCCACTGTTCAAACGCCTCACGGGTCACCTCCTGTTCGATGACCAGACCGCGCTGAGAGAAACGCAGTGTAGCCCGATCTGAGGAAGAAAGCGCGCGTTTGGTCTCAGAAACAGCGGTATAGAGTGTCTGCCCGTTTTGTTCCTGGATAAGCTCAATGAGATTTTCAAGTTTGTCGGGTTCAGAGGCGGTTCGGGCGACCTCTGCGATTTCGTTCAGAATTCGTGGTGTCCGCATAAGTGACAGACGATGCCATCGGGCAAGTGAGGTATACCACTCTGCCGGCACAGGCAGTGGCGTCCCACCCATAATACGGAACGTACTGTCGCGACCAAGCTGTGGTGAGATAACATGATCAATGATGCGGAAATCAAACTGATCACCGGCCAGTCCCACACCGGCATAACCGAGAGCCTGTGTTGCATCCCTTTCATCGGGATCAAAACGCATGACCGAAAAATCGCTCGTTCCACCGCCAAAATCACCGACAAGTACTGTGGCTGGCTGATTGAGCCGCTGCGCGAATCTCCATCCGGCCGCTTCCGGTTCCAGCATGACTGAAACTTCAGTGAAGCCTGCCGCTGCGAAACTCGCGCGAAGACGTCTTTCCCCAAGTGCATCGTCCGCATTGTCACCAACGAACTGTACCGGACGTCCGACCGCGACTATGCACTCTTCAGGCTTCAGCCTGGCAAGGGTCATGAGTTCTCGAAGAAAAGTGGCGACGAGAGTTTCGAGGGGTAAGCGCTGGCCAAAAACCTGCGTTTCACGGAAGCTGGCCTGTGCGAGGTAAGATTTCATCGACATGATCAGACGCGTTTCAGTCGGATCGTCGAGATAGGCTTCGATGGCCTCTGCGCCCACCGCTCGCCTTATGGTGCGCCGGTTGCCTTCGTTATCGAGCCAGATGCCGAGTAATGTCCGGCATGTATCGGTCTCGCTGCCATCGGGCATCCGGAAGCTGATGGTCTGCGTGGTGGCATCAGGTTGCCTGATGACGATAACGCTGTTTGTGGTTCCGAAATCGATCCCGATCCGCGTCTTGCTGGCATATTTCGTCGTGGTCATGGCCGGGCGAATAAAGTGTCTGTTGCCGGCTGTCCACGATGCAGTGAGATGTGTTGCTTCAGGACTGTCGCCGGGAGCGGTCTGGCTGAAAGTAGGAAGACACGAATAGCGGTAAGGTCTGAGGTTTCCCCAACACTGAACCGCGGCCTTCCTGGCATCCAATGTCCTGCAGAAACGCAAGTGTCTCCTGGGTGTCGATACCATCTGCCCGGGTTGTCAGACCGAAATCACCCCCGAGTTTCACAATGGTGCGCGCCAGAACATGTCCCGCTTCGGCATGCATGGGGTCGCGGAGTAAAAGAAGGCGATCAAGTTTGAGGCCCGTCAGCAGGCCGCCGAGAACACGGTCCCGCAAAAGGGTCAGACTGGTTACGCCGGTCCCGAGACCGGAAAGCACGAGGCCCACGCCAACATCACGAAGCGCGGCAAGAGAGTAGTACAAAGTGTCACTGTCAGCAGTGAGGCTCGATTCGCTAAATTCAAGATCGAGTCGCTCGGCACTGACACCCGATTCCGAGAGTGCGGCCGTGAGCTGGAGAATCAGATCTTCAGGAATAGCGTCCATGTGCTCGATGGGTAATGCAAGCCGGCAATGTGCTGGCAATGTCGCTGCAACCGGGCACCCCTGTGCGAGCATGGTGGTCCATGCTGGCTCACGATGTTTCCGGCGCATCGTCGTCCGGCCTGCACTCAGAACCGGTTCGCTTTGCATATCCGCGCCAGCCAGCGTTAACGTAGAGAGCTTGAATCGGGGCGCGAGGGTCGGGACAGTAGTGTTGCGGTCTTCAGCACGTAACAGACCACTACGGATCACTCTGCGTTTCAGTGGGTCTGCTGACACCGGTTCGGTTGTCACAGGTAAAAAATCTCCGTGCTGCGAGTCAGCTACGAAGAATGCTCTGCGCCGGTAACCGTCTGGTAAATATCGCAGGATTTCTGATTAATATGCGCCGTATAAAATAAAAATGGCCGCTTCCGATATTATGAAAGCGGCCATTTTCATTAGTCTGCATGGCACGACATAATGCCCTGCAATGCAGTGATCAGACGAGCTTCTGCTTCAGAGCTGCGGTCAGGTCTTTTGTGGTGGCTTTACCGCCCATATCACCAGTGCGGACTTCACCGCTGGTGATTACGGATTTAATGGCGCTGTCGATGCGATCAGCAAGATCCTGGCGACCAACATGACGGAGCATCATCACAGCGGCAAGCAGCAGGGCCAGCGGGTTGGCGATACCTTTGCCGGCAATGTCAGGCGCGGAGCCATGCACGGCTTCAAAGACAGCCGCCTTGTCGCTGATGTTCGCACCAGGTGCGAGGCCGAGCCCGCCGACGAGTCCGGCGGCCTGATCCGAGAGAATGTCACCAAACAGGTTGGTGGTGACAAGCACGTCGAACTGCCACGGATTGGTCACAAGCTGCATGGAACAGGCGTCGACGATACGTTCGTCGCAGGCCACCCGGCCCTTATATTCCTCAGCGACCTTGCGGCCTTCCTC
Source organism: Acetobacter fallax (assembly GCF_011516735.1). GTDB lineage: Bacteria > Pseudomonadota > Alphaproteobacteria > Acetobacterales > Acetobacteraceae > Acetobacter > Acetobacter fallax. Next base: position 29,046 of record NZ_WOSX01000009.1, on the reverse strand, counting down.
AAGGAACATGCCGCACATCTGTTTGATGATGTTCGCCTTATGGACGAGCGTCACCTTCTTGCGGTCATTCTTCACCGCATAATCGAACGCAAAGCGTACGATGCGATTGCACTCCTTGCGTGATACGTAACCACCACTGAGCGCGATGCCTTTCGGATCGCCATCAGACGGGATCGTGTGCTCCATCGCCGCGTAATAGCCCTCAAGGTTTTCGCGAACGATCACAAGGTTAATGTCTTCGTAACGACCACCCGGAATAATCGTCTTGGTCGGACGAAGATTTGCGTAAAGACCAAACTCCTGGCGCAGTGTGACGTTGATGGATTTAAATCCACCACCGACTGGTGTCGTCAGAGGACCTTTCAGTGCCAGACCCGTCTTGCGGATGCTGTCAATCGTGTCCTTCGGCAGAGGATCGTTCACGGCGTCGACGGCTGCCATGCCGGCGATGTGGCGTTCCCAGGCAAATGGTGCGTTTACGGCATCCAGGATTTCAACCACTGATTCCGTGATTTCCGGCCCGATCCCGTCGCCCGGAATAAGCGTGGTGGGGATGGTTTTGCTGTCTGTCATCATACACTCCCTAAGCATCCGCCGCCTGTTCTGCCTCGCATTGGCTCAGAACGCGACGCGCAATCGCGTGTTTTCACTTCCTGTTGATGGGAGAGCAGGCATGCGCCAGCCATGAGCGTATCTCATCTGACAGATGCGGTCCGACGGTCTCCAGAACGTGAGCATGGTAGGAGTCGAGGGCATCTGTGTCTTCCGGGCCGAGAATGTCCGGGTCAATCAGTTGCTTGTCGAATGGCGCCAATGTCAGCGTTTCGAACGACAGAAAGGACTTTCCATCCGGACCTGGCTCAGGTTCGCTGACCATCAGAAGCGTTTCAAGCCGGATACCAAATGAGCCGGGCCGGTAATAACCAGGCTCATTAGAAAGGATCATCCCTGGAGCGAGCGGTACAGAGCTGAAAGCTTTTGAAATACGTTGTGGTCCTTCATGCACGGAGAGGTAGCTGCCAACGCCGTGTCCCGTGCCATGATCGAAATCGAGCCGCGCCTGCCACAGGGAAAATCGGGCCAGCGTATCAAGCGCATGTCCGGCTACCCCGTCGGGGAATATAACACGCCCGAGCAGAAGATTACCTTTGAGAACGCGGGTGAATGCAGCTTTCAGTTCTGCTGATGGTGTGCCGGGGCCAGTCCAGATCGTGCGCGTGATATCAGTCGTGCCATCGGCGTACTGACCACCACTGTCGACGAGGTAAACCATATCAGGTCCGATGGCCCGGTTGAGTTCCGGGGTCACGCGATAATGCATGATCGCGCCATTTGATCCGACGGCGGAGATCGTCTCAAATGATTCATCACGGAATTCCGGCGCTTCGGCACGAAAGGCCGTCAGTCGCGCGGCGGTGTCCATTTCTGTAGACCCGACCGCATGGGACACAAGCCAGTGCAGAAATTTGCAGACTGCCACTGCATCGCGGAGATGTGCCTTTCGCGCACCTTCCTGCTCGACGAGATTTTTCCTCGCACGAGGCAGAGCGCAGGGATCGTTCGCATCCACAACGGTAGCACCTGCCGCCTCAAGTGTCTGCGCGAACCAGACCGGTGTCGCGATCGGATCGGCCGCAACAGTTTTGCCGGAAAGGGCCGCGAGCGCAGCCGGTAATTGCGCCGGCGTCCTGATGGTTATGTCATTGCCAAGCCAGACGCGAACGTCGTCCGTGATTTTCTCCGGAGCGATAAATAAATCGACCTGTGCGTCACGATAAAGCAGGGCCGAACTCAGGACGACCGGCGTGCAAGGCACGTCCGTTCCGCGGATATTCAGCAGCCAGGCGACCGATGTCGTATCGCTGATCACCACGGCATCCCAACCTGCGCTGACCATGTCACCAGCCAGAGCTCCGCGTTTCGCAGCGCTGCTTTCACCTGCAAATTCCAATGGATGCACCCTGGCAGAAGCAGACGGAGCCGCCGGACGATCAGTCCATATCGCATCAATCAGATTGTATGGCGTCGGAATGAGTTCAATATCAGGCGATGCAAGTCCGTCCCTCACGGCACGGCTGATAACGCGGGGATCATAACCGATTTTTGCTCTCTTAGGGGCATGGATTGCGAGCCAGTCACGCGGCGATGCTTCAGTGATATGCTGGCAGTCCCATAATGCATCATCAACCTGATCATGCATCTGGGTGATGTAGCGCCCGTCTGAGAAGACGGCAGCGCGGGTATCGAGAATGATGGCGATGCCAGCGCTGCCCGTGAAGCCGGAGATCCATGCAAGACGTTCCGCACAAGCGGGAACATACTCACCAAGATATTCGTCACTTCTCGGCACGACTACGCCATCAAGCCCTTCGCTTCTGAGCAGAACACGCAGCGAGGCCAGGCGACTGGCTGCTCTGACGGCGACATCGGACATGGACGGGCGTCTCCTGATACGTGGCGCGAGGCCGCGCCGGAAGCCAGCACACTATCGTCAGGTCGCAGAAAGATCGACGGCGGATGAGAAAAGATCGATCGGATTACATCGGGCGGCCACCAGAGTTGCTGAGTGCCCCGGAAGGTGGCGCGTTCAGCATGTAAGTCGATATCAGTTTGATGTCTGGCTGGTCCCGGTAGGTTTTCCGGTGAAGAAATTACCGATGCCCTGGCCGGTCTTTTCGCTCCAGTTGCCGACCTTCTTTTCCGTCTTGCCGCCCCATTTTCCAACGTTGCTGGTTTTCTCCCTGCTCCACTTGCTTACAGTCTTCTCTTTGTGGCTGCTCCAGCTACCGACCTGATCTTTTTTCTCCTTTCCCCAACTGCCGACCTTTTTTCCTGTCCTGCTGCCCCATGAACCGATATTCTTTCCGGTATGCTCACCCCAGCTGGCAGTCTCATGAGCGGCGTTCTGCGTTCCGTTTGCGATGGTCTGCCCGATGCCCGGGCTTCCGGTGCAGCCCGATCCGGTGCAACTGGTGTCCGCCATCGCAGGTAAGCTCGCTGCGATCAGGCCAGTCGTGAAAGCAGCAATAAGAAAACGCTTCGTCATTCGTCGAATCCATTCAGTGTTGTTTTATCGGCGTCCGGGGCCATGCCAGCGCGGATCGCGCCATCCCCGGGTGCGTTCGTCGTGCCAGATGCCGTCTCGCTGCCATCCCCGCCAATAACCCTGAGGGTCATACCAGCCCCTATGGCCACCGTAATAACCTGTGTACCAGCCCTGGTTCCATCCTGACGGGCGATAGTTGTAATGCGCATAGCAGCCACTCAGAGTAAGTATCAGCAGCAGCGAACTGGCTGGCAGGATAAGGCGCTTCATGACAACTCCTGTGCCCGGTTTCATATGATCTGGTCCAGTCATATGCGGATCTGCGGCATCTTATGGAGGCCTCGGTTCCTGTTGCATGACGGGTCAAACGGATATTGTTTCAGGTCAGAATATAACAGGCAGTTTCCTCCAGGTTCGGACGATTTGATGCCACAACCGGTGCCTGTATTTCGGAATGGCAGTATCATATAACGATTGCAGGTAATTGCGACTTCCTTCCTGAGTCGAATGACATAGTCATGTCCCGCGTTGGTATGAACCCGAGACGCAATATTGCGAATGCGTCGTTAACCGGAGAAAGAACGCGTTTATTATGTGGAAGCATGCGTCACATCTGCCTCGTGAAGCTGGTCATACTCATCCGGATTTTCATCCCATTCGTTTTACGCGACGAGAACTCGATGATCGTCCCCTGGCCGGCGCGCCTCATCCAAATCATCTGCTGCACTGGAAGCTTTACGGGTGCGAGGCTGTTGCGACCGCAATCATGATGATCATCGGCGTGGTTTCAGTCATTCTTCTGTCCGGTGACGGTTCACCGTTTGCACGCCTTCTCGATGGACATCCATATCTGCAGACAGCACTCTGTGGGTTGTTCTTTGGCTCTGCCGGGACCTGGGCGGCAATGACACGTTTTGGAAAAGTCAGCGGTGCTCACCTCAGCCCATCGGTTTCTCTGGCTTTCGCGCTGGCCGGTCGTCTGTCATGGATCGATGCTCTCGGGTATGTCTGTGCCCAGACACTGGGTGCGTTAGCCGGAACCGGGCTTGTGTCGCTCAGTGGCGCATTGTTCCGCCCATGGGAGCACATTGCCGCCTCTGCGCATTATGCCGCGACAATTCCCACAGCGGCCCTTGGTCCGCTCTGGGTCGTGGTTACGGAAATCGTTGTCACGGCAGGACTGATTTTTGCGCTGTACTGGGCAGCAGCTCATCCACGCCTCCAGCTTTTTACTCCCTGGATCGGCGGCTGGTATTTTTTCATTATGAACCCGGTTTTCGCCTGGATCTCCGGTGACAGCACAAATTTTGCACGATCACTCGGCCCGGCGATATTTGATGGTAATCTGACGGGGATCTGGATTTACCTCATTGGTCCGCTGATCGGTTCGGCCTGTGCCGTTGGTATCATCAGGTCCGGTCTCGTCGGTTATGTTCATCTGGCAGAAGCGCGCATCGTCAATTTTGGTCACCACGGTCGCGTGCCGCATCTGAACGCGCCGGATGTCAGAAGTGCTGAGCCTGTAACAGCCGAAGACCCAGGCACAGTTAAAACTGAAACAGATAAAGTCTCACTTTCACCGGGTGATCGCTGACCGATACAACTATGATTACGCGCGCTCTGTCGGTTTGCGGCTGGAGTCAGTGAAATGTTTCAGGCGGTGGATCTTTGACCGGTACAGGCTGCTCCGGATCATGCTGTGGCGGCGGCGCATCCGGATCATTCGGCTGCGACGGCGGGGTGGTCGGATGGGGTGGAATTTCAGGGCTGGAAGGGACACCATCGGCTTTGTGTCGCATCTGAACCTCCGGGAGTGGAATACAGATTTAACGAATGGCGGGAGAACTGGTTTCCGGGGATAATTGACATCCGGTATCACTCGAAGTGATCGGATTGCGTCAGTCGAAAACATTATGTGCTGCATGGTGTCCGCGGCGGGATTCGAACCCACGGCCCCAGGATTCATACCACTTCGACTTTCGCCGCCGCAGGCCGTTCCGGCACTGCGTTCGTGGTCTGGACTGTCCCTTCGCCATAGGCCCGTCAGGGCCAACAGGCGCTGCCCGTCCAGTCTCTACACCTTTCCGGCTAAACCGGACTTGGCTCGGGATCGGCATGACCTGAGAAGGTCAAGCGTTCCCCGAATTTGAGCAGATTCACCATATGGTTTCCCGACATGGTGCCCAATTCAATAGGAATCCTGTGCTCTATCCTGCTGAGCTACGCGGACAGCACGAGCCTTCTCTACCTGAGCTGTGACGGAGCGACAAGCACGAAAAAAGCATCGTGACTGATGTGGGGAATTGCTCTGACTGTGTCGTTCTGGCTTCAGTGAGGAGAACTTTGCTCCGGGTTGAAGGGGCCGTCGTACGCAGCACGCCTTCGTGTGACGGTCTCTTCCGGGTTCAGGCAGAGCTCAATCTTCATGCTCGTTGGTTTCAGACAACCAGATCCAGGTAATATCCACGTCGCCGGAAGGCAGGTGTGAGTCCGTCCGAAGTTGGAATCATCGTTCGGCTGCTGCTCGCAGGGAATGAGCGCGTGCCTGCGGTGGATTGCACTGCCAGAGCAGAAGAGGACGCGCGGGTTTTGCGCGCTGCTTGCGAAGTAGACTGCGTTCTGCCCGGTAATGAAAAAATACTTAAAAGATCAGACGAGATCACACAAAAACGCCTTGTAGTCAGGTAACCGGCATCGATATTGCCCGATGCCGATTAACGGAAATTTAAAGCGGAGCGACGTCGTGCGCTGTTTCTTCCAGCATGACAATGCCGGGCAACAGCTTACCTTCCAGCCACTCAAGGAAAGCGCCGCCAGCCGTCGATACATAAGACATGTCATGAAGCACATGCGCGTGCCGCAGCGCCGACACTGTATCGCCGCCGCCTGCCACAGTCTTCAGTTTTCCGTCCTTTGTCAGCCGGGCGGCTTCCTGTGCCACGGCATTTGTGCCGGTGTCGAAAGGCGGCAACTCGAACACACCCAGTGGTCCGTTCCAGACGAGCGTTTTGAGTGTGCCGAGTTTTTCGGTCAGCAGCGCCACGGTTTTCGGTCCGATATCAAGCGCCATCCAGCCAGCAGGAATTTCACTGACTGATACAAGTTCAGTCGGTGCTCCGGCCATGAAATCGGAGGCAACCACCACATCCAGTGGGAGCACCAGATCACACCCACGTTGCTTCGCCTGTTCTATGATGGATCTGGCCGTGTCGAGCATGTCGTCTTCCTTGAGCGACTTGCCTACGGAGTATCCTTGCGCCGCGAGGAAAGTGTTCGCCATAGCACCGCCGACGGCGAGCATATCCACTTTCCCGATCATGTTGTTCAGCAGGTCGAGCTTTGTTGAAACTTTTGCTCCGCCAACAATCGCGCCGACCGGCCGTTCCGGATTTTCCAGTGCGGCTTCCAGTGCGCTCAGTTCGATCTGCATGAGCCGACCAGCAAAGGACGGCAGATGATGCGCCACGCCTTCTGTCGATGCATGTGCCCGATGAGCAGCCGAAAACGCGTCATTGACATAGACGTCCGCGAGCGAGGCGAGAGATTTCGCCATCTCAGGATCGTTTTTCTCTTCACCGGGATAAAAACGGGTGTTTTCAAGAACAATTACATCACCGTCCTGCATGGCCGTGGCGGCGTTCTGCGCCAGGGAGCCAACACAGTCGGGAACAAACGTCACTTTTTTACCAAGGACGCGAGCGAGTGCTTCTGAGATCGGCGCGAGCGACAGTTCAGGCACCGGCTTGCCTTTTGGCCGGTCGAAATGGCTGACGACAATCACGCGTCCACCTTTCTCAGCAAGCTCTTTAATGGTTGGCGCGAGCCGCTCGATACGGGTCAGATCAGAAATTGCGCCATCGCGCACAGGCACATTCAGGTCGGCGCGCAGGAGAATTTTTTTGCCGCGGGGATCGAGTGTATCCAGCGTCCTGAAGGACTGGGTTGTCATCGACTTAATCCTTTCTGTCGCTGCGCGGATTTGCCGCATCCGTTCAGAAGTATGCGGCTGCCACGAGCGAGAAATCAGCAGAGAGTCCGCAAGCATGTCGCCAGTGAGATGCTTGCGGAGGTCAGTCTCAGAGCGTTCCGAAGACAGCAGCGGTGTCTGACATGCGGTTGGAAAAGCCCCATTCATTGTCATACCAGGCACAGATGCGGACGAGCTGGCCCCCATCGACCAGTGAAGTCTGCGTCGCATCGAATGTCGATGATGCAAGGGCATGATTGAAGTCGGAACTGACGAGGGGGGCCGTGTTGTATGCCAGAATGCCCTTCAATGGCCCGGCCTCAGACGCCTTCCGGATGGCCTCATTCACGGCTTCAACAGAATCGGGCACATTTTTCGGCACAAAATCGAGCGAGACGAGGGACACATTGGCCGTAGGGACGCGAATTGCAGTGCCATCCAGCTTGCCTTTCAGATGCGGGAGAACCAGCCCGACCGCGCGTGCAGCCCCTGTGGAGGTCGGAATCATGTTCAGCCCCGCAGCGCGCGCACGGCGCAGATCTTTGTGGAGAGTATCCACGGTGCGCTGGTCGCCTGTGTAGGAGTGAATTGTCACCATGTAGCCGCGCACGATCCCAAACGTATCGTCGAGTACTTTTGCGACCGGTGCGAGACAGTTGGTTGTGCAGGATGCGTTGGAGATAACGGTCATGTCGGAGGTCAGGGTGTCCTGATTCACGCCATAGACGATGGTGGCGTCGACACTGTCGCCCGGCGCCGAGATGATAACTTTACGCGCGCCTGCCGTGAGCAGCGGAGAGGCCTTCTCCTTCGTGGTAAACAGGCCGGTACATTCCATGGCGACGTCAATACCGCCAAGCGGTACTTTTGAAGGATCCCGTTCCGCTGTGACGGTAATCGGATCCCACGTCCGGCCATGTGCACTGATAATCAGCTTATTGCCATCGACTTTCACTTCGGCCGGGAAGCGACCGTGAACACTGTCATAGCTCAGAAGGTGGGCATTTGCTTCGACGCTGCCGAGGTCGTTGATGACAACCGGAACTACATCTGTTCGGCCGCTTTCAATGATGCCACGCAGGACGAGGCGGCCAATGCGGCCGAATCCGTTAATCGCGATTTTGACTGCCATCTGATTGTGTCTCCGTCTTATTTTTCAGGCGCCGAAATGGCTCCATGCGTTTGACTTGAGCAACAGGGGCGTAACCTGCCTCTGTCGCATTTCAGTGATGCAGCCCGCCATGCGGGTCCGCCGCCGTTCGTGTCGTTCCGAGCAGATCATGCACATGGTCACGAATGGCCTCCGGCGTAATGCCGAAATTCTGGTATAGCGCGCCGAAACAGGACGCCAGATCGAATTCATCTGTGCCGATAAAGACTCCTCCGCCACCGAGCCAGCGCTCCCAGCCGAAACCGGAAGCTGCCTCGATAGCAACGCGCGGAGCTTCGCCAAGAACAAAGGCACGATAGGCGTGATCCTGCCGGGTGAACAGTTCCCAGCATGGCAGAGAAACCAGAGCGACCAGCAATCCCTCCTTATCAAGAAGCGCCTTTGCCCGGCGGGCAACGGCGATTTCAGGACCCGAGGCTATCAGCGTGACATCGCGTTTTCCATGATCCTGGACAGGGAATTCAATGATATATCCACCGCGGGACGGGCCGCTCAGCGCACCCGGCCCGTCGATTGTGTCAGTTTCTCTCTGATCCAGGGCATCCGCCGGGCAGGGAGGTGCGGATGTGCGTCCGAACACAATCACACTTGGACCCGTGCGCCAGGCCAGCGCACTGCTCCACGCGGCGGCTGCTTCGCGGGCGTTGGCGGGGCGAAATAGCGCCAGATTTGGCATTGCCCGCAGACTGGCCAGTTGTTCAACCTGTTGCCACATGCCAGCCCCGAGATCAGGATCACTTTCGATCAGAGCACAGATCAGTCGTTGTTTCGCCAGGGCAGCGAAACGCAGGGCAGGTCTCATGCGGTCCACTGAATGCAGCGGGGCCATGCCACAGGGGATGACACCCCCATGCAATGCCAGACCGTTCATCATGCCGACCATGGCAGGCTCTCGCGGGCCGCAAACATAGGATTTCCCTAACGCCAGCGGACCTGCTTTGCTGACGCCGGGACCGGTCTTTCGGCGTGACGGCGGATGACGGAGGTTGCTGGTTCTCAACGTGGTAAATTCTGGCAGCAGACCCGAAAGAACAGTATGCCCGTACAGACCCGCTCTGATGATGGTCTGAGCAGAATTTACCGACTGATTTTCTGTCCATTGCTGGCCTGTCCAGCCACGATTGAAGTCGTCATCCAGTCCGGATGTCAAACGTCCTGAGATGATGCGCTCGAACTCGGCCCGCTGGGCATGATGGTTCAGGCGGCGCAGCCACGCGCGTCTGGCTGCGCGACCCCTGCTTTTTGTCGGATCCCACAGAGCCGCAGGTGAGACGGACACAGATGTCGAAGGTGTTTCGGAACCGGCTTCACAGAGTATGAGGGATGGTTTTCGTCCGCGCTGCGATGAGGTTATGGCTGCGCTGATTGCAGCAGTATCGCTGGCGTCTGCCCGGCGGGTTGACCACCCTGATGCCTCAAAACTTCCGAGCATCTGGCCGATATCCTCCTCCGCGGCGTTGCCATCCATGGTCTGCGGGTCTGATGCAGCGACAATGATAGTGAGGCGATCGAGGCCAAACCGACCTGCGAGAATAGCGGCTTCAAGCGCCACGCCTGTGTAAAGGTCTCCGGAAAGAGCAATCAGCCATGTCCGGTGATTGACGAGGGAATGACCAAATCGCCGGGCCAGTATTTTTTCGCCCAGAGCCATGCCGGTTGCAGATGCGACTGCCTGACCGGCAAGTCCGCCTGCCAGACCATACAGTTCTCCGGTTGTTTCGGTGGATGCCGATTCATCCTCACTCCGTCCTGCAAGCCGCAGGAAAGCTTGCCGAAGAGGCAAAAGGCGTGGGGAAGAAACAACAAAACGATCCCGATCCGGCCAGAGACCATATGCAGGATCAAACCGCAGAGCTTTTTCGCAGAGAACCGCAACAGCAGGCCAGAGTGCTGCTGGAATAGCGTCGACCACGGTGGCTGACGGCGCGAGTTGAGAGGCAAGAGTCCGGGCCGCTGCTGCAAACTGCAGCGCCGAATCCAAAGTCGGAGCTGACCGGGGTTCGACCTGAGACACCATCACCCCATATCCGATGGAAATTTTTTTCTGTCCGGTATCAAGGCATTCTGCCTGTTTTTTTGTTGCTTATGGCTATAAGCGCCAGCTTTTTCGGCGACAAGACCGGGGGGAGCACATGATCTCTGAAAGTATGAGCATCGCAACAGATGTGAGTGGCTTGCCGGGCCGCGAACTTCCTGCAACCGTTTGTGTCATGTCACGTCCCGATCTGAGCGAACCACCGGCATCGCACGCCATCCCGCGCACGAAAACTGTTGCGCGAGCTTTTTCATGTCGCAGAGTTTTTCTCCGGTCCGGCCTGACCGGAGTGGCCGTGGCGCTTGCCGGATGCGATCTGCTGGACCAGCGCACCTTTAATTCGCGGGCCAGCCGCCCTCCGAAAGTCTATATTCCACCGCCTCCGCCAGGACCGCCCCCCATTCCGCCGCTAATCGAAGTGCTGGCCGGTACACCGCCGGTTCAATGGACAAAGCCGCTTCAGACGGTCGTCAGGCAGGCGTTGCTCCGAAAGCCGAATATTCTTTTTCAGGTGAGGGCACTCGCTCCACCGGGCCCGGATGCGGATGCAGACCGTCAGAATTTGTCCCGGCTGGTCGGCATCGATGGACAAGCCGTGGCAAGTGCGATCATAGCCGCGGGTGCAGCACCGGAGCAGGTGGAGATGACGGCTATGCCGGATTCCACAGTAGCAGGGCCGCGAATCCGGGTGTATGTGAGATGAAACTGACGGTTCGTTACACCGCCTGCGTGTGACGGTCGTCACTGTGCTCGTGCCTGTCGATGAATTCCGAAAACGGATTCCAGCCGGAACAATGGGGGTCCGGTCGTCAATCAGAGTTTCACCCATCCGTGGTGACTTTCTTTGACAGGCAGGACAGGTGAGTATTGCTGATGAATGTCCTGTGCCGGTTCGGCCTTCCTCAGGAAGGAAGTGCCGCGTGCCGGGCCGGAATATGGGTCGCATCGAACGGGAGCGGCCAGAACAGGAGTAAGGCAGGGTGATGATTCGTAACGCGAGACACCCTTTTTACGATTTTTGTGACGAAGCTCTCGCGGATATCCGGAAACAGGGGCGTTACCGGACGTTTACGTCGCTTGCCAGGCAGGCTTCGCGATATCCGGTTTATGAGGAAGAGTTGCCTGCCGTCCCTGAGGGACGGGAGGTCGTTGTCTGGTCGTCCAATGATTATCTTGGCATGGGAGTGGCCCCCGAAGTCTGCGAAGCGGCCATTGCTGCTGTTCGTGAACATGGGGCGGGTGCGGGCGGAACACGCAATATCGCGGGTACAAGTCCTTTGCACAAGGCGCTGGAAACGGAACTGGCCTCCCTGCACGGTAAGGAAGCCGGACTGCTGTTCGTTTCCGGTTATGTCTCGAATCAGGCGAGCTTACAGACGATTCTGACATCAATGCCCGGCTGGATCTGTTTTTCCGATCGCCAGAACCACGCCTCTATGATCGCCGGCATCAAAGGCGCGCGCGGGTCGACAACGATTATCTATGAACACAATAATCTTGCCGACCTGGAAGCGAAACTGGCTGCGGCCCCGGCAGATGCTCCGAAGCTGATTGCGTTCGAGAGTGTATACTCAATGGACGGCGATATTTCTGACATTGCCGGCACCTGCGCTCTGGCCCGTAAATATGGCGCGATGACTTATATTGATGAGGTTCACGCCGTTGGCCTCTACGGGCAGGAAGGCGGTGGCGTCACTCAGCGGGATGGTGTTGCTGATCAGGTCGATATTATCGAAGGCACGCTTGCTAAAGGGTTTGGCGTGCATGGTGGTTACATCACGGCATCAGCCAGAATTGTTGATTATTTGCGATCCTCGGCTTCAGGCTTCATTTTTACAACGTCTCTGCCTCCCTCAGTGGTCGCTGCGGCGCTGGCCAGTGTGAAGCTGGTTCGCGCACAGAACTGGCGCCGGGAAAAGATGTTCGAGCGTGTCGACACATTCCGGGCGAAGATGCGGGCGGCCGGAGTGCCGTTCACCATGACGCCGAGCCATATCGTGCCTGTGCCGGTTGGTGATGCGGAACGCTGCAAGACCATCAGTCGTCGTCTGCTGAATGATTATGGGCTGTATGCAACACCGATCAACTATCCGACTGTTGCACGAGGAACAGAGAGACTCCGCCTGACACCAGGTCCGTTTCATACGGATGCGATGATGGATGAGATGGTGGAAGCACTTCGGGTGCTTCTGGCGGACGTCCGGATATCTTCATCCGCTGATGCCGCTGTTGATAAAGCCGCCTGAATAGCGGGGCCTTATTATCCAGGGATGGGCTGTACAGAGTTTGCGCTGGAAATTCCGGCGCATTATTGTGATTGTCAGGCGTGGCGGGAATTCATGTGGCGCCAGATGTACTAAGGCTTACGTCTGGTAAGTTCGGAATTATGCTACAACTGACCGCATTTTTTATGCCAGTCTCTGGTCTGGATGATGTTTCGGGCCTGTTGGCAGAATTTGATCTGCAAAACGAAAAAAGCGGGATGTAACGAATTTATCGCACATCCCGCTCCTGACTGACGATAATCAGTTGCCGGTCGGGGCGTTCGCAGGAACTGTTGTCGTCGGTGTTGCCGGTGCAGCAGGGGCAACGAGCCCTGTCCCGGCTGCCGGAACGGACACAGTCGGAGCCGTTACGGTCGGAGCTTTCATTGTGGGCATACCGACAGTCGGAACACCCGGCATGGATGGCATCATGCCAGTCGAACCGGTTCCAACCGAAGGAACCTTATCCTGCTGGGCAGCCGCAAGGCTCTTTGCATTCAGATCATCAGTCGCAGCGTCTCCGTCTTTTATCGGGCCCGCCTTGGACTTGTGAGCGTGATGGGAGGCAGCTGAGGCCGGAGCTGCTGCGGAGAAGACCAGAGTCGGCGTGCCAACCAGAATGGTTGCGCCAAGCAGGGCCTTTGAAACAAATGACCGCATGAAAGGATTCCTTTCGTTATCTGGCTCTGCGCACAGAGCCGGTATCGAGGCAGAAAAAGATGCTGCCTGAAACGCTTATAACGTAACGCGCCATCAGAAAGACCCGAGGTCATCAAAATTTTTCCAGCGCGGGAACTTTTTGTGGACTTTTCTGTTTGCTGATTTTCTGTTTGTTTCTGTGTTCTTCAGAAGATTTCACGCAAGAGAATGACAGGAAATGGATTTCATCATAAATTTATCGTGTCTCTTATATCTGAATTCTGAATAAAATACTGCTGATGATGAGCAGGACAAAGGGGCTTCTACTGACCAGTCACCCCAAACAGGAAACGAAGCAGCAGAGACAGCAACGCGCCAACTCCGAAGCCCACAAGAGTACCATTGACCCTGACATATTGCAGGTCCCGGCCAACTCTCAGCTCGAGTTTGTCGGCAACAGCGACAGCATCCCAGTTGCCGACAACAGTTGCAATAAAGCCGGACAGATGTTCGCGCAGATAGGGAAGCGATCTGTGAATCGCCTTACGGGCACTCTCTTCGATTCGTGCGCGCATGGCGGGGTCGTGCCTGGCCTGAGCTGCCAGTCTTGCAAGAGCCTCGCGGATGAGCGTGGCGATCCAGCCGTCATCCTTGCGAATATCCTCTTCGATCATGCGCTTCAGCCGGGACCAGATGTCTGATCCCCAGGTCAGCATGGAATCGTGAGCGAATACGGCTTTCAGGGTATGCGAAAGATCTTCGGCCCGTTTCGGATCCTGCTCAATGCGATCAATTTCAGATCGCACCCATTCAGTAAATCCTTCCCGTAATGTCGAATCTTCCGGATTAATACGGTCAAGCTCTTCGCTCGCCGCCACCAGCACCTTGTTGGCGATCGATCCGCCAATGGCCCAGCCCAGAATCCGTCCGCCCTGTTCGCGAACACGTTCCTCGATCATCGTACGGAGCGCCGGCTCTTTAGCTTTTAACCCGGATTTGAGCTGGCGAAGCAGAAAAGATAACACTTCCTGATGCTGGTTGCCGTCCACCAAAGCCCGTAATCCACGGGCGATAACCGGTGTCAGATGGCTCCCTCCGAGCAGGAGCGGCAGACTGCGCCCGACAGCAGCTCCCGCGCGACCATCCTCCATTCGTTCCAGCATCTGCGGCACAGCATTGACCAGGCCCGTAGTGAGCGTGTTCGCAGTAGCCGGATCAGCAAGGATGTCAGCAACGACAGCCGGGATGTCGACCCTGGTCAGGACCTGGTCAATTTCTTCTTCAGTGAAAACCTGTGTCGAAACGAAGCGGCCAAGAGCCCGGCCGAGTCGCTCCTTCTGGGCCGGAATAATTGCCGTGTGGGGAATCGGCAGCCCGAGCGGGTGACGAAACAGTGCCGTGACCGCAAACCAGTCCGCCAGTCCGCCGACTACGCCGGCCCGGGCACCAGCCCGTAATGTCTCGACCCAGAGCCCTGGTTCAACCAGCCCGTAAAGCGGCGCAAGATAACCGGCTGTTGTCAGGCCACCCATAAACGCCAGGAGACCTGTCGCGGCGCTTTTCTGCCGGGCCAGTGCACGGCGGGCTTCGTCGTCGGAATAAGGCTGCATACTCATCAATTGCTGGATAGCACTGCCTTGACCACCTTCCCAAACGGATGGCGTCATGACGGAGTAAGTCCATTGTCTTGCCTGACCCGGCGGATTGCCTGGCCACATCAATTCAGATCGAGAAGAAACCTATGGCCGAAACGCAGTCATTCGCCGGTTCAGCCGGATCACACCTCTCCGCAGAACCCACTGCCGGAGCTCGTATGGTTCTTTCTATGGCAAAATCTCCTGATAACGATGTCGTGGCGGAGAAGGAAGGTTCGGGCTGTGTGCCGGAGATGACCGGCAATGACGTTTTGTCGATGGCCCGGCGAATCGATAAAATGCTCGATCGTGGAGAGGTGTCGCTGTCTGATTTGCAGGCTGCCGTGCGCCGTCTGCGTGACGATGCGTTTCTGCGCCGGGCTACACGTCTGCATCGGTATCCTGGCGGGACCAGCCCGTCGGACACAGCGGAGCGTTTCTCCGCAGTGGTCAGACTTGTGCTTGCCAATGCATCCGGATGTGCAGGCCCGGAACAGGACGGTCACTCACAGAGTGTAAGCGATCCTGCTGAAGCGCTCGGACGGTTTCGTTCACAGGTAGAGCGTACACATTTCGCAGCCGTGTTCACCGCTCATCCGACATTTGCGCTTGCGAACCGCGTCTATGCGGCGCTGGCAGGTTATGCCTCGGCACCCGAACCGCTTGATTCGGCTCCCGATTTCGAAACACACCGCCGGACGGCCCCTCCAACGCTGGAAGAAGAATTCACCCTCGCATCTGAAGCAATTTTGCGCGGTCGTGATGCGATTGATGACTTCGTTGCCGGCCTTCTCCTCGCTGCGCGCGACCAGTGGCCGGATGCGTGGTCTCGAATTCTCCCCAGACCGGTGATCGTCACGAGCTGGGTTGGGTATGACACTGATGGCCGCACTGATATTGGCTGGTGGGATACCATGCGTCTTCGTCTTCGCATGAAGCTGTTTCAGCTTCAGCGAGTCCGGGCGCAGGTCATGGACGCAGGCGTGGAGGCGCCCATCCTTGTCAGTCGCCTGTCCCGTGCCTGTTACACGGTTGAAGCGCAGATTGCCGCATGTCCGAAAGGAAGTGATCCGGAGGCTACGGTTGAATTCTCCAGCCTGATCGTGGATCGCAGCGCGGACGCCATCGCCGATCCGGTTGTTCTTGCCGATCCTTTTCAGGACGCCATCGACGCCGCTCCTGCGGATGCAACGCTCAAACTCGCGGTCGCGCGCGCCGGTTTGTTCGCACATGGCATGTCGGCGGCTCACAGTCACACGCGACTGAATGCTACGCAGATCCACAATGTTATCCGCCAGCGCCTCCGCCTCACCGATGACCCTGCTGATCCGGCTCACCGGCGTGCATTGCTTTCCAGGATCAATGAGGCACTGGATATCGTAACGCCTGTTCCTGTCGATTTCGGCGCTCTGCTCGTCGAACAGGCCTCGGCGGCCCGGTTGATGATGACGATCGCGCAGATCGTCAAACATATTGATACGGTCACTCCGGTGCGTTTTCTGATCGCTGAAACTGAGAGTGGGTACACGCTGCTGGCCGCTCTGTGGCTGGCGCAACATTTCGGTATTGCCGAAAAAATAGAAATTTCACCACTCTTCGAAACGCGGGAAGCGTTGCTTGGCGGCGCACAGATCATTGATGAAGCTCTGCGATCGCCGCACTGGAGGGCTTATCTTCGCGCCACAGGCCGGATGGCTCTTCAGTTCGGGTATTCCGATTCGGGTCGCTATGTTGGTCAGCTGGCAGCGACTTATCTTGTCGAACGTCTCAGATTCAAAATTGTCGATCTTCTGAGGAAATGGGATCTGCCCGATATCGAGGTGATTCTGTTTGACACGCACGGTGAAAGCATCGGGCGTGGCGGTCATCCGTTCCGTCTGGCTGACCGGCTGGATTATCTCTCGCCCGGGCATGTACGGGCGAGGTTTACTGAGCAGGGTGTGAAATACCGGGAGGAAACGGCCTTTCAGGGTGGCGATGGCTATCTTCTCTTCGGTGCCCCGGAACTGGCCAGTGCGAGCATCGCGACTATTACGGAACATGTCTTCGAACCGGCCCGGAGTCTGAAAGATCCGGTTTATGATGAGCCTGATTTTTCATCGGATTTTTTCTCGACCATTGCCGAGGCTATGACTGGCCTGGTCGCCGATCGGGGTTATGCGGATCTGCTTGGCGCTTTCGGTCCGGCACTGATCGATAAAACAGGTTCTCGTCCGGCGGCCCGGCAGAGCGAGGGGAGGGGAGCCACACCCCGTATTACACATCCCGGGCAGCTTCGTGCGATCCCGAATAATGCCATTCTTCAGCAGCTTGGCTGGTGTGCTAACACTATTCAGGGGCTGGGATCTGCGGCGCGTCGGCACCCTGAAACCTTCGACACATTCCTGGAGCATAGTCCGCGGTTCCACAGAGCCCTTGATTTCGCGGCTCATGCGCTGGCGCATTCGGATGATCAGGTTCTGCGCAGTGTGATCTGGCTGCTCGATCCCGGTTACTGGCTCGACCGGGCAACAGCCGAGCTGCGTCCGGCTCAGCGTGAGCGCTACCTCTCCGTCATGCACGATCTCGAAAGTCTGGATTTCTGGGCTGACACTCAGTCCATGTTCCGGCGGATTCAGGCCGATCACCTCGCTCTGCGCGCAGCATGGCCGGATGCTCCTGTGATGGCAGCGCCGGAACGGCTGTTGCATGCGATCAGAATCACGCTCATCGAGCGCATCTGGGTGCAGGCGACGAAAGTACCATTCTTCATGCCTCGCGGAAATTTTACGCGTGAGGTGATGATGCAACGTATTCTTTGTCTCGAGATTCCATCTGTCCTGCGGGAACTCGAAGCTGTTTTCCCGCATGGGGGTGATCCGCTGGAGTTTGATTTCCACGAGCCAGCCGGCCCACAGAACGAAAATTCCTACAGCGAGGAGCACGAGGAAATCTTCCTGCCGATGCAGGCAATGTTCCAGACCATGCGGGAAATCAGCATCGCGATCAGCCACAGCATCGGAGCTTTTGGCTGAACAAAACGTGGCTTGCGCATTTGTGTTTATGCAACTGCTGCACGTCTCCTGCGACGCTTTGGCCTTGACCTTACGGTCTGCGGGTCGCATCTCTGTGGAAACCGGACTGATTTAGTCCATAATGGCGGGGAGGCCCGCCGCAACGGACGGAAACCATGCTCAGGCTGTCGAAACTGGCCGATTACGCCGTTCTGACCCTTGTCGGACTTGGCCGTCATGACGAGGTCGTGACGTCATCCGCACTTGCGGCAGAGACGGGCGTACCGGAACCCACCGTGGCCAAGGTTCTGAAAACGTTGTCGGCAGACGGACTTCTGGTATCGCAACGGGGCGCACGCGGCGGGTACCGTCTGGCCTGCAAGCTGGAAGATATCTCGGTCGCGCGCGTCATAGCCGCTGTTGACGGGCCGATTTCACTGACAGCCTGCGTCAGCGGAGGCGGATGCGATAATGGCGCTGACTGTGCGCTTTACGGGAGCTGGGATGTCGTCAACGAAGCCATCCGGGATGCGCTGGCCGGTATATCGATCGCGAAAATGGCGGAGATGAGTATGCCGGCACGGCGGATCCGTGCGGAACTTTGTGCATCCCGGGATAATACGCTGCACGATAGTAAGTCTGCCGACCAGGTCGGCACGTTCGGAGGATAAGGGGATCATGCCAGCTATTACCGAAACTCGCGAGCAGGTCGAAAAGCTTGGTCAGTCTTCTTACAAATGGGGATTTGAGACCGACATTGAGATGGACGTTGCCCCAAAAGGACTTAACGAGGACACGATCCGTCTGATCTCTGCCCGTAAAGAAGAGCCTGACTGGCTTCTCGAATGGCGGCTGGCGGCGTTTCGGGTCTGGCAGACCATGACAGAGCCGACCTGGGCCAAAGTCACTTATCCGCCAATCGATTATCAGGATGTGCATTACTACGCCGCTCCCAGGAAAAAGCCGGGCCCAAAATCGCTTGATGAAGTCGATCCGGAGCTTTTGCGGACGTATGAGAAACTGGGTATCCCTCTGCACGAACAGGCGCTGCTTGCTGGTGTGGAAGTGCCTGAAGGGGAAGAAGCGCGTCTGCCGGTCGCGGTTGACGCTGTGTTCGACAGTGTTTCAGTCGCAACGACGTTCCGTAAAACTCTGGCGGAAGCTGGTGTGATCTTTTGCCCGATCTCGGAAGCCGTGCGTGATCATCCTGATCTGGTCAGAAAATATCTCGGCAGTGTTGTCCCGGCCGGTGACAATTTCTATGCGGCGCTGAATGCCGCCGTATTTACGGACGGGTCTTTTGTCTTCATCCCGAAGGGCGTGCGCTGCCCGATGGAGCTATCGACTTATTTCCGCATCAACGCACGCAATACGGGTCAGTTCGAGCGGACGCTGATCGTCGTGGAAGACGGTGCCTCGGTCTCGTATCTGGAGGGGTGTACTGCCCCTATGCGTGATGAAAATCAGCTTCATGCCGCTGTCGTTGAGCTCGTGGCGATGGAAAATGCCTCGATCAAATATAGCACAGTGCAGAACTGGTATCCGGGCGACGAGAACGGACTTGGAGGAATTTATAATTTCGTCACCAAGCGCGGCGCCTGTCGTGGAGCAAAGTCCAAAATCTCGTGGACGCAGGTTGAGACCGGATCGGCCATTACCTGGAAATATCCGTCCTGCATTCTCCAGGGCGAAGGCTCCGTGGGTGAGTTCTACTCTGTGGCTGTGACGAATAATTATCAGCAGGCCGATACCGGCACGAAGATGATCCATATCGGTAAGAACACGCGCTCGACGATCATCGCCAAGACGATCAGTGCCGGGCATTCTGACAGCACCTATCGCGGGCTGGTGCGGATGCTGCCAAAGGCTTCTAACGCACGGAACTTTACGCAGTGCGACAGCCTTCTGATCGGCGATCGCTGTGGTGCCCATACGGTGCCTTACATCGAGAACCGCAATATGTCGGCGCGGATAGAACATGAAGCAACGACGTCAAAAATTTCCGAAGATCAGATGTTCTACTGTCGCCAGCGCGGTCTGTCGCAGGAAGACGCGGTCGGGCTGATCGTCAACGGCTTTTGCAAGGATGTGCTGAAGGAGTTGCCTATGGAGTTTGCTGTCGAAGCACAGAAACTTCTCCAGATCAGTCTTGAAGGCAGTGTCGGCTAAAGCATCAGTCGCCCGTGCATCGGCGCGGACATTAGCGGATATTAAGAGAAAGCAGGATCTTTGTCGCGAGGCTGGCAGGGAGTCCGGGAGTGGAAAAGATGAGCGAATTACTGAAAATTTCCGGTCTTCATGCCAGTATTGATGCTGATGGCATCCCCAAGGAAATTCTGCGTGGCGTCGATCTTGTTGTGCCGCCAGGCGAGGTGCATGCCATCATGGGACCCAACGGATGTGGTAAATCCACACTGTCCTATGTGCTGGCCGGCCGTGAGGAGTATGATGTCACTGCTGGATCAGTCTCTTTCATGGGGCAGGATCTCCTGGCGATGGAACCTGAGGAACGTGCTGCCGCGGGGCTCTTTCTGGCCTTTCAGGCGCCAGTCGAACTTCCTGGCGTCAATAATGCTAATTTTCTGCGCACAGCAGTAAACGCCGTGCGGCGTGCCCGTGGCGAGCCCGAACTGGACGCCGTTGGTTTCCTGAAAACTGTCAGAGCGGCGACAAAAAATTTGTCGATGTCCGACGACATGCTGAAACGTAATGTCAATGTCGGGTTCTCGGGTGGCGAAAAGAAGCGAAATGAAGTGCTTCAGATGACCATGCTGCAGCCAAAACTCGCCATTCTCGATGAGACGGATAGTGGTCTCGATGTCGATGCGCTCCGTATCGTTGCTGAAGGTGTCAAAAATCTTCGCTCCCCGGATTTCTCGGCGCTGGTTATCACCCATCATCAGCGCCTGCTGGAGTATCTGGGTCCGGACCGCATCCACGTGATGGTACGGGGGCGGATCGTTCGTAGTGGTGGCCCTGAGCTGGCGAAACAGATTGATGTGGAAGGATATGCGTCCTTCCTCACGGAGGCGGCATGAACGCTCTGGCACCATCAGGTCGAAGCCTTGCGCCATTCGAGGCCCGGCTGTCCGGGGTTCATGATGTGGAACGCAAGTCTGCGGCAGGCGATCTCGCAAGGACGGGCCTGCCAGGTCCGCGTGTCGAGGCATGGCACTACACGAACCTGCGGGCGCTCAGCGGACATGTTTTCGCTGAATCTGACGTGCTGTTCGATGAAAAAGAAGCACGTGCTGTCCTGGCGTCTGTGATCCCGGAGGGTAGTATCTTTGAAAAACTACCCCGCCTTGTGCTGGTGAATGGCAGAATTGCACCAGGTCTTTCTTCATCGACAGCATCGCTGCCGGAAGGCGTCTCCTGGTCCTCCTTTGCCTCTGCTCCCGATTTCGGAACGCAGACATCGCCACAGCGTGATCCGCTGGTAGCGCTGAATACGGCGCTGGCGTCGGATGGTATGCAATTGTCGGTAGCCACCGGTGTGAAAGCCGGGCAGGTTTTGCTTGTGTCTCTGGCGCTTTCATCATCCGGGGTCGTGTCATTCCATCCGCGGCATAATGTGGCGCTGGCGCCGGAGGCATCGCTGACACTTATTGAAATCTCTGCCGGAAATGACGGACAGGAGTTGTATTTTCATAACCCGGTTCTGACGTGTTCCTTGGCGGAAGGCGCACATCTGGAGCATGTGAAGCTCCAGCAGGAAGCCGGAAATGCCATTCATCTGGCAACGGTTTATGCTGACATCGCCGGGCATGCGACTTATGAAAGTTTTACTCTGACACTGGGTTCTGCGTTGGCGCGTCACGAGGTTCACGCAAGCCTTGCCGGCGCGCATGCGGCTGTTCATGTAAATGGCGCGCAGCTTCTTGGAAACACGCAGGTTGGCGATATCACGAGTGTGATCACGCATAGTGCGCCGGACTGTATTTCGCGGCAGACAGTGCGAAATGTGCTGACGGACCGCTCTCGTGCGGTGTTTCAGGGTAAAGTGCTGGTCGAACGCGTTGCGCAGAAGACCGATGGTTACCAGATGAACCAGGCGCTGCTGTTATCGCCAACGGCTGAGATTGATGCCAAGCCGGAACTTGAAATTTACGCTGATGACGTACGATGCAGTCACGGGGCGACGGTTGGTGCTCTTGATGAGGAACAGCTTTTTTATCTTCGCAGCCGGGGTATCGCGGGTGCGCAGGCCCGGCAAATGCTGGTCGAGGCATTTCTGATCGAAGCCACTGATCTCGTGCGGGATGAAGTCGCCCGTACTCTGCTGGATGGTGCTCTGGCAGATGCGCTGCTGAACCGGATTACGGCAGAGGAGAGAGGATCATGAGCGCCTCTGATACTGACGTTTTAAGCCAGGCGGATCTCTCGCATCTGCGCGCGCAGTTTCCGATCCTGTCACAAACTGTGCATGGAAAACCACTGGTTTTTCTCGATAGTGCGGCTTCAGCGCAGAAACCGGATGTCGTGATCGACGGGATGGCGGAGATGATGCGTACTCAATACGCGAATATTCATCGTGGTTTGCACTGGATGAGCGAGCGCAGCACAGAGGCTTACGAGGCCGCCCGTACACGAGTCGCTGAATTTCTTGGTGCCGCTGCACGCGAGGAAATTGTTTTTACCCGCAACAGCACCGAGGCGATTAATCTCGTTGCCTATTCCTACGGTTCGCTGCTCAGGCCCGGGCAGGCTGTTCTGATTTCGGAAATGGAACACCACGCCAATCTCGTGCCCTGGCAGATGCTGCGTGACCGGATCGGGATCGAATTGCGGGTCGCGCCCATCACAGATGATGGCGATCTGGATCTCGATGCTTACGGTGCGTTGCTCGCGGATGGCAAGGTCGGGCTCGTGGCCATCACGCATATGTCGAATGTGCTGGGTACAGTCACGCCGGCGGAACGTCTGGTCGCAATGGCACACGAAGCCGGCGCCAGAATCCTGCTGGACGGGAGCCAGGCCGTCGTCCATCGCCGCGTGAATGTTCAGGATCTCAAAGCGGATTTTTATACATTTACGGGTCATAAGCTTTATGGCCCAACCGGAATCGGCGTGCTCTGGGCCCGTCGCGAACTCCTGGATGCCATGCCGCCGTTTATGGGGGGCGGTGACATGATTTCGTCCGTGACATTCGAGAAATCTGTCTGGGCACCGGTTCCGGCAAAATTCGAAGCCGGAACACCAGCGATTGTCGAAGCTGTGGGTCTTGGAATCGCCATCGACTGGGTGGAGTCCATTGGCTTTGATGCCATTGGTGCCCATGAAGCCGCTCTGACAAAACATGCTTTACGTGTTCTGCCTGAAGTGCCGGGGCTTTCTGTTGTCGGTAAGCCACGTGAACGGGGTGGCGTTGTGTCGTTCACGATGGATGACGTTCATCCGCATGATATTGCGACGCTGCTGGATCGAAATGGCATTGCTGTCCGGGCCGGACACCATTGTGCTGAGCCCCTCATGCGCAGACTGGGGCTCACCGCGACAGCCCGCGCGAGTTTCGCGGCATACACGACTGAGCATGAGATTGATGTTCTCGCCGAAACTCTCCGGCGTATTCGCCAGTTTTTCGTGTAGGACAGAGCAGTGGATGAATGTTCGCTCTATGACACGGTCATCGTTACCCGGTCCCGCTCGCCCCATCATGCGGGAGTGGTTAACGAGCCAACATCCCGGGCTCAGGGCGTTAATCCGCTTTGTGGGGATCGGGTCCGACTATCTGTCCGTGCTGGTCATGACGGGATTGAAGACCTCCGCCATGAGACACGTGGCTGTGCAATCTGCATTGCAGCAACGGATTTGATGGCGGAAGTGGTCACAGGCCGGACGAGAACTGATGCCCTTGAACTGGGGCAGCGGTTTACCGATATGCTGGAGAGCCAGTCGCCACCAGGCGAGGTGGCAGATGACGCTGATATGCCAGAAGTATTACGGGCCTTTCTGCCGTTGAAAACCCACCGTTCACGTCTCCGGTGTGCAACATTGCCCTGGACCGCGCTTGGGGAGGCGCTGAATCATGACTGATCCCGTTACGATCAATAATCAGAACCAGACCGATGTGGCAGAGGCACCATCGGATCAGTCCCGGTCTGTGCGGCATATTTCGGACGTCGCGGATACTCATCAGGCTGCAGTCGCGCACTGGACACCTGACGGAGAGGTTCTGCCTCATTCCGGGGTTCCGTCTGAAGAGGCTGTGATCGAGGCGATTGCGACGGTGCATGATCCCGAGATTCCAGTGAATATCTATGAACTCGGGCTGATTTACGCGATTGATCTGCATGATGATGGACGGGTGAAAGTCGAGATGACGCTGACTGCTCCGAATTGCCCGAGCGCACAGGAGTTGCCCGTGCAGGTGCGTGAGGCGATCGAAAAAGTGAAGGACGTCACGTCAGCGGAAGTCGATGTCGTGTGGGATCCGCCATGGGATATGTCGCGGATGAGCGATGAAGCCCGCCTCGCCCTGAACATGTTCTGATGCAGGAGAAGACAATGACCGTATCCGAAAATGTGGCGTTCCCGGCTGTACAGCCAAAAACGCGCGCTCCCCGTGCGCTCCCGCCAGTGGTGACGTTGTCAGATGCTGCGGCAGACAGACTGTGCGGTCTTTATGAAAACGCCCATGCCGGGGAGTTGCTGCGTATCTCCGTGACCACGAAGGGCTGTTCCGGAAAAGCCTATGACATGGATTTCGTGGCAGAACCTGGTGAACCGGGCGATGAACGAGTGATGGATAAGGGAGTAACCGTGCTGATCGATCGCAAGGCCGTCCTTTTTCTGATCGGCTCGGAGATGGACTACCAGAGCGGTGAATTTGAATCGGGCTTCGTCTTCAGTAACCCGAATGAAAAAGGACGCTGTGGCTGCGGAATGAGTTTCCACGTCTGATTTTCCGGGCTCAGACAATGTAAATTCTATCTGATCTGTTTATCTGGTTCCAACTGAACGACCCCGCTTAATAACGTCATTTCCAAAGCGGTTCCGCAGAGTGTCGATAGCATGCTGCATTGCGACACGAGTCTGTGATCCTGCATCCGCGAGGTCCGGCGGATCGGCCACGGCAAGTGGGGCCAGTCCATTTGAGCCCAGACCGAGAAGGCGAAAGGACTCTTTCCCGATCCCGTCGCCAAGAAGATCTCTGGCCGCGCTAAAAAGTCTGTCGGGAAGAACCGTTGGTGATATGAAAGTCGTCGCTCGACTCGTTGTTCGAAATGCAGCTGTTCGCAGCTTCAGAGAAATACCGGTTGCTGCGAAGCCTTTGCGACGGAGGCGGCTGGCGAGTTGTTCGCACAGCTCCCATAGTTCCCGTTCGAGTATCATCGGGTTGCTGATATCGGTGCTGAATGTCTTTTCGGCACTCACCGATTTTGTGGGCCTCAGGGGCGTCACAGCACGATCATCCTCGCCCCGGGCTCTCGCCGCCAGGCTCGGACCGCGCGGTCCGAGGCGACGCAATGCTTCAGTGTTGCTGAGGGCGGCAAGGCCGGCGAGATGCACAAAACCCTGACGATGCAAAGCCTGTTCCTGAGCTTTGCCAATACCAGGTAATATCCGGACAGGTTTTTCCGCAAGCCATTCGCGTGCTTCTGAACCGATGACACCAAAGCCCCGCGGCTTATCAATCGAGGCTGCAAGCTTCGACATCAGCGGGTTGGCGGCGAGGCCGATGGAGATTGTCACTCCCAGTTTCCGCTCCACGATCAGTGCCAGCCGGGCAACCGTCACGCAGGGCGGAGCACCGTGAATCTGCTCAGTTCCGGAAAGATCGAGTGTGGCCTCATCAATCGACCTGACTTCGACAAGCGGCGTCAACTCACACATGAGCTCCCGGATTCGGGCCGACACAGCACGATAGGCGTTCATATCCGGAGGAAGAATAACGGCATCGGGGCAGAGTTCCCGTGCGCGCCGCATGGACATAGCGGAGCGCGCTCCGTTCAGGCGGGCGATATAGCAGGCAGTGCTGACGACACCCCGGTCACCGATGCCACCAACCAGGAGAGGGAGATTGGTAAGTTCCGGACGTCGCTGTTTTTCAACGCTCGCGAAGAAAGCGTCGCAATCGACATGCGCGATAGCAAGGTGGACAAGGTCGGGATGGGCAACAAGGCGTCGCGATCCGCAGACAGGACATCGTGTCGGCACTGTCTGCCGGAGCGGGATAAACAGGCCGGGACAATCCCGGCACAGAACTGAAGTGGTTTCTTCGCTCAGCTGATGGTCTCCGCGGCGTCCCACAGCCATGCGGCGCCACGCACGCCGGAACTGTCACCATGCAGGTTCGGGAGAATTTGCGTCTCACATTTCGGGGTAATCACATGTCTTGGCAGCAGTGACGGGATGCGAGCCAGGGTCTTGCGAAGGTTGGAAACGCCGCCGCCGAGGACAATAGCATCCGGATCAAGAAGGTTGATGACGAGAGAGCAGGCACGCGCCAGCCGATCAACATAGCGATCCAGTGCGGCCTGCGCGGTCTTGTCGCCGGCAGCAGCAGCGTCCTCGATTCCTTCGGCACTGCGATTCCCTGCGCCTTTCCAGTCAGCTGCAAGCGCCGGCCCGCAAAGGAAGCGCTCGAGGCAGCCTTCGTTGCCGCAGAAGCACTTCGGCATCGGAAATTCGTCAATACGTGGCCAGGGAAGGGGGGTATGCCCCCACTCGCCGGTAACATGATGCAGGCCAGTCACGAGGTGGCCGTTAATAACGAGGCCGCCACCCATGCCAGATCCGATGATAACACCAAAGACGATGCTCTTGCCTGCGGCTGCGCCGTCAATTGCCTCGGAAAGCGCAAAGCAGTTGGCGTCATTTTCAACCCGCACCGGACGACCCGTGACGTCCGGCAGGTCACGTTCAAATGGTTTGCCATTCAGCCATGTAGCATTCGCATTCTTTACCAGGCCATCGGCCTTGTTTGTCGAGCCAGGTATCCCGACTCCCAGCGGAATGCTTCTGCCGTCTTCGCCGATGCCAAGTTCAGTGACAGCAAGATCAGCAAGGTTACGGATGGTTGTCAGAAGACCATTATATTCTCCGGGATTGGGAACCCGGCGTCTGAAACAGATGTTTCCTGACTGATCAATGGCCGCCAGTTCGACCTCGGTTCCGCCGACGTCGATTCCCAGACGCAATTTATTCATCGTGCTCGCTCTGTCCCGGCATGCCGGTCAGCGGGACGTGCCCGGACCGGGATTGAAGGTCTGTCTGACTGCAGGAATCACCTATGCAGAGGAATATGTCTATATTGCAGAGCATTTTTTGAAACGGATTGAAGCTGGTGAGCGAGACTCTTCTGGATGTGCGAGGACTTAGTTGTCCTCTGCCTGTGCTTAAAGCCAACAGGGCATTGCGTGCTCTGACGGGAGGTGAGCACCTTCGTGTTCTGGCAACAGATCGTGCGTCTGCGTCGGATTTCCGGTCATTTTGCCGTGAAACCGGGCATGATCTCATTGCATTTGGCGAAGAAGCCGGGGTGCTGTCATTCGTGATTCGAAAGAAACAGGACACCCCGGCCGGGTCGACAGATAATGGTGCAACGACAATTCAGGACCGATGAAAACGCGGCCATCTTTTTGTTCGCTTTGCATGTTTGGTATGTCTCCGGGCTTGGCAAAAGACGGGCGCGCGAGGTAAGGGCTGCGGCCTGATGACCAGTGAGGATGCCATTTGACATGACGGGCGACATTGCTTCCCTGTCCTTTGAGGATGCTCTTTCCGAGCTTGAGCGTATTGTGAAGAGTCTCGAAGGAGGCCAGCTCAGACTCGAAGATGCTATTGCGTCCTATGAACGTGGTGCCGCATTGCGCGCCCATTGCGAGAACAAACTGCGTGAAGCAGAGGCTCGCGTCCAGGCGATCGTTCAGAGAGCTGACGGCTCGCTGGACACCCGAACTTTGGATTGATTCTCGTCATGACCAACCCCGGTGTAAGCCAGCCTCCTGTGTCTTCCGAACGCGAGTCCGAAGCGTTGCGCGTCTCTCTGAAAGAACGCGCTGTCGCTATTGAAGCTATGCTCGGCAGGCTGATTCCACAGACGAAAGGGGCTGAGGCCAGGCTGATGGATGCCATGCGCTACGCAACTCTTGGCGGTGGAAAGCGACTGCGCGGTTATCTGGTGGCTGAAGTGGCATCGTTGTTCAGCAGCAATGCCGATGTTGATGAAGGCGGCGCATACCGGGCAGCGGCCTCGGTGGAAATGCTCCATGCCTATTCGCTCGTGCATGATGATCTGCCGGCGATGGACGATGATGATCTGCGTCGTGGTCAGCCATCCACGCATCGTAAATTTGACGAGGCAACAGCCATTCTTGCGGGCGACGCCCTGCAGACAAGGGCCTTTGAGGTTCTTGCTGAGATCGACACACATCCTGACGCTGCCGTGCGACTGGATCTCGTCCTTGCTCTGGCTCAGGCTTCTGGTGCCGCGGGTATGGTCGGTGGTCAGATGATCGACATGGAAGGTGAGGGGCGGGCTCTTTCTCTGGCCGAAGTAAGCCACCTGCACGCACTTAAGACAGGATGTCTCATCCGCTTCTCTGCGGAAGCCGGTGCTATTCTCGGACGGGCTAACCCCGGGCAACGCAGGCAAATTGTGGCCTACGGCCGGGATATCGGGGCCGCGTTTCAGATCGCCGATGATGTGCTGGATGCGACGGCAAGCGCCGAAGAACTGGGAAAGACAGCAGGTAAGGATCTTGCAGCGGAGAAATCGACTTTCGTTGCCCTGCTTGGCATAGAAGGCGCCCGGAGCCAGGCCGAAACACTGGCTCAGCGCGCCTGTGACGCATTGCATATTTTCGGAGACAAAGCTGAACGGCTGCGCGATCTTGCGCGTTACGTCGTCGAGCGCAGGAGCTAAATCCATGAGCGATTCGTCAGGCTCGTGTCCCTCCCGGGGACGTTTTCCGTTACTGGACCGGGTAGATTACCCGGTTGATTTACGGAATTTGTCGACGGATCAGCTGAAGCAGGTAGCGGACGAGCTCCGTTCGGAGACGGTTGACACGGTTTCGACGACTGGCGGTCACCTTGGAGCCTCGCTCGGGGTGGTTGAACTGACCGTCGCGCTGCATGCTGTGTTTGATACGCCCGATGACCGGGTGATCTGGGATGTCGGCCATCAGGCTTATCCGCATAAAATCCTGACCGGCCGTCGCGACCGGATCCGTACATTGCGTCAGCCAGGCGGCCTGTCGGGCTTCACCCGGCGCTCGGAGAGCGAATACGATCCGTTCGGCGCGGCTCACTCCTCCACCTCGATCTCGGCCGGTCTCGGCATGGCCGTG
>NZ_WOSX01000008.1 GCF_011516735.1 Acetobacter fallax | reverse complement strand
GACTTGAACTCTGCCGCATACCGTTTCCGCGTAACCTTGCCCATAAAACCCGTCCTCGTTCAGGCCAGATGATAGCTTATCGCCCTGTCCGAAAAATGGGGACCACCTCTGATGTCATCCATCAGGGCATCTACAGCGGATGACTTAGCTGCCTTTGAGTCAGCTAGTTCGGCTTTTAATGCAAGCAGCTGTGCCTTGAAATCACTAGCCGCCAACGTGGCTTCGATTTTACGCAGATTACGAATCTCCTGCACTTTGTCACGTACAGCGAGCGTAAACGGATTGAGTGTCGGGAAATAGCGGGTTGCTAAGTCGACACCCTTGCGGTTCTCGGCATCGTAGATGCGACGAAAGTTCTCTGCGGTGAACATCTGGTCGAGCATCAGTTGTGCTTCATCCCAATTAATTCAATTATGTGCACAATCGTCACCTAATTCATCAACACAATCACGGTCTTGAATATTTGAGGTTAATGCTAACCTGATAATTGTGGTTCGAATAGTCCAACATGAGGATATTTGATATGTTTGGAAGCCCACTATTAAACGGACATTCTAGGAGTCATTTCCAGACTGTTCGCCATGAGCAAATCAAATCGCTACGCAGTGTGTCTGAAATGAGGCGACTGCTGCCTGTCTGCTCCTGTATTACTGAGTAGACAGGCCAGTCAGGGGAGAGAGCGGATAGTCGGTTGCCGGGAAGGGATGACCGTCTGTAGTCATGCTGCTAGGCTCGACAGGAGATTGGATATCTGTTTACGCAGACGCTCTCTCGCCGCATCAATTGGGCCGGGGACAGTCTTTGCAGAGAGATCTGCCAGCATTTTCTCACCAAGGAAATACGCGATCCGCTCTCCGTTCGCGCCACTCGGATGTGGCATACCTTCGAGCACATTTTCTGCCTTTAGATCGCCGCGCTTCACCAAATGAGCCAGTGCTTCCGTCGGTTTCGGTCCAAGTGGCAGCCAGAAAGCATCAGGCAGCAGCCGGGCCTCTTCCGCAAGAATCTCCTCGACCATTCCACGTAGCATCGGTGTGCGCAGCATCGCCGGGGTTCCGTTATAATTCTCGCCTCGGACAAATACGGGATAACGGAGTGCCGACGTCATATGAACAAGCTCGTGCTGCGGCGTGAAGAGATCAGCGCAACTTGAAACGCCAAAAACATGATGAAGCGTCAGGAAGTCGAGCATACGCACGATATTGTTTCTCATGCCCCCACTGAAACTGCCCGTCAGTTTGGCGGTGCGCAGGGCTTCTTCCTGTCCGGCACCTGCTTTAAGCGCCTCGCCGAAGGCAGTGAGTGCGTTGACCGCCTGAGTGCGGCCGGGCGTAATGCCGCAGATGACCAGACGGGCCGTCTTCGGTGTGTAGTCGAATGGCGCCCAGGTCGTGGTGACGTTGCCGCTCGTCCCGAGAAGCAGAGAGCCGTCGTCCAGCAGTGAGGCCGGGGAGCGGGCGTCACGCACAAGAGTGCTGAATCGGGCGAGGTCGACATTAGTGAAAATGCTCATGGCGTTTTCGAATCCTGAAGTAATCTGAAAAAGACGTGTGCCCCAGACTACTCGGATGGTAGCAAAGGCGGCTGTGTGCCCATACAGACCGCAACCTAGCCCCGTCGGCAATGGCAGCTTTCGAGAAATAGCTTACGTTAGTTCGAGATCTGCCATGAGGGCGAGAGCGGACATATTTGTAAACTGCCACAACATTCCATAAAAAACGCAGCCTGTTTCATCCTGCCAAAAGGTTTGCAAAGGTCTGCGACCTTTGCCGGGTCCGGGCAGAGCCCGGATATCCCTGTCAGGCTCTGCTCACAAACAAATGTATCAATGCGCCATCTTCGCCATCGCCGGAGGGATGGGGCCGCCGGTGGCCCAGTCGAGGAGTTCTACGGTGTGGACGAAGGGGATTCCGGCTTCGTCGGCGAGCTGGGTGATGCAGCCTATGTTGCCGCTGGCGGCGATCTGGGCGTGAACTGATTTGAGGTTTTTCAGTTTGCGGTCTTTGAGTTGGTTGGCGATTTCGGGCTGGAGGAGGTTGTAGGTTCCGGCGGAGCCGCAGCAGAGATAGCCTTCGGGGACATCGAGGACTTCGAAGCCGGCTTCTCTGAGGAGGGTTTTGGGGGGCAGGACGATGCGCTGACCGTGCTGCATGGAACAGGCGGAGTGGTAGACCACGCGCTGGCCGGTTTCGATGACGGGTTTGCTGAGACCGATGGTGGTCATGAATTCGGTGATGTCTTTGGCCATTGCGCTGACGCGGGCGGCTTTTTCGGCCCAGGCGGGATCGTTGCGGAGGACGTGGCCGTAGGCTTTGACGGAGGTGCCGCAGCCGGAGGCGTTGATGACGATGGCATCGAGGCCCTCGGGGCTGTCGGCTTCGCGGAGCCAGGCGTCGATATTGGCTTTGACGTATGGCAGGGCTTTGTCTTCGTCGCCCATGTGTTCGGCGGGGGCACCGCAGCAGCCGGCGCCGCGTGCGACGACGACATCGACGCCGTGGCGGTTGAGGAGGCGGACGGTGGCGTCGTTGATGGCGGGGTCGAGGGTGTTCTGGACGCAGCCGGTGAGAAGGGCGATGCGCTTTTTGCGCTGGCCGGTCGCGGGCTGGTCCGGGCTTGCATAGAGGCCGGGTTTGTTGATTTTACCTATGGCAGGCAGGGGATTTTTCGGGACCATGTCGAGCATGGCGCGGATGGTGCCGGAGAAGAGGCTGCGGAAGGGGCGGCCGAGTTTACCGGCGTAGAGGGAGAGGCGGAACAGTTCGGGTCTTGGGAGAAGGATTTCGAGGGTTGAGCGGACGGAGCGCTGCCAGAGGGAGCGTTTGTAGTGCTCCTCGACATATTCTCTGGCGTGGCCGATGAGTTTTGAATACTCGACGCCGGACGGGCAGATGGCTTCGCAGGCGAGGCAGGTCAGGCAACGGTCGAGATGTTCGACGGTTTTTGAGTCCGGTGCGCCGCCGGTTTCGTACATATCCTTAATGAGGAAGATGCGGCCGCGCGGGCTGTCGTTTTCGTTGTGGAGGACTGTGTAGGTCGGGCAGTGGGAGAGGCAGACGCCGCAATGGACACAGTTGCCGATGATGTCGCTGGAGAGAGCGATGTCGGGGTTGCTGTCGAGCAGTTTCTGCGGGATGTGGCTGAGCATCGGTTCCGGCTTTGTTATTGTTGTTCAGGGAGGTGAGCTGGTGTTTTTCGGGCGCTGCCCGAACCCGGCTGGGAGCGCGGCTCTCCGCACCCTGATGTGTTACACATAGTGGTTTGCAAAGGTCTGCGACCTCTGCCGGGGTTCGGGGCGGAGCCCTGAGGACAGATCGCCATCAGGCCTTACTCCCCTGCCCTGCGACAGTCATGCGACCGGGATTGAAGAGGCCCATCGGATCAAAGGCTTTGCGGACGCGGGCGGACAGGGCGGCGACGGCTGCGGAGGCCGGGGGAAAGGCTCCCTGGCTGCGTCGGAGGGCGTCCGGAGCGCGGACGAGGGTGGCGTGGCCGCTGCTGGCTTTGGCGAGGGCGCGGAGGCGGGTGACGCCGGCGTCTGTAGCGGTTTCCGGTTTTGTTGCGCAGAAGATTTCCGCACCGCCCCAGTCGGTAAAGTAACGGGACAGACCGCCGCCCTGCCCGGCTGCATCGATGAAGCTTTTTGCCTGGGAGACAGGGAGATTGACGCGCCAGATGAGGTCGTCGGGGGTAGCGTTCAGGGGGTCGAGTTCGCGGATGGAGGCCCAGAGGGCGGCGCTGTCTTTATCATCGAGCGTGGCGGCGACGGGGCGGGCCATGCGGCGGGTGAGTTCGGCGACGTGTTCCGCGACACCTTCCTCCATGCCTTCGATGCGGAACGCGAGTTGCCAGCCCTGCGGGGTTTCCAGACGGGTGGCGCCACTGACGGCGATGGGGGCTCGGAGGATTTCGGCGGTCCGGGCGAGGTCGGCGGCGAGATCCGTGGCTTCGAACAGGAGGGTCTGTTCGCGGGGTGGGGCGGGCCAGAGCTTGAGGGTCAGGGAAGTCAGGGCCGCGATGGTGCCGAAGGAGCCGACCATGAGTTTGCTGACGTCGTAGCCGGTGACGTTTTTAACGGTGCGGCCTCCGGCGACGAAGTGTTCGCCCTGGCCGTTGATCCCTTCGATTCCGAGGATGTAGTCGCGGGCGGCGCCGGTGAAGAGGCGGCGGGGGCCGGAGAGGGCTGAGGCCATGGTGCCGCCGATGGTGGCACGGGCGGGATCGGTGCCGTAGAGGCTGGTCCAGAACGGGGGCTCGAAGGGCAGGTACTGGCCGCGTTCGGCGATGGTGGCCTGGAGGGATTGCATGGTGACGCCGGGGCCGAGGCGGATGACGAGTTCTTCGGGTTCGTAGAACTCGATCTGGTCGAGGCCGCCGAGTTCGAGGGTGGTGTCTGCCTGAACGGGGTTACCGTAGCCGGTGCGGGTGCCGTTGCCTCTGATTTCGAGTTTATGGCCGCTGAGGACGGCGTCTTTCACAACTGAGGCGACGTCTTCGACTTTTGTCGGGCGCATGGCTGTGGCTGCTTTTTGTACGGTTTCTGACATGGTTATGATCCTTTCAGAAACGCGGCACGTCGGGGAAGCGGAGTTGTCCGTTATGGACGTGCATGCGGCCGAACTCGGCGCAGCGGCAGGGTGTCGGGAACATCTTGCCGGGGTTGAGGAGTTCGGTGGGGTCGAAGGCGCAGCGAAGAGTCTGCTGCTGTTCGAGGTCGGTTGTGGTGAACTGGTGGGTCATGAGGTCGCGCTTTTCGACGCCGATGCCGTGTTCGCCGCTGAGGACGCCGCCGACATCGACGCAGGTGCGGAGGACGTCGGCGCCAAATTCCTCGGCTTTTTCGAGATCGCCGGGTTTGCGGGAATCATACATGATGATGGGGTGAAGGTTGCCGTCGCCGGCGTGGAAGCAGTTGGCGTAATCGAGACCGTATTTCTTTGAAAATTCGGCCATCTTTGCGAGGACATCCGGCAGGCGGTTTCTTGGGATGGTGCCATCTGTGCAGTAATAGTCGCGGCAGATTTTGCCGATGGCGGCGAAGGCGAGTTTGCGGCTGCGCCAGATGCGTTCGCGTTCGGCGTCGGAGTTACTGGCGCGGACTTCGATGGCGCCTTCTTTCTGTGCGATGGCGGTGACGGACTGCACGAGGGCGTCGACCTCTGATTTGCAGCCGTCAAGTTCGCAGATCAGGAGGGCGGCGGTGCTGGCGTCGAAGGTTTCCTGGATGAGGGGGGCGACGGCGTCGAGGACTTTGCGGTCCATGAATTCGAGGCCGGCGGGAATGATTCCGCTGCCGATGATGGCGCCGACGCAGTGGCAGGCGGTATCGACGCTGGGGAAGCTCATGGAGAGGACGCGGGCGGTTTCGGGCTTCGGGACGAGGCGGACGGTGATTTCGGTGATGACGGCCAGGAGGCCTTCGGAGCCGGTGAGGACGCCGATGAGATCGAGGCTGCCATCTGCTGCGCCGAGGTAGTTGCCGCCGAGATGAATGACGTCTCCGTTCATCAGGACGGCTTCGAGGCCGAGGATGTGGTTGGAGGTGACGCCGTATTTCAGGCAGTGCACGCCGCCGGCGTTTTCGGCGACGTTGCCGCCGATGGTGGAGATGATCTGGCTGGACGGGTCTGGCATGTAGCACAGGCCATGGGGGCTGGCGGCTTCGCTGACGGTGATGTTTCTCGCGCCGGGCTGCACGCGGGCGATACGTTCGGTGGGGTTTACGTCGAGGATATTGCAGAGGCGCGCGGTGCCGAGGAGGATGCCGTCCTCGACGGGCAGTGCGCCGCCGGAGAGGGAGGTTCCGGAGCCTCTGGGGACGATTTTGACGCCGTTTTCCTTGCAGAACAGGAGGACGCGGCGGATTTCGTCGGTTGAGGCGGGGAGCACGACGAGGAGAGGCATGGCCATGTAGGCGGTGATGCCGTCGCACTGATAGGGCGCGCGTTCTGACTCTTCGGAGATGACCCATTCGGCGCCGACGATGGCGCGGAGGCCTGTGGCGAGCTGTTCGCGGCGGGCGATGACGCCTGGATCTGTGACTGGCATCTTCATGGTGACTGCGTCAGGCTCCCGTGTCTGGTGACGCGGCGACCGTCTGACGGTCCGGCGTCTTAACGTACTGATTCGCCGTATGTTTACGGCGGGCGGTGTCGTGGCGAGGATACCCCGGGGACTGGTGTGAGCCGAGGGTTTGGCGGTGCATGGCAGGTTCACTCTCAGAGTGTGATGAGGCGATGATGGAATGGCAACGCGCGGTTGATCTGCGGAGATTACGGTATTTCGTGGCGATTGCCGAATGCGGGAGTTTTACGCGGGCGGCGGCCGTTCTCGGGATGGAGCAGCCGCCGCTGAGCCAGCAGATCCGGCAGTTTGAGAAAGATCTTGGGGTGGCGCTGTTTCAGCGGCTGACACGGGGTGTTGTGCTCACGGATATTGGTGCGGCGTTGCTGGAGCAGGCGCGGACGATTCTGGCGCTGTCGGACGAGTTTGTTGCGACGGCGAGCGGGATGGCGCGGGGTGAGCGGGGGCATTTGCGGGTCGGTCTGGCGGGGGCGGTTTCGCTACTGCCGATCATTCCATCGACGATCCGGCGGTTTCGCGAGGCGTGGCCGGAGGTGGTGGTGTCGTTTGAGGAGAGCAACACCCCTGCCCTTTCGGCGGCTTTGCATGAGCGGCGGGTTGATGTTGCGATTGTTCGGCCTCCGGTGACGGACGATCGGGATCTGGCGATTTATCCGCTGCTGGATGAGCCGACGGTTGCGGCGTTGCCGAGCGGGCATGAGCATGCGGGGAGCGGTGCGATCCGGCTTTCGATGCTGGAGGCTGAGCCGCTGATCATTTTCCCCCGTGAGCTTGGGCCGGGGTTTCATGATGCGATTTTATCGGCGTGTCAGCATGCGGGCTTTACGCCGAAGATGGGGCAGCAGGCGCCGCAGATTGCGGCGACGGTTCCGCTGGTTGCGGCGGGGCTTGGGGTTTCGGTGGTGCCGCAGTCTTTGTCACAGATTCATGCGGGGGGTGTGACGTTTCATCCGATTGAGGAACCGGCGCCGAAGGCTTCGCTGGCGATTGCGGTGTTGCGGGGGCGGCATGCGCCGCTGGTGGCCCGGTTTGTGACGGTGTTGCGGGAGGCGTGTCGGGAGTGGGAGGCGGAGGCCGGGTGACGGGGGCCGTGATTCTCTACAGTTTCCGGCGGTGTCCTTATGCGATGCGGGCGCGGCTGGCTCTGCTGGTTAGCGGCGTTCGGGCTGAGGTTCGGGAGGTGGTGTTGCGGGACAAGCCTCTGGCGATGCTGGCGGCGTCGCCCAAAGGGACGGTTCCGGTGCTGGTTTTGCCGGATGGGGTGGTGATTGAGGAAAGTCTGGAGGTGATGTTGTGGGCTCTGGGGCGTGCTGATCCGGAGGGGTGGCTGG
Source organism: Acetobacter fallax (assembly GCF_011516735.1). Taxonomy (GTDB): domain Bacteria; phylum Pseudomonadota; class Alphaproteobacteria; order Acetobacterales; family Acetobacteraceae; genus Acetobacter; species Acetobacter fallax. The sequence goes on along the minus strand of NZ_WOSX01000008.1, from coordinate 114,008 downwards.
AGGGAGCGGATCTGGGGCTGGTTGGGCGGTGTGACGGGGCGTTTAAGTTTCATCTTGATCGCTACAAGTATTTTACGCGGTATGGGTGTGATCCGGCTGAGCATCGGGCGGAGGGAATGAGGTTTCTGGAGGAACTGGAGGGGCGGTTTTCGGGTGGTTTTTTGTGTGGGGAGCGTTTTGGGCTGACGGATGCGGCGGTTGCGCCGTTTGTGCGGCAATTTGCGGCGGTGGAGCCGGAGTGGTTTGATGGGCTGGCTTTGCCTTGTGTACGAGGGTGGCTTGAGGGCTTTGTTGCGTCGTCATTATTTAGGCGGGCGATGAGGCGGTTTGAGCCGTGGCGGGCCGGGGATGTGCCGGTTTTACTGTGCTGATGCCGACGCTTTGGGGTGCGGCCCTGGCTGAGTGAGGAGAGGGTTTATGGTTTTTCGTCGTCCGCTGATGGCCGTGCTGCCGTTTGTGATGTGTGCGGTGCCGGGGGTTGTGCGGGCGGCGGAGCCGTGGGCGCCGATTGATCCGGCGCGGATGTCGGCGGCGATTAAGGTTCTGGCGTCGCCTGCTTTTGAGGGGCGATCGCCGGCGACGGCGGGCGAGGAGAAGTCGGTTGCGTGGATTATTGCGCAGTATCAGGCGATCGGGCTGGAGCCGGGCGGAGAGAACGGCGGCTGGACGCAGGCGGTTCCGTTACTGCGGACGCGGGTTGGGGCGCCGTCACGGCTTGAGGTGACCATGGATGGCTCATCGACGGCGCTGATTCCGGGGAAAGACATTTATCTTTCGACGCTTTTACCGAATGAGCGGATTCAGATCGAGGGAGTGCCGCTGGTATTTGTCGGGTATGGGGTTCATGCGCCGGAGCGGAAGTGGGATGACTATAAGGGCGTTGATCTGAAGGGAAAAGTTGCTGTTTTTCTCGTCAATGATCCGGATTTCGATGCTCAGCCGGGAGAGGCTGTCGCCGGTCGGTTTGGCGGCAGGACGATGACGTATTATGGCCGCTGGACCTATAAATATGAAGAGGCGGCGCGTCGGGGGGCGGTGGCGGCGCTGATTGTTCATGACACGCCGGGGGCGTCTTATCCGTGGTCGACGGTGATTGCGCCGGGTCAGGAGGCGTTTGACATTGTTCGCGATGATAGCGCGGAGAAACCGGTTTCGGTGCAGGGGTGGCTTGAGGGCGATGCGGCGGCGCGGCTGTTTGCCCGGGCGGGGCTTGATCTGGCTACGTTGCGGGTGAAGGCGCGTGATCCCGGATTTAAGCCTGTTGTGCTGAAGGGCATGGGGCTGACGGTGGATGTGCCGGTTTCGGTGGCCCGGTTGCAGAGTCATAACGTGATCGGGAAGATCACGGGTGCGAAATATCCTGATGAGACTGTGATGTATGGGGCGCACTGGGATGCGTTCGGGGTGAGCCGGGATGCGTCTGGCAGGACGGTGATGCGGCCGGGCGCGATTGATGACGGATCGGGGATTGCGGCGGTTCTGGAGATTGCGCGGGCGTATCGGGCGGGACCGGTGCCGGAGCGGACGGTGATGTTTGCGGCGTGGACGGCGGAGGAGCGCGGGCTACTGGGCTCGACGTGGTATGTGGCGCATCCGCTGGCGCCGCTTGCGAAAACGGCTGCCAATTTCACGATCGATGTGTTGCAGATGGCGGGACCGGCACATAATGCGTTTGTGATCGGGGCTGGCCAGGACACGTTACAGGATGATCTGGTGACCGGAGCGCGGGATCAGGGGCGCGTTATGCAGCCTGAGGCGAAGCCGGAGCGCGGGGCGTTTTACCGGGCGGATCATCTGCCGTTTGCACGGGCCGGGGTTCCGGTTGTGGCGGTGATGGACATGGCGGGGGCGTATGATCTTGTGACGGGCGGTGTTCCGGCGGGGGATGCGTGGTTGCAGGCTTACATGAAATGCTATCACCAGGCGTGTGATTCCTGGAGCGCGTCATGGGATCTGCGTGGAGCGGCCGAGGATGCGGCGCTGGTTTATGCGGTGGGACGCAGGATGGCGTTTTCGCATGACTGGCCGCAGTGGAAGACGGGATCGGAGTTTGCCGGGGTTCGGGCGGAGACGGAGCAGGAGCGGAAGTGATCCGATGGGATCATGATGTTTCGGGGGATCAGGACAGGATGCTGATCCGGAGGGAAGGCAGACCGTCGATATGGGCGGCCAGCTTATCGCCGGGGCTGACTTTTCCGACGGCGCGTGGGGTGCCGGTATAGATCAGGTCACCTGCCGCGATCTCAAATGCTGTGGAGAGGTGGGCGATGATCTCCGCCGGGCTCCAGATCATATCCTCCAGGTTGCCGTCGGCGGCGGTCTGTCCGTTCAGTTCAAGATGGATACGGCCTTTGTTCAGGTGACCTGACTTCGTCACGGGGACAATGCTGCCACATGGCGCGGCGTTGTCGAACGATTTTCCGGCTTCCCATGGCTGGCGCTTTTCCTGGGCCTGTTTCTGGAGATCGCGTCGGGTCATATCCAGGCCGACTGCGTAGCCATAGATGTGATTCTCCGCGTCTGATACGGGAATGTTCATTCCGCCGGATTTCATGGCGAGCACGAGTTCGATTTCGTGCTCGTAATCATGAGTGAGCGTCGGATATGGGATGGCGGCGTTATTCTGAACCAGCATGTCCCGTGCTTTCTGGAAGAAAAACGGGGGTTCTCGTGTGTCGTGATTCAGTTCTTTGATATGCGCGAGGTAGTTCCGCCCGACGCAGTAAACTCTCCGCACGGGGAAGATGGCGTTTTGTCCGGCTACAGGCAGGGCGGGCACGGGAAGCGGGGGGATGACGGATGCCGGCGAAGCGGCCTGTGCTGCCTGGAGGCGCCCGGAGCCCATTGCGAGACTGGTCAGTCCGGCTATGCCGAGACCGGAGGACAGGACAAAGCGTCGTGAGGTCATGACATGGTCCTTCAGGCTGTGTGCATCACCTTCCGGTTTGTGACGTGTGCCTGTTTGTTGTTTTTATAGTTTGAAGAACTACGTAATAATCAGGTTTTTTATCAATCATATTTCGCATCGGGTGTGTCGCAATTTTTTGTGATGCGCCGATGGTTACAGATCTGCCGGGATGCCTGACAGTTCCGGTGCTGTGGTTGCTCTCAGTCTGGCGGCATCACGGGCGGGAGGTGAGCCGAAGAGGCGGCGGTAATCGCGGCTGAACTGGGAGGGGCTTTCGTAGCCGACGGCGAAGCCGGCTTCGGCGGCGTCTTCTCCGTCTGTCAGCAGGCGTTTTCTGGCTTCCTGCAGACGGATTCGGGTTCGGTATTGCAGGGGGCTCATCATGGTGACGGCGCGGAAGTGGCGGTAGAAAGAGGGTGTGCTCATGCCAGCGATTTTTGCGACGGTGTCGATATCGAAGGCTCTGGCGTAGTGATCGCGTATCCAGGCGATGGCGCGGCTTATTTGTGAAAGATAGCTGTCGGCGAGAGCGATTTGTCGCAGCAGGGCGCCCTGTTCTCCCTGCAGGAGGCGGTAGGCCACTTCCTTTTTGATCAGAGGCGCGAGGACGGGGATGTCGTCCGGGGTATCAAGCAGGGTGGTTAGCCGGGCCATCGGGCAGAGGAGATCTTCCGTGAGGGTGCTGACGGCGAGACCGGGGGCTGTGTGGGTTTCCGGTGGTGTGGCACCTGTGGAGAGAAGGAGCGAGGCGATGTCGGCGGGATCGAGATCGAGGCTCAGGGAGAGGTAAGGGCTTTCGGGAGTTGCCTGGGTAACGCAGCCGGTGACGGGGAGATCAACGGTGGCGATCAGGTATTTTTCGGCATCGTAGGTGAAAATGCGATCACCGACGACGACCTGTTTGCTGCCCTGGACGATGATGCAGAGGCGGGGCTTGTAAATGCAGTCAACGGGCTGGGTCTGGCATTCGGTGCGAAACAGAGAGAGACCGGGGAGCGTGGTTTGTGTGTGCGCTTCACTGGCGTGGCGGAGGATGGTTTCGCGGAGGGTGGAGAGGGCTGACGGCATCTCGGGAGATCTCTCACTTGTGGCGCGAAAGGACGAGTGACAGGCAGGTCTCTGCGTCTTCGCGATTGTCGCGGAAATGACTGGCATCGGGTAGGCGCGACGGGGCATCGGGATGGAGCGCCCGGGGTTGTGTCCCTGTCTGTCTGGCGGGCTCTTTCATGGTCAGCAGGGAGACCATGTGTCCGGGCGGGTGTAAAGCATGGAACGGGCCTGTTATCGTCTCTGTGATTGAATCGGGCAAGAACGGGATTGGATTTCGCTACCCCGACCGAGGATATGGCGGCACTCTGTGGCAGGCAGAGTTGATTCGCTGTGATGTGTGCTGACCGGATTGTTCAGGTTCGCATGTCCGGCGATTTCTGACGGAGGAGCGATCCATGAAATACAATCCTTTAGGCCAGACGGGGCTGCTGGTTTCCGAGCTGTGTCTCGGCACCATGACGTTTGGCGGTGGCGCCGGCATCTGGGCGCAGATTGGTGATCTGCAGCAGCAGGCGGCGGATGATCTGGTTCGCACGGCGCTTGATGCGGGCATCAATTTTATTGACACGGCGAATGTTTATTCCGGCGGTCTGTCCGAGCAGATTACCGGGCAGGCTTTGCGGAATCTTGGTGTTGCACGCGACGATGTTGTTGTGGCGACGAAGGTTCTGGGGCCGATGGGCGACGGGGTGAATGCGCGGGGAGCGTCACGGGCGCATATTCTGGCGCAGGCGCGGGCCAGTCTGAAACGGTTGCAGCTTGACCACATCGATCTTTATCAGATTCACGGGGTTGATCCGCTGACACCGGTTGAGGAGACGATGGAAGCGCTTGATACACTCGTTCGCAGCGGGGACGTCCGGTATGTGGGCGTGTCGAACTGGGCGGCGTGGCAGATTGCGAAGGCACTCGGGATTGCGGAGAGGAAGAATCTGGCGCCGCTGCGGTCTTTGCAGGCGTATTACACGATTGCGGGACGGGATCTGGAGCGGGAGCTGGTGCCGATGCTGCTGTCCGAACAGGTCGGGCTGATGGTGTGGAGCCCGCTGGCGGGCGGGTTGCTGTCGGGGAAGTATCATCGGGACGGGACATCTGTTTCGGGAGACGGACGGCGGGCGAATTTCGATTTTCCACCGGTGGATCGCGATCGGGCGTTTGATGTGATTGAGGCAATGCGTCCGGTTGCGGAGGCGCATGGGTGCAGCGTGGCGCAGGTTGCTCTGGCGTGGCTGCTGCATCAGAAGGTTGTGACGAGTGTGATTGTCGGGGCGCGGAATCCTGAGCAGCTTTCTGATAATATCGCGGCGGCGACAGTGAGTTTATCGGATGACGAGATGGCGGCGCTGGATAAGGTCAGCGCTTTGCCCGCGGAATATCCGGGGTGGATGATTGAGCGTCAGACCGCTTATCGTGCCGGAGCCGTGGCGGGTGCCCCGCCGAAAACTTCCTGAACGGATTAAGAAGGAATCGAATGATGTTTTCATGTTCTGGTTATGCCGCGACGGCGGCTGATGCTTCTCTGAAACCGTTTTTTTTTGAGCGTCGGGATACTGGCCCGGAAGATGTGCGGATCGATATTCTCTATTGTGGCGTCTGTCATTCTGATCTGCATCAGGCGCGTAATGAGTGGCGGAACACGGTTTATCCCTGCGTGCCGGGGCACGAGATTGTTGGCCGGGTTGCCGGGGTCGGGTCTTCGGTGACGCGGTTTGGCAAGGGCGATCTGGTCGGGGTGGGGTGTCTGGTTGATTCCTGTCGCGACTGTGCGAGCTGTAAGGGCGGGTTGGAGCAATATTGCGAAGTCGGCTTTGTCGGCACGTATAACGGCGAGGACCGGCACGGGCGCGGGATCACGTTTGGCGGGTATTCGCAGGCAGTTGTTGTCGATCAGGGCTTTGTTCTGAAGGTTCCGGAGACGCTTGATCCGGCTGCTGCGGCACCGTTACTGTGTGCGGGGATTACGACGTGGTCACCGTTGCGGCACTGGAAGGTTGGGCCGGGGCAGCGGGTTGGTGTTGTCGGGCTGGGCGGTCTTGGCCATATGGGCGTGAAGTTTGCACGGGCGCTTGGGGCTGAGGTGGTGCTGTTCACGACGTCTCCTGGGAAGATTGCTGACGGAATCAGGCTGGGGGCGCATGAGGTTGTGCTCTCGAAAGACCCTGATGCGATGGCGAAGGAGCGCGGGCGGTTTGACTTTATTCTCGATGCTGTCGCGGCAAATCATGACATCAATGCGTATCTCGATCTGCTGAAGCTGGACGGGACGCTGGTGCAGGTCGGGGCGCCGGAGGATCCGCTGCCGGTTTCGGTGTTCAGTCTGCTGATGAAGCGGCGAAATTTTGCCGGATCGATTATCGGGGGGATTCCGGAAACGCAGGAGATGCTGGATTTCTGTGGGGAGCACGGGATTACGGCGGATATCGAGATGATCCGGATGGAGGAGATCGAGGGCGCTTACGAGCGGATGCTCCGGTCGGATGTGAAGTATCGGTTTGTGATCGATATGGCATCCATGCCGGCGGCTGCGTGAAGGGCCTGTGTTCGGTGTGTTTTTTGCTGGCAGCGCCGACGTTTTTTAGCACTGTCAGCCTCTTTTTCCCGGAATTTCATCCTGAAATCAGCGGAGGAACGCAGTTCCTCTGGCCCTGATTTGTTCACTTAAAGCGAGGCGCAGGAGGCCATGCCTCCTGCCGGGGGACGGGGCAGAGCCCCGTGAATGATCCGAACCGGTGGCATTCCCTGATTTTGAAAGAGATTCTAAACTCGGAAACGCCACAAAGCTCTGGGAACATTTCCATCATTCCACCTGGATATTCTCGTCACCGTGAAGAGGCCGCAGAGGCGATCCGCGCCGCTGTGGCCTGCATTCCTGCCGGCTGGGTGGCCACATACGGACAGATCGCCGCCATGGCCGGGCTGCCAGGTCGCGCCCGCCTGGTTGGTCATGTTCTTCGCAATACTGACCCCATGGCAAAAATCCCATGGCACCGCATCGTCAACGCGAAAGGTGAGGTGTCCTGTGCGTCATCAAGACAAGGTCAGGACGCCGTTCAGCGGCGCTTGCTGGAACAGGAAGGTGTGGTGTTCGACGATAAAAACCGCATCAGTCTGGATCGCTGCCGCTGGCCTGCGTCGCTGATCTGATAAGGTCGGCTGGCGAAAGGGCATGATCCGGGGCGACCGTTCACTACCGTATTTCCGTCGGGGGGATTATGGGTTGAAGACCGGCTTCGGGAATGAGGCGTCTGGCGGTCATGCATCTGGTTATGCACCGTGACGAGGTCGTGCCGGGTGTGTCATGATCTGGGAACGTTATTTCGGTTTCATCTTTGCTCTGAACTGCTCCGGGTTTGTTTTGATGTCCCCTCCCCTGTCTTCGCGTGCGCTTTATCTTTATCCATGGGATCTGGCTGAGCAGGCTGATCCGGCGGAGTTTGGCGCGTTTGCGCGTGATCTCGGGCTGAATGATCTGACGATTGCGGGGGCGTATCATACGGGGAAGTTTCTCCGTCCGCAGGCGCGCGGGGCGCGTGTGTATTTTCCTGAGGACGGGGTTGTTTATACGCGGGCGGATGCGAAAGCGTTTGGCCGGATCAGGCCTCTTATGAGCCGCCTGGCGGCTGAGACGGATGTGTTTGAGACATATGCCTCCGTCGGGCTGGATGTGACGGCGTGGATGGTGTTGCTGCACAATACGGCGCAGGGGGTGGCGCATCCTGAGGCGTGCTGCCGCAATCTTTTCGGCGACCGGTATCCTTACAGTCTGTGTCCGGCGAATCCGGATGTACGGGAGTATGCGATTGCACTTTGTCGGGACACGAGTTTTCGGTATCCGGTGAAGGGACTTGTGATTGAGACGCCGGGGTGGCTGCCTTATCAGCATGGGTATCATCATGAGATGGCGCTGATCGGATCGACGCAATGGCTGGATGCGCTGCTGGGGCTCTGTTTTTGTGAGTCGTGTCAGGTTTCGGCGCGGGAGGCCGGGGTTGATATTGAGGCGGTGCAGCGGCGGCTTCAGGGGCTTGTTTCGGGATATCTTGAGCGGCCCTGTGATGCGCCGGCGGGATCGGGTCTGTCGTGGCTCACGCTGATGCTTGTGCGGGATGACGATTTCCGGTCGTTCGTTCGCTGGCGGTGTGATGTTGTGACCGGACTGGTGGCGGAAATCCGGGCGGCGATGCGGGAGGATGCGTCGTTGCGGGTGATTCCTTCGGTGCAGGCTGATCCGGCGCTGTCCTGGCTTGAGGGGAGCGATTTCGCGGCATTCTCAGGTGTGTGTGACGGGCTGGAGGTCTGTTTGTATGACCGTGATCCGGCGGCGAATATCTCGACGGCCCTGTCAGTTATGGAGATGGCGGGCGGGGCTGAGCAGTTTGGTGGGGTTTTGCGGCCTGCGGGGATTGATTATGCCTCGGAGGGGGCGTTTTGCGGAATGGTGGCGGCGCTTGCGGAGCTTCGGCCGGAGCGGATCGGGTTTTACAATTACGGGCATTTGCGGCGGCGGAATCTGGAGTGGATCGGGGCGGCGCTGGCTGGTGTGGCTGCCTGATCTGATGGTTTTCCGCTATGAAGACGGAATGACCGGCCGGGATCGGTGGCGGGGTTCGGGAAGGGTCCGACGTGTTTTTACGGCAACTGACATATTTGATTGCGCTCGATCAGTACAGGCATTTTTCACGGGCGGCGGAGCATTGCGGGGTGTCGCAGCCAGCGTTGTCGGCGGCGATCCGGCAGCTGGAGCATGAGCTGGGAGTAACGATTGTGCGTCGTAACCGGCGGATGTTCGGTCTGACGCCGGAGGGGGAGCGGGTTCTGGCCTGGGCGCGGCAGACGGTGGCTGATCTGGACAGTCTGCGGCAGGAGGCGGCGTTTGCGCAGGATGTGGCGGGCGGGTCGATTTCGCTGGGGGTGATGCCGCCGGCGATTCAGGTTGTTCCGCTGTTGCTGGAGAGTTTGCGGGCGGCGATTCCGGCGCTGCATGTTGAGGTCACGGTTTTTGCGAGCGGGGATATTCTGCGGGATCTGCGGGAACATCGGGTTCAGCTCGGGCTGATGTATCTCGACCAGGTGCCGGTGGACGGGGCATTTGAGACGCGGGAAATGTATGCCGAGCAGCATGTTCTGGCGGCGGCGGGCGGGATGACGCTGCCGGGGCGCGGTGTCTGCGGGTGGGCGGAGGCGGCTTCGGTGCCGCTGTGTCTGCTGAGCCGGTCGATGCGGAGCCGGCAGATTGTTGATGCATGCTTTCGGGAGGCCGGGGTTTCGCCTTCGGTGATGCTGGAGACGAATGCGCTGGAGCTGCTTCATTCGGAGGTGTTGTCGGGGCGCCTGGCGACGATTTTACCGGTGGCGGCGCTGCCTGCGGAGTTGCCGGACGGGGGGCCGTTGCAGGTGCGGCGGCTGGAGCCCTCCCCTGCCCCGGGTGTGGGACTCGTGCGGGTGAAGCAGACTGTTGCGACGGCGCTGATGGTGCGTGCCTGGGAGATTGTGTCCGGGCTGTCGCTGACGGAGGCGTATCGGGTTTAGGGAGCGGGGCTGGTTGCGGTTAAGTTACGGACGGGTGGCGGCGGTGGACATTTGAAGAAGATGGGAAGGTGCTGCGTTGAGTCCGATCCTGAGCCGGCTGCCTGGGTTTTCCGGGCGGACGCGATCTGATGGTCCGCATGTTTATGGGCGGGGATCTGATCCCGGGCACTGGCTCTGGCGAATGGCTCGCCAGGCTGCCGGGGTGAGAGGCAGGGCCGGAGGTCATTCGGACGCAGGTCTGGACGGGGCTGTGCGGTGAGCGGGGGCGCTGTTTGTTCGTGGCAGGAACAGGGCGGCGCAGACGGCCAGCAGGGTGATGAGGAACGCCCAGAGAAAGGTGTTTCCGAAGGCGTGGCTGAGGTCTGAGAGGCGGGTTTGTTGCAGGGCGTCGGTGACGGCGGGGCCGGCTGGCAACGGGGCGACGCGGGACATCTGGTGGGTCAGCACGACGGCGAGCAGTGTGGTGCCGATTGAGCCTCCGACGCGCTGGACGACGTTTAGTCCGCTGGTGGCGCGGGCGACCTGGTGACGTTGCAGGGTGCGCATGGCGGCGCTCATGGCGGGCATCATGGTTGCGCCCATTCCGAGGCCGAGCAGGAACAGCATCGGTTCGATGATCACGAAGGGTGTTGTGCTTTCGATCCGGCTCAGGAACAGCGTTCCGACGGCGATACAGGCGAGGCCTGCGAGCACGACCTTCCCTGCCCCGATGCGGTCTGTCAGGCGGGCGGCCAGCGGCATGGAGATCATCGCGCCGAGGCCCTGGGCTGCCTGGAGGAGACCTGCGCCGAAGGCTGTTTCCCCGCGCACGAGCTGAAAATAGAGTGGCAGGAGCAGGGATATTCCGAAGAAGGCGCTTGCGAACAGGAAGGTTGTCAGGGCGGAGGCGCCGACGGTGCGGCCTGTGAACAGCCGCACGTCGATCAGCGGGTCATGGTGTCGGGCGGCATGGAAGAGGAAGGCTGCGGTCAGCAGGAGACCGGCGATGGCGCAGGCGTCTCCGCTCGTGGAGCTGAAGTTGCCGGCGGCGGCGATTCTGGCGAGGCCGAAGACGAAGATTGCGAGGCCTGGGGAGAGCAGGAGCAGGCCGGTCAGGTCGAGCCGGCGGTGGGGGCCTGGTTCGTCCCGTTCGAACACTTTCCAGGCAGCGGCGAGGGCGATGGCGCCGACGGGCAGGTTCACGAAGAAGATCCAGCGCCATGAGACGTTATCGACCAGCCAGCCGCCGAGGACGGGACCGCAGATCGGTGCGAGGAGCATGGGCACGCCGATGATGCCCATGAGTCTGCCGATGCGGCGGGGGCCTGCGGCGTGATTGAGGATGATCATTCCGGCGGGCATGATCATGCCGCCGCCGAGGCCCTGAATGATGCGGAACAGGATGAGCGAGGGCATCGACCAGGCGGCGCCGGAGAGGGCGGAGCCTGCGAGGAACAGGATGATGGATGTCATGTAGAGGCGTTTTGTGCCGAAGCGGTCGGCGGCCCATCCGGTCAGGGGAATGACGGTAGCATGTAGCCCGTTGAGATCCATTGTGTGGTGGCCAATGAGACATGGAAGTCTTTTGACAGTTCGCGGATGGCGACGTTGATGATTGTGGTGTCGAGGATTGACATGAAGGTGCCGAGGACGACGACGGCGGCGATGCGTAGCAGGCGTGGGTCGAGCTTGTCGGAGGCTGGGTGTGACTCGCTGATGGCGTTCATGCGCGGGGTTCCCGGAAAGAGGACATGCTGGTGTCAGGGTCTGCGGGCCAGCGGGTTGCGGTGAGGGTTGCGATCGTGTTCACGGCGGCGTCCAGCGCTGTGCGTTCATCGCTGCTGAGGGCGGCGATGAAGCGTTCGACGGAGCGACGTTTGATCTCCATGATTGCGCTGATGATGGCGCGGCCCTGGTTTGTGAGTCCGATCCTTTTGATGCGGCGGTCGGCTTCGTCTTCGCGGCGTGTGACCAGGCCGGATCTGTAGAGGGCATCGACTGCGCGCGTGGTGGCGGCCACAGAGAGTGTGATCCGGGTGGCGATGTCGGTATTCGCCAGATCTTCTTCCGCTTTTGAGAGTTCGAGGAGAATTCGTCCCTGAGAGAGGGTCAGGTCGAGTTCGGCTGTGAGGGCCATGATTTCGGCCTGGTTGTTTCTCACCAGGGGTTTGAGGGCATCCATCAGGCGGGTGGCGAGGGTCTCGTCGGGGGGCGCTGAGGGGCCAGGGGTCTCGTTTTTCATGGACGCAACAATAGCGCCTACGCGATGTTTGCATAGACGCAAATATTTTGTCTGTGAATTCCGGCAGTATTACGCCGAAGGGTCGCGTCTTTGATCTGCATGAAACAGGCGGGGCTCTGCCCTGAAATCCAGGCAAAGGCTTGCTTTGGCTGTTGATCAACAGATCGGGGTGCAGGAGCCAGCGGTCCCTGCCGGGTGCGCTCCTCTCATCCGTAGTTCGATCTTTACAGCCTCTGGTACCAGCAGGTGTGACGACAGCTTTTCCAGGCCGGCGCCTGAAAAATCGGGGGCGTCATAAGTTTTCTTTATGATGTGATCATGACAAACATTTGGACGGCAGCCGTGGCGTGGCTCAGCGTGTCTGCTCTTTCAAAAAGGGAGCGATAATGGGCACGGGGCAGCGTTCGGTGGGGCATTCTGTTCCGGGGGGGAGCGGTGCCTTGCCGTGGCTCGTGTGGTTTCGGCGTCCTGGCGGGGAGCGGCTGCGGTGGTTGCTGGCGCCTTCCGTCGGTGATCTGGCGTTTGCGGTGCGGTCTTCCCTGGCGGCGGCTTTGTCGCTGCTGATTGCGATGTGGATGGAGCTGGACAGTCCGCAATGGGCGCCGCTGACGGTATGGGTTGTGGCGCAGTCCTCGCGAGGAGAGTCTCTTTCGAAGGCCCGGTGGCGCATTGCGGGGACGGTTGCGGGGTGTTTCGCGGCGATTGCGCTGGTGGCGGCATTTCCGCAGGCATCAGGACTGTTTTTTGTTTCGCTGGCGCTGTGGATCGGCCTGTGCTGCGGCTTTGCGACATTTTTTGACGGTTATCGATCTTACGGGCTGCTGGTGGCGAGTTTTACGTCGACGATTGTGGCGACGGGAGCGATCATTCAGCCGGATGAGGTGTTTGACGTGGCGATGTCGCGCGGCACTTACATCATTCTTGGCATTGTGTGTGAGGCGACGCTGGCGATGCTGTTTATGCCGGGGTTGCAGGACAAGGCGCGGGCGCGGCTGCTGGGGCGACTGGAGGCTGTTTGTGCGTCGGTTTCCGTCGGGGTGACGCGGCTGGTTGACGGGCGGGCTGACCCGGAAGCGGACGGGCGGTTGCTGGCGGAGCTGATGGCGGCGAACGGGCGGATTGAGTTCGATGTGCTGGAGATGGCGCCTCAGACGCCGCGGCTTGCGGATCATGCACGGGCGGCGATTGCGGATCTGCTGATGATGCTGGCGCGGGCGCGGGGTGTGGCGGCGTCCGGGCGGCCTGCGGGGGTGGCGCTGGAGCGGGATTTTGAGGCGGCGCGGGTACATGTTCAGGCGTGTCTTGAGCCGGTTCGGGGAGATCGGTTCCGGTTTCGGTTGCGGTCGCGACGGCATGCTGTGGAAGCTGTTCAGAACGGATTGCGGGCCTGCGCGGGGATTATCGGAGCGTGGCTTGTGTGGGAGGTGACGGCGTGGCCGGCCGGGGTGACGTTCGTGTCGATGGTGTCGCTGGTTTACGGGCTGCTGGCGACGCGGGAGGTTCCGTTGCTGGCCTCGGCGCCGTTTTTTCGCGGAGCGGTATGGTGCGCTGTTGTGGCGGGGGTGTTTGCGTTCCTGGTGATTCCGGCTGTGACGGCGCCGGAATGTCTGGTTCTGGCGTTGCTGGTTCCGATGACGATTGGCGGGCTGGCGGCGCGGAATACGGCGACGGCGGGGTATGCTTTTTCGTTCAACATGTTTCTGCCGGTTCTGATCGGGCCTTCCAATATGGGACGGTTTGACGAGATTTCGTTTCTGAACGGGGCTTCGGCGTTTCTGGCGGCGGTGCTGTTTGCGCGGCTGACGTTCGGGATTGTGCTGCCGTTTCGGGCGGATGCGCATGTGCGGCGGACGCGGGTGTGGACGGAGACGCGGCTGCGGGCTGTTGCGGATTTAGGGAGCCGGGTTTCGGCGTATCAGTGGTTGTCGGACAACGCGGACAGCATGGTGCGGACGGTCCGGACGGCGCAGGGCGTTCCGCGGGAGGAACTGATCGTGGCGATGCGGCGGCATCTGGAGGCGATGACACTGGGGATGCAGGTGATCGCGGTTCGGCAGGCGGTGCAGGACGGGCGGGTGCCGGCGGGGTTTGAGGCGCGGGTGCGGGTGTTTTTGCGGGCGTGGGAGCGGGCCGGTGATGTCGGTGCGCGACCAGTGGCGCGGGCGTTGTTGCGGGGGCTGGAACGGCGCGGAGGTGCTGAGCCGGGGCTGGTGGGGGCGCTGGCGGGGATTGTGGGAAGCGGGGGTTCAGATCTGCCCTTCCATTCGGGATAGGCCTGCGAGCCGGCTTCAACGATGAATTCACCGTTTTCAGGCACGGCGCGAGCGTGGATATCGTGTTGAGGGTAGTTCAGGACGAAATGGGCGGTCGGGTTTGTGGCTTCGGGTGTATCGGGGATCTTTATTCCGGGATGGCTCCTGCTGTTCGTAGTTTTTGTGATTACAGCCAGTTTTCAGGGGCGCCTGCGCTGTGCGGGCCTCATGCACCTGTTCCGGAATATTACTCCGGGACCGACGCGGCGGGATTTGTCTGCAATCCGGCCTTGTTAACGATGTGATTTTCCAGGTGATCCCTGTAGGCGTCGTAATGTTCGGGGGCGGCGTGTTTGAAGTCGGGGTCTTCGAGGTGGGGGACGCGGCCGTGGTGGCCGAAATTGACGAGGCGGGCTTCGATGAGGTGGAGTTTGCCGAAGAGGTCAGCCTGGATGGCGAGCACGGCGAGGGATGAGCCGATGAAGGGGCCGAAGAGATAGATCCAGAGGCCGCTCCAGTTGCCGGCGAAGAGGTCTGGTCCGAAGGTTCGGGCGAAATTGGCGCTGTTTCCTGAGAGCCACGCTGTGATGGGGTTCATGATGAGGAAGAAGATGCCGCCGATCCAGGGGGTAATCCATTTGTGGCGCGGGTGGGCGGCGAGCCAGTAGAGGGTGACGATCAGCAGGCCGGTGACGAGGATTTCGGAAGCCAGGGCGTACCAGATTGAGATGTTGGTGTAGGGGATGGTCGCGCCGTAATTCACTTCTGTTGAGAACAGGTGCCAGGGCGCGAAGAGGTCACCGACGGCGTAGACGGCGGCGGTTCCGAGTATGGCGCCGAGGATTTGCGCGATGATGTAGCCGAGGGCGTCGATCCAGACGATTTTTTTCGACAGCATGAAGGCCAGGGTGACGGAGGGATTGAGGTGGGCGCCGCTGACTTTTCCGAATGGAGTCATGGCGGCGAGGGTTCCGGCAAGGCCGAAACAGAGGCCGCAGAGGGCGGTCTGGATGATCGGGTGGGGCGCGAGGAGGCTGGCGAAATATGTCCCCGGGGCCGAGAGGAGGATGACGCAGGTGAGACCGGCGATCATCAGCACGGCTGTGGCGAGGGCTTCGCACCAGTAGAGGCGCCAGTGGAAGGGACGATCGGGGTGGGGCTCGCCGGACAGGGGGCGATCATGGAAGTGGACGTGGAAATGGGGCCAGTGGATGTGGGGAATTTTGACGTGCGGGAGGTGGAAGTGAGGCAGATGAAGGTGACTGTGTTGCTGGTCTGTCTTCCGGGTGTTTTTTTGATCTGACATCGCCCTGCCCATTGTCTTCGCTGCGCGTTTGCGATCAGGACTTCACAATGGCCATTGGGGTCGGGATCGCGGATTAGTCTGTTAATGTAGGGTCGGACGGACGCGATGCGCATCACGAGAGCGCGAGTATGGGCTGGTATGTTGTGACCGGCCATTGCAGGGCTGGTGGGTGCCGGGGGCTATTTACATCTGGAAATTGTTGAAATGGTGGGGATGCGCCGGGTTTCAGGGGGGTGTGCGCATCGGGGCAGCGTGTGACGGGGTGGTGGATGGCACAGGGGATTCTGTTCGGCATGAATTTTGATATATACTTTTAATATCGATATAATTTCGTAGTCGTTTTATTTTTATGTGCTGCCTTATATTAACAACGATAATGTGTCGTATATTTTTTTGTCATACACCTGTCATAGTTGAATGGTTGACGGCGGCGCGTGGTTATGGCTTTCTCCGTCCTGTCCTGGCGCCGGTATGGCGCACTGATTTGAACAGGTTTCGATGACTGCCAGAGCAAAGCGAATGTGGAGCGTGACGCGATGTTGGTTTGCCTCGGCAAATTCCGTTGTGTGTGTTCTTCCCCACCAGACCCGCCGGCAGTGATTCTGCCGGCCAGACTCCGCTGATGCGGATCAGGTAAGGCAAAAATCATGTTTGCATCTCACGCTATTGATATTGATGGTATTTTTCTCGGTGCTGTGATCGTTGATCGTGACAGCAGGAAACACCGTTTTTATGCGGCTCATGACAGTGTCAGGTCTCTTCACAACCGGGTTGTGGCAGAGGCCGATGAGCTTCGCCGGCAGGCTGTGTCACAGTTTCGCAAGGGTCTGGCTGGCAAAACGAACGATGCGGTTACGCAGTTGTTCTCCTATACCTGATGGTGAATGACCGGGATAGTTCCCTGCCCTGCCGGCCTGCTTCCCTGTCGTTTCTGATCTCGCGTCCGCCTGTCATTGAACGGGCGGATCGCTGACGTTCGCGCACTGAAGAAGCTCCGGATAAAACCGTTCTTACTTCCGGGGGAATGCACGAGCCTCACACTTCATATATTTATACCAGAGGTTTCGGAGATTCATCTGTGGATGAGAACATCCGGAATGAGCCTGGATCTGGCAGAGGCAGCAAAACTTTCGGGTATTATTTAGTCCTGAGAAGAAATTCGGCCAATCCTGATACTCGCGATAGCCACAGAATCATCGGGCTATTACTCTCTGAATATCTGTCTTTCCGTACCTTACATGTCAGTCGCAGCCATTTCAAATAAGTAATTATCTGGATGAAGATTCAGGTTCATCTGATAAAAAACAGTATTTTGTGATATTTTTTGGAATAATTTTTGTTTATTAATATCATCACTTAATACAAGGTGGCTAGATTATTTTATATTAATATCTCTGGATAATTTTGCCAAAAAACATGAATTTCTCAATGCTGTATTTCATGAAATAATAGATCGGAATACTTTCTCAAATATTCTCCTGATTACAATCAGAGTCTTTTGCTGGTTCTGCACAAAAGATGCCACGAAAAAAATGACTCTTCTGGCCGGCATGGTTGCTGCTGTCGGGGCCAGTATCCTGAGCAGAGTTATGCAGCTTAGTCTGCCGATACATGTTCGACCACTGCATGATCCTGCGCTACATTTTCGTGTGCCATCAGGCATTGATCCTGAGGCGCTCAATCACTGGTCGTCGTTTCCAGGTGACCATGCCGCTATCCTTTTTGGTCTTGCCTGCGCGATCAGTGGTGTCTCGCCAGTCGCAGGACGGGCTGCCTATGCCGTGGCGATCGTTCTTAATTTCGGTCGGATCTATTCAGGCTATCACTCGCCATCCGATATCCTGTCGGGCGCCCTGCTCGGTATTCTGGCCGTGAAACTGTCACGTTCCTTAGCCTGCTCGGATCTGTCAAAAAATTTCTATGCCGTTCTGATGACGAAGAAGCCACTGTTCTACGCCTGCGCATTCTATCTCTCTGTCTGTATCGGCACGATGTTTGACGATTACAGAGCGGCTGCCGCTCACCTGGTCCATGCCCTGCGTCACTGATGTGCATGACAGCCCCCGACCGCTCTGCTCCGGAAAACTGACTTATGGAATACGGATTTTTCCTGATGTGGTCAGCATGATCGGGTGCCGGCCACGGGCTGCATTCTGAGGGCAGCCTCCTGGTTGTTCGTTGGGTTTACGGGTGTCGCCCTGAGATCCGGCAGGGGCCAGCGGCCCCTGCATCCTGATTTGTTAAGGAAAATGTCTTTGATTTTTACTTGTCTTTCTCAGAAGAAGCCGAGTTTCTTTTCACTGTAGCTGACAAGAAGGTTTTTGGTCTGCTGGTAGTGCTCCAGGACCATTTTGTGGGTTTCGCGGCCTATGCCGGATTTTTTGTAGCCGCCGAAAGCGGCATGGGCCGGATAGGCGTGGTAGCAATTGATCCAGACGCGACCGGCTTCCAGGCCACGGCCCATGCGGTAGCAGGTGTTGGCGTTGCGCGACCAGACGCCGGCGCCGAGGCCGTATTCGGTATCGTTGGCGATCGTGAGGGCTTCTTCTTCGGTTTTGAAGGTTGTGACCGCGAGGACCGGGCCGAAAATTTCCTCCTGGAAAATGCGCATGCGGTTGTCACCACGGAAGACGGTGGGCTGAATATAGAATCCTTCTCTGAAGGTCTCGCCGAGATCGGGTTTGCCGCCGCCGGTGAGGAGTTCGGCGCCTTCGTTTTTGCCGATGTCGATATAAGCCAGGATTTTATCTTCCTGCATCTGTGAGTTTTGTGCGCCCATCATGGTTTCCAGGTCGAGCGGATTTCCCTGGCGAATGGCTTTGACGCGCGGGAGGGCACGTTCCATGAAGGCTTCGTAGATGTCTTCGTGGATCAGGGCGCGGCTTGGACAGGAGCAGACCTGTCCCTGGTTGAGGGCGAAGAGAGCGAACCCTTCGATGGCTTTGTCGAGATAGTCGTCGTCATGATCCATGACGTCGGCGAAGAAAACATTGGGGGATTTGCCACCGAGTTCCAGGGTTGAGGGGATAAGGTTTTCGGCAGCGGCATGGGCGATGGTTTTGCCTGTCGCGGTGGAGCCGGTGAAGGCTATTTTTGCGATACGGGTGTTGCTGGCCAGCGCGGAGCCCACTTCACGGCCGAGGCCGTTGACGATGTTGAGGGTTCCGGGCGGGAAGAGGTCACCGATGATGTCCATCAGCACGAGGATGCTGGCGGGGGTGGTTTCGGCGGGTTTCATCACGATGCAGTTGCCGGCGGCCAGGGCTGGCGCGAGTTTCCAGGACGCCATGAGGATCGGGAAGTTCCACGGGATGATCTGGCCGACGACGCCGAGTGGTTCGTGGAAGTGGTAGGCGATGGTGCTGTCGGTGATTTCGCTGAGCGCGCCTTCCTGGGCACGGAGGCATCCGGCGAAATAGCGGAAATGGTCGATGGCCAGAGGGATGTCCGCGTTCAGGGTTTCGCGGACAGGCTTGCCGTTATCCCAGGTTTCGGCGCGGGCCAGGAGGTCGAGATTTGCCTCCATGCGGTCGGCTGCTTTGAGAAGGATGTTCGAGCGGGCTTCGACGGAGGTATGCGCCCAGCTTTTGAAGGCCTTGTGAGCGGCGTCGAGGGCGAGTTCGATATCTTCCGGGGAGGAGCGTGCCACTTCGCAAAGAGTTCGCCCGTCGATAGGGGACGGGTTTTTCATGTACTGGCCCTTTACGGGGGCTGTCCATTCACCGCCGATATAGTTTCCGTAGCGGGGTTTGAACGGGGGTTCCTGAGTGATCGTGGACGCCATTATTTTTATTCCTGCTGAGAGGTTTGTTGAGGCGATCGGTGAACGTGTGTTCGATGGTCAGGTTTAGCTGAGACAGGTCTTACGGTTTTGTTATTTTTTATGCCGTTCCGGCTGGTACCGATCCTGCTGGCGGTATCTTTTCATAGACAGCACGCGGGTTCAAGATGTCGGGGAGGAAGGGTCTGATCACTATGACCGGAGCTGGTTCACCGAAGACCGGGCACGGCAATCAGATTGGAACGAGATCGAAATTACTGTTTTGTTATCATTGCTTTTCAGCTTTCAGTTGACGGTTTCCGGTCGTGGCGCTCATGGTTCCTGCCCGGACACGAGGAAAACCGGTTTTCTCCTGAGGAACTGAAAGTATGTCATCTTTTCCGGCTGACTGCCCTGCTCCGCATGCTGTTGTGAGGCGCCCCGGGTTTGAGCTTCCCGTGGGAGCATGTGACACGCATGCGCATGTCATTTCCGATGATGTGGCGGCATATCCTTTTGTTTCCGACCGTAGTTACACTCCGCCTCCGGCGCCGGAGAGCGCGTATCTGGCGTTACTGGATGGGCTGGGGCTGACGCGGGGTGTTCTTGTGCAGCCGAGTATTTACGGGACGGATAATCGATACATGCTGGATGTGCTGTCCCGGCATGGGGGACGGCTGCGTGGTGTGGCGGTGGTTGATCCGGCGACGATCGGGGCGGATGCGCTGACGACGATGGATCAGGCCGGTGTCCGGGGTGTGCGGATTAATGTGCTGTTTCGGGGCGGGATCGGTCTGGAGCAGATTGAGGCACTGGCGCAGCATGTGGCGCATCTCGGCTGGCATATTCAGCTGCTGATTGATCTGACGAAAGTGCTGGATGTTCTGCCGTATCTGGGGCGGCTGAGTTGTCCGGTGGTGGTTGATCACATGGGGCGGGTGCCGGTTGTGCCGCATCCTGACGCACAGGCCGCTGATGCGCTGGAGCGGATGGCTGTCGAGTATGGCTGGTGGGTGAAACTGTCTGGCGCTTACAGGCTGGTTTCGGATTTATCGGAGATCGGTCATGTAGCGCCTCTGGCGCGGCGGCTGGTGGCGGCGCGGCCTGACCGGATGCTCTGGGGGAGTGACTGGCCACATGTTGCGGTGCGGGAGATGCCCGACACGTCCACGCTGCTTGATCTGCTGGCGGAGTGGGTTCCGGATGTTGTGATCCGCAATCATATTCTCGTGGAAAACCCGGCGCGGCTTTACGGGTTTGGATCGGCGACTGTCTGAGATTTCGGGGGATTGTCTGAAATGCAGGTAATGCGCGGACAGGGTGGTTGCTCCGCGAGCGGGAACGTTTCGGTGGCAGGCCACATGTGGCCTTGCCGGAGAAGATCATGCGGAGCAGGGATGCAGCTGAAGGAAAGAAACACCTGAAGCAGATCGCGATCTGAGCAACCAGCGTTCATCTGTCACAGGGCGTCATTACGTCCTGTTCCGTGCCATTTGCTCGATTGTGACGGGCATTTTGCTTTTGCGAGTTGTGAGAAACCGCCCCGCCTGCTGGCCTGGACGCTCGATCAGACGATGAAACTGCGGCGCGACGGCGAAACTGACAACGGCGCCCAGGAAGATGCTCGCGAACAAAGGCAGCCGGCCGAACGCCACAAATGCCGTGATGATCGGCACATGAATCAGATACAGGCTGAAAGAGATCTTCCCTGCCCACCGCGCTACAGGCAGCATCAGAAACCGGTTCAGTGGCCCTTCACTGATCGCTGCACAAATCAGGAACATCGAGCCGAGTCCAAGAGGCAGAAACGCTATCAGCGGGCGGTCAGACCAGGTCCTGGCCAATAAAAGGACGCCGATGATCCCGAGGGCGCTGCCAAACGAACGATGCAAGGCGAAAAATCCCTGCGCCCGGTCCGCAATGATGGCCAGGCCGGCTCCCATAAGGAAAAGCAGAATGTAGGCGCAGGCCGATCGTCCGACTTCGGCCGCTACCGGACCTGTTACGCGCAACACAAAGCCGATCAGGATGGCCAGGGCAGCACTTACGGCCAGACCTCTCGCTCCATAACGCGCCACAGGCATCATGAGCAGCGGAAAAACCAGTCCGATACCCAGCTCCCAGCTGACAGTCCAGACCGGGAAATCCATGAACGCATTACGTGTGTCCATCATGCCTATCGCCAGCAGACAGCGGCCATCGAAGGGACCGGACCAGATTTGAGAATACCAGTAACTTGTTTCGCCGACGGGCGGATGTCCTGCCAGAGCGAGCAGACCAAAAGACAGAATAATAGCTGCGATATAGGGCGGATAGATGCGGAAGAATCGCCGGATGACGAAAGTGGCATAAGTTTGCGATCTGCCACGCACCCATGGCAGGGACAGCACGAAGCCGCTGAGAACAAAGAACAGATAGACAGCGTTCACACCCTGAAACAGGACGGCCAGCGGTGTCCTGAACAAGAGCACGCCAGCAATCCCGGTTGGCTGTGCTCCGTGCCACCAGATGCGGTTACCCTGATCTGACATGATGAGCATGTGATTCGCGACTACTGTCAGCGCAGCAATGCCCCGGAGCGAATCGAGCGTGTAGTAATGTCTGGGCTCGCTTCCGAGCAACTCACCGGCCACATCACAGCGCACCATATCTTTGGCAACCCGTTAACAAAATCTGTTAGCAATCTGCCGGATCAGTATAATTATGTATATGAAAAATAAATTAATTATTCGCAATTCAGGCGAAAAATGAATAGTTACTATAGCTCTAAGATATGTTATCAATTAAGTAATAGGCGCTTTAGATTATGCTTGTCTAACCGTTTGTTTGTGGAGGCGTTACTTTGTCGTCACCAGGCCGACATCCCATAGCGTGACCTTCCGGCCCGTTCCGGTAACGGGAAAAATTGCGCCTGCGTCGCCGGGGTGAAAGTCGCGTGACTGAGAGATTTTTTCGTCATCTGGCGGATACTCGCCGGAGGGGCTGACCACCAACATTCATCTGCAAATATCGTGAAATCCTGTGGACTCGCCACTGGTCCGGGACAGGACGCGGACATCAGACGGGTGGGACCGATGCCGGGAAAATTGAGCCAGCGGGAGCTTTCTTGCCGACAAGGATGCCCGTAATATTAAACCAACATTCGGACGTCAGTTATCAGGGACGGCCGGAGCGATGATAGGGGTGGCCGGCGGCGATGGCGCGGGCGCGCCAGAGCTGTTCGGTGAGCATGATGCGGGCGAGCATGTGGGGCCAGGTGAATGTCCCCAGTGACAGGGTGACATCGGCGCGGGCGATGACGGGGGTATCGAGGCCTTCGGCGCCGCCAATGAGGAAGCAGAGCGGACGGGCGAGTTCGAGCCAGCCGGTGAGCATGGTGGCGAAGGTTTCGCTGGTGGGGGTTTTGCCGGCGAGGTCGAGGGCGGCGACGAAGGCGCGGTCTGGCAGGGCGCTGAGGAGAGCTTCGCCTTCGCGGCGTTTGATCTCGGCTGGCGAGCCTTTGCCGTCGGGGAGTTCGGTGATGGTGAGGGCGGGGCTGAGGCGCTTTGTATAGCGGTCGATGAGGGCGCGTTCGTGAGCGTCTTTCATGCGGCCTATGGCGATGAGGCGCATCCTGCGATCCTGCGGCTGTGTGGCGGGCGTTTCTGGCGCGGACGGCCGGGGATCGGGATCTGAGTCGTCTGATTGGTCAACTCAGCCGATCGGGGTGGCGGACTCTGCGCCCTTTGCCGGGTCTGGCAAAGGGCGCAGATCGCCGCGTCTCGTCTGTGGGAATCTCTCCCCTGCCCTTTTCAGAGCGAAGTGATGGAGGCTTCTTCGTCCGGCTCGTCGAGTTCGGCGCCCCACATGCGTTCGAGGCCGTAGAGCTCGCGGGCTTCAGCTTTGAAAAGGTGGATGACGATGTCGCCGGCGTCGATCAGCACCCAGTCGGAACCGTTGGCGCCTTCGACGAGGATGCGTTTGAGGCCTTCTTCACGGAGCTTGCGGTCGATGTGCTGTGCCATGGCGCTGATCTGGCGGTCGGCGACGCCGGTGGCGACGATCATGCGATCAGCAAAGGAGGCGCGGCCCGTGAGATCGATGACGACGATGTCTTCGCCTTTATCGTCATCGATACTTCCAGTGATGAGTTTCACATAGCGTTCGATGTCTTCCGCCGGGGCGTGGGGGCGTTTTTTCGCACCTTTGGCCGGACCGGCGGCGGCGGCTTTTTTGCGCGGCGTGCCGGGAGCTTTAGCGGCTTCGGCGAGGCGGGCATCGACAGGCTTTACGACGGCTTTTGCCTTCGCCGCGGGTTTGGTCGCGCCGGGCGTCGCGGCACTGGCGCTGCGGCGTTTTGGCTCCGTATCGGAGGGGGGCTTCCTGGCTATGACCGTATCTCCTGTCCGGGTGGTCGCCCGCACTATCTGGCTTTGGTGTTTATTGCTCCGCGTTACGCAGGGCTGTTGACGATATACCGTTCTGTGGGCCTGGAAGAAAAGCCCACACAGGAGGGGTTTTTTCGGGAAGTTGCCTGATTTTGCCGGTTGGGAGGCGATAATGTCTCAGAAAAGAGGCTGCCTGCCCCCGCAGAGCGGCGGCATTGCTGCCAGGACGGGGCATGACGGCGATCGGCACGGTCCGGATGACATCTTTCCAGCGTCGCCAGCGGGGAAGCTGTGTGAACACATCCGCGCCCATGATCCAGACGAAGCGGGCATTGGGAAAGCGGGTTTTCAGGGTTCTGATGGTATCGACGGTGTAGCGGGTACCGAGCCGGGTTTCGATGGTGGTCGGGATGAGCGTTCGACCTCTGACGAGGCGCCTGACGGAGGCGAGGCGCTGTGTGAGCGGGGCCATGCCGTGGCGGGGTTTGAGGGGGTTTCCCGGGGAGACCATGAGCCAGACCTGATCGAGGCTGAGGGCGCGGGCGGCGCGGCTGGCGATCAGGATATGGCCAGGATGGGCGGGATTGAAGGAGCCGCCAAGGAGGCCGATGCGGAGGCGGCGGTTGTCGCCTCTGGCCGGGAGCGGGTCTCCGGAGTGCGGTGCGGGGGCCTGTGGTTCCTGCCGGGTTCGGGCAGAGTCCGGGAGCCTCTGTCCGGTTACGATATCCGACATCCCGGAGCGAGCCGACCGGATCAGGGGCGGGTCTGGCCGCTGCCGAGCACCTCGTAGCGGAAGGTGGTGAGCTGTTCGAGGCCGATGGGGCCCCGGGCGTGGACACGGCCGGTGGCGATGCCGATTTCGGCACCGAAGCCAAACTCGCCGCCGTCACAGAACTGAGTGGAGGCATTCCACATCACCACGGCGCTGTCGGTGCCGTTGAGGAAGCGGGTGGCGATGACTTCGTCCGAGGTGACGATGGCTTCGGTGTGGCCGCTGCCGTAGCGGGCGATGTGTTCGAGAGCGCTGTCCACGCCATCGACTATGGCGATGGACAGGGTGGCGTCCAGCCATTCGGTGTCGAAATCCGCTGCTGTCGCGGGTTTCAGCCCCGGCACGATGGCGCGGGCGCGGTCATCGGCGCGGAAGTCGCAGCCGAGTTCTTTCAGGTCTGAGACGATGAGGGGCAGGAGTGACGGGGCGATGGCGGCGTCGATCAGCAGGGTTTCGGTGGCGCCGCAGATGCCGGGGCGGCGCATTTTGGCGTTGGCGATGATGCTGCGGGCCATTTTCGGCTCGGCGGCGGCGTGGATATAGGTGTGGCAGAGGCCTTCGGCATGCGCGAGGACGGGCACGCGGGCTTCGTTCTGCACGCGCTCGACGAGGGTGCGTCCGCCGCGGGGAATGATGAGGTCGATGAGACCGGCGGCGGTGAGCATGTCCGCGACGTGCTTGCGGTCGGTGCCGGGGGCGACCTGGACGGCTTCTTCGGGCAGGCCGGCGGCGCGGAGGCCGGCGGCCATGGCGGCGTGGATGGCCTGAGCGCTGTGGAAGCTCTCGGAGCCGCCGCGCAGGATGACGGCGTTACCCGATTTGATGCAGAGGCCGGCGGCGTCCGCGCCGACGTTGGGGCGGCTTTCGTAGATGACGCCGAGGACGCCGACGGGAGTGGCGACGCGACGGATTTTCAGGCCGTTGGGACGGGACCATTCGGCGAGGATACGACCGACGGGATCGGGGAGATCGGCCATATCCTCAAGCCCGGTCGCCATGGCTTCGATGCGCTCGGGCGTGAGGGTCAGGCGGTCACGGAAAGCGGGCGTGCCGGTGAAGGTTTCCAGGTCGCGGGCATTGGCGGCGAGGATATCGGCCCGTGTTTCGCGCAGGGCGCTGGCGGCGGCCCAGAGGGCTTTGTCGCGGACGGAGGTCGGGCTTTGCGCCAGAGTTCGGGATGCGACCCGTGCGGCGCGGGCCATCGTCCCGATCGCGCTGAGTCCGGTCGCTTCCGCCTGAATACTGGCGCTCATTATGGTTACCCCTGCCCTTTTCTTCTCGTGTTCAAACTGTTTTGTCGTTTGTCAGACGTTGAAGCGGAACAGGAGGACATCACCATCCTGCACCACGTAGTCACGGCCTTCGATGCGCATTTTGCCAGCTTCTTTGGCGCCTGCCTCACCGTTGTATTTCACATAATCGTCATACGCCACTGTTTCGCAGGCGATGAAACCGCGTTCGAAGTCATTATGGATGACGGCGGCGGCCTGCGGCGCTTTGGTTCCGGCTGTGATGGTCCAGGCGCGGGTCTCTTTCGGGCCGACGGTGAAATAGGTGCGCAGTCCGAGCAGGCCGTAACCGGCGGCGATGACGCGGTCGAGTCCGCTGTCTTCAAGACCGAGGCCATCGAGGAATTCCTTTGCGTCGGCGGCGTCGAGCTGGCTGACTTCGGCTTCGATGGCGGCGGAGACGACGACGCAGGCGGCGCCTTCAGCGTCAGCGCGGGCTTTCACCGCGTTTGAGAACGCGTTGCCGGTTGCGGCGGCGGCTTCCTCGACATTGCAGACATAGAGCACCGGCTTGGTGGTCATCAGTTGCAGGCGGGCGGCAGCGGCTTCGTCGCCTTTCGGCACGGCGGTGCGGCCTGGCCGGCCTTCGCGGAGGGCTTCGATCAGGGGCTCCATGAGCGCGACCTGTGCCTGGGCGTCGCGGTCGTTGCCACGGGCTTTTTTCTGCAGCGGGATGATGCGTTTTTCGAGCGAGTCGAGATCGGCGAGCATCAGTTCGGTTTCGATAATCTCGGCGTCGCGCACGGGATCGACGCCGCCTTCGACATGGGTGATGTCGTCATCCTCGAAGCAGCGGAGGACGTGGATGATGGCGTCCACTTCGCGGATGTTGGCGAGGAACTGGTTGCCCAGGCCTTCACCGCGTGAAGCGCCGCGCACGAGACCGGCGATATCGACGAACTCCAGGCTCGTCGGCACGATTTTCTGCGACTTGCCGGCTTTGGCCAGGACGCCGAGGCGTGGATCGGGCACGGCGACGCGGCCGACATTCGGCTCGATGGTGCAAAACGGATAATTGGCGGCCTGGGCTGACGCGGTGGCGGTCAGCGCGTTGAACAGGGTGGATTTGCCGACATTGGGCAGTCCGACGATGCCGCAGTTAAAGCCCATCAGTCTTTCACTCCTGTCTGGCCGGTCTTGTTCCCGTCGATCGGGCGGCCTGTTTTTGCGGGGTCTGATTTTGAAGCCTGTGGCTTCTCTGGTGGTTCTGGCTGGCTGCCCGTGAGCAGCGCGATTTTTGACATGAACGGCGCGGGTGTCTGAGCCGCGAGCAGCGGGGCGGCATCTGACACGGCGGCGAGGAGGTCTTCGAGCCAGGGCTGGTCGGCTTTGGCGAAATCACCGAGCACCCAGCCGTGGACGCGCTCTTTTGAGCCGGGGTGGTCGATGCCGAGGCGGACGCGCCAGTAATCGGGCGTGCCGAGTTGCCGATTTGTCGAGCGCAGGCCGTTATGGCCGGCGGCGCCTCCGCCTTTTTTCACGCGAACCTTGCCGGGGGCGAGATCGAGTTCATCGTGAAAGACGGTGATGGCGTCGGGAGGAATCTTGTAGAACGTTGCGGCTTCGCGGATGGAATCGCCGGAGGCGTTCATATAGGTCATGGGTTTGAGCAGCAGGATTTTCGAACTGCCGATGCGACCTTCGGCGACTTCTCCGCGAAAGCGCTTCCGCCAGGGCGAGAAGCCATGGCGGTGCGCGATGGCGTCGACAGCCATGAAACCGATATTGTGACGCTGGCGGCTCATGGAAGGCTCGGGGTTTCCGAGGCCCGCCCAGAGCTGGATCGCCGGTTGCATGGCTGTCTGTCCCAAAGTCCGGAGAACCGGAGTTCCCCGAACTGTCGGGCCTCCTTACTTCTCTGCGACTGCTGCGACGATGGCTTCGTCGGTCGTCTCTGTTTCCTCAACGTCCACAGTTGGCGCGGCAACCGTGACGATGACGAAATTCGGGGTCTGCAGCACGGGGGTGACTTTCTCCGTGCCCTTCAGGTCATCCCAGCGAACATTGTCATGGATGTCGAGGGCGGACACATCGGCCGTGAAGAATTCAGGGATGCTTTCCGGGTCGGCTGTGACTTCGACCGTGTGACGGACGACGTTCAGAACACCACCGCGCTTGATTCCCGGGGAAGCATCTTCACCCGCGATGTGCACCGAGATCTCCACATGGATGCGTTCGCCGGCCTTGAGGCGCTGGAAATCCACATGGATCGGCGCATCGCTGACCGGATGGAACTGGATATCACGCAGCAGAGCACGCTCAGTGACACCTTCCGCCTTGATTTCGTAGACGCGCGAGCGCCAGCCGGACTTCGTCAGTTCGCGCGTGATGATGCGCGGGTCGAGCGCGATGAGGGTTGCGTCCTTGCCTGCGCCGTAGACTACGGCCGGCACGAGTCCGCCGCGTCGGGTTGCGCGCGCTGCCCCCTTACCAGCCTTCGCGCGCAGTGACGCTTCGATCGGGTTAATTTTAGCCACGTTAAAGCTCCTGAAATACGAATGCGCGCCAGCCTCCAGGGGTGCCGGCGCGAAGGCGGGCTCTTTAGCGGAAAAGGGCGGCAGAGGCAATCAGGAAGTCGTGACGCCCGCCGTGGCGGGCGTGGGGCCGAAGTTTCCCGGCTGCAACCAGGCCGGCTGTAACCAGGTATGAGGGATCAGTAGCCCTGATAACCCTGCTGCGACTGTTGCTGCGGATAATAGTTTCCCTGCTGGGTGTAGCCTGGCGGGTAGCAGTTTGTCTGGCCCTGCTGTGAGCAGACGGGCATGCGCTGCGGGACGTTGCCCTGCTGGTAATTTCCCTGCTGATAGTTGCCTTGCGGATAATTTCCCTGAGGGTAATTGCCCTGATAGTAATTTCCCTGCGGGTAACCGTTATAGCCCTGAGCCGGGCGGGCGGGTGTTGTCAGGGCGCCGGTTCCGGCTCCGAGGAGGCCACCGGCGAGAGCGCCGATGGCGGCGCCCCGTCCACCGCCTGCGAGGGCACCGATGGCGGCACCGGTGCCGCCGCCGATCAGAGCGCCGCTGCCGGCACGGGTGCCCGGATTGTAGGGATCGCCACATCCTGAAAGGAGAGTCAGCAGCCCGAGGGCTGCGAAGGCGGGAGCGTGTCGGGGCGAAAGCTTCATAGGGTCACCGTATCAGGTCTGTCATCGGCTGGCGACAGAGCCGGAGCGCCGGTTCTGTCGCCGGAGCATGAACCATCGGCACAGGCTGATGGTCCGTAAACTCCTTGTTTTTCAGGCGTCTTTACCTGTTCATCTGAACAGGGTCCGGGATTGATATGGGCGTCCTCTCCGGTTCGCGGGAGGGGGCCGTGCGTGGTTTATGGTCACGGGGACATGGCGGAAAAATGTCCGCTACGGTTACGGAATGTGGTTGGTTCTTTTTCCGGCGCCTGAGGCGACGGCGGGCAGGTAGATCTGACGGATACCTTAAATACCAGAGGGTCTGGCCTTACGACCTGCGTGATGCTGGCCGGATATGAGCCTGGAACCCGGCAGGGACCGCAGGCCCCTGCACCCCTATTGATTAATAATAAAATGGTTTCCAAAGGTCTGTGGCCTTTGGTGGGTTCCAGGGCAAAGCCCTGAGAAGGAGCCAGCACTTAATGACAACAGAGCTTTTGCAAACCGTTTATCTGTCAGCAAACCGGAGTGCAGGGGTTTGTGGTCCCTGCCGGGTCCGGGCGAGCCCGGATTCTCTCATCTACAGGTCAGCCTTCACTGCTGCGGGTGTTAATATCCGTTGCGTACTCCGCTTCGGCTTGCGGGACGGCTGGGTGTGGTCGCGGCGCCGACGGCAGCTCCGGTGGCACCTCCCGCGAGGGCGCCGATCGCGGCTCCCCCGCCACCGCCTGCGATAGCTCCGATGGCGGCGCCTCCGCCTGCTCCGATCAGAGCGCCGCTGCCGGCACGGGAGCCTGCGTTATAGGGACTGCCGCACCCTGCGAGCAGCAATACCGGGAGAAAGCCGATTGCCAGCATGAGACGCGGCGTGGCGGAGGAAAGGCGGCGCGGCGTGGCATGGGTCCGGGATACGTCTGACAGCATAACCTTAAAGTCCTGTTTGTTGCTCCTGTCCGGCAAGTGGGGGCGACTCTACCCGGTTTTTATCGGGCGGACGCTGACCGGCAGGCGGGGCGGCTTCTTATGAGCACGCGTTTTACAAACGCCAGACGGGTGCGGCGGGTTTTGTGACGAAGGTTGCGGCGGCGACCGCTTTCCGGTCGGGGCGGGTTATGTTGCCGGACTCGCGGAAGGGTTTGTTCCGTTTGGGTATCTTTAACCCGCAGAGTGTATCGTCAGGGCTGGCGGGCACAGACTGCCCGGAAGTGCCGGAGAGATCGGGGAAAGCGATCAACCGGCGAAAAATTCGCGGCAGGAGGCCGTTTCCCGTTCATGGGCCTTGCGGTCGGGGGGCTGCGTCGGTAAGCCCTCGGTCCAGCGTTCGGGCGGAGAAGATCGCTGGCCTTTGCCATGCGCTCTGGCCCCGACTGGGCTGAACGGCGCCTTACGCGTCTGTTTCCGTGTGTTTTGTGCACGTTTTTGAAGCTGGCCAGGAGTTGTGGATGTTTTCTCGCCTGCTGGGTCTCATGTCGGCTGACATGGCAATCGACCTCGGCACCGCCAATACGCTGGTGTATGTCAAGGGACGCGGCATCGTGCTCAACGAGCCGTCTGTTGTCGCGATTGCGGAGACGCGCGGTAAGAAGCAGGTTCTTGCGGTTGGCGAGGAAGCGAAGCAGATGGTCGGGCGCACGCCTGGCAATATCACGGCTATTCGTCCGATGCGCGATGGCGTGATTGCTGACTTTGAAGTTGCTGAAGAGATGATCAAGCACTTCATTCGCCGGGTTCATAACCGGCGGGCGTTTGCGAGTCCGCAGGTGATCATCTGCGTGCCGTCCGGCTCGACGGCGGTTGAGCGGCGGGCGATTCAGGAGAGCGCCGAGAGTGCCGGGGCGCGGCGGGTGTTTCTGATCGAGGAGCCGATGGCGGCGGCGATCGGGGCCGGGCTGCCGGTGACGGAGCCTTCGGGCAGCATGATCGTCGATATTGGCGGCGGCACGACCGAGGTTGCGGTGATCTCGCTGGGCGGCATTGTTTATGCGCGCTCGGTTCGTGTTGGCGGCGACAAGATGGATGAGGCGATCATCTCCTACATCCGGCGGATGCATAATCTGCTGATTGGTGAGAGTTCGGCGGAGCGGATCAAGATTTCTCTGGGTTCGGCGATGATGCCGGATGATCCGAACGATCCGGGGCCGTTGCAGAATGTGAAGGGGCGTGACCTGATTACCGGGGCGCCGCGTGAGATTATCGTGTCTCAGGCGCAGATTGCCGAAAGTCTGGCTGAGCCGATTTCGCAGATTATCGAAGCGGTGAAGACGACGCTGGAGAACACGCCGCCTGAGCTGGCGGCGGACATTGTTGACAAGGGAATCGTGCTGACGGGTGGTGGAGCGCTGCTGTACCGGCTGGACGAGGTTTTGCGGTATTCGACAGGATTACCGGTGACGGTCGCGGAAGACCCGCTCTCCTGCGTGGCGCTGGGCACGGGCCGGGCGCTTGAGGAGATGAAGCGTCTGCGCGATGTGCTGACAACGATGTATTAACGAAAAAGATCAATGCATTCGGTGACTTTCTTTGGCAATATACCGTTACTTTCTGCCTGAGAACTTTGCCTCAATTTTCAGGGGCCAGTATGAGGACGGCGTGAGCCGGAACAACGGGAGGTCCGGCACGACGCGGACTCTCCCGGTTTGAGGATGACGCCATGAGAACGGGCCTGGGTGCCGGAATGAGACGAGCGGCTGGCAGGGCTGCTGGTTTCGGCATGATCTCCGGCCTGGTCTGTGCTCCCCTCACTTCCCCTGCTTTTTCTCCTGCTGTTTTTGCGTCTGTCTGCGAACGGGGGCGCGCTGCGTGATTCCTGTTTCGATTCAGATCCGGCAGGCCCTGGAGCGGGTCTGGCTGCCTGCGATGCTGCTGCTTTCCATTGCGACGATTCTGCTGGGCTGGGCGAATCAGCGGCTGACGAATGCGGCACGGATGGCGGTGGCGGATGTTCTGTCGCCGGTCTGGGCGGTGATCGCGGAGCCGGGCGAGCAGCTTTCGGCGGCGCTGTCGGAGTTGCGCGGCATCGGGCATCTGGCGCAGGAGAATGCGCGGCTGCGGAGTGAGAACGAAACTCTGCGCGGCTGGTATGATGTTGCTGTCTCTCTGACCGAGGAAAACCAGACTCTGAAAACCAACCTGCACTGGATGCCTGATCCGGTGCCGTCCTTTGTGACGGGTCGGGTCGTGGGGGATGTGGGGGGGCTGTATTCGCATGCGGTGCTGATCGGGGCCGGGCCTCAGAGCGGTGTGCGGGTGGGCAATGTGGCGCTGGCGGCGAGCGGATTTGTCGGGCGCGTGACGGAGACCGGAGTTCATTCGGCCCGGATTCTGCTGATTGACGATGTGGCCAGCCGGATTCCGGTCACGCTGGAGACGAGTCATGGCACCGCGATCATGGCGGGCGATAATTCCATGATACCGCGCCTTATGTATTATGCGCAGGACAATCATCCGATCGAGGGCGAGCGCGTGGTGACATCCGGGCAGGCCGAGCTGCTGCCGGCGGGCCTGCCGGTGGGGACGGTTCACTACGTCCGGGCGTCGACGCCGGCGGTTGTGCCTTATGCGCGCCTTGATCACCTGACACTGCTGCGGGTGTTCGATTTCGACTCCGGGACGATCGACTCGCCGGATGCGCCGGGACGCGTGCCCGTCGCGCCGCTTCGTATGCCGGATGCGGCGTCGGGGCGTGGCAATCCGATGGACGGGATGACGCTGGGGGGCGTTGTGGATGGCATTAGCGGGCATATGTCATCGGGGGCGAACGGCGGGAACGGGAAAGGGCAGTCCCCTTCGGCTTCCGAAGGGACAAACGGAGACGCGGATAAAAAGCGGGAGGATGGCGACGGGCAATCCGGGATGTCTGATGAGGGTTCCGCCGGAGGAACACCGGGAGGAACACCGGCGATCGCGCAGCCTGTTCCGGGTCGCGGGTGAGAAAGCATTCTGATGTCTGTCGATCCTTATTCCCACTGGCGTCCGGACCAGTCCTCCGGGCCTGCGCTGGCGCAGCGGCTCGACCGGCTGGCGCGCCGGCTGCTGCCGGGTGGCGTAACGGCGCTGGTGATTGTGATTCTGGCGGCGCCGAGCGGAATTCCTGGCGCGACGGCGCTGTTGCCAGGGCTGGTGATGGCGTCGGTGTTTTTCTGGTCTGTGTGGCGACCGGCCTCGATGTCCGCGCCGGTGGTGTTTCTGGTCGGATTGCTGATGGACCTGATCGGCTTTGCGCCGCCGGGAGTGGATGCGTTTGTGCTTCTGCTTCTGCACGGGATTGCGGCCCATACGCGCTTTGGCCTGATGGGGCTAAGCTTTCTGATGGTCTGGGTGGTGTTTTCGGTGCTTGCGACGGCAGCGTGCTGGTTGTTGTGGCTGCTGATTTCCGTCTTGTCGCTGAATGCGATGCCGATGGCGCCGACGGTGTTCGAGGTTCTGCTGGCGGTGGGTATTTATCCTCCGCTGGCGGCTGCCGGGACGTGGGCGCACCGGCGGATTTCGAACCCGGAGCCGCAGTCATGAGCGGGTCTTTCGACAGTGGCCGGCGTATCCGGGCTCAGGGTGTGGCGGCGCGGACGCGGCAGGGGCTGATGACGGATCGGGCAGCGGGATGCCGTGGCGCCGTGCGGACGGGGATGCGGGGCTGATGCGGTTCCGTCGCAAAAGGGAAAAGATCAGGCGGCTGATGCCCGCGCGGGAGCAGAAAGACCCCGGACGCGGCGTCTTTACGCGGCGGGCGCTTCTGCTGATGGCTGTGCAGACGGCAGCGCTGGGCACTCTGGGGCGGCGGCTTTATGATCTGCAGATCAGCAATGGCGATCATTTTGCGAAGCTGGCGGATCGGAACCGGACGAGCAAACGTCTGCTGGCGCCCCCACGCGGGCTGATTGTCGATCGGTTCGGCGTGGTGGTGGCGGCGAACAAGACGAACTGGCGGGCGTTGCTGCTGCCGGAAGAAACGACGGATGTGCAGGGGACGATCGAGCGGTTTTCGGCGATTGTTCCGCTGGATGACCGGGACCGCTCGCGGCTGGGGCGGGAGATCCGTCACAAGCGGAAGTTTGTTCCGGTAATGCTGCGTGAGTTTCTGTCCTGGGACGAGATGGCGCGGATTGAGGTGAACGCCCCGTCTCTTCCTGGTGTGCTGATTGATGTGGGCACGACGCGGTCTTATCCGTTCGGGCCGTTGCTGGCGCATTCGGTGGGCTATGTGGCGCCGTCGAATGAGCAGGATGTCGCGAAATCGACCTTGCTGGCGCTGCCTGGGATGCGGATCGGGCGTGCGGGGCTTGAGCAGAGTCAGGACGTGCTGCTGCGCGGGCAGGCCGGATCTGTTGAGATGGAGGTCAACGCGGTCGGGCGTGTGATGGCGGAGCTGGATCGCCAGGAGGGCACGCCGGGTGACGAGATCGGGCTGACGCTGGACGTTGGTTTGCAGCAGACGATCCAGAACCGGATCGGGGATATGGCGGCCTCGGCTGTTGTGATGGACTGTCGCAACGGCGAGGTGCTGGCGATGTGCAGCACGCCGTCTTTCGACCCGTCGCTGTTTGACAGCGGTGTGAGCCGGGCGCAGTGGGCGGAGTGGACGAATGACCAGCGGACGCCGCTGATCGACAAGACGGTGGCGGGTGTTTATCCGCCGGGATCGACGTTCAAGCCGGCGGTGGCGATGGCGGCGCTGAATTCCGGGCTGATTTCAGCGACGGACCGGTTTTTCTGTCCGGGGCATTTCGATCTTGGCGGGGCGCGGTTCCATTGCTGGGCGAAGCATGGGCATGGGTCGGTCGATCTGCATCTGGCGCTGAAATATTCCTGCGACGTGTATTTCTATGAGGCGGCGTTGCGGATCGGGATGGACCGGATTGCCGAGGCGTCTCATGCGCTGGGTCTGGGCACGGATCTCGGGATTGAGCTGCCGCATCAGCGACCGGGGCTGATTCCGACGCCGGAATGGCGACAGAAGCATAAGCATCACTGGAATGGTGGTGACACGGTGGTGAGTGGCATCGGGCAGGGTTTCGTTCAGGTGACACCGTTGCAGCTTGCGACCTATGCATCCCGCATCGCGACGGGGCGGGCGGTTGATCCGCATCTCGTCCGGGCGGTGAATGGTGACATTGGTGGTCAGGTTGATCCGCAGCACTCGCCTGAGATACCGATGGACCCGAAATATTTTCAGGCGCTCCGCGAAGGGATGTTCGCGGTTGTTAACGAAAAGCACGGGACGGCGCCAAAAGCGCAGCTGACCATTCCTGGCGTGCAGATGGCGGGCAAGACGGGATCGGCGCAGGTTCGGCGTGTGTCACGGGCGATGCGTGAAAGCGGGCATTTCAATTCGGCCCAGCTTCCCTGGGAGTACCGGCCGCATGCGCTGTTTATCTGTTTTGCGCCATATGACGCGCCGCGTTATGCGGTATCGCTGGTGATTGAGCATGGCAATGCGGGTGCGGATGTGGCGGCGCCACTGGCGCGGGACATCATGACGGACACATTGCTGCGTGATCCGGTCAATCATCGGACGCTGCCTGGGCAGACGGTGGCGGACGCGGGGTAATCTCGCGGAGGGGCTTTCCCTGGAGGGGAACCTGGGGGGCCACTTTCCCGGGGCATCTCCCCTGCCCTGCGCTGGGGACGCGGGCATTTGTGAGCGGGATTTTCTGATGGAGGGTTTGGCTTTGGACTCGCGCAAGCCGTTGAGGCGTTTCCGCAAGCGGTTGCTGCGGGCCGAGCCGAGTTTCCGCATTCTGTCGAAGCTGTGGCGGGTGAGCTGGATATATGTCCTGCTGATCTGCGGGCTCGCCGGCGTTGGATATATCGCGCTTTATTCTGCGGGTGGCGGGTCGGCGAAGCCGTTCGCGGGACCGCAGGCGATGCGGTTTGGCTTTGGTCTGGTGCTGATGATTACGGTGGCGATGCTGCCGCCGAAGGCGCTGGTCCGGATTTCGGTGCCGCTTTATGTGGTCTCTCTGGCCTTGCTGGTTGTGGTGTTGCGGGCCGGGCATGTTGGCAAGGGTGCGGAACGCTGGGTGATGATCGGGGGGACGCAGGTTCAGCCCTCGGAATATGCCAAGGTGGCGCTGGCGCTGATGCTGGCGACGTGGTTTTCGCGGGTTTCCTATGCGCGGATGAGCAATCCGCTGTGGCTGATTCCGCCGGCGGTGATGGTGCTGGTTCCCGTCGGGCTTGTGCTGAAGGAGCCCAATCTGGGGACGGCGGTGATTATTGGCGGGATCGGGGCGGCGATCTTTTTCGCGGCCGGGATGCGGCTCTGGCAGATCGCGCTGCTGGTGCTGCCTCTGCCGATGCTGGCGAAGATCGCTTACGCGCATCTGCATGACTATCAGAAAGCCCGGATCACGACCTTTCTGCATCCGGAGAGCGATCCGCTTGGCGCCGGTTACAACATCATTCAGTCGAAGATCGCGCTTGGATCGGGTGGGATGTGGGGTCAGGGCTATCTGCACGGGACGCAGGGGCAACTGAACTTTCTGCCTGAAAAGCAGACGGATTTTATCTTCACGACGATTGCCGAGGAGTGGGGCTATGTCGGCGGGGCGGCGGTGATTGTTCTGCTGCTGATTCTGATTCTGGGCGGAATGATGATGGCGATCCGCAGCCGGAACCGTTTCGGGCGGCTGCTGGCGCTGGGGATTTCGGTGAATTTCTTTCTCTACTGTCTGGTCAATCTGTCGATGGTGATGGGGGCCATCCCCGTGGGTGGGGTACCGCTGCCGCTGGTGTCTTATGGCGGGTCGGCGATGCTGAATGTGATGCTGGGGTTTGGCCTGCTGATGTCTGTGTGGGTGCATCGGAACTCGCGGTTTGGCGAGGAGCCGGACGAGCAGGCGTGACGGTTATGTGCACCGGATTGAGGCCTGTGACGCCGCAGGTGTTGCGGGCGTATCGGCTGAGTGTTTATCGCGCGGGTAGCCTGGTGGTGCGGGTCGGGGAGCGGGTTTCGGGTGTGACCGGGCGTGGGGATATTGTGCTTGTCAGTGCCTGTAATCCGGGCGGGCGGCGGTATCCCGACGGGTGGAACGCGCGGATGATGGAGCGACTGTTCGGGCAACTGCACGGGATTTCGTTCAGTGCTGGTGAAGGACGGCTGGGGCGCTGGGGAGAGCCACTGGTGGCGGCGCGGATGCCGTTGGCACGGGGACTTCGTCTGGCGCGGCTGTACCGGCAGAATGCCGTGGTTCTGGTGCGACGGGATCAGGTTGCACGCCTGGTGCTGGTCCGGTGATGCGGGGCCAGGACGTGTTTTCTTGCTGTTGTGATGCCGGACAAGAGGGCGGCTTTTCAGGATCTTTCGGGTGATGGGACTAACGCCCCGGCCTGCGACGGTATCAGGGTCGTGAGACGAGGCGTGTGCCAGAGGAACGTGCCAGAAGAACATGCCAGAGGAACGTTTCGCCGACGGGGCGCCTGATAGCGGCCCGCCGGTTCCGCGGTGCGGTCAGAGTGGGGGCATCCGGCTGTAGTAATCGTCTATTCCCGCTCTGTAACTGGGGTTTGTCCAGTTAGGGAGATCGTCATCGCTGTAGGCCGGAGCAGATTCGAGTTGTTCGGGGGTAACGTCGACGACGTAGCCTCCGCGTTCCTGATCGTAGGTCAGGGTTTTCCATGGCAGAGGGTGGTATTTATTCCCCATACCGAGGAAGCCTCCGAAGCTCATGACGGCGTAACTGACCTGGCCTGTGAGCTTGTTGACCATGAAGTTTGCTATTGTTCCGAGCCGCTCTCCTGAGTGTGAGTAAACGGCTGTTCCTTCGACCTTATCGGAGGCGATGAGGCCGGAGGTTTCTTTGACGTGGGTTGTCATTGTATCGGACATGATGATCTCCGCATGACAGGAAAAATGTGAGGCCCGGGATATGCCTCGGTCGCGGCTCCCATGAGAATGGAATTTAAACCTTTTTATTCGTTTTAGGCATTTCATTTATTTAATTCGTTAGACACGTCGTGATGGAAGAAGCCCGGCGCCGGATCAGGGATAGTGAACAGGCGGTTTTGATGACCGAAATCTTCCATGGTTCGGGGGCTGGATGTCGGCAATGCTCATTTCCCGATGTCGCGTGCATCGGAAGGGTCATTGATCAGGGCCTGAGCCGCGCGTCTGATCCGGGGATCGCGTGGCAAAGGGGGGCCGAAAACCTCCGCAGGGAGCGTTGAGATTTCGTCGAGGGTTATGCGCGCCTGACGGGCTGTCGGGGAGGTGTCGCGCATGGTGCTTCCGGCGGGCCGGATCATGACGGTGCGGACGGGTGTGGAGTGAGCGTTATTTTGACGCAGGCGGGCCGATCCGGTTGATAGTGTTTCCGACGTCATCGACGAATGGTGACGAGGAGAAAGCGATGATGAGAAAGCCGGCTGTTCTGGGTACGTTGTGTTTGCTGTTGCCTGCCTGTTCAGGGAGTGCGGCGGTGTCGCCTTCGGGAGACGGGGCTCCTCCGCACAGGATCGGGATGCCGAACCCGGCTTCGGCGTATTGCATCAAAGTGGGCGGGACGCTGGAGATTCGCAAGGAGGCTGATGGCAGCCGGGGCTATTGCCATCTGCCGGACGGGCGCGTGATTGAGGAATGGACGCTTTACCGGAGTGCGGCGAAGGCTGGTCAGGGAAACTGATCTGAACTGACGGATGGCGGGAGGTGTTTCACTTCCCGCCGGTTGCGGAATAGGCGTAGGTGCCGCCTTTTTCGATTGCCCGCCGGTAGGCTGGTCTTGCGTGGATGCGCTGCAGGAAGGCGCTGATATTGGGCTGGCTTTGCATCGATTTTGAGCGGGCGGACATTGCTTCCAGCGGGAAGCTCATCTGGATATCGGCTGCGGTAAATTCGGGGGCGGCGAACCATCCGGTTGAGTCGAGACTTTGTTCCCAGTAATCGACATGCCTTTTGAGTTCCGGGTTGATCAGGCTCGTCTCCACGCCCTTTGAGATCAGCGCGGCGAAGGGGCGAAGGAAAAATGGCACGCGGGACGGCAGCATTCCGAAGATGAGTTTGAGCACGATCGGGGGCATGGCCGATCCTTCGGCGTAATGCAGCCAGTAGACGAAGCTGCGGTATTCCAGGGTTCCCTGTGGCGGCCGGAGCCGTCCTTCTCCGTACTGATCGAGAATGTATTCGATGATGGCGCCGCTTTCGGCGAGCGTGACATCTCCGTCGGTGATGATGGGTGATTTTCCGAGCGGGTGGATTTTGCGGAGTGCTGGCGGGGCCAGCATGGTTTTGGGATCGCGCTGATAGAACCGGATCTCGTAAGGCAGGCCGAGTTCTTCGAGCAGCCAGAGCACCCGTTGTGAGCGGGAATTATTGAGATGATGCACGATGATCATGGTCTGGCGTCCTTACTCTCCGATCGGAGCTTCGATGCGGTAGTCATGTAACGTCCGGGAAGGGGATTTCGTTTTGCCCGGGAGTGTTGCCTGTGACACTTCCGGAGCGACGCGGGAAGTGGCTCCTGTTTCTTCTGGTCATATTTTTGTTCAGGCATATTTATATAGCATATTGCATATTTTTATCTGATACAGTTTGATGGCTGCGAAGACGGATTGCTGTCGGGATATGCTGGAGGGCTGAAAGCTCATGTTTTATGGCGACGCTCTATATAGCATTTGCTATATTTCTTTGCTTTTACGATGACAATGTCAGGGCGACGGATCATCCTGTGCGCCGGACTGGTCGCCGCGTTTGAAGCACAGGGTGCGCGGGCCGCTGATGATCAATGTGACAGGGTTGCGGCGCGTGGCGGGGGCCATGCCATTCCGTGCGGCAGCGGGATCGGCCATCGGTCGGGAAAAGAGACGGGCGGACCGGAACGACGGCGTGCGCAGCGGGGTGCGGCGGCCGTGAAGCCCGGAGACGGGACCGAACATGTGCGGGTTATTGCCCGTCTGGACCAGGAACGGGCGCGGATTTTCCCCGGACTTGGGGCTGTATCTTACGGAATTGACCAGCGACAGATTCAGGCGACACCGGGAGGAGAGAACGCGACGTTCAGTCAGATCATGTTACGGATGCCGGGTGTTGTGCAGGACAGCTATGGCGAAGTTCATGTTCGCGGCGAGCACGGGGGTCTGACGTATCGGGTGAACGGCGTGTTGCTTCCGGAGGGGCTGAACGGGTTTGGGCAGGAGCTGGATACGCGGATTATCCGGTCGGTCAATCTGCTGACGGGCACCCTGCCCGCGCAGTTCGGGTTCCGGACCGCTGGTGTGGTCGATGTGAACACGAAATCCGGAGACAGCCTGAAACATAACCAGTTTTCGCTTTATGGCGGCAGTTACAACACGTTTGCGCCATCATTGCAGGTTGGCGGGCAGAAGGGAAAGTTTGAGTATTTCACGACGCTTTCATTCAACAGAAACA
Organism: Acetobacter fallax; assembly: GCF_011516735.1. GTDB lineage: Bacteria > Pseudomonadota > Alphaproteobacteria > Acetobacterales > Acetobacteraceae > Acetobacter > Acetobacter fallax. The sequence goes on along the minus strand of NZ_WOSX01000008.1, from coordinate 74,071 downwards.
ATATCGGAATTGAGAATCCGACGAACTCTTTTCGTCCTGTGCATGATGTGACCGAACAGGAGAAGGCGTTTGGATATTTTTCGTGGCGACTCAATGATGCGAACAGGCTTTCTTTACTGACGAGTGCGTCTTATTCCTCATTCGAACTGCCGAACACGCCTGGTCTGGAGCCGGCTTACCGGCTGGCCGGAGCGGAGTGGACTGACCCGTCTGTCCGGTCCCGTCTTCTGGATGACAGTCAGACGGAGCAGAATTATTACGCTGTCATTTCTTATCAGTACAGTCAGGATAAGCTTAATTTTCAGGTCTCGCCCTATTTCCGGTATGGCCGGATCGACTATACGCCCGATCCTGCCCGTGATCTGGTCTTTCAGGGGGTGGCTGAACACGAGGTCAATGATTTTACGACCGGGGGCATCCAGTACGATCTTTCATGGGATATAGCGCGACATCATACCCTGCGCGCGGGGCTTCTCGGGCAATATACGGAGGAGCGGCTCGATACGAATTCGCTGGCGTTTCCTGTCGACGACAATGACGCACAGATTTCAGACCGTGCACGACGGCTGATTGATAATACCGGGAACTGGTCTGTTGAGGCGGGGGCCTATCTTCAGGACGAATACAAAATCACAAGGAATCTGACTTTTAATTACGGTATTCGCTATGACCGGTTTGCGTCATCTTTCGATAATGAAGGGCAGTTGAGCCCGCGGGCGAATATGGTGTGGAAACCGACGCGGACGACGACACTCCATATCGGGTATTCGCGGTATTTCGCGCCGCCTTCGCCGCAGAATATTTATGCGTCCACGCTGGAGCATTTCGCAGGGACGACGAACGCGGCGGCGTCGCCATCAGGCGATGCGACGAAGGTGGAGACGTCGAATTATGCTGATATTGGCATTTTGCAGAAGGTGACACCGGATTTTCAGGTTACTGTTGATGCGTTCAGCAAATGGGCACATCACCTGACGGATCTGGGGCAGTTTGGACGGGCGGTTATTCTGGCCCCATTCAGCTATCGGCGGGGGCATGTGTATGGTGCGGAGTTTGGCAGTTCCTGGCGAACGAAACACTGGTCTGTGTTTGGTAATTTTTCATATGTGAAGACATCGGCACGTGAGATCGATTCGGCGCAGTATCAGTTTGATCAGACGGAGCTGAATTACATTGCGCGGCATGACATTCAGCTTGATCATCAGGGGGAATACACCGCGAGTGCGGGGGTATCGTGGCATAATATTCATCACATGGGGTATATTGACTTCATTTACGGCAACGGGCTTCGCAGCGGGTTTGCAAACCTGACGAAGGAGCCGCAATACGACGTCTTTAATATTGGCTATCAATATACGCTTACTGAAGTTCCGTTCGGGCAGGATGTGAAATTTCGGGCGGATGTCGTGAATCTGTTCGACAAGCGCTATCAGTTACGGGATGGCAGCGGGGTTGGCGTCTATCAGGCACAGTTCGGACAACGCCGTGGCACTTATTTTGCGATGGTTCTGGATTTCTGACGCAACCGATATTTGCTGCGCGGCGGTTTTGCTGTTCTTTCTTTGTCACACTGTTGCCGTGCCGGAATCGTGATTCCGGTGGTAATCCTGTCTTCAGGGTCAATGGAGGATATGATGCGAAAAGTTCTTGCGCTGTGTCTGGTGATCGGGCTGGGGGCGTCGCTGTCGGCCTGCTCTCATGACCACTATCACCATCGGATGCACAACGGAGCCGGATGGGGTGGGCCTGGAAAGCCGCATTATATGGACAGTCCGAGTAATCCGGGCTGGCAGTATCGTGGCGGGCGCGGGCCGACGGGGCCGTCTGATTGAGAGTGACGGGCGGGTGCTGTGACTGCGACCCGCCCGGGCGTGATGATCGTCCGTTCGTATGAGACGGCCGGCCATTTCGGGGCGTTATACCGACCTGCATAAAGACTGACCGTTATAACGAAAGCCCGGACCAGGAAGGGGCCGCAGGTGTTTCACCCGATTAGTGGAGTAACAAAACCGGAGTCCGGAGGTCTGCGGCCTTTGGCACGGGGCGAAAGCCCCGAAGCCATTTTGCAGTGATTACTGGAATTGCGGAGCCTGACCATCCCAGGTCGCCACTTTTCCGGGGCCGCACACGGCGCCCTGCGTTCCGCCGAACCCGTAAAGGGTTGCCGGGACCAGAACACGGTTCCACGCAAGTTTTGTGTCGACGTAGCAGGGCTGCTGCGGGGATGAAGCATCCCACCCGTCCACGGTAATGGTGGAGCCTGCGCTCATGTAAATGGAACCGGCCGGAACGCCCACAAGTGCATTCAGAACGATTTCAGGCTTCCCTGTCTGGCGGTTTTCGATATGGCCTGTGAATGAAGTCGGGCCGTTGAGAAGCATCTGCTGTTCGTTGAAGTCGAAACTGGTGCCTTCGAAATCGATTTCAGCGCTGGATTCCTCATCAATCCCCGCGATAGCGTTGTTGTAGATGGTCCCTCCGACAAAAGAAGAGCGTTCGCCAGCATCCTGCGTGCCAGGAGGCACGTAAATGCCGGTGTTGCCATTACCGATAAGGACGTTGACCATGTCTGCGCCCCAGACGCCACTGCCAAGCGTGATCCCATGGTTGAAGCCCTGAATGGAGACATTGAACAGGGGCATGGCGGCGTTTGTGACGTAATCGTTGGGGACGGCATAATTCATGGTGATGCCGTCGATGGATTTATTGCCGAAAAGCGTGACTCTTTCGAGACGGGTGATGCTTGTGTTGTCCCGATGGCCGTATCCTTCTTCTGAAACATAGAGACAGGTGCCTGATGTCATCTGACATTCAAACGTCACATTGCGGATAGTCACGAGTTCGGGATCGATTTTCAGAGATGTGCCGAGAACCTTGTGAGCGCCCTGAAAATCGATATCGCAGGTTTGCTGACCGGCGTAGCACGCGTCGAGCATGGTCTGGATGGGCGCGCTGTCATCCGCAGAGGCACCCTGAATGAAAGTCATCAGTCCAAGAACGGACAGGAGGGAGGTATATTTCAAGATCTCTTTTCGTCCGTATGATTTTTCCGGCTTGCCGGATTTTCGGGTTTAAGAGGGCCAGTCGGGGCGCCTCTGACGAGATGGCTCATATCGTATCTGTTTCGTAACGGTCTGGCCGGTGCATATCGGGTATTTTCAGAGAACCCGTCATGACCATGGCAGCCGTGTGATCGCTTTATGCCTGTCTCCGGGGATTGCCGGGAAAGAGAGTTTTTTTCAAAAGTCCGGCACCTTTGAGGTGCTCAGGGCTCTGCGATGAAGACTCGGGAACCAGTACCGGCGTGGTGCGTAATCAGTGCCCAATGGACGGCGCCTGATCTTCCGTGCGTTGCCCGGTGTCAGCGGGTGATACGCTGAACAGCGACTGACGAATGACTTCATTCTTTTTGTTTTTTTATTACCAGGCATCTGCCTGGAATTCAGAAATCCTGTCTTTGCGTCTGGCGGTTATCGGTGGATCAGGAGGAATTTCTTATGAAATCAGCGGATGATGACGGCCTGATGCGCCGGCCGTTTCTTAAATGCATGCTCTGGGCGGGCACGGGTGTCGTCTGGACCATGGCTGGCGGAGTGCCGCGATCGTCAATACCGGGCGTGAACGAAGCGGAAGCAGCGAGCGGTAATCTGACTTTTGTTCAGATCAGTGACAGCCATATCGGATTTTCCTCATCTCCCAACACGGACGCCACGGGCACGCTCAGCGAGGCGGTTGCTAATGTGAAGAAGCTCGCGTCAGAGTCATCTCTTCTGATTCATACCGGAGATGTCAGTCATCTTTCACGGTCCGGTCAGTTCGACTCAGCTGAGCAGATCATTCAGGGAGCAGGGCTTGATACGCATTATGTTCCTGGTGAGCATGATGTGCCTGAGGATGATGGCAAGGCATTTTTTGCCCGTTTCACGAAGGGTTCTGCCTCCGGATATTACTGTTTCGATCAGCAGGGAGTGCATTTCGTCGGGCTGAACAATGTGCAGGATCTTCGCGCGGGCGGGATGGGCACGCTTGGGAGTACGCAGCTTGAATGGCTGCGAAAGGATCTGCTCGGTCGTCCGGCCAGTCAGCCGATTGTCGTGTTCGCGCATATTCCGCTGTGGACGGTTTATGAGGCGTAGGGCTGGGGTACGCAGGATTCGGCTCAGGCGCTTTCATATCTTGCCCGGTTTGGATCGGTCACCGTTCTGAACGGGCATATTCATCAGGTGATGCAGAAGGTTGAGGGCAACGTGGCGTTTCATACGGCCATGTCCACGGCGTTTCCCCAGCCGGCTCCGGGAACAGCACCAGGTCCAGGGCCGATTAAAGATCTGCCGGCGGGAAAGCTGCGCTCCGTCCTGGGCATTACGAGTGTCAGGCAGGTTCGTGGCAGCGCGCGTCTGGCGATTGTGGATACAGCGCTCGCCGCTGTCTGAACGAGCCCGGCGAAAAGGACAGGCATCATGCACAGACGCGAAATAATGATGAGTCTTGCCGGATTAGCGATGTTTTGCATCGGATCCGGCGCACATGCGGGGGAACCCGCATCTTCGGAGGGGAAGACTGTCACGATCGATAACTTTACGTTTTCGCCGGCGGTGCTGACAATTTCCGCCGGGACGAAGGTCACCTGGACCAATCGCGATGATATTCCTCATACGGTGACGGATGCGGCGAGACCTCCGGGATTCAAATCCGCGGCGCTTGATACGGGAGACATGTTCTCATGGGTTTTTCCGGGGCCGGGAATGTATCATTATTTCTGCTCGCTGCATCCGCGCATGGAGGGGACGGTGGTTGTTAAGTGATGACAGAAGGTGATCGGAGTTGCTGTCCGCTATGAGACAGCACGGAACGTTCCAGGCCGTGCCGGTGTCGGCTGTTCCCCGCTTCCAGTGAAAGCCTTCGATTAAAAAAGCTTTGCTGGCGAGTGAGCGCACGTCGCGAGGGGCTGCCGGCGTGTGTTTTTAAGCATCGAAGCTGAGCGGCCATGAGTTGCGGAGGCTGAAAGACTGGAAGGCTGGCGTCAAGGCACAGGCGGATCGGCTGGCACAGGGACTTCCGAAACAGTTTCCGCTCTTAATGGGCGAAAGCTTTCCGCAGGGCTTGTCCCGCGAGGCGCAGGACGCGTTTTCCTTTCCACATGACGGGATAGAAATTGAGGAAGGCGTGAACGGTGCCGGGGATGCAGGCATAGGTGACCGGGACGCCTGCCTGACGAAGGGCCTTAGCATATGCGGCGGCTTCGTCGCGGAGGGGATCAAATCCGGCTGTGATGATGACGGCGGGGGCGAGGTCTTTCAGGTCAGGTTCGAGGCCGGGGGAGAATTGCGGGCTGGCGACGTCGGCGACGGTTCTGGCGTATTGCAGGGCGTACCATTCGAGCATGCCCATTGTCAGGAAATAGCCGCGACCAAAGGCTTTTCGGGAGGGGAAGTCCTGGAGGCCGTGGGTTGCGGGGTAGAACATGACCTGGAGGGCGAGGTCGATTTTCGGTTTTTCTGTTGCGGGGATGCTGCGGTTCTGATCGCGGACGCGCTGGGCGAGGGCGGCGGAAAGCGAGCCTCCGGCGCTGTCGCCGGCGACGGCGACTTTTCCACCCCAGCGCCAGGCTTCCGAGGCGAGCCAGTTGAGGGCGGCCCATGAGTCTTCGAAGGCGGCGGGGAATTTTGCTTCCGGGGCGAGGCGGTAATCGAAGGACAGGACGGCGGCGCCTGAGGCGTGGGCCAGGCGGCAGCAGATTCCGTGATGGGAGTTCAGGCCGCAATGCACATAGCCGCCGCCGTGGAGAAAGAGGACGGCTCCCCTCACCTCTCCATGCGGGATGTAGAGTCTGGCGGGGCGGAGTTCGGTGGCACCGGGGATGCGGAGGGAGAGAACCCGGCGGAGCGGCAGGGCGGACAGCTTCATTGGAAAAGACGGGCGATTTGCGATCCTGCGGAGTTGGGCGAGGGTCTCGAGATGATCGCGGCTGGTGGGTTTGCGGGGCGGGTGTTTTGAGCCGCGTGCGGTGAGTCGGGTGGCGCGGCGGTTGATGAGTGCGAGAAAGAGACGGGTGATGAGGTCCGGGCGCGGGCATACGGGCGACGGGATCGGGGTCGGGACAGGTGTGATTTCGGCTGTGCTGATCTGGGGCATTCCGGGACAGGCTTTGCTTGTGGGACCGGGTGGCCGGGGGACGGCCGGGCGGCGGAGAGGGCGCTATCGTGACAGGGCCGGGGCGCATCTCCTATGCCGGACCTGAATACCGGACTTGACGGTCGGGGTTACGTGGAGCAGGTTCCGCGCCTGCCAGACGGTCGGGCGACCGCTGTTGCGTTTACGTGATGGAGGAAAGTCCGGGCTCCACGGGAGAACGGTGCCGGCTAACGGCCGGCGAGGGTGACCTCAGGGAAAGTGCCACAGAAAACAGACCGCCTTCCGGGCTCGTTCGCGGGCTGGAGGTAAGGGTGAAACGGTGCGGTAAGAGCGCACCGCGCTTCCGGTAACGGCGGCGGCAGGGCAAACCCCACCGGGAGCAAGACCGAATAGGGACGACGGGCAGCGCGGCAACGTGGTTGCCGGAGGTTCTCCCGCCTTGTCGTCCGGGTTGGTCGCGTGAGGCATGTTGCGAGACGTGTCCCAGAGGAATGGTCGTCACGGCCCCGTTTTCGGGCCGACAGAACCCGGCTTACAGACCGTCTGGCAGATTCTTTTTTAGCGGGTCGTTTCAGGGCTTTTCTTTCTGATGAGAATGCTCTGAGGAGGCGAGTCCGGTGCGTGTCCTGGGGCATCGGCACGAGGTGACTGTGTTTGCCGCGGGTCTCGCGGAGCCGGGAAGACATGCGGGGTGCCGGCAGAGGGGTTTGTGACGCCGCCTCTGACTCGTTTCGATGCGTGATGGCGGCTTTGACGTGTGCTCGCTTTGAGCGGGTTACCGGGGTCGGGGCTTCTGTGGTGCTGTCTTATTTATGACGGGGCCGGTTTTTGCCGGTTGCTGAAGCGCTGAGGAGCGGGATCGGCAGGGTCAGGTTACGATCTCCGTTCCGGCATGGATTGCGGGCGCTTACTCAGCCGGGGAGCGGGCATTACTGGCCGGGGCGGGCCAGTAATTTTCAGGTATTTCGGAAAACCGCATGGCTACACTGAACATGGCGAGACATGCCGAAGTGTCGCGAACGCGCTGACCGGTATTCTTTTTCGTCTCGCCTGCGGCACGTTTTCCGGACGGGCAGTATTCAGTACGACGTTTCGCGCCCGATGCTGTGATGCGGGTTTTTTTCATGAAGATATTCGTTGTGGTCCGGTTTCGTTCTGAAACCGGAGATGCCTCTAAAATAAGACGGTTTTCATGCGTCATCGACCATTCAATTGCCGTAAAAGAACATTAAGAGAACAGAAAATAGAACGTTTGTTCTCTTAACGAATGTTATACGAATTGATCTTGACGCCGCATAAAGACCACAAATGGGTGTTTTTTAGCAGAATTCTGCGGTTTTTTATTATACTTTCATTTGACGTCCCATAAAATCCCATGGTATCCCACAGACAGGACATCACAGCCCAAAATGGACCCGGATCGTCTCCCAATGAAGGATCAGAACCTCTGTGAGCGTGTTTCTCGGCACACATCAGAATCGGATCGACGCCAAGGGGCGTGTTTCGATTCCTGCCGGGTTTCGCACGGTTCTGCGGGCAAAGGCGGTCGAGGGTGACACGCTGATGGTGCTTCGCCCTTCTCATACGCAGCCCTGCATCGAAGCGTGGCCTTCGTCGGTGTTCTCGGCGCTGGGTCAGCCGCTGGATCGTCTCGATATGTTTTCGGACGAGCATGACGATCTTGCAGCGGCGCTTTACGCTGATGCGTATCCGATCGATTCGGATCGTGAAGGTCGGATCATCATTCCTGAGTTTCTGCGTGAACATGCGGGAATTGGCGATGAAGTTTCGTTTATGGGGCTGGGCAGGATTTTCCAGATCTGGGAACCTGCCGCTGCGGCGCAGCGTCGGTCGGAAGCGCGACTCCGCTCACGACAGGTAACGCTGCCGGGCAATCGTCCGGGGACCGATGGTGGCGACCGGTCCGGAGGTGGCGCATGAATGCCATGACGCCCCTGCCGCCTGTTGCGATACCGGATCATGATCCGGGCCATATTCCGGTCATGCGCGATGATGTCGTTCGGATTCTCGCGCCTTGCGACGGCGAAGTTTACGTTGACGGAACATTTGGCGGCGGTGGTTACGCCAATGCGGTTCTGGCGGCGGCGGCATGCCGGGTGTGGGGCATTGACCGGGATCCTGACGCGATTGCGCGGGGTGAGGTTCTGGCCGCGAAATGGGGCGCGGATGCTCAGGGTTTACCCCGGCTTGCGCTGCTGCATGGTGGTTTTGGAACGATGGCGGCGATGCTTGAATCTGCCGGCGTGTCTGCTGTTGATGGCGTGATGCTGGATCTTGGCGTGTCTTCCTTTCAGATCAACGAAGCGGAGCGCGGGTTTTCGTTTCGTCTGGACGGGCCGCTGGATATGCGGATGGGCCAGGCGGGGCGGTCTGCGGCGGATGTGGTGAATACGGCATCCGAGGCCGAACTGGCAGACATTTTTCATTTCTATGGTGAAGAACGTCATGCGCGGCGGGTCGCGAAGACGCTGGTGACGGCGCGGGCTGAAGAACCGTTTCGTACGACATCGCAGCTTGCGGCGGCGATCCGGGCGGTTGTGCCGTCGGACCGGTCGGGGATTGATGCGGCGACACGCAGTTTTCAGGGGTTGCGCATCGCGGTGAATGACGAACTCGGCGAGATCGAGCGGGGCCTGGCGCAGGCGCTTGAGATTCTGGCGCCCGGCGGACGTCTTGTTGTGGTGTCATTTCATTCACTTGAAGATCGTATCGTGAAGCGTGCGATGGCGGCGGCGGCGGGTCAGGAGCCTGGCGCGTCCCGGTATGATCCGCGTTCGATAGCACGTGGCCGGGAAGAAGCGCCGTTCAGGCTGGCTTTTCGCAAGGCGATGCGCCCCTCGGATGCGGAGTGTCTTCGTAATCCCCGTGCCCGCAGCGCGAAGTTACGCGCTCTTATTCGTACAGAATTATCACAGGATGGTTCCGGCATCGATTCCAGCAAAGCAGGGCGTGCAGCGAATGCCGGCGTTCCCCCTGCCCCGTCTTCCAGTGAAGGAACAGCTTGATGATCAGGCCTTTTACTCTTGGCTGCGCTTTGCTTGCAGGTCTGTCCGGGCTTTTTCTTTATTCCAAGAAACATCAGACGACGGTTCTGGATCAGCAGATTTCGGGGATTGTCGCGGATACGCAGCACATTCGCCAGCAGACGGCGATGTTGCAGACTCAGTGGGCATTGCTGAACCAGCCTGATCGCCTGTCGCATCTGGCCGGGCGGTTTGATCAGCAGATTCAGCCGATGGCCCCGAAGCAGTTCGTGCGGATGGCGGATCTGGGGCAGCATCTGCCGGCGGCGGGATCGATCCATACGCCGAACCCGCGTGAGGCGATCCGGGCGACTCTGGCGGCAGCTGATGTGAAGGATATTCCGGCCGCGACCGGGCCTGCGCTGGTTGCGTCCTTGCATCATGACACGCCACGCACTGAAGTGGCGGCCGTGGAGCGGAAACAGGCTGTTCTGGTCGCGAAGAATGATGTGGAGGCGCCGAGGATTCACGCGGCTGACGCGCATGTGGCGGATAACCGGCGCGGAGTGGTGCTGGCATCGGCTCAGACCGAGGCGCGGCACGAGCTTGTAAAGCCTGCGCATCATGCGCCGGCGACGGATGATCTGGCCCTGGCGCTGGGTGAGAAGCCGGCGACGACGGAGCATCATGCGCCTGCGCGCACGCTGGTGGCGGACAGCACGCCTGTTCGGCATGCCGTGACGGTTTCCGACAGTGATCGCCCTGCCCTGCATACGGGCGTAACGCGGGTTGCGGCGTATCAGCACGTGTCGCCCCGGTCTGCTTCTGCGGTGACGGTGGCTTCCTGGCATCCGACGGCTATGCCGGCTCCGCGTTATGTTGAAGCGCGGGCGACGTATAACGGGTCTCTGCTTGGCCGGTCCGCGATGGGCGGGGGGCTGCCGCCGCCGATGCCTGTCTCGAACTGAGAGCCTGAGTCTGCTACGGGGTCCATGCTTTCGTAAACGGTTCCGGTCTGACCGGGACTGTTCTGTGTAAAACCTTCGTTCTGCTCCGTTTTGCCGGACGGGACTGATCTTCGGGTGACGATCCCGAGCCTTCGAGGAGACGCCGCCCCTCATGACTCGCCAGACGCCTCCGCCTGACATTCAGGGTCTTGCTGAGGGGCATATGCCCCGTGATGTTCATGTGACCGGAAATGAGATGCGCGAGCGGGCGCATCTTGAGAAGATGCATATCCGGCTTCTGGCGGTTGCGGCGGGGTTCGGCGTTCTGTTTGGCGCTGTGGCGGTCCGGCTGAGTTTTGCGACGATTTTTTCGCCGATGGCGCCGGAGCAGCGGCAGATTGCGCCTCAGGTTCCTGAAATCCCGAAGATCGATCCGAAGGGGTCGCTGGCGAGTGCGCTGAGTCTGCCGCAGGTTCACCGGGCGATGATTGTGGATCGCAATGGTCAGGCGCTGGCGGTGTCGCTGCCTGTGGCGCAGATTTACGCCAACCCGCGCGAGCTGATGGACCCTGAGGATGTTGCGAAGAAGCTGAAATCGGTTCTGCCGCAGCTTGATGAGGCGGAGACGGTGCGTCGTCTGTCGATGCAGAAGCAGTTTGTTTATCTGGCGCGCAACATCACGTTGCAGCAGGAACTGGCGATCAACAATTTCGGTATTCCGGGGATTTATTTCGAAGCGGGTGAGCGGCGTCATTATCCGCTTGGGATCGTGGCCTCACAGATCATGGGGGGCGTGGATATTGATGACCATGGCATTGCCGGTGTCGAGCGGTATTTCGACAAGCGTCTGAACAGTGAGCGGATTCCGCTGAAGCTGTCGCTTGATGTGCGGGTGCAGTCGGTTGTCCGCGAGGAGCTGGCGAAGGCGAAGGACGAGTTTCAGGCGATCGGGGCGTGCGCGATTGTGATGGACGTGCGGACGGGCGAGCTGGTGGCGATGGTCAGTCTGCCTGATTATGACGCCAACGATTTTGCTCATGCCTCGGCGGATGCGCGGTTCAACCGTGCGGTGACGGGCATGTACGAGCCGGGCTCGACGTTCAAGCTCCAGACGGCGGCGATGGCGTTGCAGCTTGGCGTGGCGCATCCGTGGGACCGGTTTTCCTCCATTCCGATCCATATCGGGCGGTTCACGATTGCGGATATGAAGTCCGACCATTTCACGCCCTGGCTGACGCTGACGGAGGTGATGGCGTATTCCTCCAACCCGGCGGCGGCGCATATGGCGCTGGATGTGGGTGCAGTGCGCCAGCGGGACTGGCTGCGGAACATGGGGTTCTTTGCGCCGGTTCCTGTTGAATTGCCGGAGGCGGGGCGTCCGATTGTGCCGGCGCAGCGCAACTGGGGCATTTCCACGGTGATGACGGTGGGGTTCGGGCATGGCGTGGCCGAGCCGCCGCTGGCGATTGTTCGCGGCACGGCGGCGACGGTGAATGGCGGCGTTCTGGTGAAGCCGACGCTGCTGGACCGGGACGATCCTTCGGATGAGGCGTCAACGGCGCGGGACGCGGCGCCGGCCTCTTTGGTGCGGGTTGCCGATGATGGCGGCACGGGTGACGGGACGGCGGAGGCGCCAAAGGTGGTGACACCTGAGGGGACGCAGGTTCTGTCGCCGGAGACCTCGGCGCTGCTGCGGCGCATTCTGCGGCTGGACGTGACGCTGGGCACGGGCAAGACGGCGGAATCTCCGGGTTATTTCGTGGGCGGCAAGACGGGCACGGCAGAGAAGATCGGGCCGCATGGCGGCTATTTGAAACATGTGAACATTGCGGCTTTCACCAGCATTTTTCCGATGAATGCGCCCCGTTATGCGGTTTATGTGATGCTGGACAGCCCGAAGGCGACGCCGGCGACGCATGGCTGGACGACGGCGGCGTGGAATGCGGCGCCGACGGTGTCGAAGATTATTACCCGTGTCGGGCCGATGTTGCAGATCTTCCCGGATACGGAGCATACGGCTCAGATCGACGCGCAGATGGAGATTCCGCTGCGGCCGGCGGTGCCGCGTGGCATGCGGGCGCTTGGGCCGGGGAATGATCCTGGTGATCCGCGCAGGCTCGTCGAGGAGGAAAAAGCGCAGAAAAAGCATGCGGCGGAGGCGGCCCGTGAGGGTGGACGCACGGCTGTGCTGCCTGCATCGGCGGAGCAGCCGCTGCGTCCTTCAAGCTCCGTTCGGCGAGGCTGAGTATGAAACTGTCTTCTCTTCTTTCGGCCGCTGGCCTTGCTCTGCCTGAGGGGGTGCGAAACGATCCTGAGATTATCGGGGTGACGGCTGACAGCCGGACTGCCGGGCCCGGGATGCTGTTCGTGGCGGTGCCGGGGGCGAAACAGGACGGGCGGGCTTTTATTCCGGCGGCTGTCGGGGCCGGGGTGGCGGCGGTTCTGGTGCCTGACGGGACTGCACCTGACAGGACGGGGCCGGATGACGGGACGCTGATGATTGAGTCGGCTGACCCGCGGCGGGCGCTGGCGCTGATGGCGGCGGTTCTGGCGGGACCGCAGCCGGAGCGGATCGTAGCGGTGACCGGCACGAACGGCAAGACGAGCACGGTGGATTTCCTGCGCCAGATCTGGTCGGGGATGGACCGGAAGGCGGCGAGTTTTGGCACACTGGGGCTGATTGCGCCGGTGGAGCTGCCGTTTGAGATTCCGGCGCTGACGACGCCTGATCCGGTGACGCTGGCGCGTGGGCTTGCGGCGCTGCGGAGCGTGGGCGTGACGGATGTGGCGCTTGAGGCGTCGTCGCACGGGCTGGATCAGCGGCGGCTGGACGGGGTACGGATCACGGCGGCGGGGTTCACCAATCTGACACGGGATCATCTCGATTATCACGGTGATATCGGGACGTATCGCGCGGCGAAGATGCGGCTGTTTGACACGCTGCTTCCTGAGGGGGGCGTTGCGGCGGCGAATGCGGATATGGATCGCGACACGCTGGAAATGTTGCAGGAGATCGCGCGGCGGCGGGGGCTGGAAGTGCGGCTGACTGGCGAGCAGGGTGATGCGATCCGGCTGGTGGCGCAGAAATTCATGCCGGAAGGTCAGCGGCTGATGCTGGAGGCCTGGGGGAAGTCGTTTGATGTGACGATCGCCCTGCCCGGCCGGTTTCAGGCGGATAATGTGATGCTGGCCGCGGCTCTGGTCACGGCGGAGTGCGACGGAATTGACGCGGTGATGGCGCAGTTGCCGCATCTGCGCGGAGTGCGCGGGCGGATGGAGCGGGCGGTGACGCTGTCGTCGGGGGCGACGGTGTATGTCGATTACGCGCATACGCCGGATGCGCTGGCGCGGGTTCTGGACAGTTTGCGGCCTCATGCGAAGGGGCGGCTGATTGTGGTGTTCGGGGCGGGTGGCGACAGGGATCGGGGCAAGCGGCCTCTGATGGCGCATGAAGCGGCCTTGCGGGCGGATGTTGTGATTGTGACTGACGACAACCCGCGAAATGAAGATGCGGCGGCCATCCGCAGGGATGTTCTGGACGGGGCGCCGGAGGCTCTGGAGATCGGGGACCGGCGGGCGGCGATTGCGGCCGGGCTGGAGATGCTGAAGGCGGGTGATGTTCTGCTGGTGGCTGGCAAGGGGCATGAGCAGGGGCAGACGATCGCGGGGGTTGTGCATCCGTTTGACGATGTCGGTGTGGTGCAGAGCCTGGCGGGAGCGGCATGAGCGTATTGTGGACAGGGCGGGAGCTGGCTGAGGCGACGGGCGGGCGGTTCGGGGCTTCGGGTGATGGCGCCGGGATTGTGGTGACGGGGGTGTCGATTGACACGCGGACGTTGCAGCCGGGCGATCTGTTCATCGCGCTGGCGGGCGAGAATTCGGACGGGCACGGGCATCTGGCGGTGGCGTTTGAAAAGGGTGCGGCGGCGGCGCTGGTGCATCGGGAGTCTGCGTTCGGTGATGATCCGCGCCTGCTTTCTGTGGCGGACACGATGCGCGGGCTGTGGGATCTGGGCCGGGTGGCGCGGGCGCGGTTTGACGGGCGGGTTGTCGCGGTGACGGGGAGCGTCGGCAAGACGACGACGAAAGAGATGCTGCGTGTGGCGCTCGGGGCGCTGGGTGAGACGCATGCGGCGGTGGCGTCTTACAACAATCACTGGGGCGTGCCTCTGACGCTGGCGCGGCTGCCGCGCGGGGCGGCGTTCTGTGTCAGTGAGATCGGAATGAACCATCCGGGCGAAATCGCGCCGCTGGCGGAGCTGGTGCGGCCGGATGTTGCGGTGATCACGACGATCGGGTCGGCGCATCTGGGTCATATGGGGTCGCTGGAAGCGATTGCGCGGGAGAAGGCATCGCTGATCGAGGCGCTGGCGCCGGGATCGGTGGCCGTTGTTCCGGATGATGCTGTCGGGCAGGAGGCTTTTTCGGATGCGGCGCGGCGGGCCAGTGTGACGCTGTGGCATTGTGGGCTGGCGGCGGGAAGCGAGGTTCGACTGAGCGGGCTGACGCTTTCCGGCGAGGGCAGCCGGTTTGTGGCGCATGTGGCGGGCCATGCCGTTCCGGTGACAATTCATGCGCCGGGAGAGCATCTGGCGCGGAATGCGCTGGCGGCGCTGGGGGTTGTCGGGGCGCCGGGGATTGCCGGAACGGTGGGGACAGGGTCTGGTGCGCGGACTTCGGAGTCGGGTCCGGCCGGCTCTGTCGGTTCTGATCTGGCGCGGGCGGCTGAGGCACTTTCGGGATTTGTTCCGGGGGCGGGCCGGGGTGCTGCGGTGCCGGTTCATGGTGGCCGGGTGATGTTGCTTGATGAGAGCTACAACGCCTCGGTGCTGTCGATCCGCGCGGCGCTGGGTGTTCTGACGCTGCTGCCGGCGCGGCGGCGGGTTGTTGTTCTGGGTGACATTCGTGAGCTGGGCGAGTTTGCCCGCGACGAGCATCTTTCTCTCGCGCGGCCTGTCTCTGAGGCTGCTGATCTCGTTTTCTGTTGCGGACCACATATGAAAGACCTGTTTGACGCCCTGCCCTCCTCCCGTCGCGGTGCGTGGACTGCTGACTCAGCGGTGCTGGCGCCACTTGTGAGCAGGAGCATTGAGGAAGGCGACGTTGTGCTCGTCAAAGGCAGTCTCGGGAGCCGCATGAAGGTGGTTGTCGATGCGCTGAAGGCGGGGCGCGTCTGATGCTTTATACGCTCGTTGCGCATCATGTTCATGGTCACATCAGTTTTTTCAATCTGTTTCGCTACATCACCTTTCGGGCGGGCGGGGCCTGTCTGACGGCGCTGGTGATTGCGCTGGTGCTGGGCAATCCGGTGATCCGGGAACTGAAGCGGATTCAGCGCGAGGGGCAGCCGATCCGCGCTCTCGGGCCGGAGCGGCATATTCTGGAGAAGGCCGGTACGCCGACGATGGGCGGCATTCTGATCCTAATTGCGCTGTTTACGTCCACGCTGCTCTGGGCGGATCTGCAGAACGGGTTTGTCTGGGCGGTTCTGTTTGTGACGGGTGCGTTTGGCGCGGTTGGATTTGCTGATGATTATCTGAAGCTGTCACGGCGGAACACGGATGGCGTGTCGAAGACGACGCGTTTGTCGGCGGAATTCGGGACGTCGCTGATTGCGGGCTGGTGGATGCAGCACATGATGCCGCCTGAGCTGGCCAATCATCTTGCGTTTCCGTTTGTGAAGGATCTGCTGATCCCGCTGGGGTTTGCGTTTCCGATCTTTGCGATGATCACGATTTCCGGGTTTGGCAACGCGGTGAATTTCACTGACGGGCTGGACGGGCTGGCGACGGTTCCGGTTGTGATCGCGGCGTTTGTGTTCGCGCTGATTTCCTATCTCGTCGGCAACCATGTTTTTGCGGATTATCTCCAGCTTCATGCGGTTCCGGGGACGGGCGAACTGGCGGTGTTCTGCGCGGCGCTGGTGGGCGCGGGGCTGGGATTCCTATGGTTCAACGCGCCTCCGGCGGCGGTGTTCATGGGCGATACGGGCTCGCTGTCTCTGGGTGGCGCGCTCGGGGCGGTGGCGGTGGCGGTCAAGCATGAGCTGGTGCTGTGCATTGTTGGCGGTCTGTTCGTGATTGAGACGCTGTCCGTGATCATTCAGGTATTCTGGTACAAGCGGACGAAGAAGCGGGTGTTTCTGATGGCGCCTCTGCACCATCACTTTGAGAAGAAGGGATGGCAGGAGCCGAAGATTGTCATCCGGTTCTGGATTGTCTCGGTGGTGCTCGGGCTGTTTGGCCTGGCGACGCTGAAGCTGCGGTGAAAGGGATGCGCTCATGCTGACATTCGCGCCTGATCTGTTTGCCGGACACCGCTTTGTGGTGCTCGGTCTGGGACGGAATGGCACCCCGGCGGCGCGGGCGCTGGCGGCGATGGGCGCGGATGTTCAGGCGTGGGATGATGGCGAGGCGGCGCGGGCGGCTCTGCTGACGGAGGCTGGCGAGGTTTCGGGGTCGCTGACGGTGGCGCCGGTGGAGAGCCTGGCGGGTGTGGATGCGCTGGTGATGTCGCCGGGGATTCCGCATGTGCTGCCAGTGGCGCATCCGGTAGCGGTGATGGCGCGTGAGGCGGGGGTTGCGATCCTGTCCGATGCGGATCTGCTGTTTCAGGCGGTTCGGAAAGCGGGCTCGAAGGCGCGGTTCGCGGGGATTACCGGCACGAACGGGAAGTCCACGACGACGGCGCTGCTGGCGCATCTGCTGCGGTGTGGCGGGGTTGAGGTATCGGAGGGCGGCAATCTGGGGCCGGCCTCGCTGTCGCTGCCGTTGCTGCCTGACGATGGTGTGTATGTGCTGGAGATGTCGTCCTACATGCTGGAGCGGCTTTCCGCGCTGCGGTTTGATGTGGCGTGTCTGCTGAATCTGACGCCGGATCATCTCGATCGTCATGGTGATATGGTGGGGTATGCGGCGGCGAAGACGCGGATTTTCGACCGGATGGGGGCGGATGATCTGGCGGTGATCGGGAACGGGGATTCCTGGTGCCGGGAGATCGCGGCGTCTGTTACGGCGCGGGGGGTGCCGGTTCAGACGGTTTCCGGCGTGGATGAGGCGGCGGATTTCCATCTCATGAGCGGTGCGGTTGTGGACCGGGAGGGGATTGTCGCGCGTCCGGGGGCGGCGTTGCCAGGGGCGCATAATGCCGAGAATGCCTGTGCGGCACTGGCGATGGCGCTGAAGCTTGGCGTGGCGCGGGGTGTGCTTGCGGACGGGATCGGGTCATTTGGCGGGCTGGCGCACCGGCAGAAGCTGGTGGCTGAGCTGGATGGCGTGGCGTTTGTCGATGACAGCAAGGCGACAAACGCGGATGCGACGTCCCGGGCGCTGGGCTGTTACGGGCGGATCGTGTGGATTGCGGGCGGGATCGCGAAGGCGGGCGGGATCGCTGATCTTGTGCCGTATTTCCTGCGGATTACGGAAGCGTTTCTGATCGGGCGGGATGCGCCCGAGCTGGCGGAGACGCTGGCGGCGCATGGGGTTCGGCACAGCATCGTCGGTGATCTGGAGCATGCGGTGCCTGAGGCGTATCGGGCAGCGCGGGCGCAGGGAGCGGAGGTGGTTCTGCTCTCGCCGGCCTGTGCGAGTTTCGATCAGTTTTCAGGATTTGAGGCACGGGGGCTGCGTTTTGCGGCGCTGACGGAAGAGCTGCTGCGGGACGCGGCACGGAACGGATCGGAGCGGGCGGGATAATGGCCAGACTTTCGCGCATCGACAATTCTTCGCTCGGGCGGTGGTGGCGCAGTGTTGACCATGTGACGCTGGCCTGTGTCGGAATTCTGATCGGGTTTGGCTACATTCTGATGCTGGCGGCCAGTCCGGCTGTGGCGGTGCGCATTGGTGCGTCACGCAACATGTTCATTTTCAAGCAGGTGGTATTTCTGTCGCTGGCCGGGGCGATTGTGATCGGCGTGTCGATGCTTTCGCGCAAGGGCGTTGTGCGGCTTGGGTTTATTGGCAGTGCGATTGCGATTGCGGCGACGGCGCTGACTCTGGTGCATGGGATTGAGATCAAGGGAGCACGGCGCTGGATCGCGCTGCCGATGATGTCTGTGCAACCCTCCGAGTTTCTCAAGCCGTGTTTTGCAGTACTGACGGCGTGGCTGCTCGCGCAGCGGCGGGTGATGCGGTATTTTCCGGGGATGCTGCTGGCGCTTGGCTGTTTCGCGGTCATTCTCGTTCTTCTGAAATCGCAGCCGGATATCGGGATGCTGACGGTTGTGACGACGGTGTTCATGTCGCAGCTTTTTGTGGACGGGCTGAATCTCATTCTGGTCGCGGGTGGCGTGGGGCTGATGGCGGCGGCGTTTGTCGCGGCGTATTTTCTGTTTCCGCATGTTCATTCGCGGGTTGAGCGGTTTCTGCATCCGAATGTGGGTGATCACTATCAGATCGACACGGCTCTGCGGGCTTTTGGCAATGGCGGTCTGATGGGGCGTGGGCCTGGCGAGGGGCGCGTGAAGGATCTGCTTCCTGACGCACATGCCGACTTTGTCTTCGCCGTTGCGGGCGAGGAATACGGGCTGCTGATCTGCATGTTCATTATTGCGGTGTTCGCGACGATTGTAGTGAGGACGCTGCTGCGGCTGGTGCGCGAGGACGATCCGTTTCTGGTGCTGGCGACGGCGGGTCTGGTGACGGGTTTCGGGTTGCAGGCGTTTGTGAACATGGCGTCCACGCTGCATCTGATCCCGACCAAGGGCATGACGCTGCCGTTTATTTCCTATGGCGGCTCTTCGGCGATGTCGGTGGCGCTGACGATTGGCATGGTGCTGGCGCTGACGCGGCAGCGTGTGGGGCAGAGCCGTGTGAGCAGGTCGCTTCCGGGTTCGGCGGGCACATGGAAGGCGGCGGCATGAGCGGTGTGGTGACGAAATCTGCTGGTCCGGTTGTGATCGCGGCGGGTGGCACGGGCGGACATTTCTTTCCGGCGGAGGCCCTGGCGGATGCGCTGGTGGCACGTGGGTATCGCGTGGCGCTGATGACGGATGCGCGGGCCGGGAAGCGGACGAGCGGCGTGTTTGCGACGGCGGATCAGTTTGTTCTGCCGGGGGCTGGCGTGGCCGGGCGAGGGCCGGTGCGGGCGCTGAAGGGTGGTCTGGCGTTGCTGAGCGGCGCACGGCAGGCGCGGGCGATCATGGCGAAGATCCGGCCATCGGCGGTGGTGGGGTTTGGCGGCTATCCGTCGGTTCCCCCTCTGCTTGGAGCACGGCTGCTGTCGCGTGCGGGACGGCCGGCGATTGTGCTGCATGAGGGGAATGCGGTTCTCGGCAAGGCGAATGCGTTTCTGGCGCGGTTCGCGGACGGGATTGCGACGTCTTT
The DNA here is from genome assembly GCF_011516735.1 of Acetobacter fallax. Lineage (GTDB taxonomy): Bacteria > Pseudomonadota > Alphaproteobacteria > Acetobacterales > Acetobacteraceae > Acetobacter > Acetobacter fallax. The sequence continues at coordinate 54,682 of NZ_WOSX01000008.1, read as the reverse complement.
TGCGAAGGTGGCGGGTTTGCCGTCCGGGGCGCGGGTGCGACTGACGGGGATGCCGGTGCGTCCGGCGATCGCGGCGCTGGCGGGTGAAGGCTATGTCGCGCCGAAGGCGGACGGGAAGGATGGCACGCCGACGGATGGTATCCGGCTTCTGGTCTGGGGCGGGTCGCTTGGCGCGCGGGTGTTTTCGGATGTTGTGCCTGAAGCGCTGTCGCTGTTGCCGCTGACGATCCGCGAGCGGGTGAGTGTGACGCAGCAGGTTCGGGCTGAGGATCTGGAGCGGGTTCGCACGGCTTATGCGACGTATGGCATTGCGGCGCGGCTGGAACCGTTTTTCTCCAATGTGGCGTCGCTGATGCGGGAGGCTCATCTGGTGATCGGGCGGGCCGGCGGTTCTTCGGTGGCGGAGCTTGAGGTAGCGGGACGACCTTCGGTGCTTGTGCCGTTTCCCATGGCGGCGAGTGACGAGCAGACGGCGAATGCCCGGGCGCTGGAGGGTGTCGGGGCGGCATGGCTGATTCGTCAGGAGGCGTTTACGGCGGATGCGCTGTCGGCGCTGCTGGCGATGCTGTTCACGGATGTTGGGACGCTGGCGGCGGCGGCGGGCGCTGGCGCGGCGCTGGCGCGGCCGGATGCGGCGGAGCGACTGGCGGACCTTGTCGAAGCGTCTTTATCCCGCGGGAGCTTGCATTGAACGGCCCGGGGCGCGTATCGGGGCGCCGGAACAGACCGGAAAAAGGCCCTGAAACCGGACCTTCCGCCACATCATTTTCATCTTTTTCGTCCAGAAAGTTTTCATCTTTTTCGTCCAGAAAGACGGTTCTGACCCAGGAGGTCCACCCATGAGAGCCTTGCCGCTGACCATCGGCACCATTCATTTCGTCGGCATCGGCGGCATCGGCATGTCGGGTATTGCCGAGGTGCTGCATCTTCTCGGCTATAAAGTGCAGGGTTCGGATCTGTCCGAGAATGCGAATGTCCGGCGGCTGCGGGCCGCAGGGATTCATGTCTCGATCGGGCATGACCCGGAGAATCTGGGCACGGCGCAGGTTGTGGTGATTTCGACGGCGGTGAGCCGCGACAATCCGGAAGTGGTGGCAGCGCGAAGCCGGCTGATCCCGGTTGTACGGCGTGCGGAGATGCTGGCGGAGCTGATGCGTCTGCGCTGGTCGGTCGCGGTTGGCGGCACGCATGGCAAGACGACGACGACGAGCCTGATCGCGGCGGTTCTTGAAGCCGGAAAGCTTGATCCGACGGTGATCAACGGCGGGATCATCGAGGCGTATGGCACCAACACGCGCATGGGCAAGGGCGAGTGGATGGTGGTTGAGGCGGATGAGAGCGACGGATCGTTCCTGCGTCTGCCGTCGGTGATTTCGGTTGTGACTAACATGGACCCGGAGCATCTGGATCACTGGGGTTCGGGCGAGGCGATGGAGGCGGCTTATGACCAGTTCGTCTCCAACGTGCCGTTTTATGGGTTTGCGGTGCTGTGCATCGACCATCCGGCGGTGCAGCAGATGATTCCGCGTCTCTCGGACCATCGGATCGTGACCTATGGCTTCTCGCCGCAGGCGGATGTCCGGGCCGAGAAGGTGATCACGGACAAGCTGGGCGCGACGTTTGAGGTTCAGATCACGGACCGGACGCGGCGGCGGACGCGCAGGGCGGGACCGTTCCGGCTGCCGATGCTGGGCAACCACAATGTTCAGAACGCGCTGGCGGCGATTGCCGTTGCGACGGAAATGGACATTGACGACGCGACCATCCGTTCAGGGCTGGCGGCGTTCAAGGGCGTGAAGCGGCGCTTTACCCGGACGGGTGAAGCGGGTGGCGTGACGGTGATTGACGATTACGGTCATCATCCGGTGGAGATTGCGGCGGTGCTGAAGGCGGCGCGGCAGGCCGGGGCGCGCAAGGTGATCGCGGTGGTGCAGCCGCACCGGTATTCGCGGCTTCAGACGCTGTTCAGTGATTTCTGCACCTGCATGAATGACGCGGACTCGGTGATTGTGGCGGATGTGTATGCGGCGGGTGAGGCGCCGGTTGAGGGCGTGGACCGTGACTGGCTGGTTGAGGGGCTGCGCGAGCGCGGGCATCGGTCTGTAGTGCCGCTGACGGAGCCTGGTCATCTGGCGGAGATGATCAATGCGATGGCGAAACCGGGCGACTATGTGGTGTGTCTGGGCGCGGGCACGATCACCAACTGGGCGCAGACGCTGCCGGGTGAGCTGATGGCGTTGCAGTCTGGCCAGAAGGCTGGTTGCGCGGCATGAGTCCGGCATCCGTCCGGGTTGAGCGTTCTGAGTCCGGAGCTTTACCGGGGCGGGCGCTGGCGGCGATGGCGGGCGCTGTGCGTGGGCGGGTTTCGGTGGAACAGCCTCTTGGTCCGCGCAGCTGGTTTCGCGTGGGCGGGCCGGCGGAGTGTCTGTTTCAGCCGGCTGATGTGGATGATCTGACGGTGGCGATGGAGCGGTTTTCGCCGGAATTGCCGGTGATGGTGCTCGGGGCGTGCTCGAATGTGATTATCCGCGATGGCGGGATACCGGGACTGGTGATCCGGCTCGGCGGTCCGTTTGCGGGGATCGCGGTGGAGCCGGACGCGGTTGTTGCGGGCGGTGCGGCGCTGGATGCGACCGTGGCGGAAACGGCGGCGGCGGCGGGGCTTGGCGGGCTGGAGTTTCTGGCGGGCATTCCGGGGTCGATCGGCGGGGCTGTGCGGATGAATGCCGGGGCTTATGGCTCGGACATGGCGGCGGTTCTGGACTGGGCCGAGATCGTTTCACGCGACGGGACGCTGATGCGGCTTCCGGCCTCTGCGCTGCGGTTCGGGTATCGGCGTTCGGCCTTGCCGGACGGGGCGATTGTGGTGCGGGCGCGGTTGCGCGCGGAGCCGGCGGATGCGGCTGCGGTGAAGGAACGCATTGCGGGGGTTCGCGCGGCGCGGGAGGGTTCGCAGCCGGTCCGGGCACGAACGGGCGGATCGACATTTCGCAATCCTGATAAGGAAGTCTCTGAGATGAAAGCCTGGCAGCTTGTCGATGCGGCAGGGTGTCGCGGGCTGATGGTCGGCGGGGCGCAGGTGAGTGAGAAGCACTGCAACTTTCTGATCAACACGGGTGGCGCGACAGCGGCGGATCTTGAGACGCTGGGCGAGACGGTGCGGCGGCGGGTTCTGGAAACATCCGGTGTGACTCTGCACTGGGAAATCAAGCGGATCGGGCTGCCTGCTGCCGATGCGCGGGCGAATGGCATTGAGGAGCCGGTGGGATGAGCTTTTCGCGGCGTGTGACGGTTCTGATGGGTGGCGCTTCGGCGGAGCGTGAGGTCAGCCTTTCCTCCGGCGCCGGCGTGGTGGCGGCGTTGCAGGCGGCGGGGCACGAGGCGCAGGGGCTGGATGTGACGCGGGATCTGGGGGCACTGGTTGCCGGGCTGGCGGACCAGAAGCCGGATGTGGTGTTCAATGCGCTGCACGGGCGGTTTGGCGAAGATGGCGCGGTTCAGGGCGTGCTGGAATGGCTTGGCCTGCCTTACACGCATTCGGGCATCCGGGCTTCGGCGACGGCGATGGACAAAGCGGCGTCCCGCGCTGTGTTTCTGGCGGCGGGATTGCCTGTGGCTGAGGGCCGGACGATTGCGATCAGCGAGCTGGCTGCGGGAGATCCGTTGCCGGCGCCGTATGTCGTCAAGCCGCTGGATGAGGGATCGTCGGTTGGCGTGTCGATCGTGCGCGAGGGATCGAACCAGCGGGAGCGGATTGTCGGTTCGTGGCGGTTTGGGCCGGTGGCGCTTGTGGAGGAGTTCATTCCGGGGCGCGAGATTACGGTCGGCGTTCTGGATGGCGGTGCGGCGGGTCCGCATGCGCTGACGGTGACGGACATCACGCCGGATGCGGCGAGCGGTCATGATTTCTACGATTATGACGCGAAATATGGTGAGGGTGGCAGCCGTCATGCGCTGCCGGCGGAGATTCATCCGCAGGCCTTTGAGCAGGCCTGCGAGATTGCTGTCGCAGCGCATGCGGCGCTGGGATGTTCCGGGGCATCGCGGTCCGATTTCCGGTATGATGACACGGCGTGTGGTGACGGGCCGGGCCGGCTGATTTTGCTGGAGGTCAACACGCAGCCGGGAATGACGCCGACTTCGTTGCTTCCGGAGCAGGCGGCGTATTGCGGAGTTTCTTACGAAGAACTCTGTGACTGGCTGGTGCGGGATGCGCTGAACCGGGCGGAGCGTGCGCGCCGATGAGAATGCGCTGATGAGCAGGGGTCCCTCCCCTCGTGACGAGCCACCCGGAGGCAATCGCTTCCGGCAGACGAACCGGGCGGATCGGCCGTCCCGGTTCATGCTGTTTGTGCGCCGGCACAAACATATACTGCGGTTTTTCGGGGGAGTGGCTGTTCTTGTCGCGGGGGGCACGATTTTTCTGAGAATACATGGGGTGCAGACGGTTCTTGCGCCTTTGCGTTCGAAGATCGTGGCGGAAATTCCGCTCAGGGTGACGGCGATCCGGGTTGAGGGGCAGAACCTTACAAGTCCTGATTCGATCAGGGCGGCACTCGGAGTTTCTGTTGGCGACCCGATGCTGGAGTTTGATGTGGCGGCGGCGCGGAAGCGGCTGGATGATCTGCCGTTTGTGGATCACGCGAGCGTTGAGCGGCATCTTTCCGGTCTGATTGTCGTCAGGCTGGTGGAACGTCCGCCTTTTGCGGTCTGGCAGCATCACGGGCGTTTCGTTCTGATTGATCATGACGGCAATCCGGTTCCCGATAAGGGCATGACGGGCAAGGATGCGCGGGCGTTCATGCAACTACCTCTCGTGGTTGGCGAGGGCGCGGATCATGCTGCGGCTGATTTGCTTGATGCGGTCGCGAAGGTTCCGGATGTGAGTTCGCGGATGACGGCGGCGACGCTGGTTGGCGACCGGCGCTGGACGATCACGCTGAAGGACGGGACGATCGTTTACCTTCCTGAGGCGGAAGAGGTTCCGGCGCTGAACCGGCTTGCCTCTTTGCAGAAGCGGTTTGGGCTGCTTGACCGTCCGGTAGAGATCATTGACCTTCGTCTGCCGGATCGCATGACCATTCGGGAGCGTCCGGGAGCGTCCGATACGGATGCGACGAGCGATCAGAAGCAGGATGCGGGATCGGGTGCGGCCGGGGCAGTCACCGGAGCTCCGGCGGGCGGCGCCGCCGCGAAGAATGTCGGGGAAAATGCTGGTGCGCCGCACGCGGATGCGCCTGTTGCGCGGCCGGTCGGGCATGCCGGGTCACATAACAGTGATCAGGGCATGAGTGACGGGAATGCGTCCCCCGAGCGGTCGCGATCTGGTACACCTCAGGAGCAGGACGGGGGTGCGGAAATGAAAGAAGGAGTTATGCCGGCATGAAAGATCTGGTTGTCACGGGATCTCCTTCGTCACTTTCGACGACAACTGCTGCGGCGTCTGTCGGGGAGCGGCGCCTTCGCCTGATGGGGCGCAGTCAGAATGAGCCGCCGGAGAACAGCAGGCCGGAGCCGCGCGTGTGGCGGAACGGTGTTGTTGGCGTGCTGGACATCGGGTCCACGAAAATCACCTGTCTGATTGGCAAGGGCGAGCCGAACGGGATGCTGCGGGTGCTCGGGCACGGGTGGCTGCGGTCGAGCGGCGTGAAGAGCGGGGCCGTTGTTGATCTGAAGGCGGCGGAAGCGATTATTCGTCATGTGGTGGGCAATGCCGAGCGCGAGGCGGAACGGTCCCTGGACAAGGTGATTGTCAATCTTTCCTGCGGGCAGCCGGAGAGTCGGCTGTTTAATGTTCACTGGCCAATTGGCGGGCGTGAGATCACGGACGCGGATATTCGCCGGATTGTCACGGAAGGGCGGATGAAGGCGCAGTCTGAGGGCCGCGCGGTGATTCATACGCTTCCGCTTGATTTCGCCGTGGATGAAACGGATGGCGTGACGGACCCGCGCGGGCATCTTTGCGATCAGTTGCGGGCGCGACTGCATGTGATTGATGCTTCGGCGACGGCATTGCGGACTCTGGACTCCCTGCTGGGTCGGGCGGAGCTGAAACTTGATGCGCTGGTCTCGGCTCCCCTCGCCTCCGGTCTGGCGGTGACGGATGCGGATCAGCGTCTTGTGGGCACGACGGTTGTGGATATGGGTGGCGGCACGACGTCACTGGCTGTGTTTGCTGACGGGCAGTTGCTGCATACGGCGCAGATCAACATTGGTGGCGAGCATGTTACGCGGGATATTGCGCGTGGTCTGGGGACATCTACGGATAATGCCGAACGCCTGAAGACGATGCATGGTCATGCGGATCTTTCGGGAGAAACGGATGACGGTGTGACGATCCGGATTGAGCGGGCTGGCGGTGACACGCCGAGTTTCGAGGCGATTCCGCGTGCGATGCTGGGGGATATTATCCGGCCGCGCATTGAGGAAACGTTTGAGCTGGTCAGGGATCGTCTTGACAGTGCCGGGCTGGGCCGGCTGGCGGGGGGGCGCGTGATTCTCACGGGGGGTGCTTCGATGCTGGACGGTGTCGGGTCGGTTGCCGCGCGGGTGCTGAATCGTCCGGTGCGGCTGGGGCGTCCGAACGGTGTGATCGGGCTTCCTGAGAAGTGCGCGGCAGCAGGTTTTGCGACGACGGTGGGTCTTCTGACCTGGGCGGCGTCGGCGGAGCGTCCGTTTGGTGACATTGAGTTCGCGGAGGAACGTCCGGCTGGCGTTTTAAATAAATTAGTCTCTTTCATTCGTGCTCGTGTCTAATATGATAAGAAAATCTTGATAATTTTGATTCACGGAGTGTTTCCGTGAGGACCGCCATCCTCAGTAATCGTCCAAGGAAGTTTACATGACCCTCAACCTGACTGTTCCGCCACAGACTCATGCGGATTTCACCCCGAAGATCACGGTGATCGGGGTTGGAGGCGGCGGCACGAATGCCGTGGACAACATGATTCAGGCGGACCTGAAGGGCGTGGAGTTTGTTGTTGCCAACACGGATGCGCAGCAGTTGATGCACAGCAAGGCTGACCGGCGCATTCAGCTTGGTCCGCATCTGACGCAGGGCCTTGGCGCGGGCGCCAAGCCGGAAATCGGGCGGGCGGCGGCCGAAGAGGCGGGTGACGAGCTGGCGCGTCATCTGGACGGCGCGCACATGGTGTTCGTGACGGCGGGTATGGGCGGCGGCACCGGCACGGGCGCGGCGCCGATTGTGGCGCGTATGGCACGTGAGCGGGGCATTCTGACGGTTGGCGTGGTGACGAAGCCGTTCAGCTTTGAGGGGCCTCGCCGGGCCCGGGCGGCTGAAGAGGGCATTGCCGAGCTTCAGCAATATGTCGATACGCTGATTGTCATTCCCAATCAGAACCTTTTCCGCATGGCCAATGAGCGCACGACCTATAAGGACGCGTTCCGCATGGCGGATAACGTCCTTTACATGGGCGTGCGTGGCGTGACCGATCTGATGATGGCGCCGGGTCTGGTCAATCTCGATTTTGCGGACATCCGGACGGTCATGGCCGAGATGGGCAAGGCGATGATGGGCACGGGCGAGGCCGAGGGAGAGGACCGCGCGCGGCTGGCGGCTGAGGCGGCGATTTCCAATCCGCTGCTGGAAGACACCTCGATGGGCGGGGCTCGTGGTCTGTTGATTAACATCACGGGCGGCGACGATATGACGCTGTTCGAGGTCGATCAGGCGGCGAACCGTATTCGTGAAGAGGTTGCCGAGGACGCGAACATCATCTTCGGTTCGGCGGTTGATCCTGATCTGAACGGCAAGATCCGCGTATCTGTTGTGGCGACGGGAATTGATATTCCGTCGGCGCGTCCGCATCTCGCGGTTGATAATGTCGAGCCGATGCAGGCCACCGGCACGGATGGCGGCTATGCGATGCAGCCCGGAGCTGATCAGAACGCTGATGCCCGGCAGGGTGGGCATCAGCAGAGCGGGCCTGTGTTTGGTGGCCAGGCTGGTGGTGCTCAGCAGCCGGGCCGGGCAGAAACAGCGACCGGGTTTGGCGGAGCGCAGCAGCCCGTTCGTCAATCGCCGAACTTCAGCATGGAGCAGCAGGGGCATGCCGCGGCTCAGGGTGGCCAGGCACGCAATGCATCTCCGCGCACGGGTCTGTTCACAGACACATCGCGGGCGCCGGTGCATCGGGCGCCGGAGCCTGCGCCGCAGCAGCCGCGCAGCCTGTTCGGTATGATGACCGGCGTTCTTCGCAGGCCTTCGGAGCCGCGCCAGGAGCAGCAGCCTGCCCGGCCGAACACGCCCCCCCAGAACACGGCGCCTCAGGTGAGTCCTGCGCCGCGCCCGCAGGCCGCGCCGACGGTGCGTCCGGCTCAGGCTGACGATGGCGGGCTCGACATTCCGGCGTTCATGCGCCGGCCTTCCTGATAATCCGGAGCCGATTCGGACCGGGAAGAAGATGTGGCATCAGTTTTATGGAAGCCGGAACGATTATCGTTCCGGCTTTCTGTTGTCCGGTTATTCATACTGTATCCAAACGTTTCCGATACTTTTGTATGTTTAAGTGTTGCACGCTGAACCTGCCGCAGATAACCGCGTTAATACGTCGGATTTTCGTAACAAACTGTGCTGTCGCCACCGAAACAAGACGCAATAAACATTGACTGGAACCGAAAGGGCTCGCTGGTATTCTGAATACAGCGCCAGTGAATAGTATCCATGAATGTCGTCTGAACCCGACAAGGTTTTAAGAGAAAGAAAAATGGAAAGCCTCAGTCTTGATCCGGTGATGACTGCAGATACTCCTGAAGAAGGGTTTCTGTCGGCAGGCAACTCTTTCAGAAACTTTGCCACAAGCACGTTTTCTTCCCGGGTCACTGAGCCGGTTATGGCGGACCAGAGAACTCTTCGTTCTTCTATTTCGTGCGTCGGGATCGGGCTGCATACGGGTGCGCGGATCAGCCTGCGCATGGAGCCGGCTCCCGCAGGCACGGGGATTGTTTTCCAGCGCACTGATATCGCCGCAAAGCCGTTGCGGGCGCGCTATGACAACGTTGTGGAAACACGGCTGAGCACGGTGATTGGCGAATCGGCAGAAAGCCTCAATCGGGTTGCCACCATTGAGCACATGATGGCGGCGCTGCACGGACGGGGCATTGATAACGTGCTGATCCTGGTGGATGGGCCGGAACTTCCCGTTCTTGACGGATCTTCCGCTGATTTCCTGTTTCTCCTGGACTGCGCCGGCACCAGTGAGCTGGACCAGCCACGCCGGGAGATTGAAATTCTGAAGCCGGTGCGTGTTGCGAAAGGTGATGCGTTCGCCATGCTGCGGCCCCGTGCCGGGTCCGGGCTTGGGCTGGAAATGACGATTGATTTTCCGGCTGAGGCGATTGGGCGTCAGACACTGGCGGTGGATCTTAATGAGGCCGTGTTCCGGCATGATCTGTCATTTTCGCGCACCTTTACCGACCGGCGGGAAATTGACGCACTGCATCGTGCCGGACTTGCGCTCGGCGGCTCACTCGACAACGCGATCGTTGTGGATGGGGTGAACGTTCTGAATCCGACGGGCCTGCGGGTGCAGGACGAGTTTGTGCGCCATAAACTGCTGGATGCGGTCGGTGATCTTTATCTTGCCGGAGCGCCGTTGCGGGGTGAGTTTACGGGGCACAAATCCGGTCATCAGCTGAACAATCAGCTTTTGCGGGCGCTGTTTTCTGACAAGTCTGCCTGGCGCTGGGTTGAGCGGCGCGGTTCAGGGACGCCGCAGTCACGTCGTGCGGCCTGATAAGAGGGGCTGACCTCTGAGGCTGGCAGAGTTCTGCCTGGATCCGGAAGGCTCTGTTGTCGTGACGTGTTGATCTGTATTTTTTCAAAGGGCTGGCGGAATCCGGGCTCTGCACGAACCCGGCAGGGACCGTCACACGAAGGCGTGCTGCGCACGACGACCCCTGCACCCCGATCTGTTTAATTAAAATGGTTTCCAAAGGTCTGAGACCTTTGGTGGGTTCCAGGGCAAAGCCCTGGAAAGGAGCCAGCACGCAACGCTAACAGTTCCTTTCCAGAGGTCGCGGAACTTTGGGAACCATTTTATTAAAGAGAACCGGAGTGTGAAGAAATTCCTAGCCCCGGACTGAGTATCGACAGTCTCCGGCATCACTCTCCCGCCTTTTTCTGTCTGCTGAGCGTTGCTGGCTGCCGGACGGGACCAGTGGTGTCCGCCGTTTCCGTGTCGTCAGGTGATTACGGATAAAACAGATTGCGCGAGCGGCTTTCCGGCGCTGCAATCCGTGCTATAAGGCTGTGCGTTTATTACATATCTGAACAGTGAGTTGATACGTGCCGCAGCCAACCTCGCGCATCCCGTCCAGTGTGTCGTCGAGACTGGTTTCGACCGCGGCCTGTGCCACGCTCACTATTCTCGCAGGCTGTTCCCTGTTCGGTAAGGACAAAGCAGCCCAGGTGCCGCAGCTGGCTTCGGCCGATGCCTATTACAACAATGGCATCGATGCGCTCCGGAGCCGGCGTTACACGCTGGCAGCGGCGGAGTTTGAAGTTCTTCAGCAAAATTATCCGTATTCCGGTTATACGGCCAATGCTCAGCTCATGGAGGGTTATGCGTATTACCTCCAGAGCAAATATGCTGAATCGGCGCAGCAGCTTGACCGCTTTATTGAGCTGCATCCGACCAGCGGCGATGCGCCGTATGCGTTCTATCTTCTGGCGCTCTGCTACTATGAGCAGATTGGCGATGTCCGGCGTGATCAGCAGATGACGTCTGAGTCGATGTCGCGTCTGCAGGACGTGATCGCACGCTTCCCTCAGTCAAAATATGCCCGGGACGCGCAGCTCAAGATTGATCTCTGCCGCGATCATCTGGCCGGCAAGGAAATGCTGGTTGGACGATATTATCAGCAGCAGCGTGCCTATGAGGGTGCGATCGGCCGGTATCAGCGGGTGGTTCAGGACTTCCAGACCACGAACCATGTGGCTGAAGCTCTCGAACGGCTGGTTGAGGTCTATCTCTCTCTTGGTCTGACAGATGAGGCGCGCAGGACCGGTTCCGTGCTGGCCTACAACTATCCGGGCAGCAAATGGTATCGCTACGCTTACAGCGATCTGAAGCGCTATCGCCTGCTGGAGGCCGGGACACCGAAGCCAGGCACGACAAAGGGGCCGGCCGGCGCGGCATCGCAGGCTGAAACATTGTCTCCCGCACAGTCGGCCGCGCGGGGTATCGGTCGCGCTGACGCGCCGCCTGCTCTTTCGAGTGCTCCGGTCCAGCCTGTGAACTCAGAACCGCTGACGCAGCAAAGCGATGGCTCGACTCTGACCAGCAATGTCGCACATCAGGGTGTCGGGCAGGGCACGAGCGGTCGTCCGCGCTGAGTCCGGCCTCTGTCATGGCAGCGTTTCTGGCGATCACAGGCCGGAGCAGCGGCTGTGACGGTTGACGGAACAGTGCTGCTGAACGATCCATCGGACTTACCGCTCCGGGCGGCGTGCTGCATGTTTCAGCATTCTGTTGCCGTCGGGCGGAACGGGTTTTCGCCATGCTAAGTTTTCTTTCTATTCGCGATGTCGTGCTGATTGAGACGCTTGATCTTGCGTTTCATGCTGGCCTGACGGCTCTGACCGGCGAGACCGGCGCGGGGAAGTCGATTCTTCTGGACAGCCTGGGGCTGGCGCTGGGTGAGCGGGCCAATGCGGGGCTGATCCGGGCGGGTGCGGCTGAGGCACGGGTGACGGCCAGTTTTGAAGTGCCGGGCGATCACCCGGTCCATGCCATTCTGGCGGAACTTGATATTCCTTCCGAGCCGGGTGAGCCGCTGATTTTGCGGCGTGTGGTCAATGGTGACGGACGCTCGCGGGCCTGGGTCAGCGATCAGCCGGTCGGTGTCGGGCTGTTGCGGCGGATTGCGACGACCCTGGTGGAAATTCAGGGACAGCATGAACAGATGGGGCTGGCCGATCCGACCAGTCATCGTGATCTGCTGGATGCTTTTGGGGTGCGCCCTGCCCTTCGCGCTGAGGTGACGCGGTGTTTTGCCGCGTGGCGGGAGGCGCGGACGGCACTTGAGGCGGCGCGGCGGGAAATGGCCGAGGCGGCACGGGAAGAGGAGTGGCTTCGGCACACGGTTTCCGAACTGTCGTCTCTGGCGCCTCAGCCGGATGAGGAACTGTTTCTGGCTGAGCAGCGGCAGGCGTTGCAGCGCAATGAGCGACGTGGCGCGGCGGTGGCGGCGGCGCTTGCTGAACTGACGCCGCGGGACCGGCGCAATCAGGGGCCGGCGGCGGCGCTGCGGGCGGCGAGCCGGACGTTGCACAAGCTGTTACCGGCGCCGGGACATGGGCCGGCTGAGGGTGAGACCGATCGTGATCCGCAGCAGATCGGGGCGAACGAGGCGCTGAACGCACTTGAGGTTGCCGAGACGGCCCTGGCGGATGCGGAGAGTCTGCTGGCACGGCTTGCCGCGGATCAGGATGCTGATCCGCAGCTTCTGGAGCAGACGGAGGAGCGGCTGTTCGCGTTGCGGGCGGCGGCGCGGAAGTTCGATACGACGGTGACGGATCTGCCGGATCTGTTGCAACGTCTGGTGCAGCGGCTTGACGCGCTGGAGAGCGGGACGGCGCGGCTGGATATTCTGGAGGCGGCGCTGCGCGAGGCACGGACGGCGTTTGAGAAGGCCGGAGCGTCGCTGACGGAGGCACGGACGAAAGCGGCGCGGAAGCTGGAAGCGGCGGTGATTGCGGAGCTGAAACCACTGAAGCTGGAGCGGGCGCGGTTTGTGGCGGAGTTGTCGCCGCTGGCGCCGGAACAGTGGAGTGCGGCGGGCATGGAGCAGGTGACGTTCCTGCTGGCGGCCAACCCGGGGCAGCCGCCGGGGCCGCTGGGTAAAGTGGCTTCGGGTGGTGAGCTGTCACGGCTGATGCTGGCGATCCGGCTGGTGCTGGCCGGTCGGTCGGCGATCGGGACGCTGGTGTTTGACGAGATCGATTCCGGTGTGGGTGGCGCGACAGCGGCGGCGATTGGCGAGCGGCTGCACAGGCTGGCGCAGGACATGCAGGTTCTGGCGGTGACCCATTCGCCTCAGGTGGCGGCGGCGGCGGATCATCATCTGCGGATTGGCAAGATTGTGCGGGGCGGTCAGACACAGACGAGTGCGGCTCCCCTCCCCTCTGACGCGCGGCGGGAAGAGATTGCGCGGATGCTGGCCGGCGATGTGGTGACGGATGCGGCGCGGGCGGCGGCGGCGAGTTTGCTGGAGCCGCGATCGTGAGTGGGGCGGACACGGCGGAGATTGCTGTTGAGGCACTGAGCGAGGAGCAGGCGGAGACGGAGCTGGCGCGGCTGGCGGCGCTGATTGCGCGGCTGAACGTGGCGTATCACGGAAAGGACGCGCCGGAAGTTTCTGACGCTGAATTCGATGCTCTGAAACGGCGGAATGAGGAGATTGAGGCGCGGTTTCCGACGCTGATCCGTGAGGATAGTCCTTCGGTCCTGGTCGGCGCGGCGCCGGACGGGGCCTTTGGCAAGCACCGGCATCTGGTGCCGATGCTGTCGCTGGATAACGTGTTCGATGCTGAGGAATTCGAGGCTTTTGTCGGCAAGGCGGTTCGGTTTCTCGGGCTGGATGAAGCGCAGGCGGCTGCGTTGCGGTTTGTTGGCGAGCCGAAGATCGACGGGCTTTCGATCAGTCTGACTTATGAAAAAGGTCGGTTCGTGCGCGGGACGACGCGGGGCGACGGGACGGTTGGCGAGGATGTGACGGCGAACCTGAAGACGCTGCGGGATCTGCCGTTGCGGCTGGCAGGGGATGCGCCGAACCTGATTGAGATCCGGGGCGAGGTGTTTCTCGGCAAGGCGGCGTTTCTGGCGATCAATGAAGCGCAGGACGCGGCGGGCGAGAAGGGATTTGCCAATCCGCGCAATGCGGCGGCGGGGTCTTTGCGGCAGCTTGATCCGAAGGTGACGGCGAAGCGGCCTTTGTCGCTGTTTGCCTATGCGATGGGGGCCAGTTCGGCGCCGGTGGCATTATCGCACTGGGATTATCTTGAAAAGCTGAAGGCGTGGGGCTTTACGGTTAATCCGCTGTCGACTTTGCTGGCGGGCAAGGGTGAGGCGGAACCGTTTTACGAGCGGATGGCACGGGAGCGGGCGGCGCTCGATTACGACATTGATGGTGTTGTCTACAAGATTGACGATCTGGCGTTACAGGAGCGGCTTGGTTTCGCAGGAAGGGCGCCGCGATGGGCGGTGGCGTGGAAGTTTCCGGCTGAGCAGGCGGTGACGCGGCTTTTGTCGATTGAGGTTCAGGTCGGGCGCACGGGGGCGCTGACGCCGGTGGCGCATCTGGAGCCGGTGAATGTAGGCGGCGTTCTGGTGGCGCGGGCGACGCTGCATAATGAGGATGAGATTGCCCGCAAGGATGTGCGGGTTGGCGATCTGGTGCAGTTGCAGCGGGCTGGCGATGTGATTCCGCAGATCCTCGGCATGGTGCCGGAACCTGGCCGGGAACGGGGAGCCCCGTTTATGATGCCGGATCATTGTCCGGCTTGCGGGGCGATGGCGGAGCGGCCTGAAGGGGAGGTCGTGCGGCGATGTGAGGGGGGCCTCACCTGCCCTGCTCAGGTGGTGGAGCGGCTGATCCATTTTGTCTCGCGACTGGCGTTCGACATTGACGGGCTGGGTGATCAGAGCATCCGCGAGTTTCATGAAGCGGGGCTGGTGAAAGCGCCGGGGGATATTTTCCGGCTGTCGGAGCATGAGGCCGGGATTGCGACGCGGGAGGGCTGGGGAAAGATTTCGGCGCGCAATCTGGTACGGTCGATCGAGGCGCGTCGGGTGATTCCGTTGTCCCGATTTATTTATGCGCTGGGTATTCGCAGGGTGGGTGAAAGTAATGCGAAGCTGCTGGCGCGGCATTACGGATCTTATGTGCAGTGGCAGACACAGATGCGGGCGGCGGCGATTATCGGGTCTGAGGCGCGGCAGGAACTGGGGGAGATTACCGGAATTGGCGGGGCTATCGCGGAGGAGATTGTCGCGTTTTTTGCCGAGCCGCATAACCGGGCGACGCTGGAGGATCTGCTCGGGCAGATTACCGTGGAGGATGAGCAGGCTGGCGGCGACGGGAAGCTTTCTGGAAAAGTGATTGTTTTTACGGGAAGTTTATCGACGATGACGCGGCCTGAGGCGAAAGCGACGGCGGAGCGCCTTGGCGCGAAAGTCACTGATAGCGTCTCGAAGAAGACGGATCTTGTTGTTCTGGGGACGGATGCCGGATCGAAGGCGAAGAAGGCGGCGGAACTGGGGATCGACACGCTGGATGAGGCCGGGTGGCGGGAACTGGCGGGGATGCCGGCTGTCTGAGGGCCGGGGCGCTCCGATAACGGCACAAGCAGGAACTCGCGGCAGATGTCTGTGCCGACCCGGGGCCGGTTACCACCGACCGAGATGTCGCCATCACGGTGCTGGATGCCTGCAAGCCAGATTATGCGTGAAGCAGGGCAGAGTCACCGGGTGATCCGGGTGCTTGTCATGCAGGGCGGCGCGATCATTCCGTATGCTTTCAGCGATCAGCCCCTTTGTGACGTGCGGCAGGAAAATATCCTGACGAACATGCCCCTGATCCTTGTGACGATGTTGAACTCTTCTGATCAGGGCATACAACTTCTGTTAAGAACAGTGATCTCGCTTCGGCCAGCTTTATACCGGCTTATCAGAACGGCATTGTCCGGAGTTCGGGAAACCAAAGCACTCCGTGGCACGACAGGATCAGGCATCCTGGAACCGGTCCGTCGCGTGCGGGATATGCTGAAAGCCGGCAGGGTTTTCGGAAATCCGGCCTGTGTGGAAGCTGGAAGCAGACGGAGCGTGAGCATCTGGTAACGGCAGCCGGGAACGACCGGATGCCTGCATCAGGACAGAACCGGATTGTCCTCCTGGCTGAACCGAATCCCACTCCGTCTGTCCGGCGGAACTGGCGGAAAGTGACAGGTTTTTCACGGCAAATCCGAATTGCGGGATGGGTATTTCCCTGTCATTATGCACCTCCCGGGAACAGAACGACTGAATAATAATAAATCCCCGCGGAACGCTTCCAGGCCTGCATTTTCTCCCGGGGAAACAGGGAATGCGGATTTCAGGAGGCTCCGTGCTCGGAGAGCGTTGGTCATGACGAAATGGGTTTACAGCTTCGGTGGCGGCCTGAATGAGGGCGGTGCCGAAATGCGCAATCTGCTTGGTGGCAAGGGCGCCAACCTGGCGGAGATGGCTTCAATCGGACTGCCTGTGCCTCCGGGATTTACGATCACGACGGAGGTGTGTTCGGCGTTCTATGCGAACGGGAACAACTACCCGCCGGAGCTGGCGCAGGAGGTTGCGGCGGCTCTTCATCGAGTTGAAGAGGTGATGGGACTGGTTTTTGGCGATGCGAACGCGCCGCTGCTGGTTTCTGTCCGCTCAGGCGCGCGGGTATCGATGCCGGGCATGATGGACACGGTTCTGAATCTCGGGCTGAACGACGTGACTGTTGAGGGGCTGGCGCGCTCTTCCGGTGACGAGCGGTTTGCCTGGGACAGTTATCGCCGTTTCATCCAGATGTATGGCTCGGTGGTGATGGGGGTTCCGCATCATCGCTTTGAGGATCTTCTGGAGCAGGCGAAGCGTGGTCTTGGCGTGCATGATGATACGGCGGTGAAGGCTGCTGACTGGCGCGAGATTGTCGAGGGCTACAAGGAAATCGTTCAGCGCGAGACGGGCAAGCCGTTTCCGGCTGATCCACAGGCGCAGCTCTGGGGGGCGATCGGGGCGGTGTTTGGCTCGTGGATGAATCCGCGTGCGAACACGTATCGCAAGCTGCATGAGATTCCCGCGAGCTGGGGCACGGCGGTCAACGTTCAGTCGATGGTGTTCGGCAACATGGGCGAGGACTGTGCGACGGGCGTGTGTTTCACGCGTGATCCGTCCACGGGCGAGGACATGTTCTACGGCGAGTATCTGGTGAACGCGCAGGGCGAGGACGTGGTGGCGGGCATTCGCACGCCGCAACCTATGGCGGCTCTGCGTGCGACACCGGATCAGGCGCCGATGGAGAAGGTTCTTCCGAAGGCTTACGAGGAGTTGCTGCGGGTTCGGGCGCTGCTTGAGAAGCACTACCGCGACATGCAGGACATTGAGTTCACGGTTCAGAGCAACACGCTTTATATGCTTCAGACCCGGACGGGGAAGCGGACGGCGGCGGCGGCTCTGAAGATTGCCATCGACATGGCGCGTGAGGGGCTGATCACGCAGGAGGAGGCGATCCAGCGTGTTCCGCCGACATCGCTTGATCAGTTGCTGCATCCGACGCTTGATCCAAAGGCCGAGCGGACGCAGATCGCCCGTGGTCTGCCGGCCTCGCCGGGTGCGGCGGCGGGAGCGATTGTCTTTACGGCGGAAGAGGTTGAGGATCGGGCGGCGCTGGGTGAGGACGTGATCCTTGTCCGGATCGAGACGTCGCCGGAAGACGTGCACGGGATGCATGCGGCGCGTGGCGTTCTGACGACGCGTGGCGGCATGACGTCGCACGCGGCTGTTGTGGCGCGTGGCATGGGCCGGGTGTGCGTCGCGGGGGCGGGCAGCATTCATGTCGACTACAAGGCGCAGACGCTGACGGCGAACGGGGTGACCCTCAAAGCGGGTGACTGGATCACGCTCGATGGCGGCACGGGCGCGGTTTATGTTGGCAAAGTCGCGACGATCCCCCCTACCCTTTCGGGCGATTTCAGCACGCTGATGGGCTGGGCGGACGATGTGCGTCGTCTGCGGGTCCGGGCTAATGCGGAAACGCCGGACGATGCGGAGACGGCGCGGAAGTTCGGGGCGGAGGGCATTGGTCTGAGCCGGACGGAGCATATGTTCTTTGGTCCGGACCGGATCGGGCATGTTCGGCAGATGATCATGGCGGATGATCCTGAGGCCCGGACGAAGGCGATCGGGGCGTTGCTGCCGTTCCAGCGGGACGATTTCGCCTCGATTTTCCGTATCATGCGGGGGTTGCCGGTGACGATCCGTCTGCTTGATCCGCCGCTGCATGAATTCCTGCCGCATGGCGAGGCGGAACTGGCTGAGGTTGCGACCGCTCTGGGTCAGAGCGTTGAGTCGCTGCGGGCGCGGCGTTCTGCCTTGTCGGAAGCCAACCCGATGCTGGGTCATCGTGGCTGTCGTCTCGGGATTACCTATCCTGAGATTTATGCGATGCAGGTCCGGGCGATTATCGAGGCGGCGATTGCTGTGTCCCGCGAGACGGGCGAGGCGATTGTTCCTGAGATCATGATCCCGCTGGTTGGTGTGAAGACTGAGCTGGATGTGACGCGCAAGGCGGCTGAAGACGTTGTCGCGGCGGTGTTTGCCGAGCAGGGCACGACGCTGGATTATCTGATCGGCACAATGATCGAGCTGCCACGGGCGGCGATCACGGCGGGGCAGATTGCCGAGGCGGCGGACTTTTTCTCATTTGGCACCAATGACCTGACGCAGACGACGCTCGGGCTTTCGCGTGACGACGCGGGATCGTTCCTGCCTTATTATGTCGATCACGGGCTGCTGCCGAAAGACCCGTTTGTGTCCATCGACCGTGAGGGTGTGGGCGCGCTGGTGCGGATGGGCGTTGAGGGTGGCCGGAAGACGAAGCCGAAGCTGAAGCTTGGTGTATGCGGCGAGCACGGTGGTGATCCGGACTCGATCGCGTTCTTCGAGCAGATTGGGCTGGACTATGTGTCCTGTTCGCCGTTCCGCGTTCCGGTTGCGCGGCTGGCTGCGGCACAGGCGGCTCTGGCGAAGAAGCAGGCGGGCGTTCCGGCCTGACGGGCTTCATGCGACTGCGGGGCGGGAGGGGTTGGCTTCGGGCGGCTTCCTCCCGCCCTTTTTTATGGGCAGGTGGCGAGGCTCCGGGCCGGCAATGCACTTCCCGATTGACACGTCGCCCTGTAACCGCATTCGAAAGCGTGCAAATCTCGGAAAATTTCTGACCGGTCAGTTGTCTTTGTCAGCTGCTTAAAATTAACCGTTCAGACTCTTCAGCAACACTTTCCGGAACCGGACAATGACGACGAAACAGCGGATTATTCTTCATCTGGTGTCGGGCGGGATCGGGCAGACGCTCGATGCGCTGGCCCGGGCGTCTGTGCCTCATTTTCCGGAGAATGAGTTTGAGGTCCGGCACTGGAATCTGGTGCGGACCCGGTCGCAGCTGCGTCGTGTGATGACGGGGATTGCGGCGGAGCGCGGGCCGGTTCTCTCGTCTCTCACGGATCAGGATCTTCAGATGGATCTTGAGGAGGGGTGCGGACGCGTGGGTGTGCAGCTTCTGGATGTGATGAACAGCACGCTGGCGCTTCTGGAGCGTGTGACGGGAACGCAGGCTTCAGGTCATGCGGGTGGGCAGTATGTGATGGACGAGAACTACTTTCGTCGCATCGACGCCATGCACTATGTGATCGAGCATGATGATGGCCAGCAGACCCGGGAGTTGCGGGATGCGGACGTGATTCTGGTGGGGGTCTCGCGGGCTTCGAAAACACCGACCTGCTTCTATCTGGCCAACAGGGGCATCAAGGCGGCGAATGTGCCTCTGGTGCCGGACACGCCTTTGCCTTCGGAACTGTTTGAGGCGCGGGTGCCGGTGATCGGGCTGACGATTGATCCTGATTCGCTGGTGGAGATCCGGCGGACGCGGATGACGTCGATGATTGCAGCGAAGCCTGGCGGCAATCCGGCGCTGCATGAGACGAGTTATGTCGACCCGGAAGAGGTTCGGGCGGAGTTGCTCTGGGCCAGGCGGCTATGCGCGCGCCATGGCTGGCCGGTGGTGGATGTGACGCGACGTTCGATCGAGGAGACGAGCGCGGCCATTCTGGAAATTCTGGAGCATCCCGGGCCGACGAACCTGCCGGGATAGGCTGGCAGGTCCCGTTCTGTGGCGAAGCTGGCGCCGTTTTTATTGCACGGTGATACGGTAAACGCGGGTTCCGCTCCGGCCGAGCGGACCGGTGACCTGGAGGGTGGCGAAGACGACGCCATGGAAGCCGGGCTCCGGCGTGTAGATGGCGGCGACGCCGGCTCGTTTTTTCAGATTACAGGCGTAACGCTGGCTGTCTGAAGCAGGATAGGACGGATAATAGTTTCCCGTCTCCGTTGTGATCTGACCGTGTGCTGGCGGGGTCTGCACCTGGATAATGGCGGTTCCGGCGGGGGTGCAGTCGGGCTCCAGGATGACGATGCTCTGGAGCGGCACGGGACGACCACCGATGGATGAGACATCGGTGAACTGTCCGGTGGAGGTGACGCTCTGATTGGCTGCCACAACCTGGAATCGTTGCGGCATGCAGGCCGCGAGGGCGAGGCATCCGAGGAGGACTGGCCCGAAACGCAGGGTATGCAGAAACGAGGACGATCGGTTCATGGTCAGGCCCTGTCGATGACGAACGGGTGGATACTGAGCCCTATTTTAGGGAATGTCGCAGAAAATGCCACAACGGCGTGTGTGACATAACGATAATTATGAATCCGATGCCGATGGCGACGCGACCGATGATGAAGGTGCCGACCTGGCGGAGGTCATGGAGTGTGGCCATTTCCACGAACGGGTCCCGGGGTGTTTCATCGTTCTGAGGCAGGGATTCTGCGCGACGATTGCGCCGTTCGGCCTCGGTGGAGGGAAGGCCTGCCCGCAGGAAGAGTTCGGTGCGGTAGACGTCCAGTTCTGTCGTGCGGTAACGACCGGGGGCAAAGGGTATTGGTCCGCAGCGGGCTATTTCGAGCAGACGCAGGCGCAGGGGACGGATGCCGAGATAGCCGGCCGCTTCGCTCCGGGTCAGCACACGCTTTCCGGGGAAAGCGAACACTGTCGTCCCGGTATCCTGTGTATCTGGTGTTGGGGATGGGCCGACCATGACAATCAAAGTCCGTGAAAGCGGACAGGGTGTCAATTTGTGTCTGCGTGAGGCTGCGATGCGAAGCTGGGTGCAGCTCTGATGTGGCAGGGTTTTCCGCAATCAGATCAGCACTCTGCCGGAGGTGTAACAGGCTGTCTGACAGGTCATCTTTACGGTTCTCTGCAAGCGGCGACTGGCCGGGCATTGGTTCTTTTGTGCTGGATAAAGGTATTATACCGTGGGTGTTATCCGGTTTTCCAATAGATACGCCGTGTGTTTCATCGGAGCGTATACGGCCCGTTTGCGGCGCTCTGCTGATCCGGCGCGTGTCAGGGGCGGTGCATGATGCCTGTTAAAGCTGGCGGTGTGGTGACCGGATTGATGCCCGTACGAGACGAAGAAAAAATCCGTAACAGTATTACATTTGCGATTATTCTTTACGAAAAACAATAAATACACAGAATATTCAGCTGTTTTGCATGGTTATACGCGGATATTTTCTGCTTCTTTCTGTGTTGATTCCTGTCATGCAGGGCTGCACTGAAGCGGCTGAAGGACGCCTCCTCCGTTTTGCGCAGCACGTCGGACACAGATTTTCAGAGCGCTGCGACAGAGAATGTCGCTATTACCGGATCGACGTTACGAAATAAGAACAACCCAGATGCCACAACGAATGAGGGAGCGTCTTTACCTACCTGACCTGGCAGCAACGGCACCCGAAGTCATCGTCGTCGAACCATTCGTCATCTTCTCCGGCAAAAGGATCATCGGTCGCTTGACCCGACTGACATGTCAGAGACAGGGTTATTTTCCTGCCTGGCGTTATGACATCGGGGATTTCATCCGGTGACTGTGCTGCGGAAAGAGCCTCGGCGTTCGTCCGGTCCGTCATCCTTTCCATAATATAGCTTTCCTGTCTCATGGCGGGGCGCGCCGGGTCTGCTTCGTGTTACGCAGAGAACAGGCGTATCCGCAGTATGCCTGTGCTGACAGAACTGTTCGCCCTTACTGATCTCAATCGTCCGGGCGTTTTATACCAGAGACGATGAAGGCTATGTGCGGAGCATCAGATCGCAGCGAGGAGTGTGTAGCCGGATCATAAAACCCGGACAGAGCCGGAGCGACCCGGCTTCCAGGCAGGCGCCCTCTGCCCGTACCGCCCTGACGGCGCGCATCACGACAAAACTTCAGCGCCCGGTCAGGGTCGGAAACGGCCAGTGTAATGTGGTTTAGCCCGTTAACGACGCCCGCCTGTCGAATCCTCCTGCTCCCGTGTCGTGTGCGAACATTCCGGTCTGGCTGAAGCCGTCAGAAACAGCTCTCAGCGCTGCACTCAAAGGAACGGGGTGGACGGTCAGTTTCAGTGGCCGGCAAGAAGCCTTGCGCGTGTTCGGTCGGGGCCGATCATGGGGAGGAGATCACGGAGTTCCGGCCCCTGCTCTTCTCCGGTCAGGGCGAGGCGGAGCGGATGGAAGAGGGCTTTTCCGCTTCGGCCTGTGGCGGCTTTCAGAGCGGTGGTCCAGTCTTTCCAGGTTGCCTCGGACCAGGGAGCCGGCGGCAGGAGTCCGGCGGCTGTGACGAGGAACTCCGCTTCGTCATCCTGCACGGGCGGGACGATGTGGTCATGAGTGACGGTCCACCAGTGACCGGCTTCTGAGAACAGTTCGATATTGCCCCGGATAGCAAGCCAGAAGGCTTCGGTTGTGCCGGGGGGGAGGCGACCCTGA
Source organism: Acetobacter fallax (assembly GCF_011516735.1). Taxonomy (GTDB): domain Bacteria; phylum Pseudomonadota; class Alphaproteobacteria; order Acetobacterales; family Acetobacteraceae; genus Acetobacter; species Acetobacter fallax. The sequence goes on along the minus strand of NZ_WOSX01000008.1, from coordinate 32,068 downwards.
ACGTCGCTGAACGGGGTGGTTGCGAGGACGCGGCGGTTCAGAGCGAGAAGCTGACGCATGTCGAAGCGCGCTGAGGATTTCGAGATATGCGACAGATCATAGCTCTGTGCGAGTGTGTCGAAATCGAGCGGCTCCGGGTCGTCGGAGCTGCCGAGGCGGGCGAGATAGGAAACGAGGGCTTTTGATTCGATGCCATCGAGACGGAGGGTCTTGAGCGAGAGGGCGTCGAAGCGCTTGGAGAGTTTGCCGCCACCTTCGTCGAGGAGAAGGGGCAGATGCGCGAATCTGAAGCGGTTCGGGATTGCACCGAGGGCTTCGGCGATGTCGAGCTGTACGCCTGTATTGGTGATGTGGTCTTCGCCGCGAATGATGTTGGTGACACCGGTTTCCATGTCATCGACAACGGAGGCAAGCGTGTAGAGCACGGTGCCGTCCGCGCGGACCAGGACGGGATCGGAGATGGCGGTCAGTTTTACGGAGCACTGGCCCATGACGGCATCGATCCAGTTTTTGCTGCCGTCGGACAGACGAAAGCGCCAGTACGGCACTTTGCCGTTGGCTTCGGCCTGGGCGCGCTGCTCGGGGGTCATTTTGAGCATGGCGCGATCATAGAGCGGTGGCTTGCGCTGTTTGATCCGCAGTTCGCGCTTCTGGGCGAGTTCGATCTCGGACTCGAAGCAGGGATAGAGGCGGCCCGTACGTTTCAGGGCCTGAATGGCGAGCGCGTAGCGCTCCAGCCGTTCGGTCTGGCGGAAGGTTTCGTCCCAGTGGATGCCGAGCCATTCGAGGTCGGTGCGGATCGCGTCGGCGTAAATCTCTTTTGAGCGTCCGGTATCGGTGTCGTCGATACGGAGCTGAAACGCCGCCTTGTTCTGGCGGGCGAACAGGGCGTTGGCGATCGCCTGACGGGCATTGCCGACGTGAAGCATTCCGGTGGGGCTGGGCGCGAAGCGTAGTTTCATGAGCGGTTTATGCCGGTCTGCGGGGGAAAATGCCAGAGGGTGATGAGAGAGGAATATTTCGGTGTCAGAGCCAGGGCAGCGGCATGGTTAGGCCGTTGTTAACGCTGATGCCGGAAAAGCGACCGGGCTTACCGATCACATGACATTCGTCTGATGCGGCGGCTTTGTTCTGTTGTTTTTCATGACCATGATCCGCCTCCTGGTTCTGTGTCGTGGTTTACGTTGTCGCACTCTGTTTTATCTGAGCCGGGAGACTGATCGTTTATGATTCCGTTTCGATCGGTATGATGCGTCCCCTGCCCTTCTGGCGGGACCGGCGCGGAGGCGTTGCATTTCTGACCGCACTCTGGGCTGTGCCGGCGCTGATCGGGGTGGCGGCTGCCGTGAATTACGGGCTTTGTATTGAGAGCCGCAGCAGGTTGAACGCAATGGCGGATGCGGCCACGCTTGCGGTCGTCAGCACCGGCAAGATATCGGAGCCGGCGGCTCAGGCCGGGAGCGACGCGGAGACACTGTTCAGGTCGGCCGCGGCCACCTTGCCGGGGGTCACGATCACATCCGTTGACGTTTCGGTCTCCTCCACGGACAGTTCGACGACCACGGTGAAGCGGGTGGCGACGCTTCGGTACAGCGCTGCGTTTCCGCTGCTGATGGGCGGGTTTCTCGGGATGCCCTCCCTGTCACTGACTGGCATGAGCGAGGCAACCGGCTCGACGCCGGCAAATATCGATTTCTACCTTCTGGTCGATACGTCGCCTTCGATGGCGTTTCCCGCCACATCGACCGGCATGGATGCTATGCTGGCCGCCACGAAAAGCCAGAGTTCCGGTAACGGTTGTGCTTTTGCCTGCCATCAGACGACGACGTCCGCGACGAATCCGGGTGGCACACCTCTGGACTCCGCCAGTGGCAAATATCTCGACAACTATCAGATTGCGATCAATCAGGGGATCTCACTGAGGATTGATGTCATTCGCTCAGCCATTACTGATCTGATCCAGACCGTCAGTGCAAGCGGCGGCAAGAATGCGGCAACCTATCGGATGGCGATTTCAACATTCGACTATTCCTATAGCCCGGTCTCGGCTGTGACAGGAGATACTGATACGCTGACGCAGGCGGCTCAGCAGATTGAGCTTCTCGCTGTCTGCAGCAATAATGCCCGTGTCTGCGGCGTCAGCAATTCCGATATGGATACGAATTTCACGGCGGCATTTGCGGGAGAAAGCGACAGTCTTCCCGCTATGTCAGGGACAGGCACCAATAATTCCGGCGATACGCCACAGGTGGTGCTTTTTCTGCTGACGGATGGGATGCGTGACGAGAACGTTTCCGGCGGTCGCGCCCTTGGTGCCATTCCTGTGGCGCTTTGCGAGGACCTGAAACAGAACCGGAATATTCGTATTGCGGTACTTTATACGCAGTATCTTGTGGATGATCTGCAAACCAATGCCTGGTCAGTGTCCCATGTCATGTCTTTCCTGTCGCCGACGGACACTCTGGAGGAAAACCTTCAGTCCTGTGCATCGCCCGGGCTGTTTTACGAAGTCACGACAAATGACGATGTTTCGACGGCATTGCAGACTCTGTTTCAGCGCACGCTGGCAACCGCGCATCTGACACAATAGCCACTGACCGGCCTCTGGCGGGGCGTTTGCTCATGACGAACCGGAGCCGCGGCCATTGACGCGGTGCGATGGCGTCGTTACCGGAGCAGGGCGCCACTCAGTGAGGATAGTGTCATGACGGCTGCGGCCGGAGCACCTTTGTCGTTGCGCTTTCATGCCGCGGGTGAGTGGCCCGACGGCACGGTGGACAGCGCCGGCGATCTTATACTGTCACCGGAAACGGACGCTGCGCTTGCGGCGATTGCGGCTCCGGTGAGCGTAAAGGCAAAAACGTCCGTGTTCCGGCAGGGTGATGCTGCGGCCTCTGTTTATCTCATCCGGTCCGGCGCCATGCGGGTGGCGCATCAGCTTGAGGACGGGAGAAACCAGATCGTGGCGTTTTCCTGGAGCGGGGATCTGTTCGGCCTGGCCGATCATGGGGTTTACCTGAATTCGGCGGATGCGCTGACGGACTGCGATCTTGTGGAGTTTTCCCGGCCGGCTCTGAAAAGTCTGTTTCTGAAGGAGCCTCAGTTACAGGGGGATTTCCTTGTTGAGGCGATTGCGGATCTTCGCATGTCGCAGCGCCATCTTCTTCTGGTAACGCATCAGCGCGTGACGAAACGGCTGGCCGGATTTCTTGTTGAATGTGCCCGGCAACCGGATTGCTATGATCCGAAGACCGGTGTGCTGTCGCTGATTATGGACCGGACCGATATTGCGGATTATCTCAGCACGACGGTGGAGACGGTCAGCCGGACGATTGGCGCGCTGGAGGAACAGCGACTGATGACACGGATCGACCTGCGACATGTGCATCTGGATCTGGCCGGATTACAGGCGATGATGGTGCGCTGAGCCTCCCTTCCGGTTTGTTATGGCATCGGCGGGGGATTGCTTCTCAGGAGTGCATTGTCCCTGTGTCGAGAAAGCGCTGATGCCAGGCGAGGGATTCTGTCAGCAGATGTGGCGTTTCACCTCCGCCGGGGCTGTTTGTGGCGCGCGTGAGATAATCTTTCAGCATGGGTCTGTAATCCGGATGGGCGCAGTGGTCGATGATCAGGCGGGCTCTCTGTCTCGCGGAAAGGCCGCGCAGATCGGCGAGACCCTGTTCTGTGACCATGATCTGCACGTCCTGATTGATGTGATCGACATGGGCGGTCATGGGGACGATGCTGGAGATGGCGCCGGCTTTCGCGGTTGAGGGCGCCATGAAGATGGAGACGTGGGCGCTGCGGGCAAAGTCTCCTGAACCACCGATGCCGTTCTGCACTCGCGAGCCCATCAGGCGGGTGGAGTTTACGTTTCCGTAGATGTCTGCCTCAATCATTGTGTTCATGGTGACGCAGCCAAGGCGGCGGATGACTTCGGGATTATTGCTGATTTCCTGTGGACGGAGAATGAGTTTTTCGCGCAGGGAGGCCATGTCGCGGTTCAGGATTTCTGAGGCGCTGCTGCTGACGGAGAAGGCGGAGCCGGAGACGGCGCGCATCTTGCCGGAATGAATCATGGCGAGCATGCCATCCTGAATAACCTCTGTGTAAGCAAAGAGGTTTTCGAACGGACTATCAACGAAGGCGGCCATGACGGCGTTGGCGACATTGCCCACGCCGGACTGAAGCGGCGGAAGTGCGGGCGGCAGGCATCCATATTTTGTTTCGTGACGGAAGAACTCCATCAGATGACCGGCGATCTGGCGGGCGCTCTCATCTGTATCACGAAAAGAGACGTTGAGATCGGGCTCGTTTGTCAGGACGATGGCGGCGATTTTTTCGGGATCGACACGGAAAACGGTCTCTCCGATGCGGTCATCCGGGCGGCGGATGGGGATTGCGAGACGCTCTTCGGGGTGAAGGTCTCCGTTCCAGATATCGTGCAGGCCGTGGATGGCGGGATTGTGCCACGCATTGACTTCGATGATGACTTTTTCAGCCATATCCAGCCAGGTTTTGTTGTTGCCGACCGCGAGAGTCGGGACGATGCCACCGTCTTCGAGGATGGCGGCGGCTTCGATAATGGCGACGTCGATTTTTCCGAAGAAGCCGGCGCGGACCCAGGACGCGACCTTGCTGAGATGCAGATCGACATAGGCCGTGTCGCCGGCGTTGATTCTCCCGCGCATGGTGGCGTCGCCGTTATAGGGCATGCGGAAGCTGACGCCGTTGACGCGGGCCAGGGCGCCGTCGAGATCAGGGCTGGTGGAGGCGCCGGTGAAAAGGCGTACACTAAAGGGCTGGCCGACTGCATGGGCTTCCTCAATGCGGGCGGCCAGGGCGCGGGGAACGGCTTTGGGTGTGCCGGACGGGGTGAAGCCGCCGCTGCCGATTGTCATGCCGTTGTGAATGAGAGCGGCGGCGTCTTCCGCGTTGCAGATTTTGCGCTGTAGCGCCAGTGGGCGGACCCGATCCTGTTCCATGGCCAGTCTTCTTTCCTGTTTTTATTTTTTATTCGACGGAAACCGGATCAGTCCTCGCATTCGATGGCGATGGCTGTTGCCTCCCCTCCCCCGATGCACAGAGCGGCAACGCCCCGTTTCAGGTGACGTTGCCGCAGCGCGTGCAGCAATGTGACGATCAGCCGGGCGCCGGTCGCGCCGATGGGATGACCGAGGGCGCAGGCGCCGCCGTGAACGTTCAGTTTATCGGCGGGAATTTCGAGATCGCGGGCGGCGGCCATGGCGACGACGGCGAAGGCTTCGTTCACCTCGAAGAGATCGACATCCGCGAGGCGCCACCCTGCCCGCCCGACCACTTTTTTCGTGGCCGGGATAGGTGCTGTGGTGAACCAGGCCGGTTCCTGAGAATGGGTGGCGCAGGCAGCGATTGTCGCGAGGATGGGCAGACCGGCGGCCCGGGCGTGCGACCGGCGGGTGAGGACGAGGGCGGCGGCGCCGTCCGCGATGGCTGAGGAACTGGCGGCGGTGATGGTGCCGTCTTTTCGGAATGCTGCTTTCAGGGAGGGTATTTTTTCAGGTGATACTTTGGGAGGGTTTTCATCGGCCGTGACGCGCATCTCTCCCTTCCGCGACGGGATCACGACGGGTTCGATTTCGTCGCTGAAGGCGCCCTGACTGGCGGCGTTGCGGGCGTTGGTGAGCGTGCTGGCAGCATAGGCGTCCTGGTCGGCGCGGCTGAATTTGTAGGCATCTGCTGTCGCTTCGCCGAAATCACCCATGGAGCGTCCGCCTTCATAGGCGTCTTCCAGACCGTCGCGCAGCATGTGATCGACCACGGTATTGTGGCCCATGCGATACCCGGTGCGGGCTTTGGGCAGAAGGTATGGCGCGTTCGACATGGATTCCATGCCGCCCGCGACAGCGAGTTTCGCGGAGCCGGCCAGCAGGGCATCGTGCGCCATGAAGACCGCCATCATGCCGGAGCCACAGACTTTGTTGACGGTGGCGGCGGGAGTGCTCTGGGGCAGACCCGCGCTGAGCGCGGCCTGTCTGGCGGGGTTCTGTCCGATACCGGCGCCGAGGACGCAGCCCATGGTGACGCTGTCGATGGCATCCGGGGCGATGCCCGCACGCCGGAGGGCGCCGGTGATGGCGGTGGCGCCGAGCATGGGTGTGGTGGCCTCTGACAGGTCACCGAGGAAGCGGCCGAGCGGGGTGCGGGCGGCGGCTACGATGACGATGGGATCTTCGTGTTTCATGACTGTCTCCCCGTGTGACGGGCTGGTTTCGCGATGGCTCAGCCAAGGGCTTTTTCGAGTTCCGGGACGACTTCAAACAGATCGCCGACGAGGCCGTAATCCGCGACCTGAAAGATCGGGGCATCGGCGTCTTTGTTGATGGCGACGATGATTTTCGAATCCTTCATACCGGCGAGGTGCTGGATGGCGCCGGAGATACCGAGTGCGATGTAGAGATCCGGCGCCACGACCTTGCCGGTCTGGCCGACCTGGAGGTCGTTCGGGGCGTATCCGGCATCGACGGCGGCGCGGGAGGCTCCGATGGCGGCATGGAGACGTTCAGCGAGCGGGCCGAGCACGTCACGGAAGCGGTCGGCGGAACCGAGGGCGCGGCCACCGGAGATGACGATTTTGGCGGAGGCGAGTTCGGGACGGTCGCTCTTTGTGACGGTTTCTTCCTCGAACCGGGTGCGCCAGGTGTTTTGTGGCACTGCGATGGTTTTGATTTCCGCCATGCCCTCGCCTGCGGGCGCGGGGTTGAAGGCAGATGTGCGGATGGTGAGAACTCTGACCGGATCAGCGGTTTTCACAGTTTCGATTGCGTTTCCGGCATAGATCGGCCGCTCGAAGGTGTCGGGAGTGATGACGCGGATGACGTCGGAGATCTGCATGACATCGAGGCGGGCGGCGACGCGGGGAAGGACATCCTTGCCGACGGATGTGGCGGCTGCGGCGATGGTGTCGTACTGACCGGCCAGTGAGAGGATGGTGGCGGCGAGTGGTTCGGCGAGATTGGCGGCCAGAGCAGGATCGTCAGCGACCAGGACAGTGCTGATACCCTCCAGTGTCGCGGCGGCTTCGGCAATGGCGCTGACACCGCTGCCGGTGACGAGAATATGGATGTCGTTGCCGGTCTGTTTCGCGGCGGTGAGGGCGCGGGCGGTGGCTTCGCTGAGGGTGTGATGGTCGTGATCGGCCAGAAGAAGAACGGTCATGAAGGGCTCCTGCGGAGGATCGGTCGGGGTGGTGTCAGAGGACGCCGGTCTGGCGGAGGTCGCTGACGAGTTCGGCGGCGGTGGACACGCGGATTCCGGCTTTGCGGGTTGCGGGTGGGCGGACGGCGATGACGGTAAGGCGGCGGGCGGTATCGACGCCGTAGTCGGCGGGGTTGCTGACGGTGAGAGGCTTTTTGCGGGCTTTCATGATGTTGGGGAGCGCGCAGTGACGCGGTTCGTTGAGGCGGAGATCGGTGGTGACGATGGCGGGCAGCGGGACTGAGAGGATTTGCAGGCCGGCATCGACTTCGCGGGTGACGCGCAGGCGGTCGCCTTCCACGCTGATGGCTGAGGCGAAGGTGGCCTGTGGCCAGTCGAGGAGCGAGGCGAGCATCTGGCCGGTCTGATTGCAGTCGTCATCGACGGCCTGTTTGCCGAGAATGACGAGGTCGGGTTTTTCCTGTTCGACGACCGCACGAAGAAGTTTCGCGATCGCGAGGGGCTCCGGGGAGTCCGCGGTTTCAATGAGGAGCGCGCGGTCAGCACCCATGGCCAGGGCCTGGCGCAAAGTATCCTGAGCTTTAGCGGGGCCTATGGAGACGACGACGATCTCTTCCGCCTGGCCGGCTTCTTTCAGGCGGACGGCTTCCTCGACGGCGATTTCGCAGAACGGGTTGATGGACAGGCGCATACCGGAAAGATCGACCCCGGTTTCGTCGGCGCGGACGCGGGGGCGGACATTGGCGTCGAGCACCATTTTCACAGGAACGAGGATCGTTTTCATTATTATTTTCTCTCGATTTATTCTGCCTGATTCAGAACAGTTCGGCGGGGAGCGCCATGATAGCGGCGCTGCCGGTGCCGATCTGGCTGGCAAGTGAGGCGGTCTGGGGAAGGATGCGGTCGGCAAAGAACTGTGCTGTTGCCAGCTTGCGGATTGCCTGGTCGCTGTTGTCACGGGTGGCCAGGGTCATTTTCAGCCAGAGCCAGCCGAAGCAGGTGAGCGCGAAGAGACGGAGGTAATCGACGGCGGCGGCATTGCGCTCTTCGGTGGAGGAGAGGTCTCCGTCTGTCAGGCGTTTTGTAACGGTTTCGAGGTGCGTGAAGGCATTTTGCACGGCATGACGGATCGAAGCCAGTTCCGGGACAGGCTCAGCTGTGTTGAGGGTTTTTCGAATCAGGCCGAACAGATGGGCGACGGGCTGGCCGTCATCGAGTGTGAGTTTACGAAGCACGAGGTCCTGGGCCTGGATGCCGTTGGTACCTTCGTAGATCATGGCGATGCGGGCATCGCGGACGTACTGTTCCTGGCCCCATTCACGGATATAACCGTGGCCGCCGAGGACCTGCTGGCCCTGCACGGTGGCTTCGAAGCCGAAATCGGTCAGGGCGGCTTTGATGACGGGGGTCAGGAGAGCGACGAGACCTGCGGCGGCGTGGCGCATGGCCGGATCGGGGTGGAATTTTTCCTTGTCCATTTCAAGGGCTGTGAAGAGGGTCAGGGCGCGGCCTGCTTCGATGAAGGCCCGCATGGACAGGAGCATGCGGCGGACATCGGGGTGTGCGATGATGGGGCTTGTCGTGTTGCTGTTCGGGGCGCGGCCCTGGAGCCGTTCGAGGGCGTAGGTTGCTGCTGTCTGGTATGATGCGTCTGCCACGCCAAGGCCCTGGACACCGACGAAAAGGCGTTCGGCGTTCATCATGGTGAACATGGCGGCGAGACCGCGATGCGGGGTTCCGATGAGCCAGCCCTGACTGCCGTCATAGTTCATGACGCAGGTAGGCTGGGCGTGGATGCCCATTTTGTGTTCGAGGGCGCCGACGGAAATATTGTTATGGACACCCGGTTTTCCGTCTCCTCTGACGAGGAATTTGGGGCAGAGGAACAGGCTGATTCCCTTTGTGCCGGCGGGGGCGTCCGGCAGGCGGGCCAGCACGAGGTGGATCACGTTTTCGGCCATGTCGTGATCGCCGGACGAGATGAAGATCTTTGTTCCGGTGATGGTGTATGACCCGTCGTCGCGGGGTTTCGCTGTGGTTTTCAGGAGACCCAGATCTGAGCCGGCATTGCTTTCTGTCAGTGCCATGGCACCGGTCCAGGTGCCTGCGATCATCTTTGGCAGGTAAAGCGTCTTCAGATTGTCTGTGGCGTGGGCTTCGATTGTCTCGACGGCGCCACGGGTCAGACCTGGAAAGAGGCCGAAGGAAAGGTTGGAGGCGGAGAGCATTTCGTCGACGAGGATCTGGATGGTGCGGGGCAGGCCCTGACCGCCGTAGTCGGGAGAGGCTGACAGGCCACCCCAGCCGGCTTCGGAGAAGGCATGATAGGCGGCGGCGAACCCTTTCGGGGTGATGACGGCGCCGTTTTCGAGGCGGCAACCTTCGACATCCCCTGTCATGTTCAGGGGATAGAGGATGTCCGAGCAGAAGCGTCCTGCTTCCTCCAGCACGCTCTGAATGGTGTCTTCATCCGTGTCGGCCTGTTCGGGCATGTCGGCGAAGACGGAGCGGACATCGAGAACGTCCCGGAGAAGAAACATCATCTCATCGACGGGAGCTTTGTAAGACGGCATGGTTCTGTCTCCTTCTTTTGAGAACGGGGATTCAGTTCCGGAGAGGTTTCCCGGTGGCGATCATCTGGCGCATGCGGTCGCGGCTCGGTTCGCTGAGAGCGAGGTCGAGGAAGTGCCGTGTGACGCGATCGGTGAGGTCGCTGGCGCTGACGGGATGTCCCGTGCCGGAGAGGATGTCGGCCAGGGCGTTGCCGATGGTGCGGTCATGGGGCGTAATCGCCGGGGCCAGGTCTTCGAGAGTGGTTTCGAGAACGTCACGTGACGGAAGGAAGAAGGTGGTATCGTCGGATCGGTGCGGTTCGGTGGCGAGGGCCAGCATACGGGCATCGGCGATGAGGCGGTCGGCATTCATGACGATACCGTCAGAGGGGCGCAGGAGATGTTCGGCACGGGCGGCGAAGGCGCAGGAGGCGGTAGCACCTTTGAGGACGCCACGGAGCACGGCGGTTGCGGCGTCTGTCGGGGAGAGACCGGCTTCCTTATGACGGAGCAGCCATTGTGCGATACCGGCCCAGCCCGGGAGCAGGCCGACCTGGGATTCGACCAGTCCGATCCTTGCTTCGGCATGGAGTGCCATTCTGTGCGTGTGTAGCAGGATTTCGCATCCGCCGCCGACGGCGAGGGCACTGGCGGCGCCGATGACGGGGAACGGAGCGCGGGCGATGGATGAGAAAACATGTTGTCCGTCAAGGAGGAATTCTCTGAGATCCTCTCTGTTGCCAGCCTCCGAGAGGGCGAGCATGGCTTTCAGATCGGCGCCTGCGCTGAAGACGGGGCCATCATTAGCGATGACGAGCGCGCGGAAATGCGTGGGAGTAAGAGCGAGGGCGGTCTGCACGGCGTCGAGCAGCGGGCCGGTAAACACATTGAGTTTGGTGTGAAATTCGAGCAGGCCGACGCCTTCGCCGATATCCCACAAGGTAGCGGCCTTATCGGACCAGACGGGTGTCCGGGTAAGGCGCAGACCGGGAAGCGTGATGACGCCAGCCGGTTGCGGGATGAGGGTGAAGTGGCCGGGCGGCGCGAAGACTTCGCGGGTGCCGTCGGTGACGCGGTAGAAGCCGGAGCTGGCGGTGCGGAGAAGGGGTGGAACAGGCTGGTTGTCACTGGCAAGATGCTCCGCGAACCAGGCGCCGCCCAGGCGGTCGATGAGCTCGAACGGGCCGGAGGTCCAGGCGTAGCCGAGGCGCATGGCCTCATCCACGAGGTCGGGACGGTCGGCAATATCCGGCACGAGAGCGGCAGCGTAGGCCAGAGTGCGGGACATGACGGCCCAGGCGTATTGCCCTTCGATGCTGTCAGAGTTCAGAAGCATGCTGACGTCGGCGGGGAGTGTCGGAGCGGGTTTTTGTTCGCGGTAATCGCCGGTGCGGAGGCAGATGACGTCGCGGGTGTGGCGGTCTTTGCTGACGCGGTAGAATCCGGCGCCGGATTTCCGTCCTTTCAGCCCGCGTTCAAGCAGTGTCGAAACCAGCGGAGGCTCGGCGGCATAAGCGTGGATGGCGTCGGTTTCGGGCAGATTATCCTGAAGTGAGCGGATCAGGCCGGGCATAAGGTCGATGCCGATGAGGTCGTAGAGACCGAAAATTCCGGTACGGGGTAGGCCGAAGGGTTTCCCCATGACGGCGTCCGCGGCCTCGATGTCGATGCCGAGGCGAAGGGCCTCACCGAGGCCGGCCGCGAGCCAGAAGCAGCCGATGCGATTGGCGATGAAACCTGGCGTGTCCTTGCAGGGGACGATGGTTTTTCCAAGAGCTATGGTGAGGAAAGAACTGATGCGGGCGATGGCGTCCGGGTGGGTACGAGGTCCGGCGACCATTTCCAGCAGGCGCATCTGGCGGGGTGGGTTGAAGAAGTGGGTGACGAGCATGCAGCCGGCCATTGCCGGGTCCATCTCCTGCACGAGATCAGCGAGCGGGATGGTCGAGGTGTTGGACGAGACGATGCAGCCGGGTTTCCTTACGGTCGCTATATCAGCGAACAGGGTGCGCTTGATATCGAGACGCTCAGCGACGGCTTCGACGATCCAGTCGCGGTCTGACAGCAGGGCGAGGTCGGTGCGGATGCTGCCTGTGCGAATGCGGGCGGCGAATTCGGGCAGCATGAAACCGCCTGCTTTGAGCTGTCGCTCCACGCCGGCGGCGGCGAGGGCCGGGTCGATGTCCAGGAGCAGGACATCGGCGCCGGCATTGGCCAGATGGGCTGCGATGCCGGAGCCCATGGTGCCGGCGCCGATGACGGCGCATTTCCGGATGGTTGTTGTGGATGAAGGCATTGTTTTGTCTGCCCTGTTACCGGGTTGCGTGCTGAGAGGCGTCTGTTTGTGCGGTCATGGTCTGCATCCGGCGATTCCCCTCGCTTATCTATCAAACACTTGTTAGATTTGATCTGGGGGTAGTTCGTTCGTGTTGTCGAGTGGAAAATGCAGGCACTTCGATCACAGGTGATTGAACGATCTGTCATCCTTGGAAGACACGCATTCCTGCTGCCGGGACACCGACTGGTTGCAAGGCGGCTGACTCGTTACAGTGCCGGAGAGATTGCCATGACACAGGATGGACCGACGATGTCAGAGGGTGCTGTTCACCGTGGCCGGGCGGCTTCGTCCGGTCAGCCGAAATCTGACACGCGGGCGGCCGGAAGCGGCGAGGCTTCTGTTGTGGAGCGGCGGGATGAAATTCTTGAAATTGCAGCGACGCTGTTTGCGGAGCGCGGATACAGGGCGACGTCGATCCGCGACATTGCTGAGCGGGCCGGGATGAAGGCGGGATCGCTTTATTATCATATCACCTCGAAAGAGGCTTTATTTGTCGAGATTCATGACAAGGCGCTGGATGCGGCGGCGGCGCGGGTCCGGGCGGTGATTGCCGGGTGCCGGTCACCCTGGGAGCGGCTGGAGGCGGCCTGTGTGGAGATGCTGGAGATACAGCTCAATCCTGAATCGCTGACGTTGCCGATCATGAACAATTTCCGGTCGGTTCCTGATGAGGTCAAAGACGCTCTGATCAGAAAACGCGATGAATTTGAAAGGATTTTTCGCGATATTATTGCAGCGCTGCCCCTCCCCTCCGCGATTGACCGGACCATCTATCGCATTCTGTTGCTGCGGCTGCTGAATACGGCGGATGAGTGGTATCGCGAAGGGAGGCTGACCCGGCCGGAAATTGCGGCTCAGATTGTGGGAATTTTCCGGCATGAGGCGGGGTGAGTGCCGGATAGTCCATGATCTTTCCGATCAGGGCGTGGAACAGCGAGGCTCCGGGCGCGATGCTTCATACGTCATCTTCATCCGTCCCGCCTTCCGACAGTTCATCTTCTGGCAACCCGTCTTCTGGCAGTCCGGCACCTGGCAGTTCGTCGGGATCGATAAGCTGGCGGGGGTCCAGAGCGCGCCAGTCACGTTCCATGGGGGTCGCGGGGCGTTCGACGAACTCGTTGAGTTCGGTGGACGATTTCCAGCCTTCCTCGCCGGCATCGAGCACTTCCGCATTTTCACCGTACGCGAACCAGGCGTTCAGCGTGTCGCGCGGCGTGGTGCTGGCGGACCGGCAGATTTCGATGCTGTCGCGGACATAGGCGCGGGCGAAGGCATTGGCGTGGGCGATGTCCAGAAAATTACGGATATCCTCGACGATGTTATCTTCCGCGCCGCCAGACAGGTCGAGGATACGGACTGTCCATCCGGTGTTCCCTTCCGGGGCTTCGGTGGCGGAGTCGTCCATTGCGTCGAAATCGTCTTCGATCGGGGGCATGTTTCTGGTCTCCGGATTTATGCCATGACAGGAAGTTTGTCGCCGGCTCTCGCGGGCTGGCGCCAGCGTTCGGGCTCTGGTTGTTTTACTGTTCAGGAGTGTTGGGGCCGCCGTCTGGCGGCCTCGGCGCGGCGGAAGGACGGGAGCAGGAATTCGCGGCCGATTTTCACGCTTTCCACGCCATCATAGGTCACGATATCGGCGGTGGCGTAGGTCTCGTTCCAGAGCTTCGGAATGAAGGAGCCGGTACCCACGACGTCGATCGGGGCGTTGGCGTCGGCCATACAGGCGCATTTGGTGACGCCGAAGCCGGAAGAGACGACGATGCGAACTTTGTCAAACCCGGCTTCATCCAGGGCTTCGCGCATCCGCCAGATGGCTGCTGCGGAGACGCCGGTTCCGATGAGGTTGCGGAGTTCGCTTTCGGAGCGGTAGCGGCGGATGGCTTCGGGGACATGGCGATCCACCACGGCGTAGGATTCCTGCGGGTCCAGGCCTTCGAGAAAACGACCGCCATGGGTGTCGAGCCGGACCGCGACCCTGCCGGCGGCGGCGAGTTCGGGGAAGCGTCGGCAGACGGAGAGCGCGTCGGTGATTTCCTTGCCGTAGTAATCAACCAGGACGACGAGATCGGTCTCCGGATAGGTTTCGTGAAACATTTCGGCGGCACGGAGGGTGGAGCCGGCATAACCGATCAGGGCGTGAGGCATGGTACCGAAGCCGTGGGTCTGGCCGAAGAAGGCGGCGGTGGCATCGTTCGCACCGCCGATGAAGCCGACGGCGCCCTGTTTCTGCGCGGCACGGCTGCCGACGGAGGCACCGTAGGCCATCAGTTCCTGCATTTCGTAACCGGCGCAGTGGCGGGCTTCCATGGCGAGGAACTGCGCTTTGGGCAGGGAGAGCGCCATCTGGTAGGCGCGGTGGGCGGCGACACAGGGGGGACCGAGTTTTTGCAGGACCAGGGTTTCGAGGTCGGCGAGGTGCGAAAAGAAGCCGGTGATGTAGAGCAGCGGCTCTCCGGCGCCCACCCATTCGCCTTCGGCGTGGGTGGTTTCAACGATGATTTCGATGCCGCGTTCGCGGGAGATGTTTTTCAGCCAGAGTTCGAGGATGGCCGTGGCGGAGAGCACCGGGCGGCGGATGAACACGGCGTAGGTGACGACACAGTCACCGAAACGGCTGACAATGGCCCGGGTGCGATTGAAATAACTGTCGGTACGGGCCGTGATGTCGGCGTCGGTGATGGGGGCGACAGTGGCGGCGGTGGCGACGCCGGGGGAGGCTTCTCCCGTCCGGGTTTCAGCCGGGACTGTGGACGGACCTGTCTCGCCGGATCTGGACATTTTTTTCCGTCCTTTTCTGTGTCACGCCTGTTGTGACAGCCGGTGTCATTACGCCGCAGGAGGTGTCAGGCTGGCAAGTCCGGGACCGGACGGTGCCAGCGCAACAGATCGTGACGGGCAGATCAGAGTCGGAACGTTGCCGACGGGACAGCGCGGACGCGGGTTGAGAGTTCCTCGGCCATGCGGAAGGCGAGTTCGAGCGACTGCTCCGCGTTCAGACGCGGGTCACAGAACGTCTGGTAACGGGCACCGAGATCGTCTTCGGTGAGATCGTGCGCGCCGCCAACACATTCGGTCACGTTCTGGCCGGTCATCTCGATATGGACGCCGCCTGGTGGCACTCCTTCGTTGGTCAGCACGTCGAAGAAGCCCTGCACTTCGTTCAGGATCGCCTCGAAGGAACGGGTCTTGATCATGTGCGAGGTCGAGATTGTGTTGCCGTGCATCGGGTCGCTGACCCAGGTGACTGTGCGGCCGGTGCCTTTCACCGCACGCACCAGCGCTGGCAACTGGTCGCGGATTTTCTCCGAGCCCATGCGCGAGATGAGTGTGATGCGGCCGGCTTCGTCGGTCGGGTTGAGGATTTCGAGCAGGCGTTCGAGGTCTTCGATCTGCGTGGTCGGCCCGACCTTGATGCCGATCGGGTTGCGGACGCCGCGCAGGAATTCGACATGGGCGCCATCAGGCTGACGGGTGCGATCACCGATCCACAGGAAGTGGGCTGAGCAGTCATACCATTCGCCGGAGGTGGAATCGATGCGGGTCAGCGCCTGCTCGTAGGGCAGGAGCAGGGCTTCGTGCGAGGTGTAGAACTCGGTTTCATCGATCTGCGGCGCACATTCGGCGTTGATGCCGCAGGCGCCCATGAAGGACAGGGTTTCATCGATTTTTTCGGCGAGCACACGGTAACGCTCGGCCAGCGGGGAGCGTTCGACGAAGCCGAGATTCCAGCGATGGACCTGGTGCAGGTTAGCGTAACCGCCGCGTGAGAAGGCACGGAGCAGATTGAGGATGCCGGCGGACTGGAAGTAGCCGGTTTCCATGCGCACCGGGTCCGGCACGCGGTCGGCGGAGGTGAAGTCCGGGCCGTTGATGATGTCGCCGCGATAGGACGGGAGGCTGACACCGTCTTTCGTTTCCGTGTCCGAGGAGCGCGGCTTGGCGAACTGGCCGGCCATGCGACCGATTTTCACGACCGGCACTTTGGCGCCGAAGGTCAGGACGACGGCCATCTGGAGCAGAACGCGAAAAGTGTCGCGCACGAAGTCGGCCGAGAATTCGGAGAAGCTTTCCGCGCAGGCACCGCCCTGGAGCACGAAGGCGCGACCGGCGGAGGCCTGCGCGAGATGGTTGCGCAGGCGACGGGCTTCACCGGCGAAAACCAGGGGCGGATAACGATGCAGGCGGGCTTCGACGGCGGTCAGCGCATCTTCGTCAGGATAGGTCGGCACCTGCCTGATGGGAAACGAGCGCCATGACTCCGGCGACCAGTTGACTGCCTTTGCGGCGGCCCGGGATGCGGAGGTCTGGCTGAGCGTGACACTCATTGTCGTTTCTTTCGTCCTTGCGGCGCGCCGTCGCGGGCGCGGAGTTTCGTGTCAGATAGAGAGGAATAACATCCCTGGCGCAGCCGGTTTCCGGCGGCGCGGGGCGGTTTTTATGCCGGAGTTCCACGGGGAATGCAAAAAGTGCGACGGACCGGCGCGGATGGCGGATTTCTGCGTTGCGACAGAGGTGCTTTTGAGTCGGCGGGACGTGCTCCTTATTCCTCTGGCGCAATCTGACGGAATGTAATGTTGAACCGGTTCTCGCCCGTCTCCGGATGGGATGAACGGGACAGCGGGGCGATGCCGTGAAAGACGAAGCGGGACGGGCCGCCCCAGACGACGACGTCACCGTGAGCGAGGCGCAGACGGCGGACGGGGTCGGAGCGGCGCAGACCGCCCCAGAGGAAAGTCGCGGCAACGCCGAGTGAGAGCGAGACGATGGGCATATGCGGGGCGTTTTCGTCGCGATCCTGATGCAGGGAGAGCCGGGCGCCGGGTTCGTAACAGTTAATGAGGCAGGACTGGAGAGGCGGCTTCGGGAAACCGGCGGCGGCTGTGGCGCGGCGTGAGATGGCGACAAAGGCATCCGGGAGCGGTGGCCAGGGGGCACCTGTTACGGGCGAGTGGGTGGTGTAGCGGTAGCCGTTTCGATCTGAGCACCAGCCAGATTCGCCGCAGGCTGTCATGGCGACGGACATCTGACGACCGCCCGGTGTTTCCATGCGTCGGAACGGCACGATGCGGGCGAGATCATGGATAGCGCGGATCAGAGCGGGTGCGTCGGGCAGCGCCAGGCCGGGAAAGAGAACGGCGCCTTCGGCGAGGGGGACGGGTTGTGTGGATGTCTGCGGCGCCGGGCGGGCCTGCGGGAGATCGAACAGATCGGCTGTCATGATGCGCCCCCTTCCCTTTCATTGTGTGACGGTTGGGATCATATGGGGGTGGATGCGGCATGTGAAAAGCTGCCCCGCGCGGAACGGGTGACACCGGCATAGCGGGATTTAATGCCCTGTTTTTTCTGTGACCGGTGTGCGAAACTGTCCGGAATTGAAACAACAGCCTGGTTTTCAGTCACTGCTGCAGGCTGTCCTTCGCTCTTTTCCCGGGGCGTCTTTTATTCAGAGAGTGGTTCTGATGGTTGCTTTCTCCCGTTTCAGCACTGTTGCCGTTCTGGCCGTCGCTTTGTCGGCTGGCCCGCTGGTCGGGGTTGCGTGTGCTGCTCCGAGCGACCCGCTGGCCGGGGCCGAAATGACGAATGGCGACCCGACCCGGCAGGATGGCGGAGCAGCGGGGGGCGTTCAGTCTCATCAGCACGAGCATCTGCGGGTTCGCGGACACCGTTCATTGCCGCCCGGATATCAGGACGCGCCGTCCATGGACATCGATCATGGCCCTGACCCGGAGCATCAGGAGCATGTAACCCGGGATTCCGTGACAGGAGCCAACCTGTCGCGCTTTGGGTCATCCTATCAGGATTCGGGACCGACAGGGACCGGTTCGCTGGGTGATTCGACGGGAAATGGCTGGGTGGCGCCGCGCTGATCATGCGGCGTTAAGGATTTCGGCGCCGCTGAACTTCCCTGGTCGGGGGTGTTGCGTTCCGGCGTCCGGCGGGGCATCCACTCTGGCGCGGTTTCCGGGCGAACTGTGGGGACAGGCTTCTGGTTTCGGTCAGGGGAATGTCTGGTGTTGTGTGTCGTGATCCCGGGCCGCGGGCGAGAGCCGTGTTGCCATCCTGAAGACATAGAGAACCGCATACGATGAGCCAGTTTCAGCTCCATGACAGCCAGCGGCGGACGACCGTTCCGTTTGTGCCGCTCGATCCGGAGCATGTGCGCGTCTATTATTGCGGTCCGACCGTCTATGATGTTCCGCATATCGGCAATCTGCGGGCGATGCTGACAGCGGATATTCTGATCCGTCTGCTACGACGGCTTTATCCGCGCGTGACGTTTGTGCGGAACATCACCGATGTCGATGACAAGATTACAGCCCGCGCGGCGGCGAACGGCGAGGACATTGGCAGCCTGACAGCGCGGACGACGGCGGAATTTCATGCTGGTCTGGCTGCGATGAACATGACGCCGCCGGATATTGAGCCACGGGCCACGCATAATATCGGCGAGATGCAGGCGATGATCGCCCGGCTGATTAAGCAGGGCCATGCTTATGAGGCGGAGGGGCACGTGCTCTTTTCCGTGGCGTCTTTTGCGTCTTATGGCGCGCTTTCGGGGCGTGATCCGGACGAACTGGTGGCCGGAGCGCGAGTGGAAGTCGCACCTTACAAGCGCGATCCGGGCGACTTTGTGTTGTGGAAGCCTTCCACGCCGGAGATGCCGGGCTGGGTCTCGCCCTGGGGTCGCGGACGTCCGGGGTGGCACATTGAATGCTCGGCGATGGCGCATCGTTATCTGGGCGAGAGTTTCGACATTCATGGTGGCGGATCGGATCTGCTGTTTCCGCATCATGAGAATGAGCGGGCACAGAGCCTGTGCTGCTTTCCGGGTGGAAAGTTTGCGAATTACTGGCTGCATAATGCGATGCTTCTCGTCGAAGGCGAGAAAATGTCGAAATCGCTTGGCAATTTCTACACGCTGTCCGATGTGCTGGATAAGGGACCGGTGGAGGCGCTGCGGCTGTTGCTGATGAGCGCGCAATATCGGTCGGTTCTGAATTTCACCTGGGCCGGGCTTGAAGAATCGCGACGGACGCTGGACCGGTTTTACCGGGCGCTGGAGACGGCGGGGGCTGTCGATGTATCGGGACGGGGGGTGCCGCAGGCGTTCCTTGAGGCGCTGTGTGACGATCTGAACACGCCGAAAGCGATTGCGGAGATGCATGTGCTGGCGACGGCGGCGCTGGCGGGTGATCGTGAGGCGGCGGCGGATCTGAAGGTTGCGGGCGGGATGATCGGGCTGCTGACACAGGAACCGGAGGTCTGGTTCCGTGGCGGCGCGGATGCGGGCGGGCCTGGAGAAGCGGAGATTGCGGCGCTGATTGCCGAGCGGCTTGCGGCGCGGAAAGCGAAGGATTTTGCCCGGGCGGATGAGATCAGGGCGCAGCTGACAGACCAGGGTGTTGTGCTGGAAGACGGCGCGGGTGGCACGACCTGGAGGCGGGCGTGACCGGCAAGGAAGGCGGAGCGCCGCTGGAGCCGATCGGGAACAGTCCGGTTGTGATTCTCGTGCGCCCGCAGATGGCGGAGAATATCGGCACGACGGCGCGGGCGATGGCCAATGGCGGGCTGTTTCACATGCGTCTGGTTGCGCCGCGTGACGGGTGGCCGCTGGAGCGAGCCTGGCGCACGGCCTCCGGGGCGGATCGGATTCTGGAGGCTGTGGAGGTGTTTGACACCGTGGATGAGGCGGTGGCGGATCTGCATCATGTTTATGCGACCTGCCCCCGGCCACGGCATATTATCAAGACGGTTCTGACCGCGCGCGGCGGGGCCGCCGAGTTGCGGGCGGCGACACGGCGGGGGCTGCGCGTGGGGCTGCTGTTTGGTCCGGAGCGGACCGGGCTGGACAACGAGGATATGGCGCAGGCGGACGGGCTGATCCGCTATCCGCTGAATCCGGGGTTCATGTCGCTGAATCTGGCTCAGGCTGTGATGGTGATGGCTTATGAGTGGTGGCTGACGGAAGACGACACGCCTCCCCGCGAGCTGATGACCAATGAGACGCATGTGGCGACGAAGGGCGAGCTTGAGAACTTCATGCGCCATCTGATTGCTGATCTTGACGCGTGTGGCTTTCTTCGGAACGAGCAGAAGAAGCCGGGTATGGTGCGGAATCTGCGACATTTTTTCACGCGCGGCGAGGTGACGGAGCAGGAGCTCCGGACATTGCACGGGGTGGTGACGGAGCTGTCTCATGGCCGGAAGATCCGGCAGGGCTGAGGAGACGGGCGCCGCTGCCGGGCATGGCCGCTACCGTTTATTTCTGAATAGCGCTTATGTTGTTTGAAAATATGATGGACCGATACGGGTTCGCACGGCGATCAAACGGGCGTACAAGAGTTCTGTTGTCCAACCACATGGCACCCTTCGGCGTTGTCTGACGGGAAGAACCAGGAGTGCGCTACAGATGTCTTCGCAGAAACCTTCATTGCGCGGAATGGCGCTGCTGAACGATGCCGAGCTCAATCATGGCACGGCTTATTCCGGGGAAGAGCGCAAGGCTCTCGGGCTGGAAGGGCTGCTGCCGCCGCGTGTTGAGACGATCGAGCGGCAGATCGAGCGGACGTTCCGGCATCTTGAGGCCAAGCCGGATGATCTGGAGCGTTATATTTATCTGAACTCTCTGGTCGATCGGAACGAGACGCTTTTCTATAAGGTTCTGCGTTCCGATCCCGCGAAGTTCGTTCCGATCATTTATGCGCCGACGCTGGCCAAGGCGTGCAAGCTGTTCAGCCATCTGTATCGCCGGCCACGCGGGATGTACATCACGCTGGAAATGAAGGGGCGGATTGCGGAGGTGCTGCGCAACTGGCCGGACAAGGAGGTCCGGACGATCTGCGTGACCACGGGCGGGCGTATTCTCGGGCTTGGTGACATCGGAGTGAACGGGATGGGCATCCCGATCGGCAAGCTACAGCTTTATACGGTCTGCGGTTCGGTCCCTCCCCGCTCGCTGCTTCCGATTCAGCTTGATATTGGCACGACGAATGCTGCGCTGCGGGCGGACCCGCTTTATCTCGGACTGCGCCGCGAGCCGCCGTCGGTTGAAGAGCTTGACATTTTTGTCGAGGAGTTTGTTGAGGCGGTTCAGGAGGTTTTTCCGGGCTGCTGTCTGCATTTCGAGGACTGGAAAGGCACGGACGCGCTGCGTTATCTTGCGAAATATCGCGATCGGGTATTGTGCTACAACGATGATATTCAGGGCACGGCGGCGGTGACGCTGGCGGGGCTGATCACGGCGCTGAAAGCGAAGGAAGAGAAACTTTCCGAACAGCGCTTCGTGTTTCTGGGCGCGGGATCTTCCGGGCTGGGCATTTCGGATCTTCTCGTCACGGCCATGAAAGCCGAAGGGCTGAGTGAGGAAGAAGCCTGCGCGCGGATCACGCTTCTGGACGTCAACGGGCTGATCGAGCCATCACGAACGGATCTTTCTGAAGAGCAGAAGCGGTTTGCGCATCCGGCTGAGCCGACGAAGGATCTGCTGAAGACGATCCGGCGAGTGAACGCATCGGTGCTGATTGGTGTTTCGACAGCGGGCGGCGCGTTTACGCAGGAGATTGTCGGAGAGATGGCACGGCTGAATGAGCGGCCGATCATCTTCTCGCTGTCTCTGCCGCTGACCAATGCGGAATGCACGGCGGAGCAGGCGTATCAGTGGTCTGGCGGGCGGGCGCTGTTTGCCGGTGGCCAGCAGTTTCCGAATGTGGAGATGGACGGCCGGACATTCTATCCGGGACAGGCGAACAATTTTTACATTTTCCCGGCGCTGGGTCTGGCGAATTACGCGACGCATCTGAAGATTATCACGGATGAGCTGATCATTGAATCGGCGCATGCGCTGGCGGATCAGGTGGACACGGTCTCGCTTGAGCGTGGGCGGCTGTTTCCGCCGCAGACGCAGATTATCGAGGTGGCGGTGACATCGGCGGTGCGGCTTGCGGAGTTTATCTTCGATCGTGGAATGGCGGGCGTTGAGCGACCGGACGATATCCGGGCGTGGATTGAGACACTGACTTACGATCCGGACTATTGACGGGCCGCGTCTTTATGATACGGGACCGGGCGTTTTATTCATATCCGATGTCGGGATCTGCACTTTGTCGCGCGCAGTGGCAAACGTGCCGGACAGGCTGGTCCCCCGGTTTATCCGTTTATATCCGAACCCGATGATGCCACGAAATGGCGCCACGGAATTCAGATGCACTTTTTCGTCTGTATCGCGGCCATCGGATAATATCCTCCGATACCGGCGGCCTCTGTTGAGGCGGTGACACTGTCTATGAAGTTTCGATAGTAATTATCATAGAAAGAGATGTTCGCTCCTCTTTCCAAGGTGCCGTATTTCGCACCGACTTCCCACCCACGACTTGTTTCCGGTTTGAGGTTCGGGTTGCCGACGCTGACATAGCTGCCGTTACCACCGTATGTCAGGTACAGTTCCGTGACTGATGGTGCACGGAAAGCCTGTGAATACTGGCCGTAAAGCACGAGGTCACGGGCTACGCGCGCTTCCGCCAGCACCTTTGGAGAAAAATGCGAACCGGAGGACGCGGCGGACTGGCCCATCCAGGCAGCGCTGGCGGCGTAGCCGGGTGTGGCTTGCGGATCGCGCCTATAGAAGTCAAAGCGGAAACCCGGAGTGAGGTGAAACCACTCGTTCCGTCCCATGCCGGACATCACGCCGGCACGGGTCGTCCGTTCGTGATTCCGCACGATCTTCCCGTAGCGGAAAAATGTGAAAACAGAGCGAAGGAATAACAACAATGTATATCGCGATGAATCGCTTCCGGGTGCATCCGGACAATGAGGACGCATTCCGCCGCAGGTGGCTGGACCGGGACGTTCTGCTGAAAACCGTTCCCGGGTTCGTTTCCTTTCAGTTTCTGAAGGGTCCGAAGCACGAAGACTTCACGCTTTATGCCTCTCACACGGTCTGGGAGTCGTTTGAAGCGTTTCAGGGCTGGACTCAGTCCGAACAGTTTCGGGCTGCGCATGCGAATGCCGGAGAAGGAAGAGCACTGACGGCGGGACCGCCTGTTTTCGAGGGATTTGAGGTGCTTCAGAACGTCTCTGCCTGAACAGCACGGTGAGGCTGTGTCCGCCGGTCAGATTCTGACCGGCGGTTTGCTGACTGGCTGACGGCGGTGCTGTGACACTTTGTCAGCAGCACCGTCGGGGGCGGTAATTGTCCAGATGGTCCACAATCGCGGTTAATGCCGCGATGCGTGTTTCATCTCCGCAGGTAAAGACATGTGTGCGGGCGCGGCGTTCCACGACAGTGGCGGCCACGTTGTCCATACGGGTCTCGCCTTGTCCGTTCAGAAGTTCTGTCACAGGACGATGTGAATGGACGGCGAGCCGGACAATCCGGAATGCCAGACAGTTGATGATCGATTCACTTTCAATGCGCCCGAATGCACTCTGGTGTCTGCCAAGTTGTGCGCAGGCTTCAGTGTATCTCTGTACTGTGCTCTGTTCGCAGGCAGCATGGAAATAACGCTGATGCCAGACGCTGGCCTGTCTGTGTTCCGCCTGAGCAAGGTGAAAATCCTTTTCTGCCCCGGCGTCATTCGCGATCCGCGCTCTTTCGCGACGTGCGGCGAGCCACATGCCTGCGAAATCAGATGAGGCGGAATCGTGCCAGACGGCATTCCCCTGCCCGGTCATGTACGCGAAGCGAAACTGGCGGTGCCCGTCCACTCCATAAAGTAACGGGCCGGATTCTGACGTCCCGCTGCGGCCGAGGATCACGACATGATCACGATCACCTGTCCGCATGTGGCGCTGCATTGTGAACACGTCATAGAGCGTTTCGTCTTCAATCGACTGTTCCAGATGAGACTTCACATAGTCCAGAAACACTGTCGGGCGAATTTCAAGAACACCTTTTGAGCAGAAATCAAAATTCCACCAGCGTGACATTTTCACGACGTGAAAAGCGAGTGCATTCCGAAGGGTAACCAGTCGCTGACAGGGCTTTCCGTGCTCGCACAGAAAATGCACACACTGGAACCGTGCGATGAGTTTATTGATCTGCCCGACAAACGGAAGAAACGGGTCCGCATAGGCGAGAATATCTTCCGGGCGGGACCGTTCGAGATGCCATTCGGAAGTAAAATCAGTTGAGGTACTCATGGCTGATGCTGCTCCTGCAGGATAGGCCCAGACGTCCTTCTTATTGCAAATGAGAGTTGATCGCAAATAAGATCAGCATGACATCATAAAAAAAGGCAGATCGCTGAGAGGCTGTTTCAAAGACTCTGTTCGCGTTACGTGCTGGCTCCTTCCCAAGGCTTTGCCCTGGAACCCACCAAAGGTCACAGACCTTTGGAAACCATTTTAATTAAACAGATCGCGGTGAAGGGGTCCGCGACCCCTTCCGGGTCCGGGCAGAGCCCAGTCGTTTGCTAACCCTTTGAAAAATCACAGATCAACACGTAACGACAACAGACCCTTTTGAAGCAGCCTCCGGGTCCGGTTATCTGTGGAGAAATGACGGCCTTCGCCCGGACAGGCTGTCAGAAAAGCACTTTTGGGAAAGACGGATTCCGGACCTGTCTTATTTTCCCGGCAGTTGTCGAAGACTGATTCCGGTTTTCAGGTCGGGAAGGAACATTTTGGGCGTGCCAACCCGCTGAGCGAGATAAATGCCGGTGTGACCGGACGTGAGGTAGGCGATGAAGCAGCCGGCGGCATAGTAGACCACGTCTGTGGCGCCGAAGAGCTCGACGGCCATGAAGGTGCAGGCAAGCGGCGTGTTGGCAGCTCCGGCGAAGACAGCGACGAAGCCGACTCCGGCAAGCAGGTCAGCGGGGACATGCAGGATCGGGGCCAGGGCGTTGCCGAGACCTGCGCCGATGAAGAAGAGCGGGGTGACTTCGCCACCTTTGTAGCCGCAGGCAAGAACGATGACGGTGAAGATAAGCTTCAGAGCCCAGCTCCATGGATAATGGGTGCTGCCAAAGAAGCTTACGATCGAGGCGGCTGCGGGATCCGGGTTTGTGACGCCGAGGCCGAGATACTCATGGGTGCCGGTGATCCACACGAGCAGAATGGTCAGGGTGCCGCCGATGGCGGGGCGGAGCCAGGGCTGCGGGCAGATCTGGCGGAAAACGGCGCCGAGACGGTGGACGCTTTCAGCGAAGGAGCGTGCAGCGAAGCCGAAAGCGATGGCGGCCACACCTGTTTTGCAGAGAAGCAGGGCATTGACGTGAAACACCGAGCCGTCCGCGGCCGGGATACCGCGAAAACCAACATGGTAAGCCGTGTGATGGATGCCCCAGGCATGACAGGTCCAGTCCGCGACGATGGACGCGACGGCGACGGGAAGCAGGGCGGCGTAATCGAGGCGACCGAGTGTGAGGACTTCGAGAGCGAAGATGGCACCTGCGACGGGCGTTCCGAAGACGGCTCCGAAGCCTGCTGCGATGCCAGCAGTAAGCAGAAGGCCGGTGCTGCGGGTATCGAGGCGGAAAAGCTGTGCGAAGCCGCTGGCGAGGCTGCCGCCGATTTGCACGGCGGTACCTTCTCGCCCGACGGAGGCGCCAAAGAGATGGCTGATGACAGTACCGAACAGGACGAGGGGGGCCATTCTGAGTGGCACGCCGCCGCCGGGCTCATGGATCTGGTCGATAATAAGATTATTACCGCCTTCCGAGCGGCTGCCGATGCGCTGATAGAGGGCGGCGACAGCCATGCCGGCGCACGGGAGGCCATAGAGAATGGCGGGATGAGCGAACCGGCCGCTCGTGACGACCTCTAGGAGCCACAGGAACAGGGCCACAAGGGAGCCTGCACAGATGGCCATGGGAACGAGGATGATGGCCCAGCGGGTTGCGGTGAATGTAATGTGCGCGGTGTTCTGAAGAGAGCGCTGCCATGCGGGCATTGAATCGGACTCCTGGCATCATGCTTCCTGCGAAGCGATTGTGTCAGGAATCATCAGCTCCGGTGAGAGCGGTTTGACCCGGTCCGGGTCCGGCAGAATCCATTGCCGTATGATCTGCACTACAGGCGAAAGGGCGGGGCGCTGTCAACCGGACAGGGTTCCCCTGCCCTCCTGGAAGGCTCTGTTCGTGTTAAGAGGCTGTTTCAAAAGCCTCACTGCTGAGCGAGAGTGCTCCTGATGGGCGTGACCGGCGTGTGTTTTTGAGCGCCCGGGCAGAGTCCTGTCTTTCGCTAATTCTTAAAAAACCTTCAGTACGTAACGCGAACAGAGTCTTCCGAAAGCCAGGATGTGAGCGGTCGTTTTGTCGGCTGATGTGAACGACCGGAAACAGACCATATCCTGATCAGGCATGGTGCGACCGCGACAGTCTGGCGGTCAGTTTGCCGAGAATGGTTTTGAAGGCGATGCGTTCATGAGTGTTCAGGCAGCCGAACCAGAGCAGAGCATAATAAAGCGGTGGAATGACGATTGCGACCAGCAGAGCGGGTTGCACGGGTATGTCGATGAGAGCCAGACCCAGGCTTGCGAAGGCTGCGGCAACGATGGGAAAGGTACGAACGATACCGGTGCGCAGAGGTTTATAGAGAGTCATGCAGATGAGCATGCGGATGTGCACATCGATAAAACCGCGCAGAGCCCAGGCTACGGCGGCTCCGACGATACCGAAGGCTTTTACGCACAGGAAAAGTAGCGGCAGGTAGACAAAGAGTTCACCGATGGAGAGTTTGGCGCTTGTATCGGGGCGACCGATGGCATCGAGAAATCCGGCACTGATCGTGTCGATGGCCGAGGCAAAAACACCAAGGCAGAGCAGCTTCATGATCAGGGTGCTGTTCGCGGCGAAGACCGGATCGATCCAGAGAGTCAGGAACGTATGACTGAAGAGGGCTGTTCCGAAGCAGACCGGGAACATGAGGGCGCTCATGGTGAGCATGCTGGTGCGGAAGAGTTCGACTGTGGCGGGAATGTCGTTTCGCCAGGAAGCCGCGAAAGCGGGATAGGCTGAGCCGGCGACGGCGTTGGTGAGGATGGAGAAGCGGCTGACGACATCAAGCGGCGTTGTATAGAAGCTGGTGGCAGCAACCGAGACGACGCTGGCGATCACGAAGCGATCAAAATACATCAGAATGGGAAAGGCGAGGTTGGAGACGGTCATCCAGCCGCCGATGCGAAGCAGCGGCCTGAGCAGGTGCAGCCGGAAGTTCGCGGTTTTCAGATTGGGCATCAGGTTCAGGCAGACCCGCAGATAGGCCACGGTCATCCACAGGCGACATGCGGCAAGCGAGAGCATGACGCCGACAAGACTGTTCCAGAACAGCAGAACGAGGAGCGGCCCGAGATAGTACATGATCGAGATCGGGATGCTCATGAGATTGACTGTGCGGAACGCCTGGTAGGCGGACATGATTCCCCACATGGCGGCGTTGACCATGACGAACGGAGCGGTCGCGCAGAGCACCCAGAGAGAAAGTTTGGTTTCCCATTCCAGTTCAGGGGGAACCTTCAGGCCGTTATGCACCCAGATCTGCACGGCAATGGCGGCCAGGATGCCGCCGATGATCCCGATGACACCGAGCACGATGGTGCCTGTCAGGGAGAGGTCGGCGACGGAATCCCTGTCGGAATCATTGGTGACGCGATCGGCGATGGCACGGGTCAGGGCGCGACCAAGTCCGAGATCGAAAATGCCGAAAGAGCCGACGAGGCTGAGAGCGATGGTGAAGATGCCCCAGCGGGACAGGCCCATCAGATGGATCAGCTTCGGGGTTACCAGAAGGGCCACGAGAACGGGGGCGACCCGTCCAAGGATATTCCAGCCGGTATTGGAGAGGATGTGGTGAGGTTTGACGGCGCCGGGCGCGGGAGACGTCATATACGTTCGGATCCTGCTGGCGATGGTTGCATCCGGAGCAGACTCAGACGCAACGGAAGCCGGTTATGTTCATAACAACAGGGCCCCGTCAGTCGTTCTTTCCCACATGGCTTTCACCCGGACCAGGTAAAAGCCAACTGAGAAAGTCAGTGGCATGGACTTGCCAGAGGTGACCGGACGGCAAAGAGACCGACCCGGTCCTGACCAGGGGATGCGGGAAGACGGTATCGGACCACCTCCCTGCCCCTTGCTGTTCCGCTTCTTACGGAAGGATTTCCGTCTCGGCGAAGAAGAAGCGAATCTCGTTTGCGGCATTCTCGGCGCTGTCGGAACCGTGCACGGAATTGGCTTCGATGCTCTCGGCGAACTGGGCGCGGATGGTGCCGGCGTCAGCCTTTTTCGGGTCGGTGGCGCCCATGACTTCGCGGTTCTTCGCGACGGCACCTTCGCCTTCGAGGACCTGGATGACAACCGGGCCGGAGGTCATGAAGGAGACGAGATCGCCATAGAACGGACGCTCCATGTGCACGGCGTAGAACGCGCCCGCCTGGGCGGGGCTGAGCTGCGCGCGCTTCTGGGCGACGATGCGCAGGCCGCTGTCTTCGAATACGGCGTTGATCTTGCCGGTCAGGTTGCGGCGTGTTGCGTCCGGCTTGATGATGGAGAGTGTGCGTTCAACAGCCATTGGTCGGCTCCTCACTATCGTTATCTGTCCGGACAGGCCGGAACGGATCGCGGGCCATAACGGCCCGCGGGCAGCGATCATCTAGAGCATTATTGTCGCGACGGGTAGGGCTTTACGCAAGCGGGTGCTATTGCGGGGCGGCGCTGGCCCGGTTTCGGTTCCGCGCACCCTGTTCGAGACGAGCTGTAGTGAGACTTTCGTGAGCCTTCTTGGCATTACCGACCTGACCCTTCGCATTGCCGGCCGGACGCTGCTGGACCAGGCAAGCCTTTCGATCGAGCCAGGGCGGAAGGTGGGGCTGGTTGGCCGCAATGGTGCGGGGAAATCAACGCTGCTTGGCGCCATTGCCGGCGACATTCAGCCGGATGGTGGTGACATCCGGCTGTCTTCGCGGGCGCGGATGGGACGGGTGAAGCAGGAGGCGCCGTCCGGGCCGACATCGCTGATTGACACGGTTCTGGCGGGTGATCTGGAACGGGCCACGTTGCTGACTGAAGCTGAAACGGCGACTGATCCTCAGCGGATCGCGGAAATTCACGAGCGGCTCGGAGCGATCGACGCAGACAGCGCGCCGGCGCGGGCGGGCAGTATTCTGGCGGGTCTGGGGTTTGATGCGGCGGCGCAGCTTCGGCCGGTATCGGACTTTTCCGGCGGCTGGCGGATGCGTGTGGCACTGGCGACGGCGCTGTTTCTTGAACCCGATCTGTTGCTGCTCGATGAACCGACGAACCATCTCGATCTTGAAGCGACGCTCTGGCTTGAGGGATGGTTATCGCGGTTTTCGGGTGCGGCGCTGATTGTCAGCCATGATCGGGGACTGCTCGATTCCTGCGTGGATGCGATCGCACATCTGGACAAGGGCAAGCTGTCGCTGACGCCGGGCGGATATGAGGAATTTATCCGTATCCGCACCGAGCAGGCGTTGCAGCAGGCCAGGGCGGCGGAGAAGATCGCGGCGCGGCGGGCGCATATGCAGTCGTTTGTGGATCGCTTCCGGGCGCAGGCGACCAAGGCGCGGCAGGCCCAGGCGCGGATCAAGGCGCTGGAGAAGCTGCCTGTGATCGAGAGCGTCGTGGAAGATACGCCGACACAGTTCTCGTTTCCGGAGCCGCAGGAACTGCCGCCGCCGATGCTGACGATGGAGCATGTGACGGCGGGATATGGCGACCGGGTGATTCTGTCCGACCTGTCGCTTCGGCTGGATATGGAAGACCGGATTGCTCTGCTGGGCGCGAATGGCAACGGTAAATCGACCTTTGCGAAACTGGTCGCGGGGCGGCTGGAGCCGATGTCCGGGACGATCGCACGCAGTACGCGACTGAAGGTTGGCTATTTTGCCCAGCATCAGGCGGAAGAGCTTGTGATGGACGAGACGCCGATTCAGCACATGGCGCGGGCATTGCCGAAAGCGGCGCCGACGGAAGTGCGATCACAGCTGGCGCGATTCGGGCTGAACGCGTCGAAGGCCGAGACGCAGGTGTCGCAGCTTTCGGGCGGTGAGAAGGCACGGCTCCTGCTGGCGCTGGCGACGCGGGATGCGCCGCAGTTGCTGATCCTTGATGAGCCGACCAACCATCTTGACCTGGATGCGAAGGATGCGCTGGTGCGGGCGCTGTCGGAGTTTCAGGGGGCTGTGCTGCTGATCAGTCACGATCCGCATCTGGTGGAGATGGTAGCTGACCGGTTGTGGCTGGTCGGAGATCAGAAAGTCACGCCGTTTGACGGCGATATGGCGGAGTATCGGGTCTGGCTGATTGAACAGTCGCGGGCTGCGACACGGGCTGCGAGCGGGAAACAGGTTGAGGGCACGTCTGCCGGGCGCAAAGAGGATCGGCGGGAGCGGGCTCAGGCCCGTAAGGCTCTGGCGCCGCTGCGCAAGCGGGTGAAGGATGCGGAAACGCGGGTGACGAAGCTGGGTGTGGACTGTGCCACACTGGAAGCGAAGCTGGCTGATCCGGGACTGTATGTAGACGGCGGTGCCGATGAAGTGACGCGGCTGACGACGAAGCTGGCGGGGCTTCGTCGGGATGAGGAAAAGGCCGAAGCCGACTGGTTCGCGGCGCTGGCGGAACTGGAAGAGGCCAGTGGTGGCGAATGAGGCACGATCGGAATCAGGATGTACTGTCTTTTCCACCTGTTGTTCCGATGGCTGCAAGCTCCGTTTTATCGTCCGGATAATAAGTCCTGCGCCTGGTCGGAATCGCTAAAATTATGCAAATACGATTTACCGGATTATGCAGAGGCTCTACTTAGTTTCGGAAGAGATTCTGATCAGGACCTGTTGTTCTGGCCGATATATCGGGTCTGACCGATATTGTACGGGCAGGTTTCTGTGCGGAACAGTCCGGGCGAAGGTATAACGGTTCTGTATTATGGAAATTGTGGATACAAAACAGTCTGACATCCTTAAGGACTGGTCGCTTGACAGGAAATGGCTGTCAGAATTTGAGGCCCGCCTGGACAGCATAGAAGTCGTCACTTTCGACGTTTTCGATACAGCTCTGACCCGCACGCTTGATACGCCGGTTGATGTATTTGCTCTGATCGAAAAGCGCCTTACGGACGCGCATGGAGCGATGTTCGCCGGTTATGCGGTGAAACGTGAGGACGCTGAAAAAACGGCGCGGCACAAAGCCGGCGCCTGCGGTCGGAGAGAAATCGGATTTGATGAAATTCTGGACGTTCTGCTGTCCGAAAATCGCTGTTTTTGTTCGTTTCGACAGGTCCTTGCGGATACGGAATTTGAGGCGGAACGGGATGTCTGTTTCGCGGTGCCGGAGATTAAAGCGGCTGTCCGGATCTGCATAAAACGTGGTATTCGCGTTCTGTTCGTTTCCGATATGTATCTTCCTGAATGTGTTATCCGCGATCTGCTCGAACGTGTGGGCTATGCCGTCCCGGATCTTCTGGTGTCCTGTGAAACCGGCTGCGTCAAATCGGATGGCACGCAGTGGCCTGTTGTGCGAACAGTCACGGGACAGAATTCCCGCGTTCTTCACATTGGCGACAATGAATGGAGCGACGGCGTTAAGGCCCTCGAAGCCGGTTTTGAGGTACTGATTTTTGAACGCGCCCGTTCAGATCATCGTCGTGGCGGCCCGCTTACACCAGACATTCTGCCGTTCTCCCGCCTGTTGCGGGCCACGATGCTGTCAGCAGCCCCCGGGGCCGGACACCCTGACTGCACGGTTCAGCCACCGGACAGGACAATGGCACGTCTTGGCGCATCATGGGGAGCCATTGTGGCGGGAAGCTACGTGCGCTGGATTGCAGCGCGCGCCAGGACAATGGGGCTGACACATATTTATTTCTGTGCGCGTGACGGATGGCTGGTTCAGCGTGCGTGGCAGGCAGCAGGTTTAGTGTCTGACCGAAAATGAGTTGAGTGATTTCAGCGGGTTATGATTCATGGGTTTGCGATAACCTGATGAGATCAAGATGGCCTGGACTGAAATCACCCGAGCGCAGTATC
>NZ_WOSX01000007.1 GCF_011516735.1 Acetobacter fallax | reverse complement strand
CGGATGAAGGGCTCGCGATGCTTGTGTCGCAGCGAATGTCGCTGCGACACAAGCATCATTCTGTTCTGATCGCTCTGTCATGAACAGAACACATCACCACACCATAAAATCCACAAGGCGTCTCACACCGGAAGCTTACTTACGAACAGCAATTCCGACCATATACGTTGCTCGATCCTGATGACCGTCCCGTCGCCGCGACCGCGATCGAGGCAGACGCGCCGATAATCGTCACATGGAACCTAGACGACTTTCCTGTTGCCGAATTAAGAGAGCATAGCTTGGCGCAGCAGTCACCGGATGTCTTCCTGGTCGACCTCTGCAAGCGGGCCCCGGATAGGCATTGCCTTCTGAACGAAATAGGCAATCTGCTTTCACCGAAGTCTCAGGGCATTGAGCCGCAGTGCGTTTGTCACGACGGCCAGGGATGACAGGGCCATCGCGCCTCCCGCGAACATGGGCGACAGCGTAAGGCCAAAGACGGGATACAGTACGCCTGCGGCAAGTGGGATGCCGATCCCATTGAACAGGAAAGAAAATGCCAGATTCTGCCGGATGTTGCGCATCGTCGCCTGTGCCAGGCGGCGGGCGCGTACCAGTCCGGCGAGGCTGCCTTGTGCCAGTGTCATCCCGGCGCTTTCGATGGCGACATCGGTGCCTGTGCCCATGGCGATTCCGATATCGGCGGTGGCCAGGGCCGGCGCGTCGTTGACGCCGTCGCCCGCCATGGCGACACGGGCTCCCTTCTGTTGCATGTCACGAATGATCGCGGCCTTATCCTCGGGTTTGAGGTCGGCATGTACCTCGTCGATTCCCGCCTGCCGGGCCACGACTTCCGCAGTCCGGGCATTGTCACCCGTCAGCATCACGATCCGCATGCCGGCTGCGTGCAGTGCCGCGATGGTCTCCTTCGCGTCGGTCTTCAGCGGATCGGCCACGACCAGCAACCCAGCGGCCTGTCCGTCGATGCCGACGAACATGACGCCCGCGCCCTCCGCCCGGTGGGTGTCCGCGACAGGGATCAATGCCGACGCATCGATGCCCTGCTGCCGCATCTGGGCCTGGTTTCCGACGACGACGGCATGCCCGTCCACGGTGCCGGTCACGCCCAGGCCGGTCTGAGACGCGAAATCCCCGACCGGCGCGGCCTGAAGGCCCTGCTCCGTCATCGCGGCGACCAGCGCCTGGGCCAGCGGATGCTCGGATTGTGTTTCCAGTGATGCCGCCAGTCGCAGGACGATGCTGGAATCCCATGCACCTGATGTTTCGGTCGCGATCAGCCGGGGCTTGCCTTCCGTTACGGTGCCGGTCTTGTCGATCACCAGCGTATCGACCGTATCCAGTGCCTGCAGGGCCTCGGCGTTGCGAACCAGCACGCCAGCTCGCGCCCCGCGTCCCATGCCGACCATGATCGACATCGGAGTGGCCAGGCCCAGCGCGCACGGACAGGCGATCACCAGGACCGCAATGGCGTTCAGCAGTGCGTGTCCGAAGCGCGGTTGCGGACCGACCAGAAGCCAGACGACGAAGGTCAGCAGGGACACAAGCACGACCAGCGGCACGAACCAGCCGGAGACCCGGTCCGCCACCGCCTGGATCGGTGCCCGTGTACGCTGCGCAGCCGCCACCATGCTGACGATCCGGGCCAGCATCGTGTCCGAGCCAACGGCCTCGGCCGTCATCAGCAGGCTGCCGGTGCCGTTGATGGTTCCGCCCGTCACCTTGTCACCCGGGCCCTTGGCGACAGGTGCTGGCTCTCCTGTCAGCATGGCTTCGTCCACGCTGGAGCGCCCGTCCATGACGGTGCCGTCCACCGGGATGCTTTCCCCCGGCCGGATGCGGAGCCGATTGCCGGGCACGATCTGGGCCAGCGGTACGTCGTCCTCGCGATCCTGCGCGCCGACACGGTGTGCGATTTTCGGTGCGAGATCCAGCAGGGCGCGAATGGCGCGACTGGTACGGGCGCGGGCGCGCAGTTCCAGGACCTGCCCGGCCAACACCAGGGCCACGATAACACCTGCGGCTTCGTAATAGACCGGGACCGACCCGTCATGCATGCGGAAGGCAGCAGGGAACAGGCCAGGGGCTACTGTCGCGGCGATGCTGTAGAGAAAGCCCGCGCCGACGCCCAGCATGATCAACGTAAACATGTTCAGATGCCGGGTGCGGAGAGACATCCAGCCGCGTTCGAGGAACGGCCAGCCGGCCCACAGCACGATTGGTGCCGTAAGCGCCAACTGAATCCAGTTCGTCAGGCCGCCATCGAAAAATGCCAGCCCTCCCATATCCGCCGCCATGGCGATGACGACGAGCGGGACCGCCAATATGCTCGCTCCCCACAGGCGCCGGCTGAAATCCACGAGTTCCGGGTTGGGCATGTCGGCGTCGGATGGCTCCTCCGGTTCCAGCGCCATGCCGCAGATGGGGCAGGAGCCGGGGTGATCCTGTCGGATCTGGGGGTGCATCGGGCAGGTCCAGATCATCCCGGCCCGCCTGGGCTGAGGCTTGATGGGCGTCGTGTCCGCCTTGTGCAGGTAATGACAGGGGGCGGCCTCGAACTTTGTCTGGCAGTGCGCGCTGCAAAAATACCAGGTCCGGCCATCATGGTCGGCATGATGCGTCGCCGTCGCGGGATCGACCGTCATGCCACACACAGGATCCTTGACCAGGTGCGCGTCAACTCCGGTCGCTGCCGGGGTGGGACCCTCTCCATGGAGATGGGACGCGCAAGCTGCTGTATTGTCGTTCGTCATGAAGCCCCCTTGCTTGTGGCCGCCAGCCGCGGCGTCGAAGTATGCCATAATCGCTTGCACTTCAAGGTATGCCCCTGTAGGGTATAGTGCAATGAGGCAGTCACGGGTAAAGATTTCGCAGGGCCTGAAACGGGTCGAAGGTCAGGTGCGTGGCATCCAGAAAATGGTGGACGAAGACCGCTATTGCGTGGATGTTCTGCTTCAGCTTCGGGCCGCCAAGGCGGCGTTGCATCGGCTCGAGGGGCTTGTTCTGCGCGAACATATCGCGGGCTGCGTTGTAGAGGCGATCGAATCCGGCGATCCGGTGGAGCGTCAGGAAAAAATCGGGGAACTGATCGAAACGGTCAGCAAGATGACGGGGTAGACGTGCAAGAGATCGGCGCGATACGGTTGGGACGGTTGCTGGCCTGCCTGCTTCTGCAGGTGGGGCTGATGCTGGCATCCGTCATGCCGGGTCATGCCGCCACGTTGCCCTCTACAGTTGCTGTGGTTACCCAGCCGATGGCCGACATGCCAGGGATGCAGATGCCATCCCGTGCGGATACGACGACCGCACATTGCAATCATGAACCGTGCCACGACCATCATCCATGTCATCATTGCGGCGATTGCTGCGCCCAGGGTGCCTGCGTCGCCAATTGGCTGATGCCGCCCTCCGTGACCAGGGCGTTTGATTACTCAGGTGTTACGGCACCTTTCGGCTTGTCTCGCTCAGATCGCATCGTCGGTCATGGGTTCGCGCCGGCGCTGCCACCGCCCAGACAGATGGCCTGATTCTGTTCTGACAGTCTCAGGACTGGTCATTGACCTATGACCGGTTCCGCCTTCTCTCTTTTGCGGACTATTATTCATGTCAATACGATCCCTTGCGGGACGGAGCGCGATCACGCGCCGCCGTTTCGTCGTCGGGACGGGCCTGTGGGGGGCGGCGCTGGCCGTCCCGCAGGGCAGCGCGGGCGCCTACGCTCCGGTCTATGCGCCGGCGTCGGGTCGGCCCGACCCGCTGCCTGGCACCCGTTTCGACCTTACGATCGGTTCTGTACCGATCAATATCACCGGTGCGCGCATGCACGCGGTGGGTGTGAACGGCTCCACGCCCGCGCCGATCCTGCGCTGGCGTCAGGGTGACACGGTCGAACTGAACGTCACCAACCGGTTGGATGAGCCCACGTCGATCCACTGGCACGGCCTCCGGGTGCCGGCCCACATGGATGGCGTGCCCGGCCTCAGCTTCGGCGGCATCGCGCCCGGCGAGACGTTCACCTATCGCTTCCCGCTGCATCAGAGCGGCACCTACTGGTATCACAGCCATTCCGGCTTCCAGGAGCAGACGGGCCTGTATGGGGCTCTGATCATCGATCCGAAGGATGGTTACGCGCAGCATTTCGACCGTGACTATGTGATGGTCCTGTCCGACTGGACCGACGTCGATCCCGAGGACATCGTCTCCAACCTCAAATTCCAGAGCGATTACTACAATTTCCGCCAGCGTACGGTGGGCACGTTCTTCCGTGACGCGCATCGACAGGGGCTGGGTGCGACCATCCGGGATCGTCTGCAATGGGGTGCCATGAACATGGCACCGACCGATATTCTGGATGTTTCGGGCATCATCTACAC
This sequence comes from Acetobacter fallax, assembly GCF_011516735.1. GTDB lineage: Bacteria > Pseudomonadota > Alphaproteobacteria > Acetobacterales > Acetobacteraceae > Acetobacter > Acetobacter fallax. The sequence continues at coordinate 135,935 of NZ_WOSX01000007.1, read as the reverse complement.
CTACCTGATCAACGGCCAGTCTCCCGGGGCGAACTGGACGGGCCTGTTCCGACCGGGCGAGCGCATTCGCCTGCGCTTCATCAATGCATCGGCGATGACGCTGTTCGACGTGCGGGTTCCCGGCCTGACGATGACCGTTGTTCAGGCCGACGGTAATGACGTGGAGCCCATCCCGGTCGATGAATTCCGCATCGGGCCAGCGGAAACCTACGATGTAATTGTCAGCCCCACCGCCGATGGACCGTACACAGTCTTTGCCCAGGCCGAGGATCGTACCGGATACGCGCGCGGCACGCTCGCCACCCGTTCGGGCCTTGCCGGGCCGGTTCCCCCCATGGACCCGCGCCCTCTGCGCACCATGACCGACATGGGTATGGGGAATATGGACATGAAGGGCGGCATGGCGGGCATGGAGATGGGGAGTTCGCCGGGGAAGCCCGGTGAAGCCCCTGCCAGCGGCGGCATGGACATGGATCACATGGACATGAAGGAGGCCAACAGACCCGGAGCCGCTGCGATGGATATGCCGGGCATGGCGGCTGCGTCGCGGCATAAAACAGAGCTGAAGCCCGGCGTCGCGGTGCAGAGTGTCGCCATGATGCCGATCAACCGGCTGGCGGAACCGGGCGACGGGCTGGAGAACAATGGTCGCCGCGTTCTGACATATGCCGATCTGCGGGCGACGATCCCGGGCGCGGACCCGCGCCCGCCATCGCGCGAGATCACCCTGCATCTGACCGGCAACATGGAACGCTTCATCTGGGGGTTTGACGGCAAGAAGTTCTCGGAAGCGGAGCCCATTCGTCTCACCCTGGGCGAGCGGGTGCGCTTCGTCCTGATCAACGACACGATGATGGAGCATCCGATCCACCTGCATGGGTTGTGGAGTGAACTGGAAAATGGGCAGGGCGAGTGCCGACCCTACAAGCACACGATTACCGTCAAGCCGGGTGAGCGGCTGAGTTACCTGGTCACGGCGGACGAACCCGGGCTGTGGGCGTATCACTGCCACCTGCTCTACCACATGGAGGTGGGCATGTTCCGCACGGTGGTGGTGTCGTGATCCGGGGTCTGATAGGTGGCACGGTCCTTGCCGCTGGACTGGCTACCGCGGTACCTGGCACGGGACGCGCCCAGTCAGTCCCGGCACGCCAGAGCGAAGGAACCCAGGAAGCGCAGACCGCCTCGGCTCCCGCGCCCGTGGTCTATATCAACGGCATCCAGCCGGTCATGGACCATAACATCTACATGCATGCGCTGCTCGACCAGTTCGAGGCGCGCTTTGGTGCCGATGGCGGGCAGTTCCGTTACGATGGGCAGGCTTGGTTCGGCACCGACTACGACAAGCTCTGGCTGAAATCCGAAGGCACGGTCGGCACAAACGGCAAGTTCGGTGATGGAGATCATGAGGCCCTCTATGATCGTGCCATCTCCCGGTATTTCGATGTCCAGACTGGCGTGCGTCTCGATATTGACAACGGCCCCACACGGGCCTGGGGCGCGATCGGGGTCGAGGGACTGGCGCTATATTTCTTCAATGTGGAGGCCACGGCATATTTCAGTGACCGAGGCGCGGCGGGGCGTCTGCAAGGTTCCTACGATATCCTGCTGACCAATCGCCTGATTCTCCAACCCCAGGTCGAGATGAACTTCTATTCCGCGTCCGATCGTGCGCGCGGCGTCGGAACCGGGCTGTCCGATATCGATACGGGATTGCGGCTTCGCTACGAATGGCATCGGAAATTCGCGCCCTATATCGGCGTGAGTTATTCCGGCACGTTCGGTCAGGCCGCCGACATGGCACGTTCAAGGCATGAGCGTGTCCAGGACCTGAATTTCACCTTCGGGATCAGGACGTGGTTCTGACCGCTCCTGCCCGATGTGAAGTCGTTGCGGGGCGCACCGTGCGGTCCCGATTCAGATAAAAAAAGATAAGGAACTTACAAATGCTAACTGTCAATTTCAGGATCTCGGCCGCTCTGGTAGCACTTCTGGCCACAGCCTCGGTTGCGCATGCCCAGACACCCGCTCCGGCACCGGCCCAGCCGCAGGGTCAGGATATGTCCGGGATGCAGGGCATGTCCGGTATGTCGGGGATGGACCACGACAAGATGAAAATGGACGGCATGTCCGGTTCCGGCATGGAGGGCATGGAGAAGGGCATGAAAATGAAGGGAAAGATGGGAGACTGTATGAAGATGAAGGGCATGAATATGTCGAACGGCCACGCCATGGCGCCGTCAGATCACAAGATGAAAATGGGCTGCGGTGACAAGGAAAGCGGCATGAAGATGCCGATGGGGCCGCAGGGCATGCCTGACGCGGTTCATCAGCGCTGATCGGGTCCAGACCGGAGCGGGGCGGCGCCATCAGCGTCGCCCCTGGAAAGGCCAAGGGAGGCACGTATGACAAGACTGATCTGGGGGTTCGCCGGTATCCTGCTGTTTGGGATCGGCGCAGGAGCGACCGTCGTTTTCGGTGGCCTGTATGATGTGGGCGCCACCTCGCCGCACTGGCGGCTGACCTATCGTGTTCTGGAAACGGCACGCCTCCATTCAATCCGGCATCACGCCGAGGGCATTACCGCACCTGTCGATCTTGAGACGCAGGCACGGCTCGTCGGTGGTGCATCGCATTTTTCGATGCATTGCGCCTCATGTCATTCGGCGCCGGGCGTCGAGGCCGAGGATATGGCGGAGGGGATGTATCCGAAGCCACCGGTTCTGAATGATGTAGCGCAACGTTATACGCCGGGCGAACTGTTCTGGATTCTCAAGCATGGCATCAAGATGTCGGGCATGCCGTCCTGGGCGGATCATGGTGATGACGATCTCTGGAACATTGTGGCGTTTCTCGAGAAACTTCCGGGAATGAACAGTTCCACCTACCAGGCGCTGGTCGCTCGGGCAGAAGCAGCCGGCGGGCATCATATGCATCACGACATGGATATGCCGATGCCGCGACAGTAGATGCCGCTGGGATAATTGATCGAGATCAAGGAAAATATGCCATACCCCCGTATAGTAATAAGTGGTGTCCTGACGACATCCGGAAAACGGGCCGGTATGGGCTTTGCCGAGGATGATGGCGTGTTGGAGAAACCATGAGGCGTGTCTTTTTGAGCGTGAGTGTCGTGATCATGACGCTGCTCGTCAGCATGTCCGAGGGATTCGCTCAGGCACCGGGTGAGTCTCCCGCCGTTCCGGCCATGTCCAGCGGCACTATGACGGGGCCTACGACAGGCAGCCCGCCACCTTCGCTGGCGCTGCGGCGGGATCAGCCGGAAGACGATGGGCCGATGGCAGCGCCCCGGGATGCCGGTCATGGCGCCGAGTCGTCCGGCGGAATGGAGACGACCACCGCTCGACCCGACTCAAGTATGTCCGACATGGACGGCATGATGTCGATGGGTGGTGACGAGCATGCAAGCCATCACCCTGGCATGGGCGCGGCGGGGAACCCCGGTGCGCCACCATCCGGGCCGGCGGTGCAGGGCGATATGATGAGCCGCATGCTGCCTCAGGCTGGGCAGGCATTGAGTGCGGTTCCCGGAGCAGACAAGGCCGACGCGGGTTGTTGCGGAGCGCGCGGTCGCACGCCGCTTTATACTTTCATGATGACGCATCCGAAGCTGACCGACGCCGAACGTCAGATGCTGGCCGATATTGCGGCACAGAGGCTTCAGGACGGTCTTCGCGAAGTCGGCGCCGCATCGGTCGATGCCGCTCAGTCCCTGTCGTGGGAGACGATGCGTCGATCCAGCCAGCATCTCCATGAAGGCGTTGCGTTGCTCGATAGCGGAATGGCCGCGCGCGCGGCCGCGACCGGCCTCGTGAATCCTCAAATGGTGGCATTCAACTGGTTCACGGCACAGATGGGTCTGCCGACAGTCGCGGCGAGCCAGCAGAACGGCCTGTTTTTCGGATTGACGCCGGCCCACCTGGTGTTCATGACGATCCTGATCCTGGTATCGATCGCTCTGCTGATCTTGCAGGTCCTGCGGTTGCATCGCGTGCAAGAGATTCTCAGGACCACCACGGCATTCGCACCGAAACCAACGGTCCCGCCCACGCCACCATCGTCGACCGGCGGCGGTCCAACACCTCCTGTTCCGCCGCCTCCCCCTGTACCGGGACCAGGCGGTGGAACGGCCACTCCGATCGTCGGCGCACCTCGACACGGCCTCTGGCGTGGCGGTCTGAAAGTGGCCCGGATCATTCGGGAGACACCGGCGATCGTGACGTTCTATCTAGTTCCGGCCGATGGGGGGCGGATTCCCTTTGACTTCAAACCCGGCCAGTTCGTGCAACTCACCATCGAGCCGACGTCTGGCAAGCCCGCGAGCCGGTCCTATACGATCGCATCGTCGCCGGGGCAGGTCGAACATCTCGAACTAACGATCAAACGCGAGGAACATGGGTTGGTCTCGCGCTACCTGCACGACACGGTCAAAGAGGGTGATCTTTTAAAGATCGCGGGTCCATCGGGTATGTTCACCTTTACGGGTGACGAGGCAGACTCGATCGTCCTGCTGTCCGGCGGCGTAGGCATCACACCGATGATGGCGGTCCTGAGATACCTGACCGATATCGTCTGGCCTGGCGAGATCTACTTCGTCTATTCCGCTCATGCCAGCATCGACTATGTGTTTCGCCAGGAAATCGAGTGGCTGGAACGTCGCAATGACAAACTGCACGTTATTGCCACCATGCGGCGGTCGCCGGGGACAGAGTGGTCGGGGCCGGAAGGGCGCATCACGAAGGAACTGCTTCAGCAATCGGTGCCAGATCTCACAAACCGGCGTATCCATGTCTGCGGCCCACCCGGGATGATGGCAAGCATGAGAGCGTTATTGACGGATCTCGCTGTGCCGGAAGCCAATGTTCATAGCGAGGCATTCGGACCAGCCGCGATGAAGGCCGAACCTGCGGTCGGGCCTGTGGCGGCCCCCTCATCCCCGGCCGTTACGCCTGCCGCAACGACCATTACGTTTTCCACTTCAGGGAAATCGGCTCCGTTGCAACTGGATGAAACGGTTCTCGACGCGGCTGATGCGGCAGGTGTCAATATTCCATCCTCCTGTCGATCCGGTATCTGCGGCATGTGTACGACTCACCTGCAGCAAGGTGAGGTGACGATGGCGGTCGAGGATGGGCTCGATCCGGCTGACAAGGCCAAGGGTTTCATCCTGGCCTGTCAGGCGAAGACCACGGGTGGTCCGCTGGTCGTGGAGGCGTGATGCAGGAGCGCAGCGAAATCATTGTCGGCGCCCTGGTCGTCCTGCTGGTGCTGTTCCCGCTGGGCTTTCTGGTGCATGTCGCGCCACGCTTTCCTGGGAGTCTGGCTGGCAGCCTGATTGGCATTTGCGCCGCCATCCTGATGCTGGTGCCGCTGATTTACGTAGCGGGCAAACGCATTCCCGTCGTGCATCGTTATTTCGCGCCGCGTGTCGAGAGCCGAACCCTTCTGTCGGTGCATATCTATGCTGGCGTCCTTGCACCCATTTTGGGCCTGATCCACGCCGCCCATAAATTCGATAGCCCGATGGGGATCTCGCTAACCGGCATCATGCTCGTCCTCGCTATTAGTGGCTATGTCGGGCGCTACATGTTGATCCAGATCGGGCGCGGATTGCGCGGTCGCACCCAGGAACTGGCCCAACTGCGCACGTCTCTGGCAGATGCCGGGGTGGCGCATCTGATGCCCGAGACGCCGGATGTGCCCCATAATATCGTCCAGCGCCTTTTTCTGACCTCGGCCTATCCCGGTACGCGGGGTACATCGGATCGCGAGGCCACGATTGCCTCGGCGCTGGCCGATGTTGAGTATGCGGTCAGGTCGGAGAGGGTGGCGAACGCACTGTTCGGGCGTTGGCGCAAGATTCACGTCATCCTTGTGGTCATCCTCTATTTTCTGCTGATTCTGCATATCTGGTCAGGCCTGTATTACGGGCTGAGGTGGCTATGAAGCCCGCTGTCATACTCTATACGGTCTTTGCGCTTGCGGCTCTGATCGTCGGACTGGTTGTGCCCCTTGCCGTGCATCGTTCCGGCAGTAACGCAGTTCCTGGTTGGGAAGGGTTGGTGAATCCCGGACCGATCTCGAAAGCGCACCAGTTTATCGCGGGCCAGTGCGAGACATGTCACAGGCCTTTCACAGGTGTGGTGACCAATAACTGCGTGACCTGTCATTCTCTGGCGTCGTTCGCCGACAAGCAATCCACCCGGTTTCATGTCGCGGCGACGCAATGTACGTCCTGTCATGTGGAGCACGGTGAGCGGCCACATATGACCGTGATGGATCATAGTGCATTGACGAGGGCGGATTTCTGGTCAGACACCGTTGCGCAACTTCGCTCGGCCGGGCTGGTTGGAGCGTCGCCGATTCCGGGAAGCGCTGCGGCTATTCCGACTGATCATCGACTTGACCGTGATGCCGTTCTCCATCTGAATTGCGCAAGCTGTCACTCCAACGTGGATCCTCATCGCGCCCGCTTTGGTCCTGATTGCGCGAGTTGTCACTCCACCAAGACATGGCTGATCGCCGCGTTCGAACATCCCGCCGATCAGATATCGACGGATTGCAACGCCTGTCACAAGGCGCCGCCCAGCCATTACATGATGCATTTCAAAATGATTTCGCAGCACGTCGCGCATCAGGATGCCCCGGTGGAGCATTGCTATGCCTGCCATACCACCGATGCATGGAACAATATTCGAGGGTATGGATGGTATAAGCACCATTAAATCTTACGAAATTTGCGTCAGAATATCGCCATTTAACGCGCGTGTGTGATGATGAAATCACTAGAAGCGGCGACATTGCCCAAAAAAGATATTGTAAATCAGAAAATATATCGAACGTTACGTATGATTATTTCGCACGTCGTAAACCTTTGAAGAAAGCAGTTGGCTTACTCTGGCCCGAATAGGGTTATTTCCAGGTTACGGCTAGATAGAAAAATTGACATTTCTTCAAAAAAATCTATAATTATTAGGACACTCCTAGAAGGGTTCAGGCTTTACTATATGCTTACCATTGATGATGGCGGAGGAACGTTATGATCGCATACTTGAGGAATTCGTTTAAAATAACGACGTGTATCTCTTTGATCGCTTTGCTTTCTGCATGTGGCACGACGACAGATCGTCGACTCACTGAGGACGAACAAAGTTGCCGGAGCATGGGGCATACTCCGGGAACGGCTGAGTTCAAGAACTGTCTGGCGGATTTAAATGCCAGAAGGTGTGCCACTTCCCGGCAAAAGGGGTGGGGCGAACATCACGATGCATCGCTGGACTGCACAAGATTGCCCTGAATACGCCGTTTATTATGTTGTGAAACATCGTTTGTGTATATCATTATATAATTAATAGGTGTCATGATGTCGCGATCCGGCTTGAGTCAGAAGCGCCGAATGGTGAGGCGTCGTTTTTGTTTGAGACATTCGGTAGCTTTTTCTGTGGATTACGGGTGGTCTAACATATTCTGTCGACGGTGCGGTTCATGTTGGTGTTCTGACTCGGATACAGATCGGACATCGCATCTTTTGTGATGTATACTGCGAGTCCACATGTCCAGTTTCGGGGAGCAGATAACACAGGCTGGACGACCGACAAGAGGACGGTTAGCGACTTAATCGGCCTCGGGTTTTTCATGAAAAGTCAGAGGGTGGGAGTGATTTCATGACGGATTCAGGGGTGGGAGAGAGGCTTCCGCCCGTCCGTCACGGAGTGTTCCGCCATGGCGAGCGCCATCCAGAAAATCGCTCTCAATGCGTCCCGTGATATCCCTTTCAACAAACTGGTGCTGTCGCAGTCCAATGTGCGGCGTGTGAAGGCCGGCCTGTCGATCGAGGAACTGGCCCGCGACATCGAACGTCGCGGGCTGCTCCAGAGCCTCAACGTACGCCCTGTTCTGAACGATGATGGGACGGAGACAGGTTCCTACGAGGTGCCGGCTGGCGGCCGTCGCTTCCGCGCGCTCGAACTGCTGGTCAAGCAGAAGAAACTGGCCAAGACTGCCCCGGTGCCCTGTGTCGTGCGCGAGGCCGGATCGGCCATTCTCGCCGAGGATGATTCCCTGGCCGAGAACGTGCAGCGCGTGGCGCTGCATCCGCTGGACCAGTTTCGTGCCTTTCGGGACATGCTGGAGAAGGGCATGTCCGAGGACGAGATCGCCGCCGCGTTCTTCGTCGTGCCCACCGTGGTCAAACAGCGCCTGCGCCTGATGACCGTGTCCGACAAACTGCTCGAGATTTACGAGCAGGACGGCATGAAGCTCGATCAGCTCATGGCGTTTTCCATCAGTGATGACCATGCCCGTCAGGAGCAGGTCTGGGAGATTATCGCCCAGAGCCATAACCGCGAGCCCTATCTGATCCGCCGCATGCTGACGGAAAAAACCGTGCGCGCATCGGATCGCCGCGTGCGCTTCGTCGGGCTGGATGCCTATCTCGCTGCCGGTGGCCATGTCATGCGTGACCTGTTCGAGGCCGATGACGGCGGCTGGCTGCAGGATCCGACCCTCCTCGACCGGCTGGTGATGGACAAATTGGCTGGGGCGGCCGATGACATCCGCGCCGAAGGCTGGAAGTGGGTCGAGACGGCGCTGTCCTTCCCGTGGGGACACACGCGGGGCTTCGCGAGGATTGAAGGCTCGCCGGTTGTGCTCTCGGAAGAAGAAGCCGCCCGTCTAACCGCTCTGCACAGCGAGCAGGAAGCCATCGAGGCGGAATACGCACAGGCCGATGAGTTCCCCGACGACGTCGATACCCGGCTGGGGGAGATCGAACAGGCTATTGAGGCGCTGGAAGAACGCCCTGTGTCCTTCGATCCGGCGGAGGTGGTCCGGGCAGGGGCCTTTATCAGCCTGGATACTGATGCCACGCTGCTGGTCGAACGGGGCTTCGTCCGCCCTGAAGATGTGCCGGCGGAGCCCGAGGACGGCCCGGATACACCCGAGGGTGATGATGACGCGGTCGTCCATCACGGCGCGGGTGATGACGTCGAAGGAACTGGGACGGAAGGCGCCCCCGGCACCGAGCCCGAAGAGGAAGATGGGCTGAAGCCGCTGCCCGACCGCCTGCTGACAGAGTTGACGGCCTGGCGCACGCTGGCCCTGCGTGACGCGTTCGCCGGCAATCCGCACATCGCGTTGACCGAACTGCTCCACACGCTGGTGCGCGATCTCTACTGGCAGGTGTCGGGCGCGGATTGCCTGGAAGCCTATGTCCGGGAAATCCCGCTGCGGGTGCATTCGCCAGACATGCCGGGCAGTGTTCCCGCTCATGAACTTCGCCAGCGCAACGAGGGCTGGAAGCATGATCTTCCCGATGACGAGGATGCACTCTGGCAGTGGCTCGACGGGTTGGATGATACCAGTCGCCTGGCCCTACTGGCGCATTGCCTGTCTTTTGGCGTCAACGCGCTGCATGAATCGTCCCATGGTCCGTCTCTGGCACGTAGCGTCAGGGAGCGCCTGGCGCGAGCCGGCCGGCTGGCGACAGTGCTCCAACTCAATCCGGCCGAAGCGGGATGGCAGCCGACGGTGGAGAACTATCTCGGCCGTGTCACCAAGGCGCGTATCCTCGAAGCCGTACGCGAAGCACGCGGCGATGAGGCAGCGGCCCGCATTGCGCATCTCAAGAAAATGGACATGGCCAGTGAGGCCGAGCAGTTGCTGGACGGCTCCGGCTGGCTGCCCGAAGCATTGCGAACTGCTGGTTTGACCGACGGTCATCAGAAACAGGTCGCTGTTATCCCCATCGAAACCGCCACGAATATCGCGGCCGAATGACGGGCGCCTCGTAATTCATGACTCCGAACCTAACCGGCCCTGGCTTCGGTCAGGGCCGTCCTGCTGATCCAGGAGAAACAGGACATGACCAATCCAGGAAATACGCCTGAACGGGCCGATACCTTCACCGCCTTTTCCGAGCATTATGAGGCCTATCGGAAACGGCAACAGGAATTTGGAGCAGTCAATCGCAAAGCACTGTTTGATTGCCTTGATGCTGCTGGGATCGAAACAGCGGTGGTCACCTTCGATGGTTGCGGAGATAGCGGCCAGATCGAAGATATGGCGGTCACTCCGGAAACCGATAATACGGTTCTGGAAAACTGCATGCCTTACATCTCTGTCGACTGGCAATGTGCCACGTCGAAAACTGATGATTGCAGCGTCAAGGATGTCATTGAGAACGTCTGCTACGACCTGCTTTCCGAAGCGCACGGTGGTTGGGAAAACAATGATGGTGCGTATGGCGAGTTTACCTTTGACGTCGCGGGACGGTCCATCGCCCTGGAGTATAACGAGCGTTACACCGCCGTCGAAAACTACGGCCATGAATGGACGGAGGAAGGGCACCATGGCGCATAGTTATCATCATGCCCTCTCCTCTGTGCGGAAATGGGGCGGTACGGTAGAGGATTACCTGCCGTTGCATACATGGTTCGATGAATCGAAACTGATCACGGCGGACTTCCGGCACCGGGCGCTGCGACACCATGCGGAAGGCATCTTCCTTGCCGAAAAACTGTTCGGTGTCACACTCACGCTTTCGACCGGGCGGGCAGTGCCGACCCGGCTGATCGGCGAACAGCACGTCCGGGAAGATTTCGGGTTTATCCCGAGCTTTGCGGACTGGGTGAAGGAAATCCGACCCTGTCCATGGATGGGACGCGCCAGGCCTCTCGATGTAGAGCATGAAACACCGCACAGTATGAGCTGATGCGGGATTTCGAGAAAGCGGCTTCCGTTATCCGGAAGCCGCTTTTTTCGTGCCGGTCCGGCCGGGAAGGAGTGAGAGGGCGGCTTCGCCTCTGATGCCGAATATCCGGCAAGAGAGGAGAGTCCCCATGTCCGCTTCCATTCTGTCTTCCGCCCGCACGGGCTTCCGGATTGATCCCTCCCGTGGCGAACGCAGCGCCCGCGTATCGTCCGAATGGTTCTCGCGCCCCGATGACGAACGCTATCTGTCGCTGTCCGACCTGCATGCTGCCACGCTGGCGCGGGCAGACCGGGCCACAGCCCGCACGGTGGAAAGCCGCGCCATCCGCGTCGAGGCCTCGCGCGACAATGTCGAGCGTCTGACCCTGACCGTGCCAGGACAGCATGAGCCGATCGCGCCGACGCATTGGTCCTTCGGCCAGATGTGCAGCCTGGTCAGCGCGCCGTCCTCCTATCTGCGCGACCTGCCGGCACCGCTGGCGGCGATCAATCTCCAGCACGGGCTGCTGTCGCACCGCGCCGAACTGGTGAAAACGCTGGAGACCGAAGACGGACGGGTAGAACTGCGCGCCGTGACCGGTCCGGATTATGGCCGCATCTGGGATCACGAATTGGTCGGGGCGGTGCGCAAGATCGCGGGTGACGGCACAGGCGATACCAACTGGAAGGTGCCGGGCGTCATCGACTGGGCCACCATGACCCATAATCCCTACGTCGATATCACCAAGGAAACTACGACGCTGTATGCGTCAGACAGGGACGTGTTCCTGTTCCTCGTGGATGATACGCATCCCATCGAGGCCGGACGCCTGCCCAATGGCGATCCCGATCTCTATTTCCGGGGTTTCTACGCCTGGAATTCGGAAGTCGGCAGCAAGAGCCTAGGCATTGCGTCATTCTATCTGCGCGGGGTGTGTCAAAACAGGATGTTGTGGGGCGTGGAAAATTTCGAACAGATCACCATCCGGCATAGTAAGTTCGCGGCCTCGCGCTTCGTGCATCAGGCGACACCAGCACTACGGAATTTCGCCACTGCCAGCCCGGCCTCGTTCGTCTCCGGCATTCAGGCCTCGCGTCGGGCGCTGGTCGCGAAAACAGATGAAGACCGCGAAAGTTTCCTGCGTCGTCGCGGGTTCTCGAAACCGGAAACCGCAAAGATCATCGAAACCGTGCTGCACGAGGAAGGCCGCAAGCCCGAGAGTGTGTTCGATTTCGTGCAGGGGATTACGGCGCTGGCGCGGACAAAGGCCAACCAGGACACGCGGCTGGATCTGGAAGAGAAGGCCCGCAGGCTGATGGAGCGTGCTTCCTGAAAGCCGCTTTTCTGTCTTTCCGTAAAGACGTTTTTACGAGCCCGGCCACTGCGCCGGGCTTTTTCGTTTCGGGAGTCATTCCGATGGCTGATTTCTTCACGCATTTCTCGTGCGTTCTCGATGTGGGTACGGTGGAAAACGCTGCCAAGGCGCTCGATCTCTACAATGAATTCATGGACGAACTGGCGGCGGAAGACCCGCCATCTGATGGGTTCCGGCTTTCTGTAGAACCGGAATATGGTGGCACCAAGCTTTGGATGCGCGATGAGGTGACTGGCGATCCGCATCAGGTCGTGGAATTCGTGCTACGCTGTGCGCGGGCCTTCCGGCTTCGGGGCCGATGGGGGTTTCAGTGGGCCAATAGCTGTTCACGTCCCCGGATCGGCGCCTTCAGCGGCGGTGCGCATCTGCTTGACCTTGGCAGGCGCAAAACGATTTCATGGATGACCACCGATCGCTGGCTGGCGATCGCCCTGGACGGAGGCAATCCCGACACAGGAGGGCAGGGCGATGACCTTGCATGATGCAGGCGATCTCGCCCGTCGGCTGGCGGAGAACGCGGAGGCGGTGTGCCGGCAGTATCTGTCCGCCGGTCGCCGTCACGGCAATTACTGGCTGGTCGGTGACGTGCGCAATACGCCCGGCCGGTCGCTGTTCGTCCGGCTCCACGACACCGCCAACGGCAGGGCGGGAAAATGGACGGACGCTCAGTCGGGTGAGCATGGCGACCTGCTCGACGTGATCCGCGAAAGCCTCGGCCTGGTGGATTTCCGCGACGTGGCCGACGAGGCACGCGCCTTCCTCAGCCTGCCGCATCCTGACCCAGTGCCGCCGTCACAGGACCGACCTGCCCGTGAGCGTGCTTCCGCCAGTTCTTCCGAAGCGGCACGACGGCTCTGGGCCATGTCCGGGCCGATCATAGGCACATCCGTAGACGCGTATCTCCGTAGACGCGACATTACGCTTTTGCACGGAACCGAAGCCCTGCGCTTCCATCCGCGTTGCTTTTACCGCCCGGACGAGGACGGTCTGACCGAGACCTGGCCCGCCATGATCGCCGCTGTCACCGACCTCGACGGCACTCTGACCGGTGTGCATCGCACCTGGCTGGCGGCGGACGGCCGTGGCAAGGCACCGGTCGACCATCCGCGCCGTGCCTTGGGCGGGCTGCTCGGTCATGCCGTGCGCTTCGGGGTGGCATCCGACGTGCTCGCCGCCGGGGAAGGCATCGAGACGGTGCTTTCGCTGCGGCAGGTTCTGCCCGATCTGCCATTGGCCGCCTGCCTGTCTTCGGCACATCTCGCTGCCCTGATCTTTCCGCCGCTGCTACGCCGTCTCTACGTCCTGCGCGACGACGATCCGGCCGGGGATCAGGCGCTGGCGACGCTGCACGCCCGCGCGGGTGACGCCGGGATCGAACTGATCGGCCTGTCGCCACGGCTGGGCGATTTCAATGATGATCTCCGTGCGCTGGGACGCGGCGCGCTGCGGGCGATCCTGCATCCGCAACTCGCGCCAGCGGACGTGGCACGCTTTCTGGAGGCCGCCGATACCTGAGCGGGCCGGAAAGAGGAGTGGGGGGGCCGTCTTCTGTCGGCGGGCCTGTCGTGCCTCCCGTCCGGCAGGTCCGCGCCCCGGCCTTTCAAGTGGGGAGCGGGCGTCAGCCGGGCCGGGCCTTCAATGGCGTGAGCCGGCTATTTTCCGTCGCGCCCTGTGGGGGCGCTTTACATCGCGAGGCAAAATAGCCGGCCCCCTGCCATCCTTCGCTGTGCTGCGGCCGCGCGCCAGCGCGCGGTTCCGGCCCGTCCCTGGTCTGCCGCTGTCCGCCCCCGGAAAGGCCGCGAAGGGCGCAGCCGGAGACCTGGGAGGACAGCCTCATGACCCGCATGACCGACGATTTCGAACCGCCGCACGCCGCTTCATCCACCGCGCATGTGCTGACCGAACTCCAGATGTATGGCTACCGTCCCTTCGCGGACGAGCCGGACCCCAGGCCGCTACCCGAAGCGCAGCGCATCGGGGGTGCTGTGGCCGACATCTTCGACGCCATCGCTGCGACGCTGACCGACACACGGCTGGAAGCCGATCTCGAAGCATTGCTCTGGTCCACCGTGAACATCTTCCACCGCATGGTCGGCCAGGTTGAGCGTGAGCTTGACCGCAACGAGCAGGCGCAGAAACGGAGCCAGCAGGAACAGGATGGCAGCGAGATCCGCTCGGTGGAACTGGAGCGGCTGATCGCCGAAGGGCTGACCCTGATCGAGCGCCGCAACGCCTACGAGATCTTCCGCGACGAGGCGCAGGAGCAGTTCGAGCGCCTGACCCTGAGCGCGTGGCGTCCGAAGGCCGGCTCGCTGGTGTCACGTCGCACCATGACGGCCTCCATGATCGACAGCCGCGATTTCCTCAACGCCCGACGCCGCGCCGAGGGCGAGTTGCTGGTCCCGCCCGGCCCCAAGGTGGTCGTGACCGGGGGCCTGGACTTCGACGACCATATCCTGATCTGGGACCGGCTGGATAAGGTGCGGGCCAAGCATCCCGACATGGTGCTGCTCCACGGTGGCTCGCCCAAAGGTGCTGAGTTCATTGCCTCACGTTGGGCCGATCACCGCGATATCGTGCAGATCGCCTTCAAGCCGGACTGGACCAGGCATGCCAAGGCGGCGCCCTTCCGTCGTAACGATGCGCTGCTCGACACTATGCCGATCGGCGTCATCGTCTTCCCCGGTTCAGGCATCCAGGAAAATCTGGCCGACAAGGCAAAGCGGCTCGGTATCCCGGTCCTGCGGTTCGGAGGCGGCGCGTGAGCGCTCTCTCCTTCCCCGCAAGCCAGCGTCTCAGGCAAGAACCTCAAGACCGTGCTTCTGAATGACGCTCAACAGCTTGAGCGCCATCCCGCTCGGCCGTTTGGCGCCGCTCTCCCACTTCTCGACCGTGCTTTCGCTCGTGTTCAGATACCGCGCGAAGACCGGCTGGCTGACATTGTTCGCCTCGCGGAGACGCTTGATCTCGATCGGCTCGATCGCAGGGGGCACCACCAGATGGCGCGTGTCAAAATCACGCATCGTCGCCTTGTCGAGCGCGCCGACCTTGTGCAGCATTACCGCCCCGGAATGAATGGCCTCGGAAATGTCGCTCCGGAAGCTATTTTTTCTCTTCATCGCCATGGCATATCTCCGTCAGGTCTCGATCCTTCAAAAGCCGTTCGACCTGTTCCCCGGTCAGCACGGCATAGGCTTTGGCGAGGGTCCGGAAGTCTTCCAGTTCATCGCTATCGATATTGTCCCGGTCCTTCTTCGCGAACAGATAGGCGTAGATCCAGTATCGACCGCCTTTCGCAAGAATAATGCTGCGATGCAGGTTCTTGTTCAGGCGCTTCTTGAAGACACCACCACCCAGATCGACGGCCTGACCCTTCATGACCTCCCGGATCGCTTTGCAGAGTTCATCGTCTTTGATGCGAGCTTTCCGGGCCGCCCTGGCGAACCAGGCGGTCTTGAATGCCCGCTGGGATGGCTCGGCATTGGTCATGACCTCCTATGTAGCACCAGGTGCTATGGATCGCAAGGTTCTTCGCAACGCCACCGGATCACGGGGGAAGGCAATAACGCTCGACCTGATTGACCGCAACGTCCGCATACCAGCGATAGATTTCGATGATATCGTCACCGGCGGGACGTAAGCCGCGCGGATTTTCGTTCCGGTCACCGTATCATCTGCGCTATAATGCGGGTTGCGCCGTGGTGGTGGTGGCAGGCGCGACCGTCCGACATTGTCGGTTGCACGGAGACCGCCGCCATGTTCATCCTTGCTCCCTTCCTGCTCGTCGCCGGCATTGGCTTCCTGTGCTGGTTGTTCTTTACCGTGGCAGTCTTCGCCCTGCCCTGCGCCATGGGTCTGATGGCCGGGTTCTGGGCGTATGGTGCGGGTGCTGGTGTTGTCGGCGGGATCATCGTCGGTTTCGTCGCGGGCGCTGCAACCTTCGTTATTGGCCAGGTCGCCTTCGCCTTGGTGCCGTGGATGTGGCTCAAGCTGCTGATCGTCCTGCTCTATACGGTGCCCGCCATTATCATGGGCTACAGCACGACACATGGGATCGCCCAGATGCTGATGCCGTCTCCGGCGTGGCAGCTCTTTTTCTCCATCATCGGCGCGATCGCGGTGGGCGTCACCGCTTTCATCCGCTTTACAACCGTGGCCCCACCCGGACCGTCCGGCGGCAATATCGCGCGGGTCTGACACCGCTCTGGCAACCGGCGAGGCAGGACAGGATCGGGGGCTTTCGCATCTGGCCGCCTCGCTGTCAGGAGGGTATGGCAGGAGCGATCGATGAGGCCCTGATTGCAGCATATTGGCTGAAGGTGCTCTTTCCCTGGAGCGTGGACGTCCAGCGCTTCCTGTCAGCATCGGCCGGTGGAATCCCGGAAGGCAGGGCGTGTCCGTGCGAAACGCAGTCCCGGAACGGGGCGTGTGCAGGGTCGGAAGCAGGGCATGACGATGCCTTCCCCTTCCTGGCCGACACTTGCGTGGGGCGCGGGTGGCCATAGTCTCCGTGATGTGTGCTCTGTCGGGCCGCGCACGCATGCCGCCTCTCAAGATGGCTGATCTAGCCGAAGGTCGGCTGCGCCTCGATCGGCCATGGCGCAACAGCGGTCCATAATTTTCTTCCCCTGACGGCTGCGCCGTCATTCCTCGCGAAACAAGAAAATTCCGTCCCGCCGTCCTCCGCTGCGCTTCGGTCCCTACGGGATGCGCCGCCGCTCGCCTCCGTCTGTCCGATCGCCATCGAGGCCGCAATGGTGCGGGCTCGGTAACAGAGATCACGGAGCAGTATCATGGCTACCATCGGCACCTTCAAGAAAGTCGGCAACGGATATAACGGCGAGATCGTCACCCTCTCGCTCCAGACCCCCAACGTCCGCATCGCCCCCGAGACCACGCGCCTGAACGAAAATGCCCCCAGCCACCGCGTCTTCGTCGGCCGGGTCGAGATCGGAGCGGCCTGGTCCCGGCGCTCCAACGAGGGGCGCGACTATCTGAGCCTCAAGCTCGACGATCCGAGCTTCAACGCCCCGATCTTCGCCAACCTCTTCGATGACGAGGACGGCGAGGGCTACAGCCTGATCTGGTCCCGCCCCAACGGCCGCCGCAACGGCGACTGAGGTGCCAGCGATCCCCCGCCCGGCCGGTCCGGGTGGGGCCTTCGCATGACCGATCGCGAACCGGCGGGTGGGCGCACCAGTCGCGCCGCGCCCAATCTGCCAATGTGTGGGCAAGAAAGGGGAACAGGGCTTCCCTCAGCCTTCCCATTGTACCATGCCCGGCGTGAACCGCCTCAAGGACGCGCGGTCCCCCCAATTTTGCCCGGCGCACCCTACGGGCACACCAGACAAAATCGGCTCCCCCGCGCGCCGCTGGGGCGGTCGCCTGCGGCGATCCTTGACCCGATTCACGCGCGCATGAGGCGACGGCCTGTCTTCGAAAAACGAAAGGAGCAGGACGATGACCACGCTACACGACCAGATCCAGATGCTGCGCGCCGAACTGACCAGCTTTCACCTCAGCCGTCGTGAGCGGGCCAAAATCGAGCGTGAACTGAACCAGGTATGCGCGCAATTCGCAGCAAAATGCCACGACGGGGAGGCCTCCGCGTAAGCGGGGGTCTTTTCGTCTGGTCGCCCGTACCGACGGCGGACCCCACTGACGGTCCTATCAGAAGCAGGACGCCGGTGTTTCCTCACTATCCAACTGAAAGAACGATATTGAATCTCCATTATACGACTATTATAGTCGTATTTCTGGTGTGCATGCCCTGCATGTCGGATGTGATCATGGATGATCACTGGCCGACAGGTAAGGGCGGCACGGGCACTCCTGAACTGGACACAGGAACGGCTCGCTGAAAAAGCCCTCGTAGCATTGACCGCGCTCAAGCGCCTTGAATCCGAGCGTGGCCTTGGTGTCCATGAGGGCACGATCGACCAGGTCCGCCGCGCGCTGGAAGCAGCGGGCATCCTGTTCATCGAGTCCGGGCAAGGGCGTGGTGTCATGTTTCTTCACGAGACTTCCGATCCACAGACGCGACAGGATGCGGGCCGTCGCAGACGCGCGCCGTCCTGATCGGCCTGGCCGCGCAGCCTTCCCACTCGGCCCCGCGTTGTTTTTTGCGTCAGCGCGGAACCGTCGAACGGTCGTCATTCCACGAATTTGTTATCGAACCGATCCAACAGCGCTATCACGAGGGATCGTCATGACCCACCCATCCTTCCAGGATCACCCGCCTCTGACGGCGCGTGTGAACGCCTATGACGAGCAGCATCTCGACCTTTATCTCCGCCTCCTGATCGCCGACGAGGAAGGTGCCGACTGGCGCGAAGTCGTTGCGGTGCTGTTCAAAATCGATCCTGTCTGTGAACCCGTGCGCGCCAGGGCTGTTTACGACAACCATCTTGCACGGGCGCGCTGGATGACCAAAGCCGGCTACCGGCATTTGCTGGAGCCGCGCCTGCAATAGCCGGGCTTCGCCGGCCCACGCGCTGGTCCCCCACGGCACTCTCCCCAATAGAAAATCAGGGTCTATGCGCTCGCGGTTCCGATCCGGCTAATTGAGGCTGCCCCCTTGCCGTATGAGGGGCCAGACAGGGAGGTCACCATGCCGACATCCTTCTGGCGTTCACAGGAAATACGCGACCGTATCAGCACTCTGGACCGTTCCGGTTTCGCCGTCGAGTTCCTGCGCCGCAACGCGACGTACCGTCGCGAGTATGCCCGCCTGCAACGACGCATCGCCCGCCGGGCAACGGACGCCGCCGCAGAGCGCGCGGCGTTCGCCGAACGCTGGGGGTTGGGCTTTTGTCCATGCTCCCGATGAACCCGCCCGCCGCGGCCGCATGGTCTGGAGGCCCGAGGTCTCCCCGGCCACGCTGATTCTCACGCCGGCACCCTCGGGTTTCGCGACGGTGACCCCGATCGAACCCGCCATGCTGGGGAATATCCTGGCCCGTCACGACGATGCGGATGGCGGGTGGCTTACGATCGGCGACGCGGTTGGCGATCTCTTTCTTCGGCTTCTGGACCCTTCGGCCTTGCAACGCCCCGCCGTGCTGCTGCCGCTGGACGCTGCCGGCGAGCTTCGTCTCGACGTGGCGTTGCGCTTTTTCCGGCATCTGCGTGGCAGCCGCGTTGCCCTGCTTCCACGCGCGCTCCAGCTCACGCCGCTCCAGCGTGCGCGGCAGATTCAGCTTCTGATCGCCTTCGACATTCAGGAAATTGGTGGCGGCCCACGTGAGGTCGCCATAGCCGCCGGCCGTTCATGGCAGGCGATTTTACCTTCCATCGAGTGGAAGAACACTGCGGCGCGGCGCTTTGCGGATCGCCTGATTCAGGACGCAGAGAACCGGGTAAACGGCGGTTACCTGGATTTCTTACACGGCAAATAGCATCAGCCGTTTTTCGCTCTCCTGCGCTGTTTCCCTCCATTTTTTCGACGCTGGCCTGCGCCCGGCTGCGCACGGTAACTCTTGCGCGCGTCATGGTCCGCCGAAGGTGGACACTGAGTCTGAAAAATCTTCGTCCACCCCCAACGCCTGCTTTCTTCGCCACCGTCATCCCGATCCGCCGCGACTTCGCCGCGACGCTTCAAAACCGGACGGAGGCATATCATGCTCAACAGACCCACGCCCTCACCGGCGCGCTATCTGCGCACCCATGAGGCTGCGCAAATTCTCGGACTTTCGCCGCGCACACTGGAAAAATATCGCTGCCACGGTACAGGACCGACGTTCCGCAAGCTTGGTGGTCGCGTCGTCTATCTGATCGATGACCTCGACGTATGGGCAGCCGCCGGTGCGTGCAAATCCACCTCCGACCCGAATTATGACGCGGCGCGTGCCGCCGGGCATGACCCACGATGAATGCCGCGCCGGGTATTCCGCGTTCCAGGCGCGCAAGCGAACGCAACAGGCTCGACCCGTTCGTGGTCTCCGGCGGGGATGCCAGCCCGCGCGATCAGCGCGACCTGATGGAGCGACCGTTCTTCTCGCTCGCGAAGACAAAGCGCACGGTGCCGATCTTCTATGAAGCCGGTGACGTCCGTGTCGAAGTCTTCGGCATGCCCGACCATGGCATGGCGACGATCTGGGACGCCGATGTGCTGATCTGGGCCGCCAGCCAGATCGTCGAGGCGGAAAATCTTGGTCTTACGACATCGCGCTTCCTGCGCTTCACGCCCTATCAGCTTCTGAGCAGTATCGGGCGTCAGACGGGAGCGCGGGATTATGGGCTACTCAAGGCGGCACTGACCCGGCTCCAGTCCACCGTGGTCGCCACTACGATCCGCAACGGCCAGAACTGGCGCCGTCAGCAGTTCTCCTGGATCACCGAATGGGAGATCTGTGCCAGCCAGACGGGCCGCGCCGCTGGTGTCGAGATCGTCATTCCCGAATGGTTCTATCGCGGCGTGATCGACCGCTCGCTCGTGCTTGCCATCGACCCGGCCTATTTCCGCCTCACCGGCGGCATCGAACGCTGGCTCTATCGCATCGCCCGCAAGCATGCTGGCCGCCAGCGTGCGGGCTGGACCTTCGAGATCGCCCATCTGCATGCGAAATCCGGCAGCCTGGTGCGTGTCTCGGATTTCGCCATCCAGATCCGGCATATCGCCGCCCGCCAGTCGTTGCCCGGCTATCGCCTGGGCATCGAGCGCGACGGCGCGCGCGAATTGCTCCGCATCCTACCGGCCGACTTATCCACAATTCCTGTGGATAACCATGTGAATGGTATCGGGATTTCACACGCAACCCTTATCGGGACATCACACGCAGGACTATCGGGACTTCGCACGCACGAATCGCAGCTAAGTCTTTGGCCTGAAACGGCGATTCCGGCCCTTAACTTATCTAACTTAGAATCTAACTCTTATGTTGATGGGGCGGGCCGCCTTGTGGATAACGGCCCTGGTCCCTCCGTTTCCGGCCCAAAAGCACGCGGAGACGGGCCATGATCGTGGCCCTCCTCAACCAGAAGGGCGGCGTCGGCAAGACGACGCTGGCGCTGCATCTCGCGGGCCAATGGGCTCGGGAAGGCCGGCGCGTGACGGTCATCGATGCCGACCCGCAGGGCTCGGCGCTGGACTGGTCGGCGCAGCGCGCACGGGAGGGACTGCCCCGCCTGTTCGGCGTGATCGGCCTGGCGCGCGACACGCTGCATCACGAGGCGCCGGAACTGGCTCAGGGGGTGGATCACGTCGTCATCGACGGTCCGCCTCGGGTGGCGGCGCTGCTGCGCTCCGCCCTGCTGGCGGCCGATCTGGTGCTGATCCCGGTGCAGCCTTCGCCGTTCGACGGCTGGGCCTCGGCCGAAATGCTGCGGCTGCTGGCGGAAGCGCGGCTCTTCCGTCCCGGTCTGCTGGCCCGTTTCGTGCTGAACCGCTGCGCCGCGCGCACGGTGATCGCCCGCGAAACCCGGCTGGCGCTGGTGGGGCATGAGCCGGCGGCGCTGGCAGCGCGGATCGGCCAGCGGGTCGCGTTCGCCGACATGGCGCGCACCGGCCGCTTGGTCTGCGACTTGCGCCCGCAGGGGATTGCCGCCCGCGAAATCGCCGCACTGACAGCCGAGATTGGGGGGCTGGTGTCATGACCCTGCTGACCGGCGACAGCGCGCTCCTGATGCCCTGGCACGGCCCCTACGACATGATCCTGGTCGATCCCCCCTATGGCGATACGTCGCTCGCATGGGACCGGCGCATAGCGGATTGGCCCGGCAAGGCGCTCGCTGCCCTGAAACCCAGCGGCTCGCTCTGGGTTTTCGGCTCCCTGCGGAGTTTCCTTGCATCCAACGCGGCATTTCGGAATGCGGGCTGGAAATATGCCCAGGAACTGGTCTGGGAGAAGCAGAACGGTTCCAGCTTCCATGCCGATCGGTTCCGGCGCGTGCATGAACTGATCGTCCAGTTCTATCGCGACGATACGCCCTGGCGCGCCGTCTACAACGTGGTTCCGACCACGTCCGACGCACGGGCACGCACGGTACGACGGAAACACCGGCCGCCCCACATGGGTCGGATCGATGCCGGTCGTTACGTCAGCGAGGACGGTGGCCCGCGCCTGATGCGCTCCGTGATTCCGGTCCGTAATACGCATGGCCGGGCCATCCACCCGACCGAGAAGCCGGTGGCGTTGCTGGAGATCCTGATCCGCACGAGCTGCCCACCGGGTGGCCTGGTGGGCGACTGGTTCGCCGGCTCGGGGGCTGCTGGCGTCGCCTGTCGGCTCGCCGGTCGGCGCTATGTCGGCTGCGAGATCGATCCTGTCATGGCGCAGAAAGCGCGCGACCGTATCGCGTCCGTGCTGCCGCTCGGCGAGGGAATATCGCCATGACAGAGCGTCGCACGCTACCCGGCTTCGCGTCGCGCCCCGCCGACCCGGAACGCTGGGTCAAGGCGCCGGACAAGCCTGCGGCTGCCAACCACTTCACCGCCCGGCTGACCATCGACGTCACGCCGGCGCTGCGCGCCCGCATCAAGGTCGCGGCGTTCCAGCGCGGCATGACCGTCGCCGACATGCTGCGCGCGCTGCTCGCCCGTGAGTTCCCTGACAATCCCGGAGACGTGCCATGAACGGACGATTTTCTACGCCGCCGCATCGCCGCGCGGCGTCGCTGACCCATGTCGAACTGACCTGGATCGAGAAGCGTATCGAGCACTGGTTGCGCTTCGGCCACCGCGTTGACGAACAGATCCTTGATGGTCGCCGCCGCATTTCCAGTTTCGCGCCGGGCAGCATCTTCGCCTTCGTCCGCTGGGCGTCGAACGATCTGGGAGCCACGGTCTCCCGCGTGGACATCGTGCGGGCGGTGGAAGCAGGAAGTCCATTCCAGACTCTGCCATTTGTGCGTCCCGGTGGCGAAATCCTCCTGCGTGTCGATAGCTGGCCGAGGGTCGAGCGCGTGCTTCGGGCGATCGACGCTGTTGACGCGCTGGGCATCGACCCGGCGGATGCCGCGCCCGATTACTGGCGGCATCTCCACCATCGCATCACTGCCGGACATGAGCCCCGCAGCTACACGCGCGAGCAGCACGCAGCCTGGCTCAAGCGGCGGCAGGTGACGTCATGACCCGGCGTGGCTGGTTCTTCGCCACCTATTTCGCGGTGCTCGGTGTGGGCGTTTCGCTGGCCCTGCATCCTATGCCCCGGCTGATCTGGAACGAAACGGCGAGCGTGCCCGTCGGGCTTTATCGGCTGCACACGGACCCTGCGCCGCATGTCGGCGATCTGGCCGCTGTCCGTCTGCCCGAGCGCGAGGCGATGCTGCTGGCGACGCGCGGCTACCTCCCTCTCGGTGTGC
This sequence comes from Acetobacter fallax, assembly GCF_011516735.1. Taxonomy (GTDB): domain Bacteria; phylum Pseudomonadota; class Alphaproteobacteria; order Acetobacterales; family Acetobacteraceae; genus Acetobacter; species Acetobacter fallax. The sequence goes on along the minus strand of NZ_WOSX01000007.1, from coordinate 112,548 downwards.
CCCTGCTCAAACCTGTAGCGGCCATCGCAGGGCAGTTCGTGTGCCGTACCGGACAACGCATCACCATCGACGGAAAATTCGCTGGCGACGCGCGATCCGTCGATCATCGTGGTCGCCCGCTGCCCGTCTGGCGGGGTTGCCAACACCTCGATCCCGGCCAGGTCTTCGTCATGAATCCGGCCGAGCCACGCAGTCTCGATGGCCGATATTTTGGCGCGCTGCCCCTCTCCACCGTCATCGGCCGAGCCACTCCGGTCTGGCTTCCATCCGGGAGCGGCCAGGCCGTCGCCTTATCCTCCAATCCATCCGCGAAAGGACACTAAGATGGCACAGATCGGTCTTTTCACCCGCACCAAAACCGGCTTTGCCGGGCGTATTCGCACCCTTACCGTGACGCAGGATCTTATCCTCATTCCGGCCGATTTTTCCGACGCCGAACATGCACCGGATTATCGCATCCATCTCACCGATGCCGACGGTCCGGAGGTCGGCGCAGGCTGGAAACGCACCGGCGAGAGGGCCGGTGAATACGTCGCCGTAGCACTCGACGATCCCGCCTTCACGCAGCCCATCCGGGCCAATCTCTTCCGCACCGCCGACGACCGCGCGGTCTGGGTGCTGAACTGGACGCGCCCGTCAAAGCGCGCCGAAAGAGGAGATTGAGACGATGCGACCCGCGTTCTTCCTCGCTGTCGGCATCACCGCGATCGGCGTATTAGCTGCTGCCGACCAGACACGGGCGGCGTCGGTTTCGACACTCGCCGACACCGATTCTTTTGCTGCCCAAATCGCTGAGGCAGTCCGCCGTTTCGACGTTCCTACCACCTGGATACGGGCGGTGATGCGTGCTGAAAGCGGCGGTGATACCAGTGCGATTTCGTCGAAAGGCGCGCTCGGCCTCATGCAGATCATGCCCGCGACCTGGGCCGACCTGCGTGTCCGCTATGGGCTGGGAAGTGATCCATTCGATGTGCATGACAACATTCTCGCGGGTGCCGCGTATCTGCGCGAGATGCACGATCGCTACGGATCACCGGGGTTTCTCGCAGCCTATAATGCCGGACCGGGACGCTACGAGGACTTCCGCGATCGGCAACGTCCGCTGCCGCCCGAAACCCTCGCCTATGTCGCCGGTCTTCTGCCTCTTCTCGGCCAGAACGGTGACGCAATACCGCTTCCGGCGGCGCGTCCCGATCCCCTGGCCTGGAGACGCGCGCCGATCTTTTTCGCACGCGCGAACGATGCGTCTGCCAACATCACCGCACGCGATCTGTTGCCTATTGCACCGCACTCCGCTGGCCTGTTCGTGACGGTTTCTGACAGGGAGTCGGCACCATGACCATGCCGAATCCGCCTCTCCTTACCGCCCATTCGCAGCCGGTCGCAGGTCAGCGCATAATCGTGGTCCGGCGTGGTCCAGCGTTTCTCATGACGGATCGTAGCAGGGATCAGGGACCGCACTGGGTCTGGGCAAAGGAGAGGCGAGATAAAAGGGCGCACATTGCGCCTCGGTTGGGGTGTTGGTTTTCCAGCGTTTTTTCCTTTCCTACACAATGTTTCTCCCTCTCCGCCAATGTTTGCCGACCCTACTTTTCCTTGTTGCACCTGTCTTTTTCGCACATTGGGGGCGCCAATGGCCCGCGAGAATGATTTCCAGCCCCGTCTGGGCCGCATCCGCTCGCCCCGCGCCCAGCGGCTCAAGCCCTTCGTCGCCCAGGCCCTCGCCTCGGCCCAGCGTGCCGGAGGCGGTGGCTTCCGATCGGGCCGCAGCGGCGGCGGTTCCCGCTCGTCCTTCGGGCGTGGCCGCGTCGCAGCAGCCAGGGCCAATCGTCTGCTGACCAGCCGTGTCCGCCGCGTGACCGTCAAGGCCCGTGTCGTGCGCCACAGCGGGCGCAAGGCGCCGCTCGCCGCCCATCTGCGTTACCTGCGCCGGGAAGGGGTGACGAAGGACGGCGAGAAGGCGCGGCTCTTCGGTCCTGGCATCGACGATGCCGACCCGAAGGCGTTCGCCGAGCGCTGCGAGGATGATCGCCACCATTTCCGTTTCATCATCTCACCCGAGGACGCGCCCGACATGGCCGACCTCAAGGGCTATGCCCGCGAACTGGTCGGGCAGATGGAAAAAGACCTCGGCACGAAGCTGGACTGGGTGGGGGTGGATCACTGGAACACCCAGCATCCCCATGTCCACATCCTCGTGCGGGGCGTAGCCGAGGATGGCAGCGACCTCGTGATCTCCCGCGATTATATCCGGGAGGGCCTGCGCGCCCGTGCCCAGGATCTGGTGACGCAGGAACTCGGGCTACGCAATGACGTCGAAATCCATCGTGCCCTCGAACGCCAGGTCGGCGCCGAGCACTGGACCCAGCTCGACCGGCAACTCGCCCGCGATGCGGGCCGCAACGGCATCATCGACATGGCGCCAGCGCCGGATCGGCAGCCTGATCCGTTCGAGGCCCTGAAGGTCGGGCGCCTGCGCCACCTGGAGGGGCTCGGTCTCGCCCATCAGGTCGGTCAGGGACAATGGATGCTGGATGAATCCGCCGAGGCGACGCTCCGCGAGTTCGGGGAGCGCGGCGACATCATCAAGCGTATCCACCGCTCGCTGACGGAGCGCGGGATCGAGCGGAGCACATCGAGCTACGTCCTGGCGGGTGAAAGCCTCGACGTTCCTGTCGTCGGCAGGCTGGTCGATCGGGGGCTGGACGACGAGCTGAAAGGCACGGCCTACGCCGTCATCGACGGCGTGGATGGCCGCACGCATCATATCCGTTTTCCCGATCTCGACGCGACCGGTGATGGCAGCATGGGGTCGGTCGTGGAGCTTCGCGCCTTCGATGACAGGAAGGGGCAGCGTCGCGTGGCGCTGGCCGTCCGTTCCGACCTGTCGATCGAGGATCAGGTGACGGCGCGCGGGGCTACCTGGCTCGACCGGCAGGCAGTGGCGCGCGACCCTGTTGCATTGGGGCAGGCGGGGTTCGGTGCCGAAGTGCATGAGGCGATGGAGCGGCGGACCGAGCAACTGATTGAGCAGGGTCTTGCCGAACGCCGGACGCAGGGGGTGATCCTGGCGCGCAACCTGATCGGGAAACTCAGGGACCGCGAGCTTCACGAAGTGGGAGAGCGGCTCGCCGCTGAGACGGGCCGGACGTTCAGTCAGTCGGCATCGGGCGAGTATGTCACCGGCACGTATCGGCAACGCATGGCCCTGGCCTCCGGCCGCTATGCGATGATCGATGACGGCCTCCAGTTCCAGCTCGTGCCATGGACGCCGTCGCTGGAGAAGCAGCGGGGCCAGCACGTCTCCGGCGTCGCACGCGACGATGGCGGGATCGACTGGAGCTTCACCCGGAACCGGGGGCTCGGGCTATAGTCGTCGTGGCGATAAGGACAGTTAAATTCCCCTGGATTGAAGATAGACCCGCCGAGGGAAAGGAAGTTGCCGACGCTCGGTTCGTCAGTGGATATAGAGAATGATGAACGACCGACACGGCCAATATGTCGGGAAAGCAGCCAATCGGAAATCGGCAATGACACTGCACAATCCGGCGACAGGAACGGCCCATCGGGCGAAAGGGAATTGACAATATTCTATATATCCACGAGTAAGGATATATGGATACCGAATCGACCCTGTTGGCCCTGAGCGCACTGTCGCAATCCACGCGGTTGGAGATATTCCGCCTGCTGGTGCGCCATGAACCGAACGGGCTGCCGGCCGGAGACGTCGCGCGGCATCTCGATGTCCCGCAGAACACGATCTCGGCCCACCTCGCCACTCTGACCCGTGCCGGCCTGCTGACCTCGCAGCGCCATAGCCGTGTGATTGTCTATCGTGCCTGCCTACCGCGCCTGCGGGAACTGATGCTGTTTCTCGTCAAGGACTGCTGCGGGCAAAGCCCTGAACTTTGTGAGCCACTGGTTGCAGAACTGTCGTCCTGCTGCCCATCCGAGTGAACCCCCCAATGACCGATCGCGTCTTCAATGTGTTGTTTCTGTGTACGGGTAATTCCGCACGTTCGATTTTGGCCGAGAGCATCCTTCGCAAGGATGGTGCTGGCCATTTCAGGGTCTTCTCCGCCGGTAGCCATCCCAAGGGGCAGGTCAATCCTCTCGCCTTGAAAGTGCTGGCGAGCTTCGACTACCCGACCGAGGGACTGCGTTCCAAGCCCTGGGATGAGTTTGCTGTTGCGAACGCTCCCGTTATGGATTTCGTTTTTACCGTCTGCGATGACGCTGCTGGAGAAGTCTGTCCGGTATGGCCGGGGAAACCCATCACGGCCCATTGGGGCATTCCCGATCCGAGTAATGTTTCGGGAACCGATGCCGACCGGGAGCGAGCGTTCGTCTCGGCGTTCAAGGGTCTGAAGAATCGTATTTCCCTGCTTGTCGCATTGCCGCTGGCCAAGCTTGAGACTGCCAGTTTGGTGACGAAATTGCGCGACATTGGCACCGAGCCAACTGGCGTCACAATCTATCATAACCCGAATTGCGGCACATCGCGCAATACGCTTGCCCTGATCCGAAATGCGGGGATCGAGCCAACCATCATCGAATATCTCAAAACACCGCCATCGCGCGCCGAACTGGTCAGTCTGATCACGCGCATGGGGATCTCGGTTCGCGATCTCCTGCGGCGCAAGGGCACGCCCTATGATGAGCTTGGCCTCGATAATCCGGCCCTGAGCGATGACGACCTAATCGACGCCATGATGGCGCATCCAATCCTGATCAACCGGCCCATCGTCGTCACCCCGCTGGGTGCGGCACTCTGCCGTCCGTCCGAGGCAGTTCTGGACATCCTGCCCAACCCGCAGCGAGGCGCTTTCGTCAAAGAAGACGGCGAGAAGATCGTCGATGAATCCGGCAAGCGGATCGTCTGATGCTGGCGCTTCTGATTTTCGTTGTCACGCTCGTTTTTGTCATCTGGCAGCCTCGGGGGCTGGGCATCGGCTGGAGCGCAATGGCAGGTGCCGCCGTGGCCCTGGCGGCTGGTGTGATCCACTGGCACGACATTCCTGTCGTGTGGCACATCGTCTGGGACGCGACCTTCACCTTCATCGCGCTGATCGTCATCTCGCTGTTGCTGGATGAGGCCGGATTCTTCCATTGGGCCGCCCTGCACGTCGTGCGCTGGGGCAAAGGGCGAGGCCGTACGCTGTTCCCGCTGATCGTGGTGCTGGGAGCGGCCATTGCGGCTGTGTTCGCCAATGACGGCGCGGCCCTGCTGCTGACGCCCATCGTCATCGCCATCCTCACGCAGCTTCGCCTCAGTCCTGCTGCGGCGCTGGCCTTTATTATCGCCACTGGCTTCGTCGCGGATACCACCAGCCTGCCGCTCGTCATCTCCAACCTGGTGAACATCGTCAGCGCCAATTTCTTTGGCATTGCGTTCGATCGCTATGCCGCGATCATGGTCCCTGTCGATCTGGTAGCACTTGGTGCAACGCTGGCCGTCTTGTGGCTGTGGTACCGGCGGCAGGTGCCTGCGACCTATCCCGTCGCCGAACTGCCCGCACCTGCCACGGCCATTCGTGACCCCCATGTGTTCCGGGCGGCATTTCCGCTACTGGCCCTCGTACTGGCGGCCTATTTCCTGACCGCGCCGTTTCATATCCCGGTCTGTGTCGTAGCCTGCCTGGCCGCCGGAACCCTGTTGCTCGTCGCCGGGTATGGCCGGGTGATCCCTGTTCGCAAGGTGCTGCGGGGTGCCCCGTGGCAGATCGTGATCTTCTCCCTGGGCATGTATCTGGTGGTCTACGGGCTGCGCAATGCCGGGCTGACTGACTACCTTGCGACCGCACTGGTCTGGCTCGGTCATCAAGGGACGTTCACGGCCACCATCGGCACCGGCTTTCTGGCGGCTGTTCTGTCGTCCATCATGAACAATATGCCGAGTGTGCTGGTCGGGGCGCTGGCGATCCAGCAGGCTCACGACATCACGCCGCTGACACGCGACCTGATGATCTATGCCAACGTCATCGGCTGCGACCTCGGGCCAAAATTCACGCCGATTGGTAGTCTCGCAACACTGCTGTGGCTGCATGTGCTGGCATCCAAGAACCATCGGGTCACATGGGGGCAGTATATGAAAGTTGGACTGGCGATTACGCCGCCCGTCCTGCTGGCAACACTCGCGGCGCTGGCCCTGTGGCTGCCCCTGATCAGCCACCCGTAATACAAGAAAGGACCGATATATATGACCGCTCCTGACCTGCCAGCCCTGCACCCCGAATATCTTGAACGGGTCGATCTCGCGCGGCTCGAACCGCAACCGCGTGTGGACCATCCGCCGCGTATCCTGCTGCTCTACGGCTCTTTGCGTCCCCGATCCTTCAGTCGGTTGCTGGTGCTTGAGGCGGAACGCATCCTGAAGGTGCTGGGGGCCGAGACACGGGTGTTCGACCCGACCGGCCTGCCGATAGCGGATTCCGTGCCTGCCACGCATCCGAAAGTGCAGGAACTGCGGGAACTGTCGATCTGGTCGGAAGGCCAGGTCTGGTGCAGCCCCGAACGGCACGGCAACATAACCGCTGTGTTCAAAAACCAGATCGACTGGTTGCCATTGTCCGAAGGCTCGATCCGTCCGACGCAGGGCCGCACGCTGGCGGTCATGCAGGTCTCAGGCGGATCGCAAAGCTTCAATTCCGTCAATGCCCTGCGGGTTCTGGGCCGATGGATGCGGATGTTCACCATCCCCAACCAGTCCAGCGTGCCAATGGCCTATACGCAGTTCGGTGACGATGACCGCATGAAGCCGTCCCCCCTCTATGACCGGATGGTAGATGTCATGGAGGAACTGATGAAGTTCACATGGCTGCTGCGCGACCGGGCCGACTACCTCGTGGACCGCTATAGCGAACGGAAGACGGAATTCCGTCTCCCGGAAAGCCTGTGAGCCGGGCAATGGGCGAGCAGTTCGATGTCGTGATCGTGGGGGGCGGTCAGGCGGCCCTCGCCGCGTCGTATTTTCTACGACGGACCGGACTGCGTTACGTCATTCTCGATAACGGGACCCAGGCAGGTGGTGCATGGGTGCATGGCTGGGACTCCCTGCATCTGTTCTCGCCCGCGTCCTACAGTTCTCTCCCCGGCTGGCCGATGCCCGACACGCCGGATGGCAGCTACCCCACCCGCGACGAGGTGCTTGACTATCTGCACCGCTACGAAGCGCGCTATGCGCCGCCGATCCACCGCCCCGTAATGGTCGGACGTGTGGAACGCACTGACCAGAAATTCCTGAATGTCAGCACCAGCGTGGGTGATTTCCTAAGCCGCGCGGTCATCGGCGCCACCGGCACATGGTCTGCGCCCTTCATCCCCGATTATCCGGGCCAAGGGTTGTTTGCGGGAGCGCAAATCCACTCCTCCCATTACCACAACGCGGTACCCTTTGCCGGTCGCCGTGTGCTCGTGCTGGGCGGGGGCAACTCCGGTGCGCAGATTATGGCGGAACTGTCGCTTGTCGCCCAGGCAACATGGGTCACGCTGCATGATCCCGTCTTCCTGCCCGATGACGTGGACGGACGAGTCCTGTTCGAGCGGGCGACCGCTCGCGTTCTCGGCGGCCCGTCGGCCATGCCCACTGGCGGCTTTGGCGATATCGTCATGGTACCACCCGTGCGCGCCGCCAGGGAGCGAGGCGCGCTCCACGCGGTGCGCCCGTTTGTGCGGATGACGGCTACGGGCGTCGTCTGGCCCGATGGCCAGGAAGAGGCCATTGACGCGATCATCTGGTGTACCGGCTTCCGACCCGCGCTTGGTGCATTTGCGCCGCTCGACGTGATCGAGCCGGACGGGCTGATCCGCGTTGACGGCCAGCAGGCCATCAGGGAGCCACGTCTCTGGCTGCTGGGTTATGGCTCCTGGTGCGGCCCCGCATGCGCCACCCTGCTGGGGGCGGGCCGTGTCGCGAGATCCATGGTCCGGCAACTGGCGGCCTGGCTTGCGTCGCCAACACAGGATGTCCGTTTGTAGAAAACTTGAAGGTCTTCATTCTATGATCAGGATGAGGGCGGAAGACGGCATGGAGATAATGCCCTATTATATGCCGACACGTCTGCCATGTTTACCCACGCGACAGCAGCCATCCCTTCACGAGAGCATAGAGCGCCGGAATAACCAGCAGGGTCAGCACGGTCGACGAGACCATGCCGCCCACCATGGGGGCCGCGATCCGGCGCATGACCTCGGACCCGGTGCCGGCGCTCCACAGGATGGGCACAAGGCCCGCCATGATCGCCGTGACCGTCATCATTTTCGGCCGCACGCGCTCCACCGCGCCGTGCATGATCGCAGCCCTCAAGTCCGCGCGCGTCAGTGCGCGCCCTTCGGCCTGGGCCCTGCCGCTGACGTCTGCCAAGGCATTGTCGAGATAGATCAGCATGATCACGCCCGTCTCGGACGCGACACCCGCGAGGGCGATGAACCCCACCACGACAGCGACACTGACATTGTAGCCCAACCACCAGGTCAGCCAGATCCCACCGACCAGCGCAAACGGCACCGACAGCAGCACGATCAGCGTCTCCGTGATCCGTCCGAAATTGAGATAGAGCAGCACGAAGATCAGAACCAGCGTTGCCGGCACGACCAGCTTCAGCCGCGCCATGGCGTGCTGCATATATTCAAACTGGCCGCTCCACGCGACGCGGTATCCCTGCGGGAGCGTAACCCGCTCGCGCACGGCGCGGGCCGCGTCGTTGACGTAGCCGCCGATATCGCGTCCGTTCAGGTCCACATAGACATAGGCGACAAGCTGGGCATCCTCGGTGCGGATCGAGGGCGGTCCCCCGGTGAGACGGATCACCGCCACCTGCCCCAGCGGGATCATCGCCCCGCCCGGCGTCGGCAGCAGCACCTGTTCGGCGATCGCCTGCGGGTCATCGCGCAGGTCACGCGGGTAGCGGACGCTCACGCCGTAACGCTCGCGCCCTTCCACGGTCGTCGTGACCGTCTGGCCGCCGAGCGCCGTGGCCACCACCTGCATCACATCGTCGACCGACAGGCCATAGCGCGCGATCGCGTTCCGGTCGGGTATAATCTCCAGATAGTGGCCACCCTCCAGGCGCTCGGCAAACGCACTGGTGGTTCCGGGAATGGTGCGCACGACCTGCTCGACCTGTTCCGCAATTCTGGCGAGCTGTCCCAGATCCGGCCCGAACACCTTCACCCCCACCGGGGTACGAATCCCCGTGGCGAGCATGTCGATGCGGGCGCGGATCGGCTGCGTCCACGCGTTGCTCACCCCCGGCAGGTCAAGCGCCCGGTTCATGTCGGCCTTCAGTTGGTCCGGGGTCATGCCGGCCGGCCATTCGCTTTGCGGCTTGAGAGTGATCACCGTCTCGAACATTTCCGTGGGCGCCGGATCGGTGGCCGTCGCCGCGCGCCCGGCCTTGCCGAACACCGACTGGACCTCGGGAAAGCTCTTGATGATGCGGTCCTGACCCTGCAGCAGCTCGACCGCCTTGGTGACCGAGAGACCTGGCGGCGTGACCGGCATGTAGAGCCATGTCCCCTCGTTCAGATCGGGCATGAACTCGCTGCCCAGATGGGCCGCCGGATAGATCGTACCGGCGCCAATCCCGATCGCAAGGAGGACGAGCAGGACCGGTCCCCGCAGCACGACGCGGATTACGGGACGATAGAGCGCGATCAGCACGCGATTGATCGGATTACGCGCTTCGGGAAGGATGCGGCCGCGCACGAAGGCCAGCATCAGGACCGGCACCAGCGTCACCGCGAGCAGCGCGCCGCCCGCCATGGAAAAGGTCTTTGTGTATGCGAGCGGCTTGAACAATCGTCCTTCCTGCCCCTCCAGGGCGAACACCGGCAGGAAGGACACGGTGATGATCAGCAGGCTGAAGAACAGCGACGGCCCGACCTCGTTCGCCGCCGCCAGCAGCGCCGGGCCACGCGCTTCACCGGGCGCCAGCCGCTCCACGTGCTTGTGCGCATTTTCGATCATCACGATCGCCGCATCCACCATCGCCCCGAGCGCGATGGCGATGCCGCCCAGACTCATGATGTTCGACCCGACACCGATCATGTGCATGGCCAGGAAAGCGAACAGGACGCCGACAGGCAGGGTCACGATCGCGACCAGCGCACTGCGGACGTGCAGCAGGAAGACGACGCAGACGAAGGAGACGATGAGACTCTCCTCGATCAGCGTGTGCCGGAGCGTGGCGATGGCACGCAGGATCAGGGCCGAGCGATCATAGACCGGCACAATGGAAACGCCCGGCGGCAGGCTAGGCAGCAGCTCGGCGATCCGCTGCCTGACGCTCCGGATCGTCGTCAAGGCATCCGCTCCGTCGCGCTTGACGACGATGCCGCCGACCGCCTCTCCCACACCGTCCAGTTCCGCGATGCCGCGCCGCTCGTCGGGGCCGAGTTCGACGCGCGCGACGTCTCCCACCGTGACTGGCGTTCCGACGGCGTCGACCTTCAGCACGATCCGCTCCAGATCGCGGACATCGCGCACATAGCCCCGACCGCGCACCATATATTCCGTTTCGGTCAGCTCGATGGTGCGACCGCCGACATCCTGATTGCCCTGCCGCACCGCATCGCCCACGCGCGACAGCGGGATACCGTAGGCCTGGAGCTTCCGGGGATCGACGACGATCTGATATTGCCGTTCGAACCCGCCAATGGCGGCCACCTCGGCGACGCCGGACGCCTTGGTCAATTGAAAGCGGATCACCCAATCCTGCAGGCTGCGCAATTCCGCCAGCGTGCGCTGTTTACCCTGGACGACATATTCGTAGACCCAGCCGACACCGGTTGCATCCGGCCCCAGCGACGGCGTGACACCCGCGGGCAGGCGCTTCTGCGCGAAATTGAGATATTCCAGCACGCGCGAACGCGCCCAGTAGAGATCGGTACCGTCGTCGAAGACGACGTAGACGAACGACGTGCCGAACGTCGAAAAACCGCGCACCACTTTCGAATGCGGCACGGCCAGCAACGCCGTGGTCAAGGGATAGGTGACCTGATCCTCGACGACCTGCGGCGCCTGGCCGGGATAGTCGGTATAGACGATCACCTGCGTGTCCGAGAGATCGGGAATGGCATCGAGCGGCGTGTTCATCACCGCCCAGACACCAGCCCCCACGAGGAACAACGTTGCCAGTATCACCAGCAGCGGGTTACGCGCCGACACCGCAATGATTCTGGCAATCATCGACCGGCACTCCCTGCCCGGGCAGGCTTGCTGTCCGGCACGGTAAAGGCCTGTAGGGCGGCGCGCAGATTACTTTCGGAATCGATCAGAAAGTTGGCGCCGACCACCACGCTTTCCCCCGCCTTCAGGCCATCCAGGATCTGAGCCTCGTCATTGCCACGCGCGCCGACGCGCACCGAACGGGGTGCAAAACGGCCCTCCCCCGTTTCGACCAGCACAACCTGACGGGTGCCGCTGTCGATAACCGACGAGGACGGCACGACCAGCACCGGCCCCGCCATGGACGCAGGGACATCGATCGCGATATCGGCATACATGCCTGCCCGCAGCACACTATCCGCATTCGGCAACACGATCCGGATACGTCCGGTTCGCGTCTCGGTGGAGACGCTCGGATAGAGGAAATCGACGGTTCCGTCGAAGCGACGACCGGGAAAGGCGACAAGGCTGGCGTGCGCCTGCTGACCGACCCGCACCGCGCCCAGATCCTGCTCCTGCACTTCGGCAATCAGCCAGATCGGTGCGGTCGCCGCCGTCCGGTACAGCGGTTGGTCCGGCCCGACGCGCGCGCCCTCCACCGCCATCTTTTCGGTCACGACCCCGTCCGCCGGCGCAACGACCGGGATGTGCCGCACGGCATGCCGGGTGCGTCGCAGCCGCGCGATTTCGGTCTCAGGCGCCCCAAGAGAGCGCAGGCGCTCCAGCGCGGCCGTTGCCATAGCCGGGTCCAAACTGGTGGCAATCAGATATTCCTGCTCGGATGCAACCAGATCCGGCGCGTAGATTTCGGCCATGACCTGGCCACGCCAGACAGGATCGCCTGTGGCAGCGATATCGAGATGCTCGACCCAGCCGCCGACCCTGCTTGTCACCAAGGCGATGCGCCGTTCATCGAACTGGGCAATGCCGGTGGCATGCACGCTGCGGTTCAGCACCGGCTGCACTGCGGCAACGGAAGTCCGCACGCCGAGGATCTGCAAACGACCGGGCGGCACAAAAACCGTTCCCGCATCCCGGATCTCGTTCTCATAGACAGGGAGGTACGCCATCCCCATGGCATCTTTCTTCGGCACCGGCGAAGTGTCGGGCAGCCCCATGGGATTGCGATAAAATAGCACCCGGCCACGATCCGCCGACCGGGCCGAGGGACCGGAGGATCGCGAGGACGCGGCACCAGACCCCTGTGACCCGTCAGCATAGACCGGAACATAATCCCGACCCTCCGACGTCTTCTTCGGATTGGCGGAATAGGCGGGCTTGCCGTCCGGATCCTGGTAATAGAGTGGCGTTCGGTCAGTCGCCGTCGCCGGTCCTGGCGTAGCGGTCGAAAGCGGGAGCAACGCCAGGACCAGGGACAGAAGACGCACCTTCACAGATCACCCCCGATCAGGCGCTCGATGGTGGCCAGTTCCGTCTGTTCGTCGGTCTCGGTCCGGAGAAGCTCCAGCTCGGTGTCGTGCATCTGATGTTCCGCCGCGATCGCTGCCGCGAGATCGCCATGCCCCTGGCTGTAGCTGGCCAGCGTCGTCCGCGAGAGCGCGTCCGCCTGCGGCATACGCTGGCGACGGAGGAGGCTCTCCACATCGCGCGCCGCCTTGAGGCGGGCCAAGGCTTCGGCCAAGGCTGCCTGGATGGTCGCCATCGTTCCGTCGCGACGGCGCTCGGCGGCATCAAGGCGCGCGGTCTGCGCGTCTTCGTCGGCGCGCTTGGCACCGAACTGCACGGGGATGCTCAGCGAGACCATGGCGCTGAACCCCGTCGGGGCATTGGTCTGCACGACCGGGCCGCCGCCGACCGTCACATCGGGATACCAGGCCCGCTCGGCCAGCCGTCTCCGGCTTTCCGCCTCGTCGATTGCCGCGCTGTTCGCATGGACGGCGCCATTCCCGCTGCGCGCCCGGTCGAGCAAGCTCTCCACGCGCGGCAGAACCGCTGGGATCGGACGTAGCCGCATGGGCTCGGCCAATGGGGCGCCCGGGGGGCGGGCCAGCAGCGCATTCAGTTGGGCGGCGGCGGACTCTCGCTCGGCCTCCAGCCGGCTCGCCTCGATGACGGTGTTCGTCTCCTCCTCCTGGGCCTGGATCACGCCCGATTGGGCACCGTCGCCCTGGCCGTAGCGCACCATGGTCGCCTGCCGCATCTTGCGGGCGAGCGTCTGGATCTGCCGGTTGACCACCAGCGCGCGGGTAAAAGCGTAATAGCGCGCGAAGGCAATTTTGATCTGCGCGTCGAGTTCGTCCTGGGCGGCCCGCTCCCGGCCGCGCGCCGCGTCCACCTCGGACAGCGCCGCACGATGACGCAGATCCCGCTTTCCCCCGAGCGGGAAAGTTTGCGAGATCGTGATGAAGTTCATGCTGAACAGGCCGCCGGAGTGATAATTCTGGTAATTCTCCGTCAGCACCGGATCGTCCAGCGCACCGGCCGCTTCCGCCTGGGCCGCAGCGGCGGTCGTATCGAGTCCGGCGGCCCGCACCGCGGGGTTCAGGCGCTCGCCGAGCGCGAGCAGGCTCTCTACGGTGGCACCCGGCGGCCCTTCAGCCGCACGAGCAGCCCCGGATGAAACGATAAGAGCAGCCGCAGCCAGGAGCAGGCGCCCCGCCGCGTCACGGTTCCGCCGGGTTGCCATGCTATTTCTCCAGCGTGACAACAACGGAACCGCGCACCGTCTCGGTTTCACCCTGCACCTTGGCCGCGAGCGTGATCGCCCACGGGCCGGGAGCACCGGCATCGAGGTCGATACGATAGAGCCCATCGCCTGACGCCGGCTCGATGGTCGTGGGCGAGGTCATCGTCGCCATGCCCATGGGGCTCATGTCGGCCTTGCTCTCGAAGATGACGGCGTCCATGACCGGCTTGCCGTCGGGCACATGCACAAGCCGCACGATCATGACAGCCTTGTCACCGCTCAGATGTGCCTGCTTGCCGGCAGCCTCGAAACGATAATCCGTCGCTGCCGCGAATGTCGGTGACACAAAGGCACCGGTCACGACGACGCAGGAGGCGAGCGCCAACGCACCCGCGATCAGATATGTACGCATGATAATGGAATCCTTCCCGCCCCGGAAATCCGGGGATAGAGCGCTGATCGACGTCCGGTTGCGGTCAGGACGCGCGAATACGCGCGCTCCTGAACGCAGGACGTGCGGAAACCAACGCCGTCACGGCGCCGGTGGGATCAGGCGGTTCTGGGAGGGAAGGAAAGCGGCTCGGGCGAGCGGCCGACAGGAACACGTTCGGCAAGGCTATAGGCGATCATGCTGTAGCGGACCGGGCTTCCGATCGCCGCGGCCTGCGTTGGGCGATCAGGCACGCCGAGGCACTGCATGGTTTTCAGGCACTCCGGCGTCATGCCCTTGAACGGTGCGGTCGTTCCGGCGGGATGCATCGAGACCGACCCATCACAGCATGGCATGGCCGCATCCAGGCTCGTGGCCTGCTCGGCATTCTGCGGCGGCATAGCCTGCACGGTGGCCGCGCCCATAAAGGCAAGACCAACGATAACGAATACCAGACGTCGGAGAAAGCACCACCGCATACCGGCCATCATCTCGCAAACAGGCAAAGGGGGCAATCTCTTATGCACGGAGCGGAAGTCATGCCGCGCTCTTGGGCCGGTCGTTTGGGCTGGGACATCCCTCGCCACGCGAGGCCGGGCAACTCACTTGAATGTCCGATCTGCGGAAGGGACTCGGCCGATCCGCGTCCTCCATCCCTCCGCGCACCACAGATACTTGACCAGTGCCGCGATCGCGAGCACGAGCACGATCAGCGTGAGCAGGCCGAACAGGCCCATGCCCCATCCCATGCCCTGCATGCAGTTTGTCATCATGACGGCCTCCCATGAGGCAATGATGCGGCCCGGCATGGCGATCCGCACGAACCATGACGACGTTGGCATTGTCCCGACTGTTTTCAATGCCAAGAAGGGCATTCCCGGATGCGTTCCCCGCACGTCGCGAAGAACGACGTCATCGCCCGCACGCATCTGGCGGAGATCGACGGCAAGATGCGTGACTTGCAGGCCCTGCGTCGGGAACTGGTCGCGATGATCGGGCAATGCCACCATGGCACCGTCGCCGACTGCCGTATCATTGAGGCGTTGGCACCGCGTCAGTGAGCGTGGCCGTGCCGATGATGCAGGTCGGGATAATGCGGATGCCGATGGACCATCGGCATGTGCCGGTGCCGATGCGTGTGCGGTTCGCCCGTCGGATCGCCAGGCCCGTGCGCATGCTGATGGTGTTCGTCATGGCGATGCCGGTGCTCATGTTCCATGGCCTCGTGCGCATGCTCGTGATCGTGGCGCTCCGACAGGTGGAGCCACAACCCGAAACCCATCAGGCCGCCGGCGATCAGCAACCTCAGCGACAAGGGATCGTGGAGCACCACAACCGCCAGCAGCGCGCCGACGAACGGCGCAAGCGAGAAATAGGCCCCCGTGCGCGCGGCACCGAGATGGCGCAGGGCCAGCACGAACAGGACAAGGCTCACCCCGTAACCCATGAACCCCACGGCTCCAGCGGCGCCGAGTCCCCCGACAGTCGGCAGGACACCGCCCCTCCCGAACGCCAGCAGAAGATTGACCGTCCCTGCGACCAGCCCCTTGAGCATTGCGATCTGCATCGGATCGGCCGCAGAAAGTTTGCCGGTCAAGTTGTTGTCGATCCCCCAGCACAGGCAGGCCGCTGCGATGAACAGGGCGCCCTGGTCAAGCATCGCATGCCCCTGCCATGATAATAACGCGGCGCCCGAGAGAATGGCGAAGGCGCCCAGCAGAAGCCGCCGGTCCACGTTCTCGCGGAATACGATCCAGGCAATCCCCATCGTCGCCAGCCCTTCGAGATTGAGCAACAGCGACGCGCTGGCCGCGTCGGTGCGCGCCAGCCCCAGCATCAACAGCAATGGGCCGGCAATCCCACCCGCCAGGATCACCAACGCCAACCAGGGCAAGTCCCCACGCCGCAACGGCGCTTCCGCAACGGGGCGTCCACGCATCCAGCGCAACAGATGCACCGCCGCCAGACCGATCCCGGAACCGAGATAGAGCAGCCCGGCCATCATCCACGGATCGACGGAGCCAAGGAGAAGCTTGGCGAACGGTGTGCTGGCTCCAAACAGGATCGCGGACAATAATGCGAAAAGGATGCCAATGCGGTTCATGGCCCGATCCTACCGCACGGTGGCTCAATCGAGAATGGGCCCCGCTGCAAGCGATGAGCAGACTACCGCCCGCGCTCTACGCTTCGATTTTGATGATAACGTGCCGGTTTTCCAAATGGATACACGATGCATGGACCGCACCGTCAAACGGCGATCGTCACATTACTGGCCAGGACGACACCATTACTTCATCGCCGCTGCCGCCCCAGGTCTATGTCGAACCGTCTCCGCAGCATGCCAGTCGCCCATGTTCCTGAACCGGCGGGCAAGGAACGTCGCCATAGGAGCAGAAGACGCAGCAATCCCCCGGCTTCGGTTTCAAGACGACGCCACAATGCGGGCAATCGTAAAAGAACTGGCAGGCATCGGTCGGCATGGTTTCCAGTGATTGCTGGCCACATGCGGGACAGGTCAGAAGCGAGGCAGGCCGAATCATCTTACAGACAGGCTCCTGAGCAGGACGGGTTCCAGGCGTGGCCACACCAATGCCGCCAGCACGATGAGCGCGGTGGCAAAGGATAGCATCTGGATAACCCCGATGCGTCGCCGGATAGACCCACTTTCCACACCCGCACAACAGACCCTGGCCTGCCGCCGATTGAGCGCCCAGGCGCTGACCAGCGCCGCGACCGCCAGCGCAATCAATGGCACGCGCCATGGCGCAAGTCTCGACAGAACACTGAAAACCCCCGCACCGGCGCCCAGAGAAGCGAAGGCGAGCGGAATGAGGCAGCAGGACGACGCGATCAGCGCACCCACACCGGCGGCCATACCGCCCGCGACACACAGGACTCCACCTCTTTCCATGCCCATGCGGCTACGTGATGTTCGTTGAGGCAGGTCCGCCGTCTCATCCATGATCGTCACTTTCCCATTGCGTCGCGCTTCATGCTACACCCCGTAGTGGCTACGGACTCAAGAGCAGGAGTGACGCATGGTCGCCATCACGATCGGCAAGCTGGCATCGGAAACCGGCGTTCATCTGGAGACGGTGCGCTACTATGAGCGCATCGGCCTCATTCCCGCGCCGCGAAGGGCGCGTAATGGCTATCGCCATTATCGGGCCGAGGATGTCAGGCGCCTGTCATTCGTCCGACGCGCGCGGGATCTTGGTTTCGACATCGAGGAAATCAGAACCCTGCTCGCCTTGGCAGAACCCGGCCTACCCTCCTGCGACGAGGTCAGAACACTCGCCATAGCTCATCTGGGCGACATCCAGAGCAAGATCTCCGACCTGCAACGGCTCGCATCGCTCCTGACAACAAGCATCGAACAATGCCGTGAGTCGGAGGCCCTGACTTGCCCGGTGCTCGATATGCTGGGTGCCTCTGCGATCGGAAGCACGCCCAACCCGTGACGTATCGTTCCGGGAGGCGGTTAAGGTCTTGGCGTGGGTCCAATAATGGCGTCCGATCCGCGGCAGGCTACCCGCGCAAGAACCCAATCGCCACCGGCTCGATCCGTGGCCAGAGCCATGCAAGACACCCCATGATCGTGGCGAACCCCATGATGCCGAGCGTCTGCCAGCCAGGCCTGTGTCCTGTCTGGTACGCCTGATAACCCACCCAGAACCAACCGACAGCAACCGCCAGGATCGCGACCGGCGTCAGCCAGCGATAGGCGTTGGCGAACCAGGCGAGAATACCGCCTACTGACCCGAGGATCGCGGCCGGCAGCGCGAGCGGCACGACGCAGCACACGCCGCAGGCCAGCGCCGCACTGGACGCCGTCATGGCAACCGCGCTGGCCGCCTTGTTTCCCGATGCGCTCGCCTCGCTCATGCGCCGCACTCCGCCGCGCACCCGCAGGTCTTTTTCATCGGCGCGGTTGCTGGCTGACTGCGCGACGCAAACTGCTCAAGCAGCGTTTCCGCAGCCTCACGCGCATACTCCGGGGCAGTAATCGTCAGAGTCAGCGCATCCATACGTTCAGCGATGTCAAACGCGAGGAACGCGCAACAGGTTCGTTCGCCTTCGACCATACGCGCGATATCGTCCCGTGCGGCAGGATCATAATCCAGCACGAGATGAAGACCATCTCGGTGCGCTGACCGAAGCGCCCTGGCGTTGAGACTGGCGATCCACTCCAGCCGCCTCGCCAGATCGCTGTTCTCCAGTGTGCAGGCAAGTGGGGCAGGCTCGTTTGGCTTCGTCACGATACTCTCCTCGATGCCGTTCCGCCCGTTCGCGTGACGGTCTGGCGCTTGTTTACGAGTTCAAGTAACTTGAGGTTCAAGATATTTTTTACGCGAGTTTCCCCCCATGCCCGGATACAAGATCGGCGAGTTGGCCGAGCGCACCCGTACCAATGCCCCCACGATCCGCTATTATGAAGAGATCGGCCTGCTTCCACGTCCGGAACGACAGGAAGGCAATCAGCGGCGTTATGCTGAAGACGATGTTCGACGGCTTACCTTCATTCGGCGCTGCCGGGCGTTTGGCTTTTCGATCGATCAGGTTCGGGCATTGGTCGAATTGGTACAGGACCGTACGCGATCCTGTGCGGAAGCCCGCGACCTCGCGCATACTCACCTGATGGACGTCCGGGCGAAGTTGCGCGAATTGAAGGCGCTCGAGAAAAGCATCGCCGGGTTCGTCGCGACCTGCGACGCACAATGCGCCGGCGGTCCCGGCTCCGAGTGCGTGATTCTTGACGAACTTGCCACCATCGAGCCGGCGGGGAACCGCGCATGCTGCGAAAGTGCGGTCTGATCTTCGCCTATAATCCATCTTCGGATGGGAGAAACCTGATAGAACGAAAGAGATAAAAACGATGAATTCCACACCACCGAACGACATGGCCGGCACCCTGCGACGGGTCATCTCTCTCGTGGGACTTCTGAATCTTGCCTATTTTGGCATCGAATTCACGGTAGCGCTTGCCATCGGCTCGGTCTCCCTGTTCGCGGATAGCGTCGATTTCCTGGAAGACGCCTCCGTCAATTTCCTGATCGTAGCGGCACTCGGCTGGACGGCGCGCAGCCGGGCGCGGGTCGGAATGGCCCTTGCCGCTATCCTGCTGGTTCCGGCGCTCGCGACGCTCTGGACCGCATGGCAAAAATTCAATCTTCCGACACCGCCCCAGCCGCTCGTCCTGTCGGTGACAGGATTGGGGGCGCTTGTGGTAAATTTCTCCTGTGCGCTCATGCTGACCC
Organism: Acetobacter fallax; assembly: GCF_011516735.1. Lineage (GTDB taxonomy): Bacteria > Pseudomonadota > Alphaproteobacteria > Acetobacterales > Acetobacteraceae > Acetobacter > Acetobacter fallax. The sequence continues at coordinate 93,046 of NZ_WOSX01000007.1, read as the reverse complement.
GCTATCGCTATCATGCAGGCAGTCTGACGCGCGCTGCCTTCCTGTCGGCGCGCAACGACGTGCTGGCCAATATCGCGATCATCGTCGCAGGCCTGGTCACGGCCTTTCTGTGGCACGCCGCATGGCCGGACCTACTTGTCGGGCTCGGTATCGCCGCGATGAACGCCGACGCCGCCCGCGAAGTCTGGCAGGCCGCGCGCAATGAGCACCGCGCGGCAGCATAGCCCCCTCAATTTACGTCCGGGGCGCGAACAGGATCAGGCTGGCCCCGCCGAGGCACACTAGGGCACCAACAATCTCCCACCGGTCCGGGGTGCGCCCCTCGACCAGTCGCATCCACATGAGCGAGGCGGTGATGTAGACGCCGCCATAGGCTGCATAGGCCCGCCCCGCCGTATCCGTATCGATACGGGTCAGCAGAAAGGCGAACAGGACCAGCGACACCATGCCCGGAACGAGAACCAGCGGCGAACGCCCCAGCCGGAGCCAGCTCCAGAAGGCGAAGCATCCGCCGATCTCTGCAAAACCCGCGACGACATAGATGATGAAAGGTAGCACAAACCCCACTGTTACATACTTTCCAGTCAGGATCGTGAAGCAGCCACTCCACGATCACCATATCCCGCCATTTGAATGGCCCCGGGTTTTCGGAGACGTTTTCTATCCGGTTTAAGCGGCCAATGCATGCGATTTCTGTTGTGCATGGAAACGTGCCTCAGCCACTTCTGGCGGGATGTTTCCAATGGATGACAGAAGGCAACGATTATTGATCCAATTGACCCATTTAGAGGTGGCCAGTTCGATGCCGCCACGGGGCAGACACCACAAGGTTTGGCAAACGCGGCTTTGGAGTGGATACGCTGCGGATTACGGAGCGGCTCCGCGCCCGGCGGTTCAGGCCGAGCGAAAGTCCTGCTGCGGCTAAATCAGTTCTTCGCGATTTTTGACGTGTGCGTGTCGGTCCAGAATGATGACGTCGCCATGCTTCGCCTTCTCCTCGGGCTCGATGTGAATGTTGATCACAGCCTGCCCGAGCTGTGTCCTGAGTGCGTGCTCGATGTGGTCGCAGATCTCATGCGCCCTGCCGACGGTCATCCCCGTCGGGACCACGAGATGAAATTCAATGAATGTCGTGTTGCCCGCGACACGCGCCCGCACGTCGTGGGCTTCGATCGCCCCTGATGCATTCCCTGCGATCGTCCGGTCCAGGCGTGAAATCAATTCGGGATCGGAGACTTCATCCATCAGCCCGGCGACGGCTTCCCGCACGACACCATAACCTGCCCAAAGGATATTGACTGCGACCAGGCCGCCGATGGCCGGGTCAAGCCGGAGCCAACCAGTCACCGGGATCAGCGCAAAAGCGATCAGGACCGCAATGGTCGTCCAGACGTCCGTCAGGATGTGCCGGCCGCCCGCGACGAGCGCGGGCGACTTCCACTGCTTGCCATTGCGGATCAGTAGCAGCGCCCAGAACAGGTTTATAACCCCGGCGCTGCCATTCAGGGCCAAGCCCAGAAGCGGCGTGTCCGGTGCTTTCGGGTGCTGCCAGCCGATCCAGGCTTCCTGGAAGATCAGAATTGCCGTTGCGAGCACGAGGCCACCCTCGATGATCGCGCTCAGATATTCCGCTTTCTGGTGGCCATAGGGATGGTTTGCGTCTGCGGGTTGTGCGCTGACCCACAGGGCGATAAGCGCGCCGACGGCGGCCGCTACATTGACGATTGTTTCCAGCGCATCCGAGTAAAGCGCGATGCTGCCCGTCATCCAGTAGGCGGCAAGCTTCAGGGCCAGAACGACCAGACTGACGGCAAGTGTGCCCCATGCGGTCTTTATGGTGCGGTTCATGGGGACTACTCCTGCATGCTGCGACCCGTTTGCGATACTCGATGATTTGTTTACGACGCTTTGCACCCTGCCTCCGTGCCGAGATGTTCTGACGTGCATAAAGAATGATCGCTCAGGACCTGAATGATCCGACAGGTCCCGATTGTGTTGCATGAACACTGATCCAACATGCGTTGCAATTCGCCCTGGAGAGCCGTCAGGCGGGCAATACGGTTCCTGACCTCGATCAATTGGCGTTTTGCTATCTCATATGCGGCCATACAGTTTTGATTGGGATCGTCAGCAAGATCTAGTAATTCACGGATTTCATCTAGTGAAAATCCAAGTTCCCGCGCATGGCGAATAAAACTCAGGCGTTTTTTTGCTTCCTCTCCATAGACACGCTGCCCTCCTTCACTTCGGTCGGGCTCCTCAAGGATGCCGATCTGCTCGTAATAGCGGATGGTCGGCACCTTGACGCCAGTTGACCCGGATAATTTTCCGATACTGAACATAAAAGCCCCCTTGAACCTCTAGCGACTAGAGGAAGTAGATAACGGATTCGCTGCTGGGTGAACAGGAGAATCCGGATGCCGGACAGGCGCGAGTGGGATGTCACGGGCATGGACTGTGCTGCTTGTGTCAGCAAGGTGAAGGGCGCGCTTGGTCAAATCGCAGGCGTCCAGAATGTAGAGATTTCCCTGGTGTCTCAGAAACTGCGACTGACCATGGATGAGAATGCGATTTCCGTGACCAAAGTCGAAGAGATGGTCAGGAGCCTGGGATATGGTATCCGGCGCCTCAATCCTGCCACTGTAGCTGACATTGTATTTGCTCAGGATGCGACGAATGACGCCGGCGCGCCTGATACGCCCTGGTATAAAACCGGAAAGGGACGACTTGTTGTCACGACCGGTATTTTGTTGGTGCTGGCCTGGGGTATCAGCCTGATCGCACCAAACGAGATGAAACCCTGGCCATTTGTCGGGGCCTGCCTGGTAGGGCTTTTTCCGGTTGCCCGCCGCGCCTTAGCCTCGCTCCGGGTTGCTCAGCCGTTTTCCATCGAAGCCCTGATGATGATCGCGGCGATCGGTGCGCTATTTATCGGCGCGGCCCAGGAGGCTGCACTCGTCGTCTTCCTCTTCGCGGTCGGGGAACTCCTTGAGGGCGTTGCCGTCAGTCATGCCCGTGATGGTATCCGCGCGCTCGGAGCGTTGGTACCGAAAATCGCCTTGCGCGAAGACACTGCCGGTATCCGGGAGGTTCCTGCTGTCGAACTCCGACTAGGCGATGTGGTCCTGGTCCGGCCGGGAGACCGCATTCCGGCGGATGGAGAGATTATTTCCGGCGTAAGTGGCATTGATGAAAGTCCGGTCACTGGTGAGAGCGTGCCAGTGTCGCGTGGGCCGACGGATGCCGTCTTCGCCGGCTCGGTCAACACGGAAGCTGCGTTGCGGGTTCGCGTGACCCGCACTGCGGCGGACAACACCATCTCCCGCATCATCCATCTTGTAGAGCAGGCCGAGGAGGCACGCGCACCGACTCAACGGTTCATCGACCGCTTCAGCCGTTGGTACATGCCGACGATCGTCGTGCTTTCGGCGGTCGTCGTATGCCTTCCCCCACTGGCGTTTGCTCAGGCTTGGTCGGTCTGGGTTTATCGCGGGTTGTCCCTTCTGCTGATTGGTTGCCCCTGCGCGCTCGTCATATCGGTTCCCGCAGCCATAGCGTCCGCGCTGGCCCTGGGGGCACATAACGGGCTGCTCATCAAGGGAGGAGCGGTCATCGAGGCCACTGCGCGGGTGAAGACAGTCGCACTCGACAAGACTGGAACCCTCACACTGGGACGGCCTGACGTCACCGACATCATCGTGCTGGACAGCTTGCCCGAAACTCAGGTTCTTGCTGTCGCCGCCGCCGTTGAAGGCGCGTCCAGCCATCCATTGGCCCAGGCTATCCTGCGCCGAGCCCAGAGTAACGGGCCGGGTATCGACATTCCCGTTGCACAGGAGAGCAGGGCAATTCCCGGAAGAGGGGTGACAGGCCGCATTGACGGAATGGATTTCACGATCTCCAGCCCCCTTCAGGCGGTACGCGACGGCGCGTTGTCAGCTACTGACACCGCACGTGCCACCGAACTTGAGGCGGAAGGAAAAACCGTTGCCGTCTTGTATGGTGACAAGGCACTCGCGTTGATTGCCCTCCGTGACGAGCCGCGCGCGGACGCGGCAGAAGCCATGCGCCAGTTACGCAACCTCGGTATTACGCCGGTCATCCTGACGGGCGACAATAGCCGGACAGCCGCCGCGATCGCCTCAATGCTGGGGGCGCATTACAAGGCCGAACTGCTGCCGGAGCAGAAGTTGGCCGAAATACGGGCTCTGGCCGCGCAGGGCGGTGTTATGATGGTCGGAGATGGCATCAACGACGCGCCTGCACTCAAACAGGCAACTGTCGGGGTCGCAATCGGCTCGGGGACCGATGTTGCCCTGGAGGCAGCCGACGCCGCCATCCTGCGGAACAGAGTCTCCGATATTCCAGCGCTGATCCGCCTCGCCCGTTCGACCATGCGAAATGTTCGTCAAAATGTCTCGATCGCTCTTGGGCTGAAAGGAGTGTTCCTGATTGCCACCATCGCGGGGCTGACAGGGCTCTGGATCGCCATTGCGGCCGATACCGGGGCAACCGTTCTCGTCACCCTCAACGCGCTGAGGCTGCTGCGCTCCCGCAGCCTCGATGCAACATCGTAAAATATTATGAGAATTTTCAGTCGAATGTCCGTGTGTTGTGTTCGGTGTCGGTGGAAATCTGTGGCGGCGAGCCTCGCAATGGCTTTGGTGTCGGGTGGCGTGGCCACAGCCGACGATACGACAGCGATTCCCGCCACCTTGCATGATGTCATCGCAGCAGCATGGACGAATGATCCTGCCCAGAATGATCTCGCGACTCAGGAAGCTGGGGCAAAGAAACGCCAGCGTGCCGCGAAATCCTGGTTCGCAGGTGGGCCATCGGTCGATGCTCAATATTATGACGACAGACCCAGCGGCCGTAACTATGCGTACCGCACGACACAGGTGGGTCTCTCCGTTCCTCTCTGGCTGCCAGGACAAGGAACGGCAACTGAGCATGTGGCTGAAGCCGATGCACAGGCCGCTGTAGTACAGAAGGATGTCGCCCATATGGCGGTGGCCATTCGTGCCACGGATGCCATCGGGGCTGTCCTGCTCGCCGAGCGACGGCGATCTGCCATGGATTCCACACTGGCTGCGTTGCGACGCATGGCCAGGGCCGTGCGGGCATCGAGCCATGCAGGAGAAAGCACATCGGCGGAACAGCAGGCGGTGGATGCGCGGATCGCTCTTTCGGAAAGCGATCGCAATGCCATCGACGAGGAAGTCGAGGCCGGCCAGGCCAATCTGGATATTCTGACCGGCCATCCGACGAAAGCCGGTCTGTCGGAAATCGACACGCACTGGCCGCTATTCCTGCGAGCGACCGCGCGGCCATGGAGCGAGGCGAACGACCCGCGCGTGCGTGCGGCTCACCAGAGCGTCACGGTCGCCACGGAACAGGATCATCTTGCCGCTCACAGTTATATGCCCAATCCGGAAATCGGCGTCGGCGTGATCAATCAGGGCCAGTACGGTTCGCCATGGGACACGCAGGTTGGGGTCAGTCTCAGGATGCCGATCCCAAGTGACGTCACATCGGTTCCCGTGAGAACGGCCGCTCAGAGTGCGCTTTCCACCGCCATCCGGCAGGAGATCGCCACCCAGAGGACCGTCAGGGCCGAGATGGCGCGCGTCCAGGCACATCTGAAAAACACATCGGCCTCGATCGTCAGTACGGCTCAGGCCGCGCACGAGATGCTTGCGCGCGCGGACGCCATGGAGCGGTCGTGGCGATCCGGTGAAACATCACTCATAGAGGCGCTTCGTGCCCGCATGGATGCCTATAACGCCCTGCTGACCTTCAGCCAGGCCGAAATCGATCATCGCATTGCGATCGTCAGAACTGTTATCGCCTTGGGGTACATACCATGAGATCGACCTGTATCCTCGTTGTCGCAGCCCTATTCGTGGCTTTACCTCACCTGGCTTTGGCGGAAGAAACAGAGGGGTGGCAGCAGACCGTGACCATGGATGCAGAAGCCCGGCAGGCCGAGGGTCTTGAAACCGTCAAGGTTAAAAAAGGCTCCGTAAGACCCCGAATTCAGGCGATGGCGAGTGTAACGGAGAACATCGCGCGTTCCGTGTCCATACGGCCGGCAGGCGATGGCAAAGTCCGCGCGGTCTACGTCCTGCCCGGCCAGCAAGTCACCGTCGGCCAGACGCTCGTCTCCTATATTGATCACTCATTGCATGTCGTCGATCTCCAGCTTGCCCAGGCGAAAGCTAGTCTGGCCAGCGCCCAGGCCAACCTCGCTGATACTGCACTGGCGTACCGTCGTGGTAAGTCATTGGCCGGGGCCACAGTCTCCGCGGGCGAAGTGTCGCGTCGCCTTGCCGTGATGCACGAGGCGCAGAACGCTGTCCACTTTCAGGACGCTGCGGTCAAAACCCTGACCCATCGTCTTGAGGAAGAATTCACCTCGCCAACGGAACGGATCGTGGACTTCGAAAATTCGGTCCTGATCGCGCCGGTTGATGGCATGGTCGAACAGGTCGGTACGGCTGTCGATAATGATATTTCGCCCACAGACGTCGTAATCAGGATTACGAGTCTGGAAACCGTATGGGTCGTGGCTAACGTCCGCCCCGAAGATGCATCAGACATTTCAATTGGCACTGAGATGACGTTCATGCCCGTGGGAGCCGATCCCGCGCAAGCCGCGATGGCAAAGGTTCAGACCATTGAAGGTACTGCCGATCCCGAAACTGGGCTGGTGAAGGTTGTCGCGACATTTTCGGATCCGCGTCGGAGATTCCGGCCCGGCACCCAGCTCAATGCCTGGCTTCCTGCGCAGGAGCAGGCCAGCGGTCTGATCGTGCCGTCCGCCGCCCCGCAGAATGTCGACGGGCATATGGTGGTGTACCGGCAGACCGGCGCCGATACGTTTCAACCTGTTCCCGTTCGTGTGCTCCTCGAAGGGCCAGAGCAGAGCGTGGTGTCCGGAGATCTCAAGCCTGATGACACTATCGTCGCAAAGGGGAGCTTTACGCTCAAGGCGATGGCGCTTCTGTCCGGTCTCGATGGAGACTGAAAATGCTCTTTGAATTCTTCCAGAAGCAACGCTTTTTTGTTTTCGGTCTGATTTTTGCCCTCCTGATAACCGGACTGGCCTGTGTCGAAGGGCTTCCTGTCGAGCCTGTTCCCGACATTTCACCCCGCCAGGTCATGGTGACGGTTACTGCTCCCGGGCTTGCGACCGAGGAAGTCGAAAAGTTGATTACCTTTCCGGTCGAGACCAGTCTGACTGCTCTTCCGGGTCTCATTGATTTGCGCTCGGTATCAAGGACGGGTGTATCTGCGGTCTATCTACAATTCGACGATGCGACAGACATCGACTTGGACCGCGCACGTGTCGCCGAACGTCTGCCGGCCGCTCGTGAGAGTGTCGCCGTTCCGGGTGTCAGCGTTCAGATGGGGCCGCGGACGACCGGCATGGGCGAGATCATGCAGTTCCAGATCCGCGGACCTGGCTATTCGCTCCTGGACCTCAACCGCATCATGCACTGGACGGTCGCGCCTGAACTGAGACTTCTAGCGGGCGTGGCCGAGGTCAATATCAATGGTGGCGCGGAACAGACCTTTCAGGTCACGCTCGACCCGCTTCGGCTGCGTACCTACGGAGTCACGGTGACAGACGTCTATCAGGCAGTTGACCGTAATAACGCCTCGGCTGGTGGTGGCTGGATTGCCCACCAGGCCGAGCAGCAGGTGATTGTTGGCCGTGCCCTGGTCGGCGACCTGAATGATTTCGGTCTGATCCCGGTCAGAATCGGCCGGAACGGGCATGTCATCCGGGTCCAGGACGTGGGGAGTATCGCACTGGGTCCGCGGACGCGCCTCGGCGCGGCGACCCGGGACGGAAACGGAGAGATCGTCCTGAGCGCGGTAATGATGCAGGACGGAGCAAGCTCGAATGCCGTTCTTGCAAATATCCGCAAAGCACTTCCTGGTATCCAGAAGTTGTTGCCAGCCGGCGTGACGCTTGACCCCTACTATATGCGCTCGACGCTAACGGGAGAAACCATTTCCACCGTCAAGGAAAATCTCCTGATCGGCGCGGCTCTGGTGCTTGTCGTTCTTATCGTGGTTCTGGGTGACTGGCGCGCGTCGCTGGTCATTGCCTCCGCCATCCCCGCCGCGCTGTTGTCAGCCTTCATCGGCATGAGGGTTTTCGGGGTCTCGGCCAACCTGCTGAGCCTCGGCGCAATTGATTTCGGTATGATTGTCGACAGCTCTCTCGTTGTCGTCGAGCACTTCATGACGTTGAGGGAGGCTGAAGGCACAAAGCGTTCCATGCGGGACACAGCTATTGAAGCGGCGAAGTCTGTCGTCAGGCCGGTGACATTTTCGATTTTCGTGATCATTATGGTCTACCTGCCGATCCTCACTCTGGAAGATATCGAGGGCAAGATGTTCCGCCCCATGGCGCAGACCGTCGCCATGGCGTTGCTGGCATCACTGATTTACTGCTTCATTTGCATCCCCGTCCTTGCAGCAGTACTCCTGCGTGATCCGAAGTCTCACCAGGAGACGAGGTTCGTGCAGTTTGTGCGACGCTATTACGAGCCGATGCTGGCCTGGAGCGAAAAGCATAGCAGGACAGTGATCATCGTCACGATCTCTGTGTTCCTCGTTTCGGTTGGCCTGGCCACGCGGTTGGGTGGGGAGTTTATACCGACGCTGGAAGAAGGCTCCCTGACGACAACGGTCACGCGCTGGCCGAGCGCCTCACTGCCTACCGTCATTGATGAAATCGGGAAACAGGAACGAATCATCCGTTCGTTCCCTGAAGTTCAGACGGTGGTAACAAATATTGGCACACCGGCTGTTCCGACAGATCCTATGGGCCCCAACGAGTCAGACAGTTTCATCATTCTGAAGCCCCTCTCGCAGCGGAAGACCGGGCGGACCCAGGATCAGTTGGTTCAGGCGATGGCCGACACCCTCAAGGCGAAGCTCCCCAGTGCCAATTACGAATGGTCACAGCCGATCCAGATGCGAATGGATGAATTGCTCTCAGGTGTTCGCACTCAAATAGCTATCTCCGTTTATGGCGATGACTTGAAGGAACTGGCGAAACTGGCCGATGAAGTGACCTCAGCCGTGGCGGCGGTTCCGGGGGCTGCGGATGTTGCCCCACAGGGCGACGGAACAGTGCCCTTCATGCATATCGACATCAATCGGGATGCCGCAGCCAGACGTGGGGTGGCCGTGTCCGACGCTCTTGCCCAGATCACGGCTATCGGTGGATTGATCGGAAAACCTGTTGTTGTGGGCAACGCGATCATACCAACTCAGATCCGCCTTGATCCGACTTCGACCCTGTCAGTTTCGATGATCGGAAATCTGCCCGTGCGCAGGTTGGACGGACAAGGGTGGGTCTTGCTGTCGGATATTGCGAAACTACAGGTGATAGACGGCCCTTCCCGGATTGATCGGGACCGTATTCATAGGCGCGTCATTGTTCAGGCCAATGTCCGGGGGCGGGACGTCAGTTCCTTTGTCGCAGCGGCGCAAAAAGCGGTTGCGGAGAAGGTCAGACTCCCGTCAGGCTATCGTCTTGAATGGGCCGGACAGTTCGAGAACCTGAAATCGGCAATGCAACGTCTGGGTCTGGTTCTACCCATCGCTCTCTTGTTGATATTTGCGCTCCTGATTGCAGCATTAGGATCATTCAGGGCGGCCTCCCTGGTATTCATCAATCTCCCTATAGCAGCGACGGGAGGAATTTTCGCACTGACCTTGCGTGGGTTGCCGTTTAGTATTGCTGCCAGCATCGGTTTCATTGCGCTGTTTGGTGTGGCCATTCTCAATGGCGTCGTTCTTGTAAGTCAGATCCGCGCGCTTCAGGAAGCCGGCATTGATGCGGCAACGGCGGCATTCGAGGCAGCACGCGCCCGATTCCGGCCTGTCATCGCGACCGCAAGCGTCGCTAGTCTGGGCTTCTTCCCGATGGCGTTTTCGGGAAGCATGGGCGCGGAGGTCGAGCGGCCGCTTGCGACTGTTGTGATTGGAGGTCTTGTGACATCGACCCTGCTCACTTTGCTTGTTCTACCAACCCTTTATGCTAGCCTGTTTCGGAAGCGCTGAATTCAGAGGACATACGAGCCTTTTGTGACTACTTCATTTCACCGTTGCCGCCAACCATGGCGTTTGCATCCCACACTAACCTTCCTGTGCGGTGGATGTCGGTCGGTTAGGATGCGGCCGATCATCAGGAATTTCAAAGTCTGTACACTCGTTCGATTCACGAAGAAGACCTAGAAGTGCATCAGGAACGGGCTCATTGATAATGCTACCAAACCGCGCACGAAAATGCTGTTTTATCCAGAATTTGACGATCTGGTCCTCAGACTCGATGTCCATCTCCGAATACCTTCCATGACCGATCAGTGAATTAAGTCACGGTCCTGCGGCCCCAACGTCATGAGGTGATCCACGATATTTCGTACATTCATCCAGAATTGCGCGCTGTCGCTCTGACCCGCGTCAACACATCGCAAGACATGCGTATGCGCTTTGTTCCGCGCTCCACTCCATCCGAAGGATCGGATCAAGGCGTCTGCCATGTCTGACGCAGAACACTTATCGGAAGTTTCGTCATCGTTTTCTATCGCCAAATCCGCTCTCCGTCTCGCACGACATGACGACGACGGAAGCGAATTGAGGGCGTGACTCCCCGTACCCGCCTGGCGTCGGGCGGGTCGAAAGGTGTTTTGCACTGGGCGTAGCCACCTCCTGCCTATTCCCCTGCTGAGAACAGCCAAAGCTGTTCACCGCAGGACCGTAGGTCCGGGTGTTCTATTCGGCAGGCCACCCGACATAGGAGGCCGCCCAGTTGCAAAAAAGCGTTTCGACACGCTGATTTCAGGATAGCACATGGGATATCCCCATGTCACCCTTACGTAAGCGCGCGTGCGCGCTGCACCTTCGCGATGCATATCCGTCAACTCGGCAAAAAGTTTGGAGATGAAGCGAGTATTGATTAATGAAGTCGTAGCATTCTCTGCTTTGACCAACACTGTATTCAGAAGTTCCTATACTCTGCTATTCTTCTAAAAAGAAATTCCATGTCTCTATATTTCCAATAATTCCTATTCTTTTTAACATATTTTCCATCCGATGCAGGCTGCGCTGCCGATCGTCCATTCCTCATTGTCATTGCCGTCACCGTAATTTTGAAGCTCAGCCCTATCTCCGAATCGCCTGCTACCGGTGTGTCCCAGGATCGGCTGGGCGGACCTTGTCCGCACAGCGCAAGTATTTTTTCGCTCTGGTTTGCCCGGCTGCGAACAACGCTTAAAAGCACTTGAACGCAGGAATCCGCCGTTCCTTCCTCCTCTAAAAGGGAGGGCTCCCGATGTCGGGCACCAAGATTCTTTGGGGGCAGATCATCGTCGTCTTGGCGATCGTCCTGCTGACCATGTGGACTGCGACCGAATGGATCGCTTGGAAGCTGGCCTTCCAGGCTGAACTCGGGCGACCCTGGTTCGTAATCCTGCGGTTCCCATTCTACTTTCCGCCCGCGTTCTTCTGGTGGTGGTATGCGTATGACGCCTATGCGCCGGAGGTCTTCGCACGGGGTGCCTATATCGCCGCGTCGGGCGGCATCCTGGCTGCGGTCACTGCGATCGGGCTATCGGTCTGGCGCGCGCGCGAGGCGAAGCGGATCGAGACATATGGCTCGGCCCGTTGGGCTGACGCCAAGGAGATCGCCCAGGCCGGCCTACTTGACCCCGACGGCGTGGTACTAGGCCGCTATCGTCAAGAGTACCTGCGGCATGACGGGCCAGAGCACGTCCTGACCTTCGCACCAACGCGCAGCGGCAAGGGTGTCGGCATGGTCATCCCCACGCTCCTGACCTGGCCCGGTTCGGCCATCGTCCACGACATCAAGGGTGAGAACTGGGAGCTGACGGCGGGATTCCGCGCCCGTTTCGGACGTGTCGTGTTGTTCGATCCCACCAACGCAGCCTCGTCCGCCTATAATCCTTTGCTGGAGATTCGGCGCGGGGAGTGGGAAGTCCGTGATGCCCAGAACGTCGCCGATATCCTCGTAGACCCGGAAGGCAGCCTGGAGAAGCGCAACCACTGGGAGAAGACTTCGCACTCCCTTCTCGTCGGCGCCATCCTGCATGTCCTCTATGCCGAGCCCGACAAGACTCTGGCCGGTGTCGCCAATTTCCTGTCGGACCCGAAGCGCCCGATCGCCACCACGCTGTCAGCGATGATGCGGACGAAGCATCTTGGCGATGCCGGCCCGCATCCCGTCGTGGCCTCGGCCGCGCGCGAACTGCTGAACAAGTCCCCCAACGAGCGCTCGGGCGTGTTGTCCACAGCCATGTCCTTCCTCGGCCTCTATCGCGACCCGGTGGTCGCGGAGGTGACGCGGCGCTGCGAATGGCGGATCGCCGACATCGTCGGCGCCGATCGCCCGGTGACGCTCTACCTTACCGTGCCACCGTCTGACATCAGCCGCACCAAGCCGCTGATCCGTCTGGTGCTGAACCAGATCGGCCGGAGGCTGACAGAAGATCTTGATGCTGCGGCGCGGCGGCGGCGTGTGCTGCTGATGCTCGACGAATTCCCGGCCCTCGGGCGTCTGGATTTCTTTGAATCGGCGCTGGCCTTCATGGCGGGCTACCGGATCAAGAGCTTCCTGATCGCCCAGTCCCTCAACCAGATCGAGCGGGCCTACGGGCCGAACAATTCGATCCTCGACAACTGCCATGTCCGCGTGAGCTTCGCCACCAACGACGAACGGACGGCCAAACGTGTCTCCGACGCGCTCGGAACCGCCACCGAGATGAAGGCGATGAAGAACTACGCGGGCCACCGTCTTTCGCCTTGGCTGGGCCATCTGATGGTTTCGCGCTCGGAGACGGCACGCCCGCTGCTGACGGCGGGAGAAGTCATGCAGCTCCCGCCAGCGGACGAGATCGTCATGGTCTCCGGGCTGTATCCGATCCGTGCGAAGAAGGCCCGTTACTTCGAGGATGCGCGCTTCCAGGAACGCATTCTGCCACCGCCAAAGCCTACGCCCCCGAAGGACGGGTGCCCGGACGACTGGAGCCGCCGCCCCCTCCCACCCAGGCCGCCGGCACCCGATGCGGCGGCCGAAACGCGGACAGTGGAGGACGAGGAAGAAGACCCGAAGCAGTCCGCCCGGCGCCATCAGCCCGAACTGGACGAAGGCACTGTCGAGAAAAAGGAGCCGATGGAGAACGAGTTCACGCCCGATCCGGTCGATGAATTCGACGACATCGCGCCCCGCAACAACCGGATGAATGATCTCATGCGCGGTGTCGCCCGGCAGGCGTCGCTCGACCGTGGCGATGAGCTTGAGTTGTGAGGCCGCAATGGCAATGCCGAAAAAGAAGGCCCAGATCTCCGTCTATCTCGATCCCGAGGTGATGAAGACTCTGTCCGCCTATGCCGCGCGACGCGCGCAGCCGATGTCGCTGATCGTCGAGGCCGCTGTCGCCTCCTTCCTTTCGCCCGATGGCGAGGAGCGCCGCGAGGCTGCCACATCGAAGCGTCTCGACCGGCAGGACCGGCGCCTCGCGCGGCTGGAGCGTGATATTGGCATCACGGTGGAGACCCTGGCGCTGTTCATCCGCTTTTGGCTGACCACGACCCCGCCACTTCCCGAACCGGCCGCCAAGGCAGCGCGGGCACAAGCCGGAGCGCGCTACGATAATTTCGTCGCGGCCCTCGGCCGCAGGCTGGCTCAGGGACCACGACTCCAGCAGGAAATTCCGGAGGACGTTTCGGACCCCGCCGCACAGGATGATCCGGAGTCGTAATTTTCGCACCCCGCAAGTATTTTTGCCCTCCGTCTCGCTGCGTTTCTACGACGCCTGAATTCTTGTTGAACCGCCCCGTTTCCTGCCTTTCCTAATGATCCCCGTCGCCGTGCGCCCATCGCGCTCGGCTTATACCGGGGAAGATCATGTCGGTTTCCGCCATCAACCAAGGGGCAAGGGTACGGAGCATTTCCATGCTGCGTACGGCGATGGGGCCTGCGATCGCCGGGCACCTTGCCGATGCGGCTGTGGTCGAGCTGATGCTCAACCCCGATGGGCGGCTGTGGGTCGACCGTCTGTCTGAGGGGCTGGCTGATACGGGTGATGTGATTGCACCAGCCGATGCCGAGCGCATCGTCCGCCTGGTCGCACACCATGTCGGGGCGGAGGTGCATGAGGCAGCCCCGCGCGTATCGGCGGAATTGCCGACTGGCGAACGGTTTGAGGGATTGCTGCCGCCCGTTGTGACCGCCCCAAGTTTCGCGATCCGCAAGCCCGCTGTCGCCGTGTTCACCCTCGACGACTATGTCGAGGCCGCGATCATGACAACGGACGAGGCGGCATTCCTGCGCCGCGCTGTCACGGAACGGAGGAACATTCTGGTCGCGGGCGGCACATCGACGGGCAAGACCACGCTGGTCAATGCCCTCCTGGCCGAGGTTGCGAAAACCGGCGATCGCATCGTGCTGATCGAGGACACGCGCGAACTGCAATGCACGGCGCCCAATCTCATCGCCCTGCGCACCCGTGAGGGCGTCATCACCCTGTCGGATCTCGTCCGGTCCGGTCTCCGCCTGCGTCCCGACCGTATCCCCATCGGTGAGGTACGTGGGGCCGAGGCCCTTGATCTGGTCAAGGCATGGGGTACTGGCCATCCGGGCGGTATCGGCACGCTGCACGCCGGATCGGTGCTGGCTGCCCTGTATCGTCTGGAACAACTGATCCAGGAAGCGGTGGTCACGGTGCCACGCGCCATGATCGCGGAAACCATTGACGTGATCGCTGTCCTGTCTGGACGCGGGACGGCCCGTCGCCTGTCCGAACTCGCCACCGTGGACGGGATTGATCCCGGCACTGGTGCCTATCGCATTCATTCAATCGATACCGATGGAGATTAGAAATGAACCTCACGCTGTTCCGTGTGCGTCGGCACGCGCCTGTCCTCTCCACCATGCTGCTGCTGTCCATCGCATGGTGCTCCTCGGCCCTGGCGTCGGGCTCCGACATGCCGTGGGAGGAGCCGCTCAACCAGATTCTGGAATCCGTGCAGGGACCGGTCGCCAAGATCATCTCGGTGATCATCATCACGGTCACGGGTCTGACCCTGGCGTTCGGGGAAACATCGGGTGGGTTCCGCCGCCTGATCCAGATCGTCTTCGGCCTGTCCATCGCTTTCGCCGCCAGCTCGTTCTTCCTGTCGTTCTTCTCGTTCTCCGGCGGAGCACTGATCTGATGGCGGGATATGACGATGACGCGTTGCCGGGGTTCCATGTCCCGGTGCATCGCTCGCTGACCGATCCCATCCTGCTGGGTGGTGCGCCCCGTGCCGTCGCCATCGCCAATGGCACGCTGGCCGCCGCGATCGCGCTGGGCCTGCGGCTCTGGCTGATCGGAGCCGCATTCTGGATCGTGGGCCACGGGCTCGCGGTCTGGGGGGCGAAGCGTGATCCGCTGTTCATCGAGGTCGGGCGGCGACATCTCCGTTACCCCGCCTGGCTGCGGGCGTAGGGAGGGCAGGGCGATGATGTCCCTTGGCGAATATCGCAATCGCGCCGCCCTCCTGTCGGATTTTCTCCCATGGGCCGTGCTCGTGGAGAAAGGCGTCGTCCTGAACAAGGACGGCAGCTTCCAGCGCACGGCGCGCATCCGTGGTCCCGATATGGATAGCGCCACGCCTGCCGAACTGGTCGGTGTCACCGCACGGCTCAACAGTAATCTCCGCCGTCTGGGCTCCGGATGGGCGGTGTTCGTCGAGGCGCAGCGCGTCCCGGCCACACTCTATCCCGAGAGCGATTTCCCGGATGCCGCCTCGCACATGGTCGATCTGGAACGGCGTGAGCAGTTCGAGGATGAGGGCGCGCATTTCGAGAGCCGGTATTTCCTGACCCTGGTCTGGCTGCCACCGGCGGAATCGTCCGACCGGGCTGCCCGGTTCCTGTTCGAGGGCAGGGAGCGCGAAGGGCCGGACCCACACGGCATACTCCATGCGTTCGTGGATCGCTCCGACCGGATGCTGGCGTTGCTGGACGGTTTCATGCCCGAGGCCACCTGGCTCAATGACGGTGAAACGCTGACCTATTTACATTCGACCATTTCGACGCGGAACCAGCGTGTCCGGGTGCCGGAAATCCCGATGCATCTTGACGCGCTGCTGGTCGATCAGCCGCTTTCGGGCGGGTTGGAGCCGAAACTCGGCGATGCCTTCCTGAAAACGCTGACGATCACCGGTTTCCCGTCGCGGACCTTTCCCGGAATCCTGGATGACCTGAACCGGCTGGCGATGCCCTATCGCTGGTCAACCCGTGCCATCCTGCTCGACAAGACCGACGCCACCAAGGTGCTGACGAAGATCCGCCGGCAGTGGTTTGCAAAGCGTAAGAGCATCGCAGCCATTGTCCGGGAGGTGATGACCAACGAGGCATCCGTTCTCGTGGACAACGACGCTGCCAATAAGGCTGCCGATGCTGACTTGGCCTTGCAGTCCCTCGGTGCCGACGATGTCGGACAGGCGTATCTTACCGCGACCATCACGGTCTGGGACGGTTCCGCCTCCATCGCGGCCGAAAAGCTTCGGCTGGTTGAGAAGATCATCCAGGGCCGCGATTTCACCTGCATGACGGAAAGCCTCAACGCGGTGGAGGCATGGCTGGGTTCGCTGCCCGGCCATGTCTACGCCAATGTTCGTCAGCCCCCGGTCTCGACGCTGAATCTGGCGCATATGATTCCGCTGTCGGCCGTCTGGGCAGGGCCGGAGCAGGACGGGCATTTCAAGGCAGCACCGCTGTTCTACGGCAGGACGGCGGGCGCCACACCATTCCGGTTCAGCCTTCATGTCGGCGATGTTGGCCACACGCTGATCGCAGGACCAACAGGGGCGGGCAAATCCGTGCTGCTGGCGCTGATGGCGCTCCAGTTTCGGCGTTATGCGGGATCGCAGATTTTCGCCTTCGATTTCGGCGGGTCCATGCGTGCGGCGACGATGGCGATGGACGGGGACTGGCACGATCTTGGAGGCGGGCTGACGGACGAGGGCGATGGGCATTCCGCCGTCTCCCTTCAGCCGCTGGCAAGGATTGACGATCCCGACGAGCGCAAATGGGCCACGGAATGGCTGGGGCAGATCCTTGTCGGTGAAGGGGTAACGCTGACCCCCGAGGTGAAGTCTCACCTCTGGTCGGCGCTGAACTCCCTGGCGTCGTCGCCCGTTCAGGAGCGGACCCTGTCAGGTATGGTAGCACTTCTCCAGTCCAACGCCCTGAAGCAGGCAATGGCGGCATATTGCCTGGGTGGTCCCTATGGCCGCCTGCTGGATGCGGACACCGAGCGGCTGGGTGACGCCGATGTCGTGGTGTTTGAAACGGAAGGGCTGATCGGGTCCGGGGCGGCATCGTCCGTGTTGTCCTACCTGTTTCATCGGATCGAAGGACGGCTGGATGGCCGTCCGACCCTGCTGGTCATTGATGAGGGCTGGCTGGTTCTGGATGACGGGGACTTTGCTGGCCAGCTTCGGGAGTGGCTGAAAACCCTGCGCAAGAAGAATGCGTCGGTGATTTTCGCCACCCAGTCCCTGTCGGACATCGCCAATTCCCGCATTGCCCCGGCTGTGGTGGAAAGTTGCCCGACGCGGATCTTCCTGCCCAATGAACGGGCCATTGAGCCGCAGATCGCGGCCATCTACCGCGATTTTGGGCTGAACGACCGACAGATCGCCATTATCGCCCGCGCGGCGTCGAAGCGGGAATATTACTGCCAGACCCAGCGGGGAAATCGCCTCTTCGAACTGGGGCTCGGGCCGGTGGCACTCGCCCTGTGCGCCGCCTCCGGCAAGGACGACCACCGGCTGATCGACGCGATGCTGGTGGAACATGGGCGGGCCGGCTTTCTCCCAGCCTGGTTCGAGGCGCGTGGCGTCATGTGGGCGGCCGATCTTCTTCGGGAAGGAGCGATGCCATGACGGAAGAACCTTTCCGTATTCGGGCAAAAGATTTCCGCCCCGGATGTGCCGTGGTCTTCGGCGCTGCTCTGGCTTTTGTCATGCCAGTCGTGTCAGCCCATGCCCAATGGGCGGTCTATGACGGCGCCAACCACGTCCAGAACGTGCTGATCGCGGCCCGCACGCTCCAGCAGATCGACAACCAGATCACGTCACTGGCCAATCAGGCGCAGATGCTGGTCAACCAAGGTCGCAATCTGGCGAGCCTACCACTTTCGACACTGTCGACGCTGCAATCGACGATTTCCCAAACCACAGCGTTGCTCGCGCAGGCGCAGAATATTGCCTACAGCGTCCAGTCCGTCGAGCAGCAGTACCAGCAGGCGTACACGTCCGTGTCCTCTGGCATGTCCGACGGTGCCCTGTTCAGCCAGGCACAGACACGCTGGCAGAATTCTGTGGGTGGGTTCGAGGACGCCCTGAAGCTTCAGGCGCGGGTGGTAGGAAACATCCCGAGCGACAGTTCGGCCATGACGCAACTGGTTTCGGCCAGCCAAACGTCAACCGGGGCGTTGCAGGCCGCGCAGGCCGGCAACCAGCTTATGGCCCTGCAATCCCGGCAACTGTTCGACATCCAGGCGGAACTGGCCGCCAATGGCCGGGCTGCGGACCTCGAACGGGCGCGACAGGCGGCGAACGAGGCAGGGGCGGAAGCCCAATATCAGCATTTTTCGCAGTATGACGCCTATGTTCCCCAGGCCGTCGCCATCCCAAGTTCTGGATATTGAGCAATGGCGAGCGACAATGTCGGCATCATCGACGGTTTCCTGAATACCTTCGAGACTACGATCGACAGCGGTTTCGGTCTGGTGAAGGGAAGTGTGGTGTCGCTGGCCGGCTCGCTCTCGGTGCTGGACATCGTGCTGGCCGGCCTGTTCTGGGCTTGGGCCGCCGATGAGGACATCATCCAGCGTCTGGTGAAGAGGACGCTGTATATCGGCTTCTTTGCCTTCGTCATTGACCATTTCAGCGGCCTGTCGGGGATCGTTTTCAACAGTTTCGCGGCCCTCGGGCTCAAAGCCGGGGGCGGCACGCTGGCGCTTGGGGATTTCATGCATCCCGGCCGACTGGCGGCGACCGGGCTCGATGCCGCGCAGCCGCTGCTGGATGCGGCGAGTAAACTGGCGTTTTCCTTCGGTGCGCTGGCCAGCATCGTGCAGATCCTCGTCCTGCTCCTGTGCTGGTTCATCGTGCTGGCGGCCTTCTTCATCCTCGCGGTGCAGCTCTTCGTGGCGATCGTCGAGTTCAAGCTGACCTCACTCGCGGGCTTCGTGCTGATCCCGTTTGCCCTGTTCAACCGCACGGCGTTCCTCGCCGAGAAGGTACTGGGCAATGTCGTGTCGTCCGGCGTGAAGATCATGGTGCTGGCGGTTATTTCCGCCATAGCTTCCGTGCTCTTCAGGCAGTTCACGACGTCCTACGGTGATAGTGCGCCCACCATCGGCCAGGCGCTGTCCGTCGTGCTGGCGTCACTCTGCATCGTGGGTCTCGCCATTTTCGGCGGCTCGCTCGCCAATGGGCTGATTTCCGGTGCCCCGCAGCTTGGTGCCGGGGCAGCAGCGGGAACCGCGATGGCGGTGGGCGCGATGGGGGCTGCGGCTGTTGCCGCGCCCGCCGCCGTGGCGTCTGGCGGAGCGGCGGCCCTCGGTGCGACGGCAGCGGCAGCGCGCGGAGGGGCTGCCGTCGCAGGTGCCGCCACGACAGCCTACTCCATGGGGGCGGCCGGACAGACTGGTGCGGCGGGCATGGCATCGGCGGCTGGCAATGTCGGTCGCGCCGCTGGGGGTGCTGCGATGAACGCCGTGAAGAGCAAGGTCGGCGCGGCAACATCCTCGTTGAAGGAAAGCTACTCTGCTGGCGGACGCTGGGCCGCCGGTGCGATGGGCGGCGCCGGAGAAGGCGATAGGCCATCGGGTGACGGTGGGTCTTCAGGCCCGTCCGGCGGCGGAGGTGATCCCGGTACCGGGCCTGCCGGTAGCGGTAACCCTGGTGGCGGCCCCTCGGGAGGCGACCCCGATAGCGGCGACGGCTCCGACGGCAAGCCGCCCCGCTGGGCGCGGAACATGAAGCGCCGCAACGCCGCCACCCATGCCGCCGAGGCCGCCCATATCATCCGCTCCGCCGATGGCGGGGGCGGGTCCACGTCCATCGATCTCTCGGAGAAAGAATGATGTTCCGTCGCTCCACAACACGCTACGGGACCACGCCCGAGCCCGTCACCCCATACCAGAAGGCAGCGCAGATCTGGGATGAGCGCATCGGCTCGGCCCGCGTGCAAGCCCGCAACTGGCGTCTCATGGCCTTTGGCTCCCTGTTCCTGTCCGCCGGTCTCGGGGGCGGGCTGGTCTGGCAGTCCGCGCGCGGCACCATCACGCCGTGGGTCGTGCAGGTGGACCGGCTGGGGCAGGCGCAGGTCGTTGCCCCGGCCACGTCCGGCTACATGCCCGCCGATCCGCAGATCGCCTGGTATCTGGCGCAGTTCGTCCATGACGTGCGGTCCCTGTCTTCGGATGCCGTGGTTGTCCGGCAGAACTGGCTGCGCGCCTATGATTTCACCACCACGTCCGGCGCTGTGGCCCTCAATGATTATGCCCGCCTGAATGATCCGTTTTCGCGGATCGGGCACGAGCAGGTCGAGGTGGACATCGCCTCGGTGATCCGGGCCTCTCCCGGAAGTTTCCGGGTGGCCTGGACGGAGCGCCATTACCGTGACGGCGCGTTCACCGGCACCGAACGCTGGACCGCCATCGTCTCGGTTGTTCTGCGCACCCCGCGCGACGCGGATCATCTGCGGAAAAACCCGCTCGGAATCTACGTCTCCGCCATTAACTGGTCGAAGGAGCTTGGCCAATGATCCGTCGTGCTCTTCGTGCTTTGCCGTTGCTGACCCTGCCCCTGGCGGGTTGCGCGCAACAGTACCATCCACCCGTCATACGATATGACGACGCGGCCCAGGCCATGCTCCTGCCTGATCCGCCGAAGCCTGTGCGGGTGGTGGAAGTCCCGCGGCTGCTTCCCCTGCCGGGTCAACTCAAGCCGCTTCCACCCTTGCGGCGTGCCCATGTCGTGCCCGAGGCGGCTGACCCTACCGTGCGCGTGACCCAGGCCAATCTTGCCGCCCGCATCCAGCCGACGCGGGCCGGTTATGTGAATGCGGTGCAGGTCTATCCCTACAGCGCGGGCGCGCTCTATCAGGTCTATGCCGCGCCCGGCGAGATCACCGACATCATGCTCCAGCAGGGCGAGAAGCTGGTCGGTACTGGCCCGGTCGCGGTGGGGGACACCGTGCGCTGGATTGTCGGCGATACCACCAGTGGCGCGGGCACGACCAGGCGCGTGCATATCCTGGTCAAGCCGACGCGACCGGATCTCATCACCAATCTGATCGTCAATACCGACCGGAGGAGCTACCTTGCCGAACTGCGGGCGACACCCACGACCTATATGGCGTCGGTGTCCTGGGATTATCCCGAGGACGACCTGATTGCCCTGCATCGGCAGGACAGCGACGCCGATGATGCAGCCCCGGTGGATGCGGGGCTGGATCTGAATGCGCTGAATTTCCGTTACGCTATTCAGCCGGTGAAAGGTGGCACGCCGCCCTGGCTGCCCAGCCGGGCGTTTGACGATGGCCACAAGGTCTATATCGCGTTTCCGTCCGGTATCGGGCAGGGCGAACTGCCGCCGCTGTTCGTGTTGGGGGCCGATGGCGGGCCGGAATTGGTGAACTACCGCGTCCGGCAGAACTGGATGATCGTCGATCGCCTGTTTGCCGCCGCCGAATTGCGGCTGGGCGACAGGCATTCCGAGCAGCGGGTACGGATCGTGCGCACGGATGGCAGGAAGTCATGAGCGGCGCGGAAGAGCGCCCGGAAGGGAATACGGGAGCCACCACAAGCGGAAGCGGAACAGGACCATCATCCCCGCCGCCCTCTCCCGATCTGCGGCTGCGCGCGCAGCGTCCGCCGGTGGTCCGGCTCTCGCGCCCCGTCATCTGGACGCTGGGTGGTGCGGGGATGCTCGCGATCGGTCTTGCGCTGGGCTACGCGCTGCAAAATGGTGCGCAGAAGGGGCCGCTCCAGGGGGCACAGGACACCGACACCCGCCCCTCGGCCGACGGGCTGGCCGCACTCCCCAATGACTATACCGCCACCCCGAAACTCGGGCCGCCTTTGCCCGGCGATCTCGGCAAGCCGATCCTCGATGCACAGCGGAACGGTCGCGCGGGACCGGTTTCCGGCATGGGAGACCGGCGTGGCGATCAGGAGATCGAGGCGGCACGCACCAGCAGGCTCTTCGCGCAGATCGAGGCGCGGGAGGGCCAGGCTGCGCAGACGATTCCGGTCATGGCCACCGCTCCCGGAGCACAGGCATCACCGACCGGCCCCGACCAGCAGACCGGCAATCGCGCCTTTCTGGCAGGTCAGCCGGATCGCGCGACGGTCAGCCCGGACCGGATCGTATCTCCCGCCTCGCCCTATATGCTCCAGGCCGGGACCGTCATTGCCGGCGCGCTGAACACGAAGATCAGTTCCGATCTGCCCGGCCAGATCGTGGGGCATGTGACCCAGAACGTCTATGACAGTCCGACAGGCCGGTTCTTGCTCGTCCCGCAGGGTAGCACCCTGTTCGGAGCCTATAACAGCGGCATTTCCTTCGGGCAGCAGCGCACCCAGATCATCTGGACGCGGCTGATCTATCCGAATGGCGAAAGCCTCGTCCTGGAAAAGCTGCCCGGTGGCGACGCCATCGGCCAGTCTGGCCTGTCCGATGAGGTGAACAATCATTGGGGGCAACTGTTCAAGGCGGCCCTCGTCACGACCCTCCTCAGCGTGGGCTCCGAGGCCGGGACGTCATGGAACGAGAACAACCTGATGCAGGCCATCCGCTCCGGCGCGAGCAACGGGTTTTCTATGGTCGGCAACCGGCTGATTGATCGCAGCCTGAATATTCAGCCGACGCTGACAGACCGCCCGGGCCTGCCGTTCACGCTTATCCTGAATCGCGACCTTGTCCTGAAACCCTGGCACCCAAAGGAACCGGCTCCATGACGAAGCTGCGCATCACCGAAATTCCCGACGAGAAGCCGGTCCGTGTCACCGTGGACCTGCCTGCGGACCTGCATCGCGATCTCGTCGCTTATGCTGCCCTGGTCAGCCAGAACGGCCAGTCCGTCGATCCGGCCCGTCTCGTACCGCACATGATCCGTGGCTTTATCACCTCCGACCGCGCGTTCCGAAAGCTCCGGCAGGAGCCACGGCGGGCACCCGTTAAAACGCAGTCGCCTGCTGCTCCAGAAAACGGATGACTGTCCTCGCGGCCGGTGGGCAGCGCTCACGATGCCAAGCCGCGCCATAGGCGAAGTGGGAAAATCCGTCCCCGTCGATGACTTCCACTACCGCGATCCGCTCCCGGATGGCAGCGGGCAGAAAACCCAGCCAGGCATCCGGCAACAGAGCGATGCCGCTGCCATTCGCTGCCAATGCGACGACCCGCAGGCTTCTGACCGCCTCCTGACGTGTCACCGGCACGAATCCCGCCTGCCGCATCTTGCGCATCAAGAGCGCGAGCAGTTCCTCGCCGGTATCATCCTTGCCGATCAGAAAGATTCCATCATGCAACTCAGCCCATGACGCGGTTCCGACCTGTGCGATCGGATGTTCGGCCGACATGATCGCAACGACACGATCGCTCCAGAGCGGGACGGTGGCCACCATGCTGCCGGGCAGGGGCAGCGTCATTATCGCGAGGTCGATCTCCTCCTGTTCCAGGGCCTGGAACAGTTCTTTTTTCGCATTATCCCGATAAGTGAAGGAGATACCGGGTTGCGCAAGGCTGTACGACTCCAGTATCGCCGAGATCCGGCCGGGTGGGATGCTGCCCTGGACGCCCACGGAGATGACGCCGGTCTCGCCCCGGCTCCAACGCCGCGTGCGCTCGTACAGTCCGACTGTTCCATCGAGCAACTTCTCAGCCTCTCGCAGAAAGGCAACTCCCGCCGGGGTGAGCCGGGCACCGCTCGACGTGCGTCGAAAAAGGGAGACGCCAAGTCGCTCTTCCAGTAACCGCAAGGACCGGCTTACGGCAGATTGTTTGCCTCCCAGCGCCCGTGCGGCTCCATGGATACTTCCCTCCCTCGCGATGACACGCACGAACAGCAATTCCCGCAGATCGAGAGGTGGTCGCCGAACCGACATTTTCTGTCTATCCCGATTTTTTGAAGACCTTCGGCATGACCTGCCAAAATCCAGTCATTGTGCTTTCAAGTCTGCAACAATAATTCGTTCACGATATATTATGACGTTACTCTCTGCCTTCGCCATGAAGCCATCGCAATATCCGCGCTGCGGTGCAAAATGCTCTTGTGGCATAGTGCGCTAATGTACCACCTCGCCGAAGAGAAATGGAAGCATGATGAACCTATTGGACGAATTCATCCCGCGCTTCGATTTCAGCGAGCGACACAGTGTCGATATCTCCGCCCCGGCCAGTCGCATCATGAACGCGGTGGCTGCATGGCGGAATCAGGACGATCCGCTGGTTCGTGCCGCCATCCGCCTGCGCGAAATGCCCGCCCGGCTGTTAGGCCATGCGCGGCAACGGAATCTGGACCTCACCGACTTCACGCTGCTGGAACGGCGAGGCGATGCCGCCCTGGTCTACGGCCTCGTCGGCGCGTTCTGGCGGGCGGATTACGGATTGTGCGACATTCCCACAACGGACGCTTTTCTCACCCCTTGCCATGATGACGTCTGCAAGCTCGCTCTGGGCTTCTCCATCCAGCCGGGACCACACGGTACCCAGTTGCTGGTGACGGAAACCCGCGTGTTTTGCGCCATGGACCGGGCCAGGCGTCGCTTCACGCCCTATTGGTATCTGATCCGCCCGGTCAGCGGCCTGATCCGCCGCCGCATGCTCGCGACCATCCGGGAACAGTCGGAGTCTCCGCCCTCTCATCACCCGCGCGCAGCATTGCCATGAAGCTTTACGACTACCCCACCGCCCCCAATCCACGGCGTGTGCGCTTCTTCATCGCCGAGAAAGGGCTGACGATTCCTATCGTTACAGTTGATCTGGCGAAGCACGAGCAGTTCGCGCCCACGTTCCGCCTCCTTAACCCCTCCTGCACCGTTCCCGTCCTGGAACTGGACGACGGCACCGCGATCAGCGAGGTGCCCGTCATCTGCCGTTATCTGGAGGAGTTGCATCCCGATCCCCCTCTGATGGGCGCGACGCGAGAACAACGCGCCATCATCGGCATGTGGGACCGGCGCATGGAGATCGACGGCTATCTTGCCGCGATGGAAGCCGTACGGAACAGCCTGCCGGGACTGTCGGGCCGCGCACTGGTCGGACCACACGGCTATGCGCAAATCCCCGAGCTTACCGCGCGCGGCCGTCAGAGGCTGGCCGATTTCATGGCCGATCTGGACACCCGGCTGCGCGATGTACCCTATGTCGCGGGCAATGCCTTCTCGATCGCTGACATCACCGCGTTCGTCACGCTGGATTTCGCCCGTAGCCGACTGAAGCTGGCATTGCCAGACGAGGCCTCCGCCCTGCATGCATGGGTCACGAGCATCGCGAAACGGCCAGGAGCACAGGCATGACGGCCTTTGCCATACTCTTGTTAGCCGGCATCTCGTTCAAGAGCGCTGTTCTACTTATGAACATCACCCGCCCGAACATCCTGACGATGTGTGCCACGGGATTCGGCACGCTACGCCGTAGCCACCCCCGATTTGCTCCGGGCTGCTTACAAAATGCTTACATTCCTGTGCTACGGCACACTGTAAACAAAAAACGGTCCCGAAGGAACGTCTTTAACCGCCTGATTTTCCTTGGAAAATCTGGAGCGGGCGATGGGATTCGAACCCACGACCCCAACCTTGGCAAGGTTGTGCTCTACCCCTGAGCTACGCCCGCGTCCTGTTCGACGAGGGCTCGTTTAGATCAGACTTTCCGAAGGCGCAAGGGACAAAACGTATTTTATCAGCTGAAAAAATATCACCCTGTCCAGACGCTCTGCACAGCTTGCGAAAAACACTGGAAAACCCTCAGATTCCTGGCAATTCATTCACTGTAACGACACGCCAGGCACCATCGTGACACTCGAGAATCGTGAGAGAAAGATTCTGGATCGAAAAATGGAGTGCTGTATCCGGTGTGATTTTCAGAGCATGCGCCAGCGCGGCTCGTATCGCTCCGCCATGACTGACGAGAACCATGTCCCGTGATGCATTATCTCTGGCCAGCCGACTCAGTGCGGCCCCGACGCGCGAACAGACCGTCATCATGCTCTCACCACCCGGCGGGCATTCATTTCCCGAGAGGGGCCAGAACTGATGTGGAGGCATCTGTAGTTTTCCAGGGAGATCGCCATGTGGCAACCCCTGCCATTCACCCAGATCCTGCTCAACCATATCCGGTTCAACTGTCAGGCCCCGCGCACCATAACCCGCGTTCTGAATTGCCTGTGCGGTTCGCCGCGTGCGGATCAGAGGCGAGACAAACCACAGAGCGTCTGATGGTAAACGACGGGCCAAGGCATTATACATTGGTTGCTGTGCAACCAGGCTTTCAGGACATAGCGGCACATCCATGGTACCGTAGAGCATTGCCCGGGCGTTTTGCTCAACCAGAGCGTGGCGGATGAGCCAGAAACGCGTGATACCTGATTCCAGTTTCGGCGCATCCAGAAAATTGCCGTGATTCTTCTGTCCTTCAGGAATCAGTCCGGATGTCACGGCTACCATCAGAAATCTCCATTTTGTTTCATGATATTATCTTCCACATCATCAGCATCCGGCAGTGGCGCATAGGTCGGCAGAGGGTCGACTGCCCGAATGCGATCCCAGTGCCGCCTGATCAGGCTGATTTTTGCGATGACCTCACGCACATCGGCGATTTCACGCTCAAGACGCAGGTCGGTATCCATTCCCTCATGTGAGGGTTCTCCGGACACGAGACGGGCACCAACTGAGATTCTCAGTGCGCCGGCACAGGCGCCGCCGAGGATTGCGGATGGAACGGCAACCGGCTGGCCAATGTGACACAACCGCTTTGCCAGCCCGCTGATCCGTTCGGGCTCATCTGCTGAAAAAATCCGACTAAGATCCGCATTCAGCCAGTGATAAAGACGACGCGCATCCGCAAGTCCGAAAGGCTTAAAGCCCTCACTTCCTGTTTCGTGCATGGTTAAATCCGGCGCTTTGACAAGAAAGCTGAGGATTGTGGTCATGCCATCCCAGGCACCAGGCAGGGCGGGTCTCACTGGGTCCGGCGTTTCAAGCAACGCTATGTCGTCACAGGATATCAGCGCATCGCGTGCCGCCTCCAGAAATCGCTCAAGCCGCGCCCGTGTCTCCTTAGCCGGAACAGCTTTGAAAGCCTCCATTTCGGCCATGGCTGCATGCCATCTGAGAATCAGCCCATAATTCGCATCATCCGGCAGATACCGGGTGGCTGCGCAATCCGGCCATTCGTTCTGGCCCGCGTAGTCGCGCAGGCCTCCCGGCAG
This sequence comes from Acetobacter fallax, assembly GCF_011516735.1. GTDB lineage: Bacteria > Pseudomonadota > Alphaproteobacteria > Acetobacterales > Acetobacteraceae > Acetobacter > Acetobacter fallax. The sequence goes on along the minus strand of NZ_WOSX01000007.1, from coordinate 65,508 downwards.
ATATCCGCAATTCAGTCTCTCGCGCCATTGCGCGGGAAGCAGCAATGCACCACAAAATGGTGGACCGGTCACAAACTTGGATCCGGTAATCATGACGGCACGACCGCTGGCTACCCACCCCCCGACACGCTCCGGCGTCACACGATCCTGGCAGGCGTCAACGACAATATCGACCGCATTACCGAATTCGTCCGCGAAGGCTTCGAGAATCTCCTCTGTCGGTGCCAGAAGGCCTGTTTTCGACAGATCAAGCTGATGCAGAAGCACGTGACGCCCTCGTGCAATCGCATCGGAAATCCGTTCCCGGCAATGCCTCGCCAGGATGTCGGACGCAACAGCCTCTCCTTCTGTATCCCGCAGCCTCACGTCCTCGACCTGGATATAAGCTTCGCCGTCGCCAGAGCATGGTCCATCAAAACCATTAATCATCTGGCCGCGCGAAACCTTCGACCGACGGGCAGTATCATCGGCAAAGTGGCGCCCCGCAGCAGCGAGAGGCACACCGCTGCCCGTTTCATCGGGTGCAATCAGAATATTGGTGAGTGCTTTCCCGCCGGCCCCAAGCAACGAGATGGCCAGAGCGGCGAGTTCACAATCCGTACCTGAAGGTGCAAGCACGATCCCTTCCTCAGGTGACAACCCGAAATACACGGCCAGGAAAGCACGCACCTCACCGGCAAGCGTCGCGCAAAGACCCTTACTGTCATCGCAAAGGAGCGCGTGCTGTAAACGCTGGCGGGCCTTTTCGGCACCGGAAAATCCACGCTCCGATACGGAAGACGCTGTTGAAGATGCGAACGTGACCGCCCATGGTCTGGGGCGATGCGAACAGCCATAATGATTCAGGCCCGTGTGCGGATTGACCATGAGTCTTGCGTCACCACCTGCGGCCATAAGCGTCTCGGCAGGCCCGATAAATGCCCAGGAGCGGGCAAGCCACTCCCTGAGATCCTCAAGATCAGTGGTTGAGAGATGCTCTGTCACTTCTGAAGGTACAGGAAGAAAAACCCGCAATATGGGCCAGACTTCGCCGATCACGGACGCTTCGGGAGGTACGTCACTGCTCATGGGGCCGAGCCAGTCTGGCCGCCAGACGTCATCGCCCGGAAGAACTGCATCCAGACCACAAAACAGAGCAGCAGTTCGCGCTGCTGCAAAACTCGCTCGCGGCATTGCCCGCTCCGGAGACAGCTGCTGCCCCACATCAAGCAGGGTCGCCAGTTCGAGAGCGTGTCTGACGACAAATGCCTGATAGCGCGCATCGTTCCGGCATATTGCAGCATCACCGATGTCAATCGTCCCATCAGACCTGATACGGAAAGTAGCTGTGACTTTTGAAACGAGACGAATAATACGCTGAGCTGCGATAACCTGCAGATCTGGTCGCTCGGAGCCCTGAAAAAGAGCCTTACCGGGGGCGCCTGCCAACATGAATGCTTCCATTTTCCGTTAAATAAACATTAACTCCGCACCGGTCGCGGTTAAATAAGGCGCACGACGCGGCGCTCTTCAATCAATATGAAAGTGCTTGCTAGTGATCGGACCCGCACTCGGCTATACGCAAATTGTAGCCCTTCCGGGCCTTCGAAACGGGATGGATTGATGCGTATTCTTTTGACCGGTGGATGTGGATTCATTGGATCCGCCGTAGTGCGTCACCTGATTGGTGCCACTGATCACTCGGTTCTGAATGTGGACTGCATGACTTACGCAGCTTCCCCGGAAACGGTACAAAGTGCCGCTTCATCGGACCGGTACCAGTTCGCCGAAGTGAACATCACCGACGGGCCTGCCCTGGCAAAGCTCTTCGACTCCTTCCGCCCGGATGCGGTCATGCACCTCGCGGCAGAGAGCCATGTGGACCGCTCCATTGATGGCCCGGGCATTTTTATCCAGACCAATGTCGTCGGGACTTACACGCTGCTTGAGGCAGCGCGAACCTACTGGCAGACACTGGATGAAGTCGCGCGCAAAGCTTTCCGGTTCCATCATATCTCCACGGATGAAGTATTCGGGGCTCTGGAACCGAGCGACCCGCCATTCACAGAGACCACACCTTACGATCCGCGCAGTCCGTATTCAGCCTCCAAGGCATCTTCCGACCATCTTGTTCGTGCCTGGTATCATACTTACGGCCTGCCAACCTTCGTCACCAACACCACAAACAATTACGGGATCTGGCATTTCCCCGAGAAGCTTATTCCGCTGGTAACGATCAATGCCATCGAAGGCAAGGAACTGCCGGTTTACGGAAAAGGCGAGAATATTCGCGACTGGCTTTTCGTCGAAGACCACGCAGAGGCACTCGTCAAAGCCGTTGAGATCGGTCAGCCAGGCGAGACTTACGCGATCGGCGCCCGCCAGCCGCGCACGAACCTCGAAGTCGTCAGGACCATCTGCCAGATTCTCGACGAACTTTCGCCTGATCCGAAAGGCCCCCGCGAGCGCCTGATCCGATTTGTGCCAGATCGTCCGGGACACGACTTCAAATACGAAATCGACCCTACTCATGCGGAAACAGCATTGGGCTGGAAAGCGAAGCACAACTTCGAGTCAGGTATCCGCCGCACAGTTCAGTGGTATCTCGACAACCGTTCATGGTGGGAATCCATCCGTGCGCGCCGGTATACCGGTGAACGTCTCGGTCAGACAACGACAACAACATCCGGAACTGACGCGAAATGAGTAAGACCCCCCCCCGTCGAGACGAACATGAAGGGCATTCTGCTGGCTGGAGGATCGGGGACACGCCTCTATCCGATGACTCTGGCGGCCAGCAAGCAGCTTCTTCCTGTCTATGACAAGCCGATGATTTATTATCCTCTGACGACGCTGATGCTCGCCGGAATCCGGGATATTATGATCATCTCGACGCCGGCGGATCTGCCGCAGTTCAGGCGTCTGCTGGGAGATGGCTCACAGTTTGGGGTTCGGTTTGAATATCGCGAGCAACCGAGCCCGGATGGCATCGCACAGGCGTTCCTGATCGCAGGTGACTGGATTGATGGTTGCCCCTGCGCGCTTGTGCTCGGCGACAATCTCATCTTTGCCGATCATCTGTCAGTATTGCTGCGTGCTGCGGCGACGCGCCCGAAAGGGGCTACAGTCTTTGCCTATCAGGTACGCGACCCTGAGCGCTATGGCGTTGTCAGCTTCGACGAAACAGGAAAAGCACTGTCAGTCGACGAAAAACCGAAGCATCCCGTATCAAACTGGGCGATTACCGGACTGTATTTCTATGATAACCGCGTCATGGAGTTTGCTCGCCAGGTCAAACCCTCGCCACGTGGTGAACTGGAAATTACGGATCTCAACCGGCTCTATCTTGAAGAAGGAAGTCTGCATGTTGATCGCCTGAGTCGCGGTTGTGCCTGGCTGGATGCAGGTCTCCCTGACAGCCTGATGCAGGCTGGCCAGTTCGTGCATACGATTCAGTCCCGACAGGGCATGCTTGTGGGTTCACCGGCAGAGGTCGCTTTCCGCATGGGCTATATCAATGCGGGTGATCTGCGTGCTCACGCCGCCAGAATGGGTAAAACCGAACTGGGTCGCATGCTCACAGAGCTCGCGGATCAGGGTTGAGCCTGACTGCAGGATTGCCTTCCGCTCATATCAGCGGAAGGTGACCCGGTCGCCCGAAGCTGCTTAATATGCCCCGGTTTCATCCTTTCGTATCATCTGAAAGCAATATTGTTTTCTGTGGAGTTGACTTATGAAGGTAGAACGTCTGGCCATTCCTGACGTAATTCTCGTTACACCGCCTCGCTTTTCGGACAATCGCGGTTTTTTTTCTGAGACCTACAATGTCCAGCGTATGACGGAAGCGGGAATTGCGCTGCCTTTTGTACAGGATAACCAGAGCCTTTCTCGTCAGAAAGGTGTTGTTCGTGGCCTGCATTGTCAGCTTGATCCGCATGCTCAGGGAAAACTTGTGCGCTGCACGAAAGGGGCGATCTGGGATGTAGCGATTGACGCTCGCTCCGGCTCTCCCACTTATGGCAAATGGGTCGCAGCTGAACTTTCAGAAGAAAACTGGTCACAGCTGTGGATTCCGCCCGGTTTCCTTCATGGTTTTTGCACGCTCGCCGAGGAGTCCGAGGTCCAGTACAAGTGTACCGGTCTCTATGATAAAGCATCAGAACGTGCCGTGATCTGGAACAGCAGGGAGCTGGCAATCGACTGGCCCGTTTCATCCACAGACGCGGTGCTGTCCGAAAAAGATCTTGAGGCGCCGGAGTTTTCCGCAGCAAAAGACTGGTTTCATTCCTGATGACAGATACAGCTGCTGACAGCCGTCCCATTCTCGTCACGGGTGGAAACGGGCAACTCGCCACTTCTCTGGCAAATCTCGGTGGTGCAAAGATCTGCCGTGTCGGGCGTCCGGAATTCGACTTCGACCACCCGGAAACCATAGAAGCAACGATCGCTGTCCATAATCCCGCAGCCGTGGTCAATGCGGCCGCATGGACTGCGGTTGATCTGGCGGAGAAAGAAGTCGCGGGAGCGGAAGCCGCAAACCGGGATGGTCCGGCCTTGCTCGCCGCCATCTGTGCGAAGCGCAATATTCCCTTCATTCATGTTTCGACAGACTATGTTTTCTCCGGAGACAAAGGTTCTCCCTATGTAGAAACGGATGCTGTTTCTCCGGAGACTGTTTATGGCCGCACTAAAGCTGATGGTGAACGGCTTGTCATGAAGGCCGATCCGAAAGCTATCATTCTTCGGACCTCCTGGGTTTATTCCGCCCATGGCAAGAATTTTGTACGCACCATGATCAATGCGGGAGCGAAAAATCCTGTCCTGAAAGTTGTGGGCGACCAACGTGGCAATCCAACAAGCTCTGATGATCTGGCGGAAGCAATTCTCGCAATACTGGCTCTGATCGGGCGAGACGGCTGGAAGGATGAGTATGCGGGTATCTACCATGCCTGCGGTACCGGTGAGGCCACCTGGCATGAGTTTGCCGTCTCAGCCCTTAAGCGCGCCGCATATCATGGCCAGGCCATGCCTGAGGTTACTGCAATCCGTACCGAGGACTGGCCTACTCCGGCAAAGCGTCCAGCGGATTCGCGAATGGACAACAACAAACTTGCCCATGTGTTCAATGTACAGATGCCTGACTGGCATGACAGCGTTTCCCGAACCATTGACACACTTTTTGCAGCAAAAGCATCCTGAACAACCCGGCAATGCCATGGGACTGCGCGCCCGATGAGTGCTACCCCCATGGCACCGGCTTCATGGGCGCCTCGTTTTGTCAGGATGGGGCAGGATACGGCTGATGGACCGCCAGTAGCGATCCTTCTTTCTCTCTTTAATGGCGAAGTTTTTCTTAATCGTCAGCTCGATTCATTTCTTGAGCAGCAGCATCGAAACTGGTTATTACTCTGGCGTGATGATGGATCATGCGATGCATCCCGTGCGATTCTGAAGGCTTTTCAGGCCAACCGGGGTGCTGGTCGCTGCACCGAAATTGACAGCGATTCAGACACCAATATCGGAATAGCTGCATCTTACTGGCGGCTTCTGGAACATGTCCCTGCCGGATATCTGGTTGCTTTCGCGGACCAGGATGACGTCTGGCTCCCGGAAAAACTTTCACGAGGCATCACCGCACTTGAAAGAGTTCCGCCGGACACGCCAGCGCTTTATTCTGGTCGACAGATTTTGACAGATCGTCTTCTGAATCCTCTGACTACCTCTCCCGTCACAGGAAATCTGCAAGGCGTTTTTTCGGCTCTTGCACAGAATATCGCAACGGGCTGCACGATAATGCTGAATGAAAAAGCCCTGCATCTCATGAATGAGATGCGCCCTCCGCCGCCTTTCATTCTTCATGACTGGGCAGCCTATCTCGCTGTCTCGGCGGCTGGTGGAACAGTATGTGTCGATGAACAACCCGTTATTCTTTATCGGCAGCATTCAACCAATGCAGTGGGCGCTCCCACATCCTGGTTCCGTCGCGCTTATGCCGCAATACAAAGAGGCCCTGGCGTTTTCATGACGATTTTTCGCTCCAATCTTACGTGGCTTCTCAATCATCAGGATGCCATTGCGCCGTCAGTCATAAACAGCCTGGAAACAATACAAAGGGGCATGACGGCAGGTACATACTTCAGACGTTTGCAGCTTCTGAGGCAATTCCCAGGCCTGACGCGGTCCGGTTTCAGTGAAAAACTGCTATTTCGTCTGTGGTTTATCTTTGGATAGATGACTGTCTGCCCCGGCACTCAGAGCCAGAGATTCCTCTCTTCTCAGATCTTGCTGTCATGATGGGCTCGTTGAGCGGTTTCTTTCACGAGGCCTTTCCAGGCTAAGCCGTGACGCTATGCGGTCAGGATGAAACCATAGCTCAGGGCGCTGAGAATGGCCTGTGTCAGTCACGCCGCCTTTTCCTCCCAACAGCGCAATCTCATCATTTTCCGGATTTATCATCCGCATCCATTGCAATGTCATGCTGCGGGATCAACCGCGCATTCTAAATGACCAGACAATTATCAACGATTAATGCTGATTCATGGCACGACGTTACAGACACAGAAAATGATGGTAGACCCCGCACCGGTGTTTCACCGCCGGCACGCAGATCAGGATCATCTCGGGAGCGCGTTCATGTTTCTGGCTCACAGGACCGGGCAGCCAGCACGCGCCGTCGAAACGGAGGCTGATGCCATTGGTGCTACCTGGCTGGACCTCATTGATCCGACGGACACCGAGCATGATCTGGCAACACGTATCGCAGGCGAAGATATTCCCCGTCGCGCGAATCTTGATGAAATCGAGAGTTCCTCGCGCCTTTTCACCCATAACGACGCTGTTTATTTATCGACTCCCCTCGTGCGACGTACGGAAACCGAGCTTATCTGCCCGCCGATCGGCTTCGTTCTTACACCTAAAATTCTTATCAGCGTCCGCTTTTCCGAATATGCCTCATTCGATATTGCGGCACGTCAGGTTGCGGACACGACCGCCCCCCTGAACAGCGATGACATGCTTATCCTGCTACTCGAAGCCATCGTGGATCGTCTGGCTGACGTTCTTGAGCATGTTGGACTGGCACTAAATCAGCTCTCGCGTGATGTTTTCGCCGGCTACAGTCCTCGCGCCGGGCGGATTGCAGCATGGCAGCGTGCGCTTCTTCGTCGTGTCGGTCATGCGGAGGATTTTTCATCCCTCGTCCGGGATAGCCTGCTTGGTCTGGACCGTATTGCGATCTTTGTCAGCGAAACAACGAAACACAATCTGCCCCATTCTCTCGCAACACGTCTGGGAACCATAAATCGCGATATTGCCTCTCTTAATGACTTCGTATCACAACTCTCCAATAAAGTTCAGTTCCTGCTTGATGCTGCGCTGGGCTTTATCAGCATTGAGCAGAATGATGGTATGAAAGTTCTGACGGTTGTCAGCTTCATTGGCGTCGCACCAACTCTGATTGCGGGCGTTTATGGAATGAATTTCAAGGATATTCCGGAACTTACCTGGAGTTTTGGATATTGGTACGCTTTGACTGCCATGGCGACGTCGGTGATCCTGCCACTTCTGTGGTTCTGGCGGCGTGGATGGCTTGGAGCAGTGCGATGAACAAAGGATCAGGTATGCGGAAACACGCGATTCTGCTGATAGCTGTGCTCATCACCGATTTCAGCGCCAGTCTGCTGTCCGGACCAGTTGCAAATGCTGCGACGGAATCTGCCGTAGCGCTGTCATCTGCGACAGAAGAGTCGCCATCTGCCGCACAGGTTCTTATCAACCGCATGGGCACTGAACCCTGGCGTTATGGCGGGTTGTCGCCCAGCGGAAAAAACCGGGTTGTCGTCGGGCTGAGACGGGATGGTGATCATGGCATTGCGGGGGAATATGCTCTCCTTGACCGTGATCTGCGCGCCCTTACATTCGGCCCCATTACCGGTACGTTCGACATGCCCACCGCAGCGGGGGCCTCGGTACATTGCCGGATGACCGTTCCTTTGCGCGATCGCGTTCTGACACTTGAAGGCACCTGCAGTCCGGGCACACTGGGCGGTTCAATTGCTACACGGAGAAAACCGGTTCTGCTCAACGCGCAGTTCGACAATTTTCTGGCACCAGATATGTCGACCGCTCAGTACTGGCTGACCACACGAGGGTTTTCCGAGGCATTCCAGGCAGATAGCGCAATCAGAGCAAAGTAATTGCATCCCTGCACCTGATGCTTGACAACACCTCTCACTGCTACTACTCGACTGTTCACCACTGATCGGCCTTCACCCGCCCGGTGCGTTCCTCATATCAGGATTTTCGCCATCAGACGTGGCATGATAATGCCGCGTTATGCTGTCCCGGTCCGGGACAGAACTGCGAAAGCCTTGATTCTCCCCAGTGTCCCGCTTGCCATATCAAGGCGCATTTTACATGCATCTCGCTGAACTTAAGGCCAAAACCCCGGCCGATCTTCTTTCTTATGCCGAAAGTCTTAATATCGAGAACGCATCATCGCTTCGCAAGCAGGAGTTGATGTTCACGATTCTCAAGGCTCTGGCCGATAATGACCAGGCCATTTACGGCGAAGGAACGCTGGAAATCCTGTCGGACGGCTTCGGTTACCTTCGTTCGCCTGAAGCCAATTATCTGCCTGGTCCGGATGATATCTATATCTCGCCGGTTCAGGTTCGCCGCTTCGGGCTACGAACCGGCGATACCGTGGAGGGCCAGATCCGGGCACCGCGCGATGGAGAGCGTTACTTTTCTCTCCTTAAAGTTAATACGATCAATTTCGAGCCGCCCGACGCAGTCCGTCATCGGATTAACTTTGACAATCTGACGCCGCTCTATCCGGAACGCCGCCTGCAGATGGAAGTCGAAGGCCAGACGCCTCCGGAACCTGATGCACCGTCTAAAGGCAAGAAGGGCCAGCCGCGTGATTTTACGTCGCGCGTGATTGATCTTGTCGCACCGATCGGTATGGGCCAGCGCGCTCTTATTGTGGCGCCGCCGCGTACCGGTAAGACCGTGATGTTGCAGAGCATCGCCTCCTCAATCAGCGCCAATCATCCGGAAGTCTTCCTGATCGTTCTGCTGATTGACGAACGCCCGGAAGAAGTCACAGACATGGCCCGCTCCGTGCGTGGCGAAGTGGTCGCTTCAACGTTCGACGAGCCTGCCCAGCGTCACGTTCAGGTCACGGAGATGGTGCTTGAAAAGGCCAAGCGTCTGGTCGAGCATAAGCGTGATGTCGTTATTCTGCTCGACTCGATTACCCGTCTTGCCCGCGCTTACAACACGGTTGTCCCGTCATCGGGTAAAGTGCTGACAGGTGGTGTTGATGCCAATGCCCTGCAGCGTCCGAAGCGCTTCTTCGGTGCGGCCCGCAACATTGAAGAAGGCGGTTCGCTGACGATCATCGCTACGGCGCTGATCGACACCGGCTCCCGCATGGATGAGGTGATCTTCGAAGAATTCAAGGGCACGGGTAATTCCGAACTGATCCTTGACCGTAAACTCGCCGATAAGCGCACCTTCCCTGCTATCGACATCACCAAAAGTGGAACCCGCAAGGAAGAACTGCTGGTGGATCGGGCAACACTGTCGAAAATGTGGGTGCTTCGTCGTATTCTTGCCCCGATGGGCACGATGGATGCCATGGAATTCCTGCTGGACAAGCTGAAATACAGCAAATCCAACAATGATTTCTTTGAAGCCATGAACAACTGACGCCTGGCAACAGGCCCTCGCAGCAGCGGTGCTTCTGCGAGGGCCTGTTTTTAGTTAACGACGAGCGTTTTTAATCAATGTTGGCAGACAGAATTCAGTCAAACCCGACATCTGTCAGGCGTTCGGACACTTCCCACAGGCGTTTCGCAATGGCCGGATGCTGCGCGGAGGGCGGAATAACAGCCAGCCCCGGGGCTCCACGTCGCTCACCTGCACCGGTCGGTCCGTAATACTGCCCGTCTCTGGCTTTCGGAGACGCTGCGGCATAAACGAATGGCTCAGCCCCATCCGCAGCGGATTGCCCTAACAGACGGAAAGCGACATGCGCGCCAAGTTCGGTCACGCGGGTCAGCATGTTACCCGTTCTGCTCCCCAGCCCGTTGACGATGAGCTGTGTCCTGGCCCAGCCGGGATGTGCAATGCGGGAATGAAGATTCCATCCTTCTGTCATCGCACGCCGGGAGAGTTCCATACCGAACATAAGATTGGCCAGTTTGCTCTGATCATAAGCATGGAACGGAACATAACGGTATCGGGACTGAAGATCATCGAACAGTATCCGTCCTTTCCAGGCCGCCAGACTCGCCACCGCAATGACAATACCTCCACCAGGTGAAGTCTCAAGAAGCGGCTTCAGGCGGCCGGTCAGGGCGAAATGTCCGAGATGGTTCACACCGAATTGCAGTTCGAATCCATCTTTCGTTTCCAGACGCTCAGGAGGCGCCATAACTCCCGCGTTATTGACGAGAACATCGACGGATGAAACACGGCCCGCCAGTCTGTCTGAAAATTCCTCCACAGAAGCGAGTGAAGCGAGATCAAGCGATGCCGCTTCCACACGAGCGGACGGAACACGATCAACAAGCGTTCTGACGGCCATCTCGTTTCGTTCCGTGCTACGGGATGCGAGGATAACGCGAGCGCCAAGCCGCGCCAGATCGCAGGCCGTCTCGAATCCCAGTCCGCTATTAGCTCCTGTCACAACAGCAACCTGGCCATCAAGGCGTTCGAGCGTGCTCAGGAAAGATCCGCGTTCATTGGTCATTGTTTAAGCTCTGCTTCCATTCCATGCGTGAGGGAGGGATCATTTTCAGCAGCCTCAAGGGCGTCTCTGGTCAGCCGCTTTTCATTTTTCTTCAGGAAAATGAGCATGCCCACAATGACAGCAATGCCGACCGGGATGACAATCCAGGCAGCAGGCCCCGACAACTGCAACGCTTCATGCCCCAGATAATAGGTGATGAGCGCATAACCACCGGCCCAGCACAGGCCTCCTATCGCGTTGAAAAACAGAAACGTGTGCCAGGGCATGTGATTCGCGCCGGCCATCAGCGCGACAAAGACACGGAGGATGGCGATGAACCGTCCAAAGAACACCACCACACCACCATGCCGCCGGAAGACATAACGTCCGAGAAGCAGACGATCCGGTGTCAGGCCCACCTTACGGCCATAGCGCAGGAGAAGGCGGAAGCCGAGCGCCTTGCCGATCAGATAGCCGAAATTATCGCCCATGATGGCGCCGATGACACCCGCTGACGCAACACCATAGATATTCAGCTTGTGTGTCGTCGCCGCATAAAGCGCGGAAGTAATGAGCAGACTCTCGGCCGGGAGTGGAAGCCCCATGCTTTCGAACATCACGACGACGCCGATGACACCGTATCCGTATTCAGACAGGAGTGTATCCAGATAATGTAACAGGGTGGCAGTTCCCGAGCCGCAGTTAAGGAGGACTGAGGAACCGTCTGGACACCGGACTGTCAAGTCTGCACATCCTCATCATGATTTCAGAGTCAGAGCGCCGGGTGGGGCGGGTATCGGAGGTTTCATGACGCGACACACCAGACCATGCGGCTCATGGCCGTCTCCGGTAACGGCAGATCTGGCGGCGGGGAAAACCATCACACTTTCATCGGTGTCGGCGGCAGATGGCGCAGTATTCTGGCTGGAACGACGTCCCGCTGAAGCCGGGCGAACAGCACTTGTGTGCAGTCGGGACGGTGGCGAGCCTTATGATGTGACGCCGTCTTCCATGGATGTGGCGACGAAGGTCCATGAATATGGCGGCAAGGCTTATGCCCTGCACGACGAAAAAGTGGTGTTCAGCAACCACCGCGATAATGGCGTGTATCTGCTGATACCCGATCGCGATGCCGGATTGCAGCAGCAATGCCTTGTTGCGAACAGGGATCTGCGGTTTGCCAGCCTGGCTTTCGACTCTCCAGGGCGTGTCGTCTTTGCTGTGTGTGAGGATCACCGCGTCGACGGTCAGCCCCGGACCACACTGGTGGCTTTGCCGCTGACGCGGAGTGACGAAGGTATCGTGGTGGCCAGCGGGGCGGATTTTTATTCGACGCCCACCGTCTCACCTGATGGCTCACGGCTGGCCTGGATCGAATGGGATCACCCGGCCATGCCGTGGACGTCCACCCGCCTCTGTGTCGCGCCAATTCTGCATACCGGGGACGGCATCGAACTCGGTCCATGCCGGGTTCTGGCGGGCGGCAGGACAAAAGAATCGATCATTGAGCCTCAATGGGCTGATAATCTTACGCTCATCGCCATCTCGGATCGAAGCGGGTGGTGGAATCTGTATCGCTTCGACGTGACAGCAGTATCCTCAGAAGCGGAGCCACTCTGCCCGATGGAAGCGGAAATCGGGCAACCGCACTGGATATTTGGTCTGAGCAGTTACACGCTGCTTCCGGACGGACGCATCCTCACCCTCAGCGTGCGTGACGGACAGACACAGCCTCTGATGCTCACACCGGAGGCATCCGGCTTTACGGCACGACCTGTGGCTCTTGGACAGCCGGATCAGTGCCCCGTGCCGACCGGAGGAAACGCGAACAGCGCAGAAGACATTTATGCCTGGCTTGACGAACCGGCTGACGGGCCTGCCTCGGTTGTCGTCGGCCGGCCCGGCAAGGCGCCGCACGTCCTGAAAAGCGCCACCATTCTTCCTTTTGGTCCGCGCGATATTGCGCTGCCGCAGACGGTTCGCTTCCCGCTTTCAGATGGGGATGAGGGCCACGCTTTCTTTTATGCCCCGACCAATGCGCTTTACACGATGCCGGAAGGCGAGCGGCCTCCGATGATCGTTATGGCTCATGGAGGACCTACCGGGCGGGCTGATGAGAGTTTTTCCTTCAAGGTTCAATGGTGGACCAGCCGGGGGTTTGCTGTTCTCGACGTCAATTACAGTGGCTCGACCGGGTTTGGTCGCACATGGCGTGAGCGCCTGGACGGGGAGTGGGGCGTGCGTGATGTGGCGGACTGCGTCGCCGCCGCGCGTTATATGGCGGATACGGGCCGGATTGATCCGAAGCGTATTGCGATCAGAGGATCAAGCGCGGGCGGGCTGACTGTTCTGTTGGCACTTGCGACCTCTGATATTTTCGCTGCCGGAGTCAGCCTCTATGGCGTGACTGATCTGAGGGCCCTGGCGCAGGAAACCCATAAATTTGAGGCGCGCTATCTCGACAGTCTCATTGGCCCCTGGCCGGATGCCGAGCCCGTTTATCGGGAACGCTCGCCTTTATTTATGGCGGACCGGATCAGGACTCCTGTCCTTTTCCTGCAGGGTCTTGATGACAGAGTCGTGCCCCCGGAACAGGCACGGAGCATGGTCGCCGCCCTGCGCCGGAACCGTATTCCCTGTGCCTTGTATGAGTTTCCCGGAGAGGGTCATGGTTTCAGAGCGACAACCACGATCAAACGGGCTTTCCTGTCCGAACTTGATTTCTACGGGCAGATCTTCGGTTTCACGGCCGCACCTCAGGACCGCACCTCAGAAAGTCACGTTCATCTTAAAATATGAGATGGGTTTCTTAAAACAATTCCGCGGATCAGAAGAAATACAGGGCCGGCCTTTTTCTGATAACGGGAGCGCTGACAGCGGCTTCGACTTCTGGCGAGATTTCAGATATTAACAGGAAGACATACCGTCCCGCTGAACGGATAAAAACAAGAAACCTCACTGCCGAAGCCCGCAGGAAAAAGACGGAATAATACTGGATGAGCGATAGTTTCATCGTCGGCGTGATCGCCGTCGTTGCTGCCATGGGTGGCCTTCTCTTCGGCTACGATACAGGGATCATTTCAGCCGCATTGCTGCAGATCACTCATGATTTCTCGCTTTCCGTCATGGGGCAGCAGGTTGTGACCTCAGCCATCATTGCCGGCGCGCTTGTCGGGTGTCTTGGCTCAGCGCCGGTCTCAGATCGTTACGGTCGCCGCCACACGATCATGATCGCGGCCGCCATCTTTATCGTGGGCACAACTGGCGCGACCGTCTCCGGCACCATTCCGTCCCTTACATTTTCCCGCTTCATTCTTGGGCTTGCTGTTGGGGCCTCATCGCAGATTGTACCTGTCTACATCGCAGAAATCGTTCCGGCGGCGCGGCGCGGGCAACTGGTCGTGCTGTTTCAGATGGCTGTGGTGGTGGGAATCACCGTTTCCTTCATTACCGGCTATTTCCTGCGCGATCATTCCTGGCGGCTTATGTTCGCGCTCGGAGCGATTCCGGCCATTCTGCTACTGGGCGGCATGACGTTCCTTCCCAACAGCCCCCGCTGGATGACGATGCGCGGCGATGTTCCGGGGGCTCGCAAGGTGCTGCGGCTCGTCCGGAGTTCCGACAGACTGGCCGAACTGGAACTGGACAGTATTCTCGCCGCACGCGGCAACCAGGCAGGGTGGCCCGAAGTTTTCAAACCGTGGCTGCGTCCTGCCGTTGTGGCGGCTGTTGGCGTGGCGCTGCTGACCCAGATTACCGGCATCAACGCCGTGCTTTATTACGCGCCGACGATCTTTGCCAGCGTGGGATTCGGTAAGGGATCGGCCATTCTTGCCTCCATTCCCATTGGCGTTGCGATGATCCTGGCGACGATATTCGGAAGCTGGGCCGTGGATGCCTGGGGGCGCCGGGCACTCATGCTTCGTCTGCTGCCATTCTCGGCTTTGTCACTGGCGGTGCTCGCCATCGTGTTCATGCTCGGTGCCACTCAGGGGGCCAATCCGTGGATAGCGGTCGGGGCGCTTGTTGCCTATGCCATCTTCAATGCCGGCAGTCTCTCGGTCGCGGTGTGGCTGATCGGCGCTGAAGTATTCCCGCTTCCCGTGCGCAGCAAGGGCATGAGTCTGGTTGCCGGCAGCCACTGGGCGGCCGATCTGATTGTCTCGCTTATAACTCTTTCCCTGATCGAGGCGATCGGCGCGGCGGGAACATTCTGGCTGTTTGCCGGTGTGAATCTGGCTGCGGTTGCCTTCATTTATAAATATGTGCCTGAGACAAAAGGGCGGTCACTTGAGGAGATTGAGACGAGCCTTCGGGAGCATCGTTTCAATCAGGAATAAAAAGCCAGGTGCAGCCCGGTAAGAGGCTGTTTCAAAAGCCTCATTGCCGGGCAGGAACGCTTCCTGAGGGGCGTGAGCGGCGAGTGTTTCTGAGCACAGAAGGCGGAGCGGTCGTGCCGGCGGTGAGCATCGGACGCAGGCAGAGGGGCTTTTGAAACAGCCTCTGAGGCGCGGGCAGCCTCTGTGACTAACCCGTGGCAGCGGGCCGGATTGTTACTGTGAAGATTGAGCTGTGGATGAGAGCATCCGGGCTCAGCCCGGACCCGGCGGAGACCTCAGGCTCCTGCACCCCGATTGATTAATAATAAAATGGTTTCCAAAGGTCTGTGACCTTTGGTGGGTTCCAGGGCAAAGCCCTGGGAAGAAGCCAACACTTAGTGACAACAGAGCCTTTGCAAAGGCGAGCCTTTACCAGGTCCAGGGCAGAGCCCTGCCAGTCCTGCACCGGCCAGCCCCACACAGGTCAGAGGCCAGATCCTCCGGTATTATTCCCTGACCTGTTTATCTGTCAGTGTCTGAAGAAAAGCGACGATCGCATCGATCTCGTCATCGGTCAGCGAGGGCTTTTTCTGCCCGATGCCGCCGAAAGGGGGATCGGTGTTGATGTTTTCCCAATATTTTTCCGGCAGATCATCATAGCGTTCCGGGCCGTGTGGTCCTTTGCCATACCAGCGCTCCGGGTCGCTGTCGCGGGTGGCATAAAAAGCCACGGCGTCCCGAAGGCTGTGCATGACGCCGTTGTGAAAGAATGTCTTTCTCAGAGCGACATTCCGCAGTGACGGTGTGCGGAACAGCCCGCAATAGTCCGGCCGGTCTCTGAAATCGGTGCGCAGCGGGCCGCAAAGACCGAGATCGTAGAATTTCGGGTTGCTGTTGACCTGAATGGCGTGGTTACGCGGGACGGCCAGGGCGATCATGCCGTAATCGCTTAGTTGCGGTGGTGTGCCATCCTTTGCCGGAGCGCTGATATGGCAGGACGCACAGTTGCCTTTCTCAGGATCGTTGAACAGCGCCAGTCCCTGCGCCTCGACCGGAGAGAGTTTTACCTGTCCCGCGAGAAACCGGTCGTATTTGCTGTTGTAGGGATAAAAAATCTTCCAGTCCTGCTGATAGGCTTCGAGTGCGTCCAGCGCCACGGACAGTCTCGATTGCAGGGATGACGGGCCACGCGCGACGGGCAGACGCAGGGCATCCAGTTCTGCGCCATAGCCTGCGGTCACCAGTCTGTTTTCCGCATCTGCTTCCGTCCGGTTGGCCATTTCGACGGGTGAGAGGAGCGGGATCAGGGCCTGTGCCGCGCCCGTATCCACGCGACCATCCCATGTCAGGCCGCCGGTCGGGCCATTATCGATGCTTTCGTCTGCCTCTTCATCGGAATCGAAGGCATGTTCGGTGAAGCGCGGAACCGCTTCCAGATATGTCAGCGAGGGAGGCGCCCGGAAACCCGTCAGGGTCAGTGAGGAGCCGCCTGGCTCGACCGGACGG
Organism: Acetobacter fallax; assembly: GCF_011516735.1. Lineage (GTDB taxonomy): Bacteria > Pseudomonadota > Alphaproteobacteria > Acetobacterales > Acetobacteraceae > Acetobacter > Acetobacter fallax. The sequence continues at coordinate 48,966 of NZ_WOSX01000007.1, read as the reverse complement.
GTGTCGGGCGGGCCGTAGGCATAACGCGGATCGTGGCAGGAGACGCAGGCCTGACGTCCTGAGGCGGAGAGGCGGGGATCACGGAAAAGGCGGGCGCCGAGGGCGGTCAGGGCCTGTGCGTGCCGGAAAGCGGCCTCACGGGACAGGGGGGCGGCGTGCGCCCGCGGGCCATTCCACAGCAGCGAGGCCATGACGAGCGTGGCGGATATGAACCCTCGATACATACTGATACCAGCGGCTGTGAAGACCGGAGTGTGGATGCGAGCATCCGGGCACAGTCCGGAACCCCGGTTTATTTATACTAAAACGGTTTGCAAAGGCGCTGTCAGCGTCAGGTGCTGGCGATTTCTCAGAACTTTGCCCTGGAACCCGCCAAAGGTCACAGACCTTTGGAAAGGCTCTGTTGTTGTTACGTGTTGATCTATGATTTTTCAAAGGGTTAGCAGAATCCGGGCTCTGCCCGGACCCGGCAGGGACCGCAGGCCCCTGCACCCCGATTATTAATAATAAAATGGTTTCCAAAGGTCTGTGACCTTTGGTGGGTTCCAGGGCAAAGCCCTGCCGGTCCTGGCCCTGCCAGTCTCACACAGGTCAAAGGCCAGACCTTCTGGTGCAGAGCCCGTGAACTTGCGACTTCTTCCGCTTCCGATACAACGTGATGTCACCCGGGACGGGCTCCGGCCTGCTTCCGCAGATGGAACGGGAGAGTGAAGTCATGGATCGCAGCCTGCAAGCAGCGTTGTCCGCAGTGGGATTCTGTGTGCTGAGCCTCTGCCCGACAGGCGGAGGCATTGCGGCTTCAGCTGCTCAGACAGACGCTCTGTCGCAGATTCAGACCGTGGTTGTGATCTATGACGAGAACCGTTCTTTTGACAGTCTCTATGGTCGGTTTCCGGGTGCGGACGGGCTGGATCAGGCGCCGGCCGATGCGAAGACACAGCGTGACCGCGATGGCAGCGTGCTGCCCGAACTTCCGCCTGTCTGGGGCGGCATTACGGCCTGGGGGGTCACTCCACCCGTTACACAGGTGATGAGCGCGCACCTGCCGAACGGGCCGTTTTCTGTGGATGCGAAAGACGGGTTCAACGTGTCCGACGGGGTGCCGACCACGGATCTGTGGCACCGGTTTTATCAGAACCAGATGCAGATCAATGGCGGGCTGAACGATCAGTTCGTGGCGTGGACCAATGTGGGTGCGATGGTCATGGCCAACTGGGACGGGTCACGTATGAAGATGTGGAAGATCGCACAGCGCTATACGCTGGCGGATCATTTTTTCATGGGTGGCTTTGGCGGGTCGTTCTTTAACCATCAGTGGCTGATCTGCGCCTGTGCGCCCTTTTATCCCGATGCGGATAAGAGCCCGGCGCGGCCACTGATCGCCGAGACCAATGCGGCCGGGACGGCGCTTATCATGGCCGCGAATTCGCCGAAATCGGCGCTGGACGGGCCACCGAAATTTACTCATGACGGCGATCTGACACCTGATTTTCATGCTGTGAACACGATGCAGCCCCCTTATCAGCCGAGTGGAAGCCCGCCGGTGAAAGGGGGCGATCCGGCGTTTGCTGATCCGACACGCCCAACCACACTGCCGCCTCAGACGGCCGCCACGATTGGCGACCGCCTTTCGGATAAGGGGGTGAGCTGGGCGTGGTATAGCGGGGCGTGGAACGAAGTGCTGACGCATGGGTTTCACAGCCCGGTTCCGGATTTTCAGACGCACCACCAGCCATTCAACTATTATAAAGCCTATGCGCCGGGGACGGAGGCCAGACGGGAGCATCTTCGGGACGGGGGCCTGAGCGGGAGCGCGCTGATCGCGGATATTGATGCCGGGCGGCTGCCGCAGGTGGCTTTTTATAAGCCGCAGGGCAATCTGAACGAGCATTCGGGCTATGCGGACATTACGTCCGGTGACGCGCATCTGGCGGATGTGATCGACCATCTCGAACACAGTCCGCAATGGCCGCATATGCTGGTTGTCGTGACCTATGACGAGAATGGCGGGCTGTGGGACCATGTGGCGCCCCCGAAGGCGGACCGGTGGGGGCCGGGGTCACGGATTCCGGCGATTATTATTTCGCCTTTCGCCAGGAGAGGGTTCGTGGATCATACGCCTTATGACACCACGTCGATCCAGCGGTTTCTGAACCGGCGCTTCGGGCTGACGCCGCTGCCGGGGCTGGTGGTTCGGGATGAGGCGGTTCACAGGCGCAGCGGGGTGGCGCTCGGGGATCTGACCGGGGCGCTGATGCTGAAGCCGTGACATTGGCGGACGGTCTTCTGAGGGCGGTCTGACATTCACAACCGGGCGTGGCTGAGGTAGAGCTCCGGGGATGACATCCTTTCTTCGCACTTTTTTTGGCCGTGCGGTCGCCCTGCCCGCGCTTGCCCTCGCCTCCTCCGGCCTTCTGGCCAGCGTTTCCGCCCGGGCGGATGAGACGTTCACTGCCGCGCAGCGGCAGGAGATCGTCTCGATCGTGCGGCAGGCGCTGAAGACCGATCCGTCGATCCTGGCTGATGCGATCACGACGCTCCGGGCGCAGAGCGAGGCCACCAAACAGGCCGATGCGCTGAAAGTCGTGCGCGAGAACCATGCGAAGCTGGCGGGGAGTTCGACGGATGTTGTTCTCGGCAATCCGCACGGGACGCAGACGATTGTTGAGTTCTATGATCCGCGGTGCCCGTATTGCCGCAAGGTTCTTCCCGATCTTGACCGGCTGGTTGCGGAAGAGCCCGGCCTGAAGCTGATCGAGAAGGTTATTCCGGTTCTTGGTGCCGGCAGTCAGCTTGAGGCACAGGCGCTGCTCGCGGCCGCGTTGCAGGGTGGCTATATGAAGCTCCAGCACGCGCTGATGAACGACAGCGAGACACCGTCTGTCGCGCGTATTCGCACGCTGGCCGGGTCGGCTGGCCTGGATGCGGACCGTCTGGAACGGGACATGAAGAGCGCGGACGTGGCCAGTGCGATGCGTGAAAATCTTGCGCTGGCGCAGAAGATCGGAGTGGACGGAACGCCGACATTCGTGATCGACGAGAAGATGATCATTCCGGGCGCGGCTGGTCTTGACGACCTTAAGAACGCGCTGAAAGCGGCTGCGACGGGGCGCTGACGCGGGGTGGATGGTTCAGGGAGACTTATGGCTTCCTGAACCGCTCCGGTCCGGGGTCATGAGGTGGGGTGATCCTTTTTCGGCGTTGCTGTGATCCGGGACAGTGCTGCTCCGGGGTTTTCTGTGCGGTGAAAAAGACGTGTCCCCTCTGCTCCGGGCCAGAGGTTTTTCTTTTCCGACGGGTATTGGAGTGATGCGGGGACGGAAGGATTTCGACGCTGATTCCAGAATGTTATGGACATTTTTGTTTTTAGTCCGGAACGTAAACAGCGTATTTCAGAGGTTTTGCGCTTGTAATCCGGCATGAAGACGGGACGCTGCGTCGTGCCCCGTTCGCCTTTACCACGATGAACCGTTGCTGGCCCGGTGCCATTTGTTCCGGGCAACGCAGGTGTAGGTATATCTGTCATCCACTTCTATCTGCCCGCGCTCACAGGGCGTCGAGGAGGAGGAGGGTGTTCCGAAGGGCACGACCAGCGCGGTCGTCTTCACGGTTCCTGTGCCTGATACGGTGAGGCCGCAGTTCTTTGCGAATTCACCGCCACAGAGGGATACCGATCCGGCATCACCGTCCTGGTTCCATTTGATCCCGCCCTGCCCGCTTCCGGCGGAGAGGGGGTTGTTCCCGTCTCCGTCTATCGACGCGATCAGGGCGGGGACATTACTGGTCCAGTCCACTGACGGATTTGAACGGACGAGATTGGCGAATGACAGTGAGATGCGGTGGCCATTGTAGCTTCTGCCGTTGAACTGGCCCATCACATAGCCGGAATTGGGTGTCCGGGTGTTACATGCGCCGGGAACGACGAAGCCCGATGTCTCGATGGCCTGTGTTTCGCAACTGTCCCATATTTCAAGATGGTGCGGAATGACGCCGGCAAGCACCATATCGACACTGTCTTCTGTCAGTTTATGCCCGTTTCCGCTTGCGTTTACAGTAATTCCGCTGATTTTGTATTGGTAATCTTTATTCTGTACGGCCAGAAGATCGTATTCCACGCCTGTCATCTCCCGACTGATGCTGTCGTTACCGGGAATGAACTGCGCCATATCGTTATGGATGAATTTGTGATCCGCCATGCCGATAAAAACGGCCGGGTGTGAATAATGCCAGACGAGGCCCGGTGCGTGCGATGTTGTATCTGACGTATTATCGATCGTATCTCCTGGATTCCGGCCGGGAGGGGCGGAGACTGCATCGGGGCTGTTCTCTGTCCTCCAGCCCGGGGCGCCGGAATCATCGTCTGTCATGACGTTAAATGTCGTGACGGACGAGTCTCCGCTGCCGGACGTGACGGCTGAATCCGCATCGAGATAAGCAAAATATTCATTGGGATGCGCCAGACCATTTCTGACGGGGGGATTATTGTTGCCGTTTTTCCAGTTTGTATAAACGCGGATCCGGCCCGCGCCCTGGATGAGCGACATCTGGTAAGCATCGAAGGCCGGGGAGACGGAAAAACCGGTTTTTGTGAATGTCACCGCCCGTTTTTTACCGTCCGGGTTCGCGATATCGGAACCTGCTTCCAGACGGGGCGCGTTGTTGTTCGTCTTGGTAAATTCCAGCACGCCATCGGTCAGGCCTGCGCCGTTCCGGTTGGAATAGAACGATGTGTTTGCATCCTGAACGGTGAGGATCGCGCCTGAATTGTCTGAATGGCCCATTTCCATTCCCAGCAGGTTTACATAGGCATCCGCGTGATCCTGCAGGCCGCCGAGGTGAATGGTGCGGGGAGAGGAGGCAACATCTTTGAAATTATCGAAGAATGCCGCGCGGGGCCGGGCGGGCCAGTTGCCGCCTTCCGCGCCCTGAGCGGGGAGGGAGCCGACATTCATTCCTTCATTGACAGTCAGTGCGTCATTCGGCGCGGCGGATGCAGTGCGGACGCTGTTTCTGACAACATTCGTCACGAGATCCGGGTGTTCGCCGATCACTCCGATGGCAGCGGTCGACGCCAGAAGAAATGTAGTCAGGACGGTCAGTCGCTTCATCATGAATAGTCCCGGCTTATGGTTAAATCACGCTGTTTCCTGACAATTATATCCGGATGAGCGGCTGGACATAGCGCTGATCTGATCTTCATGACGTGCAGGGAGAGCGGGGCTGAAAGGCTGTTTCAAAAACCTCTCTCCTGACGGCGTGCGTCCCTGAGAGGCGGGACTGGCAGGGCTTTGCCCTGGAACCCACCAAAGGTCACAGACCTTTGGAAACCATTTTATTATGAATCAAACCGGGTGCAGGGGCCTGCGGTCCCTGTCGGGTCCGGGCGGAGCCCGGATGCTCTCATCGACAGGTCAGTCTTCACAACCTCGGGTATTGTTCATGAAATTCAGATGAACTTCCGGGACACGCCATAAAACTGATGAACTGTTCAGGGGCCTGAGCAGTCCTGTTGCGACTGTTATCAGATCAGGATACCTTCTGATAAATTGTGATGAAAAAATAATGATATTTTTCCGGATGTTCTGTCGTCAACTGATGATCCGTGCGTAGCGCGGACAGAGCTTTCATCATAAAATGACTCAACAAACCAACTACGTGGATAGGTCTGTCCTTTATGAATTCGTCTCTCCCGTCTGTCGCAATCGCTCTTTTCGTCAAGAACGAATTCTCTGATATCGCAGGCTGGATTTGCTGGCACGTGGCTCTGGGTGTCAAAACGATTTTCATCCACGACGACCATTCATCAGACGGAACGTGGGAAATCATTCAGGCGGCGGCTCAGTGTTACGATATTCGGGCCACCAGGACAGATCCGGCTGGCCAGCCGGATTTCTATCTTCGCCAGCGTGACTGTTTCATGGCAACGGCGGAAGAATGTCGCGGGAAATTTGACTGGCTTGGTTTTCTTGACGGCGACGAATATCTGTATCTTCGCCACTCGGACAGCCTGCCGGCTTTCCTGTCGAATTTTTCTCATGCTGACGGAGTTGCTTTTTCCTGGCGCATTTATGGCAGCGCCAATCGGGTCGTGCGCCCCCGGGTGACCGCTGTTGAGGCCTTCACACGGCATTCAACGGCTGAACTCGGTGATAACGGACTTGTCAAAAGCTTTGTCCGCCCGGAAAAAATGGGCAGCACTTACCTCAATCCACACTGGTTTGACGTGCCTACGGAACGCTATGTGCGGCCTGACGGCAGTTTTGTCAGGCATAACAGTCCGGTTCAGGATATCGACTGGTCTGATGGCTTCATCATGCATTTCATCTGTCGCAGCATGGAGCATTACATTCAGCGCATTAAGCGTCGTCTGAACGCGGATCTTTCCGATTCACAGGGATACTGGACCCATTTCGACCGCAACGATGAAACGGATTCCGAACCTCTGCGCCTGATTGCCAGGGTTCAGGAGCGTCTTGCCCCGGTTTACTTCCGGATGGTGTGTTCGGCCATTACGCATCTCCGGACTTCGCTCCGTCTGCCTGCGACTGCCGTGAGCCATGACCATGCCTGGGCGACGGAAGCACCCCGGATTGTTCGTGTTCGCAGCCATTTCGACACGTTCATGTATTGCTCGCGCACGACAGGACATGTGCTGCATACATCAGAGGATGAAGCTGCAAAATATGGTTACGTCCCTGTTTTCGGTGCGATTTTCCCTTCAACACCCGACCTGATTACGTTTTTCATTCCCGGAGGGCAGCAGCTTCTGCTGCGTATGGATTGCGATGAGCGGGTCGCCAGCGAACTGATTTACCGTTTCATGCCGTCTGCCGGGGACGGCCACCAGAACGCGCTTCTTAATCCCCTCAGCAATTTCTATACATCGTTCCTGGAGCCGGGCGACAGTCAGGGCACAGTCGCTGTGGATCGTCATGTGGCGAATACGTGGGAACACGTCACATTTGAAACGGTAACGGGGCATGATTACCCTGCGGTCCATTATGCTCTTCCTTTCAGACCGGAGATGGGAAGCACCATGGACGATATTCTCGCCTGGATCATCTTCTCCCCGGCCGAACCGACACCGGATGAGTTTCTGCGTGTGATGTATTCCATTTCTCCTGCGGTACGGAATCAGATCATGCATTATGTTCCGGGGCTTCTTCATCCCTTCCTGTAATATCGACCTGCGTAAAAATTTAGCGATTATACCGTTTGCAAATAAGACGGCCTGGGACGCCAGATCAACAACAGGCCGGAGTCCTGGCTTGCAGTTCCGGAAGGGGGCATCCTGCAAGGAGTGGTGTTGGGCGCCATGCGCCCGTTCCTGTCATTCAGGCAGGACAGTCCATTTCCCGGAAGCGGACATTGAGGTGGATTTTCCGGATGGCTGAGTTGGGGGGGAACGGAAGGTCCGGGTTTGAGAGTGGAATCGCATAAATGGGATGTGGAGGCTTCTAAAAACCTCTATTCTGGTGTTTCTACTCACAACATCATCAATGAGTTAATATCCCAACTCGATCGTAAAAGAGTGTTTCTTAAACCATTTATTTGCATCTTTGATGTTGTAATTCGTCACCAAAGGCGCCGAATTTTTAAAATGTAATGCCTCGCGTCCTCAAGAAATCGAACGTATTTATGAAAGGTACGCCTTGGTCATGGCAAACGTTACCAAGCGGCACTCTTTTCTTGCATGCAGGATCATAAAGCTCGTGCGTCACGACGGTGGCATTGATTACTTTGGCTTTTGCTACGATCCACGGATCGGCCCCGCTGAGAAAGTGAGCTATTCCGGGGGATTTATAATTAGTGCTAGCGTTTAAGGCGTTAACAATTGTCCCATAAACTCCTTGGGTAGCAGTATCAGACACATCCAAAAAAACAGAGGAGCTTTGTCTAGCTTTCACCCAATCCGCTAGCTCGTCCGTGCCGTTGGCCAGTTCGGCGTAAACCATATCAATAGAGCGCACATCGGTGCCCGCGAAAGCTGTATCGAGAAACGTCCAGAAGGAAGGCACTAAGTCAAACGCGTAGTACCTATTCTTCGCCTCAATAAAAATATTACTGTCTATCAGATACACTTTACGCCTGCAGCTTGTTGTAAATGGCTTTCATTTTACTCGGTTTAGCGCCCAGTAAAGAAGCCGCTTCACGAAGTAACATTGTCCCTCGAACGGCCTCAGTCAGTACAGAACGTGTAAAGCTCCGTCCGTATCGGATCGGCAACATCACATGCTGAGGTACAGAACCGCTTTTATCTTTACGTTTTTCGGCTTCATCATCCCATCTGGCCTGTTCTCTCTGATAGAACGTCGAATATTCTTCGTAGCTAATAAGCCTACAATCCAATGCACGACGAGCAATTACCACGCGACTTACTTTAAACATCCCCGCCAATTCGTCGACCTGCTCATTAAGAGAAGTATGTCGGCGCCAATGCTCAAGAAACTCATTCTTGGGGGTAAGTATTTCAGCTGCAACCTTATTGCAAAAAGCTTCAATTCCGGCCACACGGTCCCGCCGAGGAGCTCCTAAATCAACATTGGAAATGCCAGATTCTCCAAGCCACAAGTGTGCAAGTTCGTGCGCAAGTGTGAAAATCTGAGCCGATTTTACATCCCTGCTATTGATAAGAATAAGTGGAACCAAGGGATCGCTAATTGCAACTCCCCTGAACATATTAACACTCAATGGCCGATGTGTGTTGTTGCCCACCATACTAGTTCTCATGACCCAGATTCCGGCATTTTCTGCCTGAGCAACTAAGAACTTCAGGTATTCTTCGAAGGTCCCCTTTTGGGGCCTGGGTCCTAAACTCAGTGTTTGAGAGATCATTTTTGCGACTAGTTCTGGTGGCATGTCCTGAGATGCGCTTCCTATGAAGGAAACCTTTTCATACCCCTGTTGTACTCTATATTCCTTGAACCAGTCTCTCTTATATAAAATGTCTTGTAGAAGATTTTTGGTATTCACATCCAAATTCCGCCCGACACTACCTACTGTGCGGAAATCCATGAGAGGAAGGTCTTCCTCGGGTGGTTTTTGCAGATAAAAGTAACCAAACGGTATGCCGAGAACTTTTGCAGCAGTCTGAGCTTGGATGAACGTCGGATGGTCATTCCCAAGTGTCCAAGACACGACTTTCTCTTCGCGAATGTTTAGTCGATCCGCGAGTTCAGCCTCAGAAACACCTGCACGACGCAGAGCCCAAGAAACAATATCTTTATTTATCAGAGCCTTGGACATTTTCCGCTCAAAAGCAAATTCCTTCTTAAAGTGTACACGCAACAGATAACTTTGACACCTTAAACGAGGTTTAGACCTTGTCGTCCGAACATTTTATGTCGAAGTTGTCAACCATTTCCATCTCCGTGAAGTTGCGGGAAGACTTAGAGCCAAGTGTAATCCCTCGTCCATAAGAGACTGTGCAGTCTTTCAGCTCTCCGGGAAGATATATTTTTGGCCATATCCGTTATGCGAAAAGCTGGTCGTCGACACGTATGTCCGCCTTGAGGCGTAAGCCGCCAGTCTCTTCTCTCCGGGCCTGGTCCGCTTCCGGTAACCCTTCCCGAAGGCGGATCAACGATGTCCTCATCAATCGTGTTTGCAAACGGTATCGTCACCAAAAATTTACCCCCGGACCCGGAAGGGGTCGGTGATCCATTCACCGGATCTGCTGATCAGAAAACAGGTTTCCAAAGGTCAGGGATCTCTGGAAACCATTTTATTATAAATAAACCGGGGTGCAGGGGCCTGCGGTCCCTGCCGGGTCCGGGCAGAGTCCGGATACTCTCATCGACAGGTCAGTCTTCACACCCCTGGTATAAGCCGGTTTCCAAAGGTCTGTGGCCTTTGGCGGGTTCCGGGGCAAAGTCCTGGGATAAGTGTTCCTGACAACGTTATATCAGGAAAATCTGTTATCAGACCGTGAAGTATTTTGCTTTTGGATTGAGTATCACCAGTGCCGAAGTGGATTGTTCCGGGTGGAGCTGGTAGCCATCCGAGAGAGAGACGCCGATGCGTTCAGCGTCGAGGAGTTTCAGGATGGGTTCCTGATCTTCCAGACGGGGACAGGCGGGATAGCCGAAGGAGTAGCGGGAGCCGCGATAGCCCTGACTGAGGAGCTTATCCATATCGCGGTCATCTTCTGAGGAAAAACCGAGTTCGGCACGGATACGCTTGTGGGTGTATTCGGCCATGGCCTCGGCGACCTCGACGGAGAGTCCGTGGAGATAGAGATAGTCCTGGTAACGGTTTTGTTCGAACCAGTCACGGGCGATGTCGGACGCTTTCTGACCGACGGTGACGACCTGGAGGCCGATGACATCGCGCTGTTCGTCGTCCACGTCGCGGACGAAGTCGGCGATGCATTCACCGTCCTCGCGGGGCTGGCGGGGCATGGTGAAGCGGCAGACTTCGGTGGTGCCGTCTTCGGCGAAGAGGATGAGGTCATTCCCCTGCCCTGCGGCTTTCCAGTAGCCGTAGGAGGCGCGGGGGGTGAGGATGCTATCGGCCTCGGCGAGCCCGAGCATGCGGCGCAGTACCGGACGGAGTTCCTGATCGGCCCATGTCAGAAAATCATCAAGGGAGCGGCCCTGTTTTTTGAAGCCCCACTGGAACTGATAGAGCGAGCGTTTGTTCAGGAACGGCAGGACGGCGTTTGTGTCGGTCTCGATCATACGCGGTCCCCAGAAGGGAGGCGTGATGACGGGTTCGTCTTTTGTCAGACGGTGGCGGCGCTTTTGCGCAGCGGCGACATCGACGGGGCCGAAGCCGCGCTCTTCGGCGACCTCCGGGGTGCGCGGGGTGTTGCGGCTGGCTTTGCCTTCGCGGCGTTTGGCGATGGCGGCGCAGTAATCGTCGAATTTGTTCTGAACGACGTGGTCCATGAGGGTCAGGCCGTCGAAGGCGTCACGGGCGTAGACGACGCGACCGGTCGGCGCGTAGGAGGTGACGCAATCTTCCTCGACATAGTTGCGGGTCAGGGCCGCGCCGCCGAGAATGACGGGCAGGTCCAGGCCCTGCCTGCTGATCTCCTGGAGATTCTCTCTCATGACGACAGTGGATTTCACGAGAAGGCCGGACATGCCGATAGCGTCCGCCTTGTGGGTGCGGGCGGCTTCGATCATGTCGGCGACGGGGATTTTGATGCCGAGATTGATGACGCGGTAGCCGTTATTGGTGAGGATGATATCGACGAGGTTCTTGCCGATATCGTGCACGTCGCCTTTGACCGTGGCCAGCACGAGTGTGCCGCGCGCCTGGCCCTCTTTCCGTTCCATATGCGGTTCGAGCCAGGCGACGGCGGTTTTCATGGTTTCGGCGGATTGCAGCACGAAGGGGAGCTGCATTTTACCGGAGCCGAAGAGTTCGCCGACGACTTTCATCCCGTCGAGCAGGACGGTGTTGATGATGTCGAGCGGCGGCATGGTCTGCATGGCCTCTTCGAGATCGGCTTCCAGGCCTTTGCGGTCGCCGTCGACGATGCGGTCTTTGAGGCGCTCGGGAGCGGTTTCGGCTCTGGCTTTTTTGGCGACATCGGCGGCTTTACGACCGGCGAAAAGTTCGAGCAGGCGCTGGAGGGGATCGTAGTCTTCAGTTCTGCGGTCGAAGATGAGATCTTCGGCGACCCGGACTTCTTCCTCGGCGATGAGGTGAAGCGGGCGGATTTTCGAGACGTGGACGATGGCGCCGGTCATGCCGGCTTTGACGGCGTGATCGAGGAAGACGGAGTTGAGCACGGCGCGGGCGGCGGGGTTCAGGCCGAAGGAGATGTTCGACAGGCCGAGCACGATCTGGATGTCAGGGAAGCGCTCGCGGATGAGGCGGATGCCTTCGAGCGTCCATTCGCCGAGTTTGCGGTCGTCTTCGACGCCTGTGGCGATGGTGAAGGTCAGCGGGTCGATCATCAGATCGGACTGCGGCAGACCGTATTGTGTGCAGGCGAACTCGACGAGGCGGGAGGCAATCCGGAGTTTGTCTTCCGGGGTTTTGGCCATCCCGACTTCGTCGATGGTGAGTGCCACGACGGCGGCGCCGAATTTACGCGCGAGTTTCATGCGCTCATGCGCGATGTGTTCGCCGTCCTCGAAGTTGATCGAGTTGATGATCGGTTTGCCGCCATGGAGTTTCAGGGCGGATTCGATGACGGGCGTTTCGGTGGAATCGATGACCAGCGGGGCGTTTACCGAGGAGGTGAAGCGGCGGATGACCTCGTCCATTTCGGCGATTTCGTTGCGACCGACGAAGGCGGTGCAGATATCGAGCGCGTTGGAACCTTCGGCGGCCTGTTCGCGGCCGATGGCGACGCATCCGTCCCAGTCGTTTGCTTCCTGGAGTTCGCGCCATTTCTTCGAGCCGTTGGCGTTGCAGCGCTCTCCTATAGAGAAGTACGCGTTTTCCTGGCGCAGCGGGGTCTGGCTGTAGAGGCTGGCGACGGAGGGGACCCAGGTCGGGTTGCGTTTTACGGGCGCGGGGCGGTGTTTTCCGTCCGGGGCACGGCGGCGGAGCATGGCGTCGAGGGCGGCGATATGGGGAGTGGAGGTGCCGCAGCAGCCGCCGACGATGTTCAGGCCGTCTTCGACGATGAAGCGTTCGACCCAGCTGGCCATTTCGTCCGGGCTGAGAGGATAGTAGGTTTCGCCGTTGACGAGTTCGGGCAGACCTGCGTTGGGCTGAACGGAGAGCAGTCCGGGCCAGTTTTCAGCGAGCCAGCGGACGTGTTCGGCCATTTCCTGCGGACCTGTGGCGCAGTTGAGGCCCATCAGGTCTACATCAAGGCTGTGGATGACGGTGGCGGCGGCGGCGATATCGGGGCCGACGAGGAGGGTTCCGGTGGTTTCGACGGTGACCTGGACGAAGATGGGTGTTTTCGTGCCGAGTTCGGCGCGGGCGATTTTCATGCCGTTAACGGCGGCTTTGATCTGAAGCGTGTCCTGGCAGGTTTCGATGAGGATGGCGTCGACGCCGCCCTCGATCAGGCCCCTGCCCTGCTCGGCGAGGCCTGCTTCGAGCGTGTCGTAGTCGATATTGCCCAGGGAGGGCAGTTTGGTGCCGGGGCCGACGGAGCCGATGACGTAACGGTGGCGGTCGTCATCGAAGCTGTCGGCGGCTTCACGCGCCAGGGTTGCGGCGATGCGGTTGATTTCGCGGGCCTGATCCTGGAGGCCGAATTCGGAGAGGGTGAGGGGCGAGCCGCCGAAGCTGTTGGTTTCGACCATGTCGGCCCCGGCCTCGAAATAGCCACGGTGGATCTCTCTTATGAGTTCGGGGCGCGAGAGGTTGAGGATTTCGGTGCAGTTTTCCTGGCCCCGATAGTCCCGCTCGGTGTCGAGGTCGAGAACCTGGACGCGTGAGCCCATGCCGCCGTCGCAGAGGAGGACCTGTTCGCGGAGGGCTTCGAGGAGGGGGGGGCGTGGGGATCTGGCCGAGGTCATTTGCCTGTGCACCGGAATTGGGGAAGAACGGGATGGGCTCCGCATGGGGCGCATGGGAGGACGGCGGTTATCACAGAGGGCGTGGCGGCTGTCCAGAATACTTCGGGTGACAGAGGAAGAACAGGGCGCCTTATGGCGACAGACTCGCATAAAATCCCGCTTATCGTGGCGACTCCCGGCCGGCTGGCTGCCTGGCCGGGCGGGACGAAACGGGAATCTCTGCTCCTTGATGCGACGACGCAGGGACTGGACGGATCGGGTGACGGATGGCTTGTGACGGTTCGGGCTGAGTCGGGCGGATCGGGCTTTCGGGCCGAGGGGATGGCGGACGGTTTTCAGGGTTCCGGTTTTCGGGGGTCAGGTCTTTCAGGACGCGGGCCTGCGCCTGCCGGGCTGTCACACGGGCGGTCATGTCCCTGCTGTGTGTGGCGCGAGCCGCTGACATCGCAGTTGCTGGCGTTGTTTCAGGCGCGGGCGCGGGGAGAGTGTGCTTTTTTCCGTCGTGTTGCGGTTGCTGTTTTTTCTGACGGAATGGCGCGGGTTTCCGCGTTGCTCGAAGCGGATGCCATTACGGGCGGCCTGTTCAATATTCAGGCCGCAGAGTAACGAAAAATCATTCTTCTTCATATAAGACGCTGGTGGAGTTGTGAAACGCAGCTGACATCCGGGCTTGAAGACTGGCGCAATTGTCGCAAGAAACGCAATAACGTCACGATGAATTCAGAGGCAGCGACCTCGTGGTTTGTGTGGTAGAGGCCTTTCAGCGTTTTGCCCCCGGGGTGAGACGCGGGCATGTTTTGTAGAGGACGATCTGTGGATCCAGCCGATCACGCGCCTGGCGCTTCCGGCCCGAACGGGCCTTCCCGTGAGACATCGGGGGGAAGTGTCACCGGCTCATCACCAGGCCAGACGGAACGCCCCTCTCCGGTTATGATCCGGCTGCGGGCTGTCATTGCAGTAGCTCATTTTCATGGCCTTGAACTCGACATTCGCGATTTTGCGGCGGAACCGGGAGAGACTGTTCCTTCACCTGCCACGCTGACGCGCTGGCTCAACGATCAGGGCGCGGTCGCGAAGGCGATGCGCATCAAGTGGCGTTATCTCGTCAGGATGAGCAATTCGCCGCCGATCGTGCTGATGTTCCGTGACGGTTCGGCGGCGCTCATGGTCAACGCCGATGCTGAACGGGGTGTCGTGTGGCTGCGCGATCCTCTGTCTGATGAGGGGCAGCCACCTGTTCCCGTCGATGAGATGCGGCTGTCGCAGGTCTGGACCGGCGACATCCTTCTGGTGAAGCGCCGTCGGGATCAGAGCGAGGCGGATGCTCCGATCAATGTGTCCTGGCTTGCCAAGATGGTGCTGCGCGAGAAGAAATCTCTGCGCGACATCGCCATCTCCTCGATGACTCTCAGTATCCTGCAGATTTTCCCGCCGCTGATCGTCATGCAGGTGATCGATCGCGTGGTGAACAACCGTTCCATGGCGACGCTTGTCTCCATTGTGGCGATTGTTCTGGTCCTGTCTTTTTATGAAATTCTGCTGACGTACGGACGCCGGGAACTCACGCTTATCCTGACGACGCGCATCGACACACGCATTTCGCTGCATCTTTTCAGCCGTCTTCTGGCGCTTCCGCTTGAATATTTCGAGCGCCAGCAGACCGGTGACGTCATTGGACGGGTGATGGCGATTTATAAGGTGCGTGACTTCATGACCGGCCGGCTCATGTCGACATTTCTCGACCTGTTCACGCTGGTGGTTATTCTGCCGTTCCTTTTCTATCTCAGTTCCACCCTTGCGTGGATGACGGTTGCGGCATCCGGTGTGATCGGTCTGATCATCGTGGTCTTCATGGGGCCGATGGGGCGCATTTACGGCAAGCTGGTGCGGGCTGACATGGAGCGCTCGTCGGTCATGTATGAAACGGTGGCCGGCATCCGGACGATCAAGACGCTGGCGCTTGAGCCTGCGCGCAAGCAGGAATGGGATGTGCGGACGGCGGATGTTGTCCGGTGGAAACTGGCTGTCGGGCGCATGTCGAACTGGCCGATGACGCTGACTATGCCGCTTGAGATGTTCATTAACCGCGGCATTATTCTTGTGGGTGCTTATCTCGTGCTGACCAATGCGAGCAGCGTGGGTGTTGGCGCGCTGGTTGCTTTCATGATGCTTGGCAGCCGTGTTGCGTCGCCGCTGACCAATCTTGCCAAGCTGCTTGATGACATGAACGAGGTGACGACGTCTCTGGGTGAGGCCGGTTCCGTGCTGAACCAGCCCACTGAGACGAAGGCGCTGACGACGGGCATGCGTCCGCGTATCAAGGGCGCGCTGTCGTTCATTGATGTGAATTTTTCTTATCCGGGGAGCACCACCAAGGCGCTCAACGATGTCTGTTTCGAAATTCCCGCCGGCACGATGCTTGGTCTGGTGGGCCGTTCGGGGTCTGGTAAATCGACTGTCACGCGTCTGCTTCAGGGTGTCAGCCGGTCTTACACGGGATATCTGAAGCTGGATGGCGTTGATCTTCGTGAGATCAATCTGACGCATCTTCGCCGGTCTTTTGGCGTGGTGCTTCAGGACAACTTCCTGTTTCGCGGCACGATCCGTGACAACATTACCGCTGGCCGGCCGGGTCTGACGATTGATGATGTCGTAAGGGCCGCGCGTCTGGCGGGTGCGGAAGAGTTTATCGAGCGGATGCCTGCCGGGTATGAGACGTGGATTGAAGAGGGTTCGACGAACATCTCGGGTGGCCAGAGGCAACGTCTTGCGATTGCCCGTGCGGTGATTTCCGATCCCAAACTGATGATTCTGGACGAAGCGACATCGGCTCTTGATCCGGAGAGTGAAGCGCTGGTCAATGCGAACCTTGAACGCATCGGCAAGGGTCGCACGATGGTCATCGTGTCTCATCGCCTGTCCTCTCTGGTGAACTGCGACCAGATTCTGGTGATGGAACGCGGGGAAGTCGCGGATATTGGTCCGCATGAAGTGCTGCTTGAACGCTGCTCTATCTATCGTACACTGTGGATGCAGCAGAACCGGCACACGAGCAGCCGGAGCGCCCGGAATGATGAGGCCGCACCGCTGATCGCTGAGGGAGACTGACCATGACCGCACAGGATGTTGTGCCGGCCGACGGCGGCGAAAACGATGAGACTCAGAAGCCCAGGGACTTTCTGCCCCAGGCGGGTGATCCTTTTGCGCCGGGTGATCTGCCGCCTGCGCTGCTTGAATTTCATTCTCCCAGCGCCGCGCTCGTCAACCTGCCGCCGACGCCGGCGGCTCAGTATATTGTCTGGCTGATCGGGGCTCTGACCACGGCGAGTGTTGTCGTGATGGCTGTGTTTCCGCTGGACCGGGTTGTGTCCACGCCTGGCAAAATTGTCTCGACCCAGCAGACGCTCGTTGTGCAGCCGCTTGAGACGTCGCTGATCCGGAGCATCGACGTTCACGAAGGTGATTTTGTTCATAAAGGGCAGGTGCTCGCGCATCTCGATCCGACGATCAACGATGCCGACATCAGCAACATGCTGACTCTCTCGCAGAGCTACGGCGCGGAAGTCGACCGCCTGATGGCGGAAGCGCAGGGCCGGGATTATACGCCGGACGAGACCGATCCGGCCTCGGTTCAGCAGGCGGCGACATTTTTGCGCCGCAAGGCGGAATTTGACGCAAAAATCAGCGGTTATCAGGAGCAGATCGGGGCGCAGACCAGTGACCTGCAGGGATATGAGGCGAACGCCGCCATGTATGCCGCGCGCGCCAAGGTCGCGAAGGATGTCCATAACATGCGGATGCGTTTGCAGGCCGATCAGGTTGGCAGCCGTCTGTCGACCCTGGGTGCGCAGAACGATCTGATGGAAGTGGAGCGCTCTGAGATATCTGCCCAGCAGCAGGCGGCATCCAGCCGGAGCAAGCTGCGGGCGCTGGCGGCTGAGCGTCAGGGGTATATCGAGACCTGGAAAGCGCAGATTTATCACGATCTCAGTGAAGCGCAGCGCCGGCAGTCCGAGGCTCAGAGCAGTTATCAGAAGGCAAAGCTCCGCAAGAGCATGACCATGCTCAAAACGGGCGAGGACGCGATTGTGCTGACGATTGCCAAGCTGTCGACAGGCTCTGTCATCACGACGGGCAGCGAGCTGATGACGCTTGTCCCGGTTGGCAGCGGGCTTGAGGTTGAGGCGAGCCTTCGGGGCGCGGATGCCGGCTTTGTCAGACTTGGCGATAAGGCCCTGCTGAAATTCGCGACGTTCCCTTATTCTCAGTATGGCGGCGCGGAAGCGACTGTTCGCGAAATCAGCGCGGATTCGTTTGGCGCCCAGGGGAAGCCCTCATCGGCGGCGGGCGCGCCGGCCGGGCAATCTCCGGAACAGACCAGTCCGACGGGAGACGGCACGTTCTATCGCGTCAGGCTGCGGGTTGACCGGTATACCCTGCATGGCGTGCCACCTTTCTTCCATCCGCAACCGGGTATGCCTGTGACTGCGGATATTCAGGTGGGCAAGCGGACGATCATGCAGTTCATGCTGAACAGCATCATGCCTCTTGTCACCGACGGCATGAGGGAGCCGTAAAAGGAAACACTGCGTCCAGACCTGATCGGACGCGCTGACTATCAGGCTGGCTGGCTGTGCATGGTCCAGCTTACCGTCCACAGGCGTTATCCTGTGACTGGCCAGGGAGGATCATCTTGGGTCTGTTTTCACGTCTGATCGCACGCCGGTCACCGCAGGCAAGACTGGAACACGGTCTTCGCCTGCTTAAAGACGAAGATTTTACTGAGGCGTTCGCGGAAATCAGCGCGGCGGCTCAGAGCGGACTGCCGGAGGCGCAGTTCCGGCTTGGTCGCCTTTACCTTGATGGGACGGGTGTTCCGCGGGATCTTGTCGAAGGGGCGCGGTGGACACGCCGGGCGGCGCAGGCTGGCTGGAATGAAGCCCGTTTCGTGCTGGCCACGCTTTACCTGGTCGGGCTTCCGGCTGCCGCCGAGAGTGATGATTTCGTGCTGTCCGATGTGGCGCAGAATGTCACCGGCGAAGCGAATTATCAGAAGGCGGCGCACTGGGCCTGCTCGCCGCTCAGAATAGCTCCGCGGATGCTCAGGCCCTGTATGGGTATGTTCTCAGTGTCGGGCCTGATGACGTCAGAAACCCCGAGGAAGCGCTTGTCTGGTACGAACGGGCGGCGGAGGCTGGCTGCGCGCAGGGCCATCTCGGTCTGGGCCTGGCGGCGCTCAATTCAGCGACTACCGGGGAAGAACAGGCCCGCGCGATCCATCATCTGCGGATTGCGGCGGAGGGAAATGTCGGGTCCGCCCTTTATCTGATGGGCATCATTTATGAGCGCGGCGCCGGGGTTCCTCAGGATATCGCGCTTGCGACGACGTATTATGGCAAGGCTGCTGAACACAATATTCGCTCTGGCCAGGCACGGTATGGTCTGGCGCTGGTTGAGGGGCGCGGCATCGGGCGTGACCCGGTTCGTGGCGAGACCTGGCTGCGCAAGGCGGCTCTTGCCGGCGACTTTGAGGCTGCCGCGCTGCTTGGTGATATCCACGCCCGCACCGACGATATGGTGCCGAACTATCTTGAGTCCGCCAACTGGTACCGGCTTGCCGCCGAGGGTGGTCGTGCCGGGGCCGCGCGGGCGCTGGGTATGCTTTATCTGACCGGGTCGGGTGTTGAACGTAATGCCGAACAGGCGGCGCACTGGTTCAGGGTCGCATCGGAGCATGGCGATGCGGCGGGCACGGCGGATCTGGCGAATCTCATCCTGCTGAAGGGCGGCCTGGAAACAGACCGTCTTGCGATGAGGGAACAGTATGAAAAAGCGGCCCGCAGCGGGGATCTGGTTGCCGCGTTCAACTTTGGTGTCTGTCTGGCCGAAGGGGTAGGGGCGGAACGGGACGAGGAGCAGGCGGCGATCTGGATGCGCAAGGCGGCGGAAGGCGTCGTCAATGCGCAGTACTGGTATGGTCGCATGCTTCTTGAGGGACGTGTTGGCGCGGACCGTGACGAAGAAGGCCGGGACTGGATTCGCAAGGCGGCGGAAGCGGGAATGGTGGACGCCGAACTGCTCTACGGACAGCTTCTGCTCTCGGGTCGCGGTGGCCTGCGCAATCATACGGAAGCGGCCCGGATGTTTGAGCAGGCAGCGGCGCGGGGCAATGTTCCTGCCATGTTCGCGCTTGGTGCCATGCTGGGTGGTGGCCACGACATTCCTGAGAATCGCGAGCGTGCTTCTGAATGGTTTGGTCGGGCTGCGAGTCATGGCCATGCGGCGGCGCAGCTGATGATGGGGCGCTACCTTACGCGGGGTCTTGCCGGGCACACCGATATCGAAGCCGGACGCCGGTGGTATCAGAAAGCAGAAGCACAGGGCATCGCTCAGGCCAGCGTCGAACTCTCTCAGCTAAGTCGCAACAGTGCCTCCGCCGGTGAGAACGAACAGGAGAAGAGTGCGGAGTCTGTCGTGACGTCTCCTGAGCGTGTCATTGGCTAGAGGACGGCCGGACAAGCCGACCCGGAGGCGGAACGGATCGGCAGGAGCCGCGAAAGCTGCGTCCCCGGAAGACGCTGCACGGGCACTGATGCCGGAAACCGGAAATCCGGACGCGGAGCCGGCATCGCGCAGGCACGGGGCGCCGCGACCTGCCGGGCTGATAACATCCGCAGACCGTGCCAACTGGAAGCGCTGGGCTGATGAGCAGGCTCAGGACTCCTTTCATCAGGGCCAGCAGAGCTGGAAACAGGGTGATCAGGCGGGCGCTCTTCGCTGGCTGGAACGGGCGCATCGGATGGCGCCTGACAGCCCCAATGCCGCTTTGCTCCTTGCGGTGGTGCGGCAGGCGAACGGGTTTCGTGACGAGGCGATAGCCCTGCTTGAAACCCTGGCGCGGCGCTACGATTTCCGGCAGGGATGGGTGCTTCTGACGGCGGCTCTTCTCAGTGCGGGGCGTGCTGGCGAGGCCGTGAACACCCTTTCGGAAGCGTTGTCACGCCATGCCTGTGACGACGATCTTGCGTGCCTTGCCGATCGGGTGACGGTCGCTGCCGGCCTTCCGGGCTGGTGCGGGATTGATGATCGGGGCGCTGTCCGCCTGGGAGGAGAAGAGCTTGCGAGGCTGTCTCCCGCGCCGGCCCGACGTCGCGGGGCTTCGGGAGCAGACCGGAAGTTGCCCGACAGTCTTTCGCTTGAGATTGATGGTGTGGTCTGTGAGACCGGTGTGTTTGCTGACGGGTTTTTGTGGCCTTTTGGCACAGAGACCGGCTCGCCATGGGTCGGCTCTGACATCGTTGCTGTTTTTTCTGATGGCAGGCCGCTTCCGGGCTCACCATTGCGGCCTGCCATCGCCATGCGGACCGAGGGTGTGGTTCAGTCGGGTCCGGACGGGCTGACCGGCTGGGTCTGGCATCCGAACAATCCGGAGCGACCGCCTGTGATCCGGGTTGTGTGCGTGACGACCGGCGAGGATCTGTTTTCCCGGACCGCGGATGAATTTTCCCGGGATGTGAGCTCTGACATACCGGTTGCGCGGTTTCGCGCCATTTCGATTCCATGGTCAGAGCTTCCTGATGGTCCGGTTCATGTGCTGAATGAGGCGGGAGATGATCTTGCGGGCAGTCCGCTTGATCCGGGTCTTGAACGTCGCGCTGCTTTGTGGGCTGCGAAACAGGCTTGTTTCGCAAGCATGCGGAGCGAGCCGTCCTCTGACCTGCCGCCGCCGTTTCTGCCGGTTCCGGTTACGACCGCGCCCTGTTCCGGGCCGGTTGTTTCAGCACATTTCGCTGGCGGAACGCGCCCCGGCATCATGGTGATTGTTCCGGTTTTTCGGGATGTTCGCCGGACGCAATCCTGTCTTGAGAGCCTGCTTGCGACGCTGCCTGCGGAAGACGCTGATTCTTTCGCGGATGTGCGCATTTTCATTGTCGATGATGCTTCTCCGGACGCGGACATGCCTGCGATGCTGGAGACGGTAGCGCAGGATGCCCGTGTGACGGTGCATCGCAATCCGCGCAATCTGGGCTTTTCAGCCTCCGTTAATGTCGGTCTGCGGGCAGCGTTTGCGAAACCGGCGCGGAGCCGGCGCCTGAAAGGTGGTGGGGGATGCGATGTGATCCTGCTCAACAGCGACACGCTGGTTGCCGAAGGATGGCTTGAGGAATTGCAGGCCGTCGCCTGGTCGGATGCTGCGATCGGCACGGTTACGCCGCTTTCCAATGACGCGACGATTATGTCGTATCCGGATCTTGCCGGAAACGATGTGCCGACTATGGCACAGACAAAGAGAACAATGCGGCTGGCACGGACGGCGAATGGCGGCACGGCGACTGATGTTCCGACCGCGCATGGATTCTGCATGTATATCCGGCAGGACTGTCTGGCGCAGACCGGGGTGTTGCGCGCGGATCTGTTCGCGCAGGGATATGGGGAGGAGAACGATTTTTCTCTTCGCGCGCGCTGTCTCGGATGGCGCAATGTTGCAGCGCCGGGCGCGTATGTCGCACATGTCGGGTCTGTTTCTTTTGGCGCCACGCGGGATGCTTTGCTGACGCGGAATCTTGCTCTGCTGAACCGGCTGCACCCTGGCTATGACGGGCTTATTGGCGCGTATGTGGCTGCGGACCCGCTGTTTGAGGCGCGCCGGCGGATTGATCTCCTGCGGTGGCGGCGGGGATGGACGACTGAAATGCCATCGGAACGGAGCGGATCCGACCGTAAAAATCCTGGCAGGACAAAGGTTTATCCGAAACACTCCGTTATTCTCGTTACCCATGACTACGGCGGCGGGGTCGAGCGCGTCGTCATGGAACGCGCACGCGGGCTTCGGGACAGCGGCATCCGGCCTGTTTTTATCCGGCCTGTCGAAGGAGGGTGCCGGATTGACGGGTGGAGACGTCCTGAGCGGAACAAATCGGGATCACGGGATACGAAACTGCCTGATTCCGCCAGCGGATTCTATCCGAACCTGCGATTCCGGCTTCCTGACGAATGGCCGATGCTGTTGCGGCTTCTGACGGCTGATCCTGTTCTGCACATTGAGTGGCATCATGCGAGCGGGCATCATATGGCGATGCGCGAACTCGCTCAGGCCATTGGCGTGCCTTATGATGTTTATGTGCATGATTACATCTGGTTCTGTCCGCGTATTTCTCTCATGGGCATTGCCGGACGTTACTGCGGCGAACCGGATGTGGCGGGATGTGAAGAGTGTGTGACAACTCTGGGGCGGAACGTCGACGATGACCTGCCCGTCGCGGACTATATTCTGCGTTCCGCCAGAGAACTGAAATCCGCCCGTTCTGTTGTGACGCCCTCCGGGGATGCGGCGAAACGCATGGAGCGCCATTTTCCCGGTCTGACGTTTCGGGTGGAACAACCGGAAGATGACTGTCCGGATCAGGATCTGACGCATTTCGGCTATGGCGCGACCGGGGCGGAACCGGTCTGTGTCAGGCCGGTTATGGCACCGTGTCATGACCGGGTTCGGATCTGCGTGATCGGCGCGATTGGCAAGGAAAAGGGATATGATGTTCTGCTTGCCGCGGCGCGGAATGCACGGGAGAAGGCATTGTCTCTGGACTATATTGTTGTCGGGCATACACCTGATGACCAGGCGCTGATGGAAACCGGGCATGTTTATGTGACCGGCGCGTATAAAGAGGAGGAAGCGGTCGCTCTCATCCGCGCGCAGCACGCTGATTACGGGCTTATTCCATCGGTCTGGCCTGAAACATGGTGTCTCGCGCTGGGTGTGGCCTGGCGTGCCGGACTCAGGGTTGCCGCGTTTGATATTGGCGCTGTGGCAGATCGGATACGTGCAACGGAAAGGGGGACTATTCTGCCGCTCGGTATATCGGCGGCCCGACTTAACGTGATATTGATCTCCCTGTGCCAGCGTCCGGGAATGACGCCGGCCCGGTAAATGCCGACCGAATGGGAGATTGACCCCCGACAGTCTCCGGCTCCGGCCGGGGCTGCCGGATTAACCTGACTTTTTATTATATAACCTACGGAACAAGCTTTATGTCCCAGAGTGGCCAGACTCCGAATCAGAACCGTGTAACCGATCTCAAGGTGTCCGGTCACCTGATGACATTAGACCAGGGTTTATTCTGCGTATTTCACGCCCCTTCACAGGAAGCACCGAGCCCGAACGGGCTTCCGGGTGTGCGCATCACTCTGCCGCCTGTCCTCAATGACAGTGTAACGATCTCGACGTTTGATCAGACCGGCTGGCTTGGCGGCGCGAATAACGCGGCTCTGATTCGTGTCTCGCACGGGTCGGCTCAGGTGCTTGTCACTGTTTATCAGGAACTGAATTCACAGCATGAAGCGCCACGCCTTCAGGTTGTGCGTCTGAGCGATGCCGTGTCACCCGGGACGGCGGCAGCCACGCATGCGACACAGCTTCCTGTGGCGGCGGCTCCCGGCGTGCAGGCGACAGCGGCCACGGGAACCAGTCAGAAGCCGGCGGAAGTGGCTGCTCACATTCAGCGGCGTGGCGATGTCGGGGCACGACTTGGCGAGTGGATGGGGCAGCCGGGCAGCAGGGCCTGGATCGAAGGGTTCGGGATTTCTCCGGATACGCTGATCGGCCCTGAGGACATCGAATACCAGGCTGTTCTGGGCAAGGGCTGGCTTTCTCCCTGGGCTGAAGGGGGACAGTATTGCGGAAGCCGTGGCATGGCTCTCCCTATTCTTGGTCTGCGGGTTCGTCTGAAAGGCGATGCAGCGAAGAAGTATAATTGTGAAATCGAAGCGACGTTCACCGACGGCACGGAAACTGGTCCTGTCGATGATTCCGGGACGGCTGAATCTGAAAGTCTTGCTCCGCTGGAAGCTTTCCGGATCACCATCACGCCGGCTGGTCGGAAGCGTGCCGTGAAGCAGGCTGCTGACGATCTTCCTGAAGAGGAGCTTGAGGAAGATCTGGCACTTCTCGAAGTGACTGAGGAAGCTGAAGAGTTTGAGGACATCGTTGCGGCGCCGGTGAAACGCTCACGTGCGCCGAAGCGTCCTGAAAAAGTCTCTCATGCTCCGAAAAGCAGCAAGCCTGCCGGCAAAACGTCTCCGGCTCTGTCACGGGCTCTGCCTGTCATGAAAAAGAGCACGCCCGCGAAGCCGGCTGTTCCTGCGAAATCTTCCGCAACTTCAGCGAAGCCTGGCAAGGCGACCACGGCACGCAAAGGCACACGTCGCTGATATTCCATTCCGGTGGAACAGACTGCGCTGTTCCACCGGTCTGACTTTTTTATTCTCTGCTGTTCAGTTCCATAATCACTGTCTGGCAATAAAACAGACGGTTACTGACCGCCATGAGCAGGAAATGCCGTGGCGGGCTTCATCCTGAAATCGGATTACGATTTTGAAATTCCTTTTTGTACACCAGAATTTCCCCGGTCAGTTTCTTCATATTGTGCGACATCTTGCAAAATCGGGGAGCCATGACGTCGTCTTCATCAGTGAAGGCAATGAAAATGCGATCCCTGGTGTCAGACGCGTTATTTATCGTATGCCTCCCCGGCCGTCCGAGACTATTCACCCTGGCGCCCGTGAGTTCGATCTCGGGCTGACACGCGCTGACGCGGTTGCGAAAGCTGCGATGACGTTGCGGAATCTTGGTTTTGTTCCAGACATCATCATCGGTCATCACGGGTGGGGAGAGCTTCTCAATCTGGAAGATGTCTTTCCGGGTGCGCCTCTGCTTGGATATTTCGAGTTTTTCTACCACACAGATAAATACGATGTCGGGTTTGACCCGGAGTTTCCCGTTGTTCCGGAGATGCTTCCGAAGATCCGGGCCAAGAACGCGATCAATCTTCAGGCGCTGAATAATCCCGGCTGGGGTCAGACGCCGACATTGTTCCAGCGCAATACTTACCCGGAATGGGCACAGTCCCGGATCACTGTGCTGCGCGAAGGAGTTGATCTCGATCTCTGCGCACCCGATCCGAAAGCGTCAAAGCGGACATTGAAGATCAAGGATGTCACGATCTCGCCGAAAGACAGGCTGGTCACCTATGTCTCCCGCGATCTGGAGCCTTATCGTGGTTTCCATGTTCTGATGCGTGCCCTCCCCCGTATTCAGAAGGAGTGCCCGCAGGTCCGGGTGGTCATGGTGGGGGGAGACGGTGTCAGTTACGGGTCACGTCTGGTGAATGGCACCTGGCGCGAGCGCATGTTGTCTGAACTTCAGGGGCAGCTTGATCTGAGCCGGATTCATTTTGTCGGCAAGGTTTCTTACGATGATTTCCGGGCGCTTCTGAAACGATCTGACGCGCATGTTTATCTGACCTATCCTTTTGTAGCGTCCTGGTCTCTGCGTGAGGCCATGGCGATGGCGTGTCCGATTGTTGGCAGCAACACAGCGCCGGTCCGCGAATTTATCGACGATCATCGCACGGGTTTGCTGACTCCGTTTACGAAGCCGGAAAGAATTGCTGAAAGCGTTCTGGAGCTTCTGGATGACCGTCGTCTTGCAGGGCGGCTGGGAGAGGCTGCGCGGGCGGATGCCGAGGCGACCCTGTGTCTGGGCGATTATCTGTCCCGCTATGAAGATCTGATTGAGCAGCTGACCGGACAATCACCGTCATGTGTCGAGGCGCCGAAATCGAGGACGCGCCGGGTGAGCCGGCCTGTTGCGGAGGCGGAGAAGAAAAAAAAGACCGCTAAAATGGGTGCTGCGCGGAAGAAAGCCTGACGGATGGAGCGAGGCGGGACGCGCTGCCCCGGTTCCCGACAAAAGCTCTGTTAGCGTTACACCAGAGGTTGTGAAGACTGACCTGTCGATGAGAGCATCCGGGCTCTGCCCGAACCTGGCAGGGACCCGCAGGCCCCTGCACCCCGGTCTGCTGATCATAAAACGGTTTGCAAAAGCTCTGTTGTCATTAAGTGTTGGCTCCTTCCCAGGGCTTTGCCCTGGAACCCACCAAAGGTCACAGACCTTTGGAAACATACTTATTTATCAACAGATTGGGGTGAAGGGGTCCGCGACCCCTTCCGGGTTCGGGCAGAGCCCGATCTTTTTCTAACCCTTTGAAAAAATCACAGCTCAACACCTAACGACAACAGAGCCTTTGCAAAGGCGGGGCTTTGCCGGGTTCCAGGGCAGAGCCCGGCCAGTCCTGCGCCGGCCAGTCTCACACAGGTCAAAGGCCAGACCTTCTGGTATTACCTCCCAGGGCTTTGCCCTGAAACCCACCAAAGGTCACAGACCTTTGGAAACCATTTTATCGGGGTGCAGGGGCCTGCGGTCCCTGCCGGGTTCGGGCAGAGCCCGGTCTTTTGCTAACTCTTTGAAAAATCACAGATCAACACGTAACAACAACAGAGCCTTTGGAAACCAGCTTGTCGATCAAACAGATCGGGGTGAAGGGGTCCGCGACCCCTTCCAGGTACGGGCAGAGCCCACTTCACACGATCCGGCCTTGACTGAACCGGCTCAGTCGAGACGCACGGAGGGCTGGACGTAGCCGCCGAGCCACTCGGACAGGCAGGCTGCTGTTCCGCGAGCAAATCCGTGCAATTCAAACTGATGCTGACGATAGAGCGCTGAATGGCCAAGGCGGGCGGAGAGGCCGTTCAGGCGGCCGCCACCAAATGTCTTGCCATCGGCGAAGACGCCCCATCCGTTATAATCGCCCAGGGACACGATTGCGCCCTTGTCCTGATATTTGAAGGGAGGCATCGGGTCGCCGAGAAGCCAGGCGCCCATGTATTTCGCGAGGTGGTGTGCCTGCTGGCGGGCGACCTGGGCGGTCGGTGCCAGGGGGTTTTCGGAGACATTCGCACAGTCGCCAACGGCGAAGATGCGAGAGTCATCCGTTGTTTGCAGTGTTGGTCCGACCAGAAGCTGACCCGAACGGCCACAGGCGAGGCCACCGAGCTTTGACGTGACTTCGGGCGCACAAACGCCGGCGGCCCAGACCCGGAAGCTGGCATCGATACGGGAGCCGTCTTTCAGGATGAAGCCGTTTTCGTCCGCGGCGCTGACCATAGCGCCCGTTCGCACGTCGATGCCGATTGCCCGAAGCTGTCGGGTGGCAGCCTGAGAGACGTTTTCGGGGAAGGCCGGCAGGATTCGTGGTCCGGCTTCGAGGAGACAGATGTTGAGTTCCGGTTTGCCGGGCACGAAGCTGTAAAGGGCGGCGAGATCGAGTGCCTTGTGCAGTTCCGCTGCCAGCTGGACGCCTGTGGCGCCACCGCCGACGATGGCGATTTCCAGCGGTTTGCCCAGGGCGAAGGTCTGGAGAACGGCGCGGCGGAATTTGTCGTTGAACGCGTTGGCTTCGACGAGGTTGTCGATGAACTGGCAATGTTCGGCCACGCCGGGTGTGCCGAAATCGTTCGCGCGGCTGCCGAGCGCCAGCACCAGGGCGTCGTAATCCAGCGTGCGTTCATCGAGAACCTTTTCGCCGTCCTCGATGAGCGGGGCGAGGGTCAGGCGTCTGGCGTCGCGATCCAGATTCGAGATTTCACCGTAACAGAAATCAAAATGGTGGCCTGCCGCATGGGAAGCGAAAGGAATCCGGTCTACTTCGTTCGCTGCCGTGCCGGCGGCGAAGCAATGCAGCATCGGCTTCCAGACGTGGGAGAAGCTCTTATCGACAAGCGTGACCTCAGCGCGGCCTTTTCGCCCGAGCGAATCTCCCAGTCTCGTTGCGAGCGCGAGACCGGCGATACCGCCGCCGACGATTACGAGCCGGGATTTCCTGCTCACGGATTTTACCTTTCAGAAGGCGGCCTGCGCCTGCCTTCGATCCTCTGTCCTGTCCATTTCGCCTGCCACTGCGGGCCTGCGAGCGTCGCGAGTCTGCCTGACGCGCGCGGACAATAACACCCCACCCGTCTGGCCCGCGCCATTCCCGCACGGTCACTTTCCGGCGACATCGCTCCGGCGGCGGACCGGAAAATGAAGCTTCTACAGTATGTTAAGGCTCTGTTAGCATGAGGTACCGGCTCCTTCCCAGGCTTTGTCCTGGAACCCGCCAAAGATTACAGAGTTTTGGAAAAACTCTGTTGTTGTGACGTGTTGATCTGTGATTTTTCAAAGGGTTGTCAGAATCCGGGCTCTGCCCGAACCCGGCAGGGACCACAGGCCCCTGCACCCCGGTTGATTAATAATAAAATGGTTTCCAAAGGTCTGTGACCTTTGGTGGGTTCCAGGGCAAAGCCCTGGGAAGAAGCCAACACATAACGACAACAGAGCCTTTGCCGGGTTCCAGGGCAGAGCCCTGCCAGCCTCACACCCAACGCAGGTCAAAGGCGAGACCCTCTGGTATAAGGCTTTTTGCAACAGCCTCTGAAAGCAGTCATCTGACGGGGCGGGGTGACCAGGCCTCCGTCAGTCGCCGGCTGTAAGATCCACGAGGCCGATCCGTCCGTTTTCCGTGCCGTATCCGAGGGTGCAGCCATCGGCGCTGATGGCGAGGGCTGTGACGGCACTTTCGTCAGCGGCACAAACGGGCAGGACGCGCTGGGAATTGTAATCGATCATCAGGACTGCGCCGTTTGCAAATCCGGCGACGAGAAGATCCTGTGTGGGATGCGTGGCGACGCGGGTGCAGAGGACACCCGGGATGCCGGGCGTTTCGGATGGTGGTTTACCCATCGGACCACCGCCAAAGAATGGCCAGAGCACGACGGAGTCGGAGCCGCCTGTCGCGAGCCATTTGCCATTACGGGTGAAGGCGAGCGAGGCAACTTTTGTCGGGTAGCCGCTCATCCGCATGTTGTGGCCGTCTGACAGGCGCCATCCGTGCAGGTCATTTTCCTGCATGGAGGTGACGAGAGCTTCACCGGCCGGATGGATGACGACACCGAGATGGCTTCCCTTCCATTCGAGCAGACGGGGCTTGTTTTCCTTTGACTGCACGAACCAGAGGGAGGCGCCGTTGTAATGCGACGCGGCGATCCGCTTGCCTTTCGCGTCGAAGGTGATGCCGGAAACGGTCGAAGGATGTTCGAGAGTCCGCAGCAGCGTGGTGCCATCGTCCTTGCGGAGCTGCACGTCCTTGCCGGAGGCGCAGGCGATGATTTTTGTTTTTCCGTCGGACCAGCTCACGACATGCTCTACCCAGCGACGATTTTTCGTGAGCGTCTCTGATGCTTCGGGGGAAACACGGGCGAGGCGGCAGTCTTCGCCGCCGGTCAGAAAGGTGTTGCCGGCGACGTCGGGGGCGAGGGCGAGGACGGGTCCGTCATGGGCTTCCACGACTTTCCAGGCTTCGGGTTTTTTCAGATCGGTGCGATCGGCGATGATCAGGTCGCCTTCACCTGTAGCGAAGGCGAAGCGGGTGTTATCGCGTGAGGCGCAGCAGGCGATGATGTGCCCGTCTATCGTCCGTTCCGCGCCGCGATGCTCCACGATCCCGGCGAAGACAGGTTCTGACGACTGACCGCTCATTCCGGTTCCATTCTTTCCAGTGATTCAGGCTGCAAACAGACTTTCTGCCCGGATGTGCCGGGCGGAGTGCCTGTCAGGGGTGGTTTATCAGGGTTGGTTTATCAGGCGCGGCAGCTCTCGAAGCCGCGACGCAGACGCGGGCGGTTGAGGTTTTTCCCGATAAACACGAGGCGGGATTCCTGTTTTTCACCATCTTTCCATGGGCCGATGAAGCCACCATCCGCCATCATATGCACGGCCTGGAAGGCGAACCGTTCGTCGCGGCCCCTGAAATTCAGAATCCCTTTTGAGCGGAGGATGTCGCCGCCCTGTTCCTGGAGCAGGGCGTTGATCCAGGCGTGGAAGCGGCCTTCATCCAGCGGTTCGGGGATGGCGAAGGAGACGCTCGTGATATTTTCTTCGTGGGAGTGTTCGGTGTTTTCGAGGAAATCCGGTTCATAGGCCAGGGCGCGCTGAAGATCGAAGCCGCCCTGATCGAGCACATCGGTCAGGGGCACGTTGCCGCGTTGGGCGCGGTGGATGCGGACGTAAGCGTTGATCTGGCGCAGGCGGGTTTCGATTTCTTCGAGCTTTGCTTCATCGGCGAGATCGGTTTTGTTCAGGATGATCACGTCGGCGAAGGCGACCTGATGCACGGCTTCCGGGCTTTCCCGCAGCGTCTGCTCCACGTTCAGAGCATCGACGACGGTGACGACGGCATCCAGGCGGGTTTTGCCGCGCACGTCTTCGTCCACGAAGAAGGTCTGGGCCACGGGAGCCGGGTCGGCGAGGCCGGTGGTTTCCACGATGATGCCGTCGAATTTTGTGCGACGTTTCATCAGGCTGGCGAGGATACGGATCAGATCGCCGCGCACGGTGCAGCAGATGCAGCCGTTGTTCATTTCGAACACTTCCTCGTCGGCATCCACCACGAGATCGTTATCGACGCCGAGTTCTCCGAACTCGTTGATGACGACGGCATATTTCCGGCCATGTTCGGCTGTCAGAATATGGTTGAGCAGTGTTGTCTTGCCGGCACCGAGAAAGCCTGTGAGGACCGTGACCGGCACCAGCGCGCCTGCATCCGGACCGGGTTGTGCGGCGGTTGAAGCGTCCTGTGTCGCGGACATGGCAATCTCCTTATTCTGGCGACTTTGCGGTAAAGCCGCACGGGGTCGGCAGGTCTCCCTGCCGTTTGACGGGACATATAGGCATGCCGTTGCTTCGGGGCAAAGATGACCTGCCAGGCCTGGCGGATCAGAAAATTTTGCGCAGCACGCCGGGCAGGAAAATGGTGAAAGGGCTGACGGAAAAGGACGGATCGTCCAGCTTGCCGTTGATGTCGAATTTCACGGCGAGGAACCCCCCGCCTTTTTCGGGCGCGAACAGGCGCCCGATGGCGGGAAGACCGCCGGGCAGGGCGTTGACCGCGAAGGCCGGGACGATGGTGCCGGACAGATCGAGCGTGCCCTTGTCGAGGTTGATCGGGCCTTCCAGCGTGGCCCCCAGAGCGCCGTTACCGGCCTGTCCATCACGGATGTGCAGGACGCCATCGGCGAATGAGACCGGCATTTCAAATCGCTGCACTTCGAACTGAGACTGGTTTTTCGAGTTCAGCCAGCCATAGATCGACAGATTCCGTACGACCTGGAGGGCCTCGGGGGCTTTTGTGATCAGGAACGGCGAGACGGCGAGTTTGCCCCTGAACGGCGCGTCGGCGCGGGCATCGTCGAAGCGTCCTTCGAACCGTGCATGGCCGCCGCTCAGCATGTTTGTCACATTGAGCCGGTTCAGCAGCGTGCCGAAATCCGGCACGTCGGCGGTCAGGCGTCTGATGCTGCCGGCCGGTTCGATCGTGGCGCTGGCGGGGGTGGGCGTGGTCATGGAGAAGTGCAGGCGGTTCAGGCGCACACCGTTGTGGTCCAGGCTGGCTTTGACGCCGCCGAGGGCGCGGTCCTTGCTGTACCAGAGCGTATCGGCGGTGACATTGATGAGCCAGGGACGACCGGGGGGGCCTTTGATCCGGCCGCTGGCTGCCTCGGGCACGTGAATTGTTGTCGGGGCGTCCTCTTTCGGCTTGCCCTGGACCAGCGGCGTGAGATCGAGCGTACGGGCCTGGACGTTGACCGCGATCGGGCTGCTGGCGCCGAGTGGGATTGTGAGCTGCGCCGAACCGGCAGAACGGCTCACGCGGAAATTCGGCAGCAGCAGTTCCGGTGGCGCGTTCGGACGAAACACGACCTCGCCGTTGAGGTTCAGGTCCGGGGCGACCGCGTTGATTTCCTGAGCGGACTGCAGCCTGCCGCCGTCAATATACAGCATGGCATGGGCTCTGGCCGGCACGGCGGGGGCTTTGCTCCACACGGGCAGGTGAATACCGGCTTTGTACATATCGAGATCGAGCGCGAGGGTGTCGGGCCGGTCTTTGATCATGTTGTAATCGACGGCCAGTTCGGCGCGGTTATAGAAATAGGCTCCGACCGGTATGCCGGCTGCCTCGACGTTATCGGGTGTCAGATGCATATGGGCCAGGACGTGGTCGACGCTCTGGCCAGGCAGCACGCTGTCGAAATCCGTTTCGGCTTTGACGTCGGTGGGGATGTGGCTGAACAGGACACGCCCGGCCAGTTCCATGCCGTGCATGGTCACGGATGTGTCCAGCGTTCCATCATCGACGGCGCGGCCCATCGCGACGTCTCCGAGATGGACATGCGTGACGTGCGCGTGCCCGTCGAGCGTCATGTCGTCCGTGCTGACATGGGCGCGCAGAGGCAGTTGCAGCATGAAGCGGATCAGCGCGGTTCCGAGCGGATGGGTGAACGGGACCGGGTGACGCGACAGGATGTGCAGCCGTGGTTCGGCGAGCAGGGCGAGCTGATCCCGAAGGTCGCCGCTGAGTTCGATATTGATGGTGCCGATCTGATCTTTCTTATCCAGATCGCTGATGATCATGCTGCCTGGCTTAAGGGTCAGTCTGCCTGTTCCGTTCGCGCCGACATTATGGCCAGTGCGGATGGTCGGCTGGTATCCGTTGCTGAAAGCGATGCGGATGGTTCGCGGATCGACGAATTCGAGATGGGCGTCAACATCCTCCATGGGGATGATCGGGCGGAGCCAGTGCAGTTCCATGGCCTTGCCGTCGAGACCGCCTGAGACGCTGGTGATGTCTGAGGATTTGCCTGTCTGGTCAGGACCGATGCCCAGCGTGATATGCAGGTTTTGCACGGCGCCGGCGGTGATGTTTGTGCTCACCCAGGTGCGGGCGCCCTTTGCGGCGTGAACCGGCCAGTAATCGCCCAGCTTTGTGAAGGGCATATCTGACAGGGCGGCGCTCACCGTTCCGGTCAATTTCTGTGGCGAGGCAATATCCTGCCAGTCCAGCTGGCCGCTGGCGGTGAAGCGGGGGGGAGGCAACAGCCCGGACGGTGTCTCCGCTGGAAGCGTTTTGTTCCGGAGAACAGGCGACGGGCTGGCGGAAGGCGGTTCGCGCAGCTGAATCGCGACATGTCCGATGGTGAGATGAGCGGGCCAGGCCTGGGGCTGCCGGTCATCGAGGAGGAGATGCAGCCCTGCGGTTCCCTGTTCGGTCAGCAGGGGTGAGCCGGCGGCGACCACCTGACCCTGACCCAGACTCAGTGTCGCGGTGATTTCGCGCGGCATCATGAGATGCGCGGCACGACCGGAACGCAGGGTGACGGTCGCGTCCAGTCCGACGGGGGCGCGCACGGCGTCCAGAGCGGGCAGCGCGGCGGACAGGGCTGAGGGGGTCATCGGATCGAGGGTGATGTGCCAGATGAGTGCGCCATCCTGAGCCAGAGCGCCGGTTGCCGTCAGTTTTGTCCGGAAGGGGTGCGCGGCATCGCCCTGATCCGGTGTCGCGGACAGACCAACGGCCAGTGTTCCGGACAGGCCCCGGCGGCGCTTCACGGAAACCGGTGTCAGGGCGGCTTCGAGCGGATCGATCGTCCAGCGTGTGTGCAGCGCTTCGTCGGCCAGGGTGATGTGGGTGTCGGCGAGCAGAAGACGTCGGAGTTTTGAGGGATCGATGTCCGGACCGCCACCTTTGGTGTCGGACGGACGACCGGGGAGATCGAGATCGACGGCGCCGGACGCGTCGCGCCGGAGCTGCACATGCGCGCCTCTGATTCGCAGGTCTGTTGCGGCGATCGCGCCGTGCAGCAGCGGGAAGGCATCGAGGGCTATGGCGCCGGATGCGATCTGATCCGCGACATGGCCCTGAGAGTCGAGAATACGCACGTCATCGAGTTCGAGAAGGACCGGAGATCCGAATCCGTCCCAGAGGCCCGGCCATCGCAGACGGGCCTGAGCGACGTCCAGTCTTCCGCGCGGAGGTTCGCCTCTGGCTCCGTCGATGATGACGAGAGGGAGGAAAGGCCGCAGCACCGGAGTGACATTGACCGGGCCGAACATCATCGCGACCAGCAGTGACAGGCAGGCGAGGACCGGCAGGCCGATCACGATTCCGAAGGCGGCCACCAGGCTGATAAGCAGACGTCCCGACCGCTTCTTTCCCGCCTGCTCCGGAGGAGCGGAAAGCGGAGGCGGGACGAGGCCGGCTTGACCGGGATCGCTCATCGCCGCATCCCTTTCAGGCTCATCATTCCGTAAAGCTCATGTCCCGGCGCAAAACCTCTCATTCTCCCTCTTCGGCACCCTCTGACAGCCCGGCTGACAGTCTGGCAAAGACGGGGGCAATGCGCCGGAAATATGGCGTCGTGCCCGTTGTGGATGGCGATGACGGTGGTTCCGGGGCCGTTTCGGAGGTGCAGCGCGGGGCGGGCTGGCGCGGTCGCCGGCACACCACCTGGCCGGAGGCGGAGTGGCCGCAGCCTGCCGACCCGGAGGCTTCCGGACGGTTTACTGAAGATCTGTCCGCGCTTTGGGACGAGGCGGGTCTTGAGCCCTCCCTGCTGGCCGGACCGGGAATCGCCGCACTTCTCCGTTGCGTCGGGGGCAACAGCCCGTATCTGGCGGATCTCATTCGACGCGCTCCGCATGATTTCGCGCGGCTGCTTGCGGATGGTCCGGATCTGTTTACGGATATGGCTCTGGCAGAAATTGCCGGGCTGCCTGTGACGAGCGCGCAGGAGACGGTGGCGTCCGCGCTGCGTCAGGCGAAGGGGCGCATCGCGCTGGCCTCTGCGATTGCCGATATTGGTAAATTCTGGCCGCTGGAATCGGTCACGCAGGCCCTGAGTCGGCTTGCTGACACAGCGCTCGATATTGCTGTCAGGCATTTGCTTCGGGCCGCCCATGATGCCGGGCGTCTCTCACTGCGCGATCCGGCGCGTCCTGCGAGCGGCAGCGGCTACGTCGTTCTGGCGATGGGAAAGCTTGGCGCGCGGGAACTGAACTTCTCCTCGGACATCGATCTTGTGGCGCTGTTCGACACCAGCCTGCACGCTGACCCTGACTCCGCGCGGCAGATTTTCATACGCATGACTAGCGACCTTGTCCGGCTCATGGAAGCGCGGGACGCGAATGGGTACGTCTTTCGTACTGATCTGCGGCTGCGCCCTGACCCCTCCGCGACACCGCTGGCTGTCTCGATGCCTGCCGCCATTTCCTATTATGAGAGTCTGGGCCAGACATGGGAACGGGCGGCGATGACCAAGGCGCGTCCGGTGGCGGGCAATATCGCGCTGGGTCGTGATTTTCTGCGCATCATCCATCCGTTTGTCTGGCGCCGGACGCTCGATTTCGCGCTGATCGACGACATTCACGACATGAAGGCGAAGATCGACCGGCACCGTAAGCCGGGCCGGACGGGACTCGCCGGGCTGACCGATTCCTGTCTGAACGATGCCGACGCCGATGTGCGCTGGCTTCTGGGTCACAACGTCAAGCTCGGTGAAGGCGGGATTCGCGAGATCGAATTCGTGGCACAGGCGATGCAGCTGGTCTGGGGAGGGCGGACGCCGAATCTGCGGGACCGCACCACGCTCGGCGCTCTGCGGACACTGACCCGTTCCGGGCATATGCCACGGGAGGATGCCGAGACGCTTGCGCGGGCCTATCGGCTGCTGCGTGAAATCGAGCATCGTGTACAGATGCGGGCCGATCAGCAGACTCATCAGCTTCCTGAGACTGAGGCGGGTTTCGGGGCGCTGGCGGTTTTTCTTGGTTATGCTAGTGGTGGCGATCTGGCGCTTGACCTTCTGCCGCAGATGCGGGCCGCGCGACGGATTTTCGAGCGGCATTTCACCATGCCGGCACGTGAAGGCGCCGTTGAGGACACTGACTTTGATCTGACGGGCGATGATCTGCCTGCCCGGCTTGGTGAGATCGGGTTTCCCTCTGCGGATTGTGACGCGGCGGCGACCATTCTGTCTCACTGGGCTGGTAACACCCGGCGCGCGTTGCGGTCGGAGCGGGCTCACGCGCTGTTGCGGAGTCTGCTGCCGGGCCTGCTCACGAGCTTCATCGCGGGACGTGAGCCATTAGGGTGTGTGCGTCATTTTGACACGCTGCTTTCCCGGCAGCGGGCGGGAGTGCAGCTTCTGTCGCTGCTGGAACGTAACCCGAAGCTGATTACCCGGATTGTCGCGATCTTTGATGCGTCGCCGTTTCTGGCCGATCATCTGGCTGACACGCCTTCCGCTCTGGAGGGGTTGCTTGAGCCGGCGGAGAGCGAAGATACGGCCCTGACGGTCGCGACCGGGCAGATCCGCCTTCTTGCGGCGGAAAAACCGCCTCTGGAAATTCTGATTACCCGTCTTCGTCCGGTGGTGAGGGCTGAGGAGTTCCGGCTCTCCGTGGCGCGGCTTGAGGGGCGGCTGGATGAGGACAGTTCGGCTCATGCGCGGACGGCTGTCGCTGACACGGTGATGGCCGCGTTGCTGGAGGCGGTCTTTCGCGAGCATCGTGACCGCCACGGCCGGGTCGAGGGCGGGGGCATCACGGTTGTGGCGCTCGGCAAAGCCGGGTCACGCGAGATGATGACCGGCTCCGACCTTGATCTGATGCTGATTTTCGACCACCCGGACGATGTGTCGCACAGTTCGGCGCTGAAGGGTGCGACGGACAGGCCGCTGCGGGCCCTTCCCGTTTCGCAGTATTATCTTCGGCTTGCCAACAGCTTCATCGCGGCGCTCACCGCGCCGGATGCCGAGGGGCCGCTTTATGCGGTGGACATGCGGCTGCGTCCTTCGGGGGCGGCTGGCCCCGTGGCTGTCTCCCGCGCGGCGTTCCGGCATTATCATGCCGGTTCGTCCTGGACCTGGGAGCGCATGGCCCTGACGCGGGCGCGTCTTGTCACAATAGCGGGCGAACCGGGCGCCAAACTGAAGCTGAAAGCGGCGCTTCAGGCGGATCTGGACAGGGCTCTGACCGGGATCGGTCAGTCCCGCTCGCCTGACGAAATCCGGGCGGATGCGGTGGCGATGCGGCGCCGGCTCGCGCGTGACCTTCCCCCCTCCGGTCCGTGGGATGTGAAACGACGTGCCGGCGGCCTGATGGAGGTGGAATTCATTGCCCAGACGCTTCAGCTTGTGGCCGGATCGGCGGAGGCGCGCTCGCCCTGCACGCCGCGGGCCTTCCATCTTCTGGCCCGTGCGGGTGTGTTGTCACGTGCCGATGCCCGGGTTCTGATCGGGGCGGACGAGACCTGGCGCAGCCTGCAAAGCGTTCTTCGTCTGTTATGGGGTCCCTCCCCGCCTGCCGATCCGATGCGCGATCTGCCGCGTGCGACGCTGGATCTGCTGTGCGGGAGCATGGCGGTGTCCGGGCTGCCCGAACTCACGGAGCGTGTGGAGAGCCTTGCGCTGACGGTGCGGGAAATGTTCACGCGGCTTATCGGGGCTGTCAGCGGAGGCGGGGAGGCGCCCGGGAAGGCCACCGGGAAGGCATCATAATTCCGCCATTGTGACTCGTAGTCGTTGCGCGCTGTGTTGCTCTCGGGCAGGCTTTACATCATGAGCAACGAACCTGTTTCAGTGGGCGATAAGGCCCCGGATTTCTCCTTGCAGGCCAGCCGTGGCCGGACTGTGTCGAGCGCTGAGCTCAGCGGCAGGCCTTACCTGCTGTATTTTTATCCGAAGGCCGACACGCCGGGCTGCACGACTCAGGCCTGTGGCATTCAGGAAGCACTGCCTGCGCTGGGCAGGCTGAACCTAACGGTGATCGGGGTCAGCCCGGACCCTGTGTCGAAGATTGATAAATTTGCCGATAAATACGGGCTGGAGTTTCCTCTTGCCAGCGACCCGGAGCATGAGCTTGCTGACCGCTATGGCACATGGGTTGAGAAATCCATGTATGGCCGGACGTATTTCGGGATGGAACGCAGTTCGTTCCTGATCGGGGCGGATGGTCACATCAAAGCGATCTGGCGCAAAGTCAAACCGGCGGACCATGTGGCGCTTGTGGAAAAAGCGGCGGCTGAACTCTGAGTTTTTCTGTGGCTCTGAGCATGTTCCGTGGCTGATTTCTGGTTCTGTGTGACCATTTGTCGCATTTTCTGCCCGGAATTCGCCATGAATTCAGAGCTTCATGGTTTTCTGGACCGGGACGCACAGCGTCGCGTCTCTGGTCAGGGAGACATGATATGAACAAATCCTTCCGTTCACTCATTGCGATACCGGTGCTGGCGGGTCTGCTCGCCGGGGGCACGGTGTTGCCTGCCACGGCTGGCGCACATGGATATGACATGAGGGGAGGCGGGCCGCGCTGGGGTGGTCCACCTCCGGGGCCGCAGTGGCGCCGTGGACCCGGATGGGGCGGAGCCGGCTGGCGTGGTCCTGGCTGGGGACGCGGGGCTGTTGTCGGTGGCATTCTTGGCGGTCTGGCGGTCGGCGCGATGGGGGGAGTGGCGATGGCCCGTGTCGCACCTCCGCCGCCGATGGCTTATGGGCCTCCGCCACCGCCGCCTGTCTATGCTGTTCCGGCCCCTTATCCGATGGCCACGCCCTACCCTGTCTACTCTCCTTACGCATCCTGGTGACGCTGATCCTGCTGTGCCGGACGGGGACAGTTTTTGTCCTGTAATACTGGCCTTTGACCTGTGTGAGACTGGCTGGTGCGGGACTGGCGGGGCACTGCCCTGGAACCCGGCAAAGGCTCTGTTGTTGTTACGTGTTGATCAGTGATTTTTCAAAGGGTTAGCAGAATCCGGGCTCTGCCCGAACCCGGCAGGGACCGTCACGCGAAGGCGTGCTGCGCACGACGGCCCCTGCACCCTGATTGATTCATAATAAAATGGTTTCCAAAGGTCTGTGACCTTTGGTGGGTTCCAGGGCAAAGCCCTGGGAAGGAGCCAGCACGGAATAACAACAGAGTGTTTGGAAACCGTTTTATAATTAGCAAACCGGGGTGCAGGGCCTGGGCTTTCTTACATGACGGTCAATCTTTATGCGGGCTGGTATAAGGTCTGATGCTTTGCTGCGGGGAGGGTTTCCTGCGGGATCTGCTGATGCTGCATGGTGCGAATTTTCCGATGCAGTGTTGATCGGCTGATCCCGAGAAGGCGTGCTGCCGGGGATACTTTGCCGCCCGACATTGCCAGCGCGCCTTCGATGACCGTGCGTTCCGCTTCCTGAAAATCCGGCACGCCGTGTGAGCGGGTTCCCAGATCGAAACAGACGCTGGCGCTGGTCTCGCTCAGGCCGAGCATTGACCGTGCCGCGAAGGTTGATTCGACGACGACGCGTGCCTCGTCCAGCGCCACCATGGGCAGCGAGATTTCGCTGGTTTCACCCAGGATCACGACTGTCTGATTCCGAAACGCCTCAAGAAAGCTTCGTCGCTCGATGCGGCGCGCGGCGTCGATCAGCACGGCTTCCATCATCACGGCGATACGGCCCCCTGGATCGGGTCGTGTGGAACTGGCATCGAGTACTCCCGCCACACGACCGTCCGGGCCATAAAAGGGCACGGCCGAACAGGTGAGATAGCGCAGACCAAGTCGCCAGTGCTGCTCCATGTGGACCGTGACCGGTTTGCCTTCGACGAGCGCTGTGCCGATTCCATTTGTGCCGACTTCCATTTCGACCCAGCGTGCTCCGGGCCAGAGATGCCAGCGGCGATGTCCTTTCTCCAGCGGATAATCACCGCGGTTTGCCAGGACCACGCCCTGGGCGTCTGCCATCAGAACTGTATAATCAAGGGTGGAGACGATGCCGTGCAGCCGGTCGAGCTCCGGTTCAGCGATTTTCATCAGTGGGCCTACCCTGCTGCATGCCTGACGCAGTTCGGCCCCGCACAGAAGTTCAGGGGATTTCTGCTCGTTCTGGTCGAGCCGGTACAGAGTCGCGCAGCGTGTCCAGGATGCTCTGATCAGAGGCGGCAGGGCAGCAAGTCTTTCATCCGGGATGAGAATGGCTTCGCTCATTGTTCTTCTTTCTTTTCTGGCGGTCCGTTTCGGGACTGTCGCAGAAACGCGACAGTCGTCTCCCTGATGCGTCACATAAGCGTGACTGCGGCGATCCCTCCCCTTACCCGTATGCGTCAAAGGCCGTTCTGATGGCGTGACACAGAACGTGGTTCAGAACGCCGGATGGCGCTGACAACAACAGAACATCCGCTGATCAACAGGGGAGACACCATGCAAATTGCCCGTGATATTTTACTCAGTTCCTATCGCTCGATGCGAACCATACGGGAGTTCGAGGAGCGTCTGCACGTAGAATTCGCGACAGGCGAAATTCCTGGATTTGTGCATCTCTACTGCGGCGAGGAAGCCTCGGGCGTGGGCGTTTGCTCGCATCTCACCGAGAAGGACACGATTGCCAGCACCCATCGCGGACATGGCCACTGCATTGCAAAAGGCGTGGGCGTGGATGGCATGATGGCGGAAATTTATGGTCGCCAGACCGGTGTGTGTCGCGGCAAAGGCGGCTCGATGCATATTGCCGATCTGTCGCTCGGCATGCTCGGGGCCAATGGCATTGTTGGTGGCGGACCTCCGCTGATCTGCGGAGCGGCCCTGTCGCACAAGATTCTCAAAGACGGTGCGGTTGCCATCGCTTTTTATGGCGATGGGGCTTCCAATGAAGGCAGCACGCTGGAGAGTCTGAACCTCGCGACTGTCTGGAATATTCCGGCGGTTTTTGTGGTCGAGGATAATGGTTACGGCGAAGCGACCGGTTCTTCCTATGCCTGCGCGGGAAATCAGAAAGACCGGGCCGCAGGCTTCGGGATGCCTTATTTCGAATGCGACGGAAACGACTTTTTCGCGGTTTATCAGGCTGCTGGTGAGGCGATCAGTCATGCCCGGAACGGCAACGGGCCGGCGATGCTGCATGTACATCTTGCCCGGTGGTATGGGCATTTCGAGGGTGACGCGATGACCTATCGTGCTGACAATGAAGTTGCGAAACTTCGTGCGGAGCACGACTGCCTTGTGAATTTCCGTAAACGCGTGACGGAAGCCGGGCTGCTTGACGCCTCTGCGCTCAATGATCTTGACACAGCGGTGAAGAGTGAGATCGACGCCGCCGTTGCGGCAGCGAAGGCAGCGCCGCTGCCCGATGAGGCTGATCTTCTGAAAGATGTTTACGTTTCCTACTAAAATACACGTTCCGGAACAGGACGAAAAGAATGAGTAAAAAGAGTTTCCGTCAGGCGATCAATGAAGCTTTGCGGCAGGAAATGCGGCGTGATCCGCGGGTGATCCTTATGGGCGAGGACGTGGCCGGTGGCCGGGGCGGCACTTCCGGTGTCAAAGATGCCTGGGGCGGTGTGCTGGGTGTTACGAAGGGGTTGCTGACTGAATTCGGTGAGGATCGTGTGCTCGATACCCCGATCAGTGAGGCCTCGTATATCGGTGCTGCGGCGGGGGCTGCCGCAACGGGGCTGCGACCGGTTGCTGAGCTGATGTTTGTTGATTTTGTCGGCTGCTGTCTCGATCAGATCATGAATCAGGCTGCAAAATTCCGTTATATGTTTGGTGGCAAGGCGCGGACGCCTCTG
The DNA here is from genome assembly GCF_011516735.1 of Acetobacter fallax. Taxonomy (GTDB): domain Bacteria; phylum Pseudomonadota; class Alphaproteobacteria; order Acetobacterales; family Acetobacteraceae; genus Acetobacter; species Acetobacter fallax. The sequence continues at coordinate 7,215 of NZ_WOSX01000007.1, read as the reverse complement.
GTGATCCGGGCCATGTATGGTGCGGGTTTTAATGCGGCGGCCCAGCATAGTCAGGCGCTGTATCCGCTGTTCACGCATATTCCCGGGCTGAAGGTTGTGGTGCCATCCTCGCCTTATGAAGCGAAGGGGCTTCTGATTGAGGCGATCCGGGATGATGATCCTGTAATCTTTCTTGAAAACAAGGTCATGTATGACGACGAGGAAGATGTTCCTGATGACCCGTACACCATCCCGTTCGGAGAGGCGAACCTGACACGGGAAGGCGATGATGTAACGATCGTGGCGTTTGGCCGCATGGTCAAATTTGCCAATGAAGCCGCTGATCGTCTGGCAAAAGACGGGATTTCCTGCACGGTGATTGATCCGCGCACGACATCGCCTCTGGATACCGGGACAATTCTCGACTGCGTGACCGATACGGGACGTCTTGTGATCGTTGATGAATCCAGTCCGCGCTGCAATCTCGCGACCGATGTTGCGGCGCTGGTGGCAGAGGAGGCATTCGATGCGCTGAAGGCACCGATCCGGCGGGTTTGTCCGCCGCATACGCCGGTTCCGTTCGCGACGGTCCTTGAGAATCTCTATGTTCCGAGCGTGGAGAAAATTGAAGCAGCGGTGCGGGCTGTTGCGTCCTATCGGGTGAAAGAGGAGGCCTGAACGATGAGCGGCACCATCATACCTGTCACCATGCCGAAATTCGGGCTGGCGATGACGGAAGGCAAGCTCGCAAGCTGGAGTGTGAAGCCTGGAGAAACCGTAAAGGCCGGTCAGGAGCTGGCTGATATTGAGACGAGCAAGATCACGAATGGTTATGAGAGTCCGGCGGAGGGCATTCTGCGTCGTCATGTTGCCGAAGCGGGCGAGATGCTGCCGGTGGGAGCGCTGATTGGTGTTCTTGCTGATGACGCAGCATCTGATGACGACATTGATGCGTTTATCAAAAAATTCCGGGACGAGTTTTCGTCTGGTGAGGAGAGTGAGGCCGGGAGCGCTGAGCCGCAGCGTCGGGTTATCGAAGCTGGTGATCTGAAGCTTTCCGTGCTGGAATCAGGTGTGGATCATGATGGTGTTCCCGTTCTTCTGATCCACGGATTTGGTGGCGATCTGACGAACTGGATACTCAATCAGCCTGCGCTGGCTGAAAAACGCAAAGTGATTGCGTTCGATCTGCCCGGGCATGGTGAATCGACCAAAGAGGTGGGTGACGGAAGTCCCGTAACATTTGCCGCGACGATCGGGAAACTCATTGAGGCACTGGCGCTGAATCGGGTTCATGTCGTCGGGCATTCTCTGGGCGGCGCGATTGCGCTTGAACTGGCCGCATTGAAAGGTGACGCGGTGGCATCGCTGACTCTGATTGATCCCGCCGGCCTGGGGCAGGACATCAATATGGCGTTTATTGGCGGCTTTATCGAAGCGGATCGCAGAAAGACACTGGAGCCGGTGATCGGATATCTGGTTCACGATAAATCTCTCGTCACGCGGGCGATGGTTGAGAACATCATTCGCTTCAAACGTCTGGACGGCGTTGTGAAGGGGCTCAAAACCATTGCACAGACCTGTTTTCATGACGGAAAGCAGGCGTTTGGGTTGCGACCGGTTCTTGAAGCCTTCCGTGGACCGGTTCAGGTTCTCTGGGGTGAAGACGATGAGATCTTATCGGTCTCCGGTGCGGATGGATTGCCGGAGTCCGTGACGGTTATTCGTTATCCCGGAACGGGGCATATGCCGCAGCTTGAGAAAGCGTCTGAGGTCAACAAGGCTGTTTCAGCGTTTCTTGATAAGGCTGAGGCGAAATAACCGGGGCACTGTTCCCGGTTAAGGCGGGCAGTGAAGGGGGCGCTGCCGGCTACCCGGAGGGGGTCGTCACGCGAAGGCGTGCTGCACACGACGCCCCCTTCACCCCGATCTGTTGAAAAAAGGGGCCTGCGGTCCCTGCCGGGTGCGGGCAGGCCCTGGATGTTTTCCCGCTACTGATATCAGGATGGCGCCCCGAAATCGCCGGGGCTGTTATCCGTTGCCGTCCATTGTGCCGTGCGCTTCGGGCTTGCTTCGTTCAGCGCCTTTCGGACGCCTGCAACATCAAAATCACCGCAATAAACGGGAGTGCCGGGCTGTTGCCGCCAGGATTCCGCAAGCGGACCTGTATCGACGGCATCGAAGCCGATGTCATCAATCAGTTTTATCACGACACGCTTTGCCGACAGGTCATCGCCCGCGACGGGCAATGCGATGCGGCCTGGCGTGCCAGCGGGTTTACCGTTTTCAAGCAGATGCCGGGCGTAGATGTTGTTGAAGGCCTTGATGACCGGGCGGCCAATCTGTTCGGACACCCAGACGCTTTCGGGTGTTCCGCTTTCGATGGCGGCGATGCGGCCATCACGTTCGCGCGGATAGTAATTGCCGGTGTCGACGATGACGACATGGGAGGGAACGCCTTCGAACGGCGTTTTTCCGAGGGCCGGGATATTCTTCTCAGGGATGGTGACAACGATCAGATCGACGTCTTTTACAGCGTCCTGAACTGTTGCGGCCTGAGCGCCTGTTTCCTGCGCCAGCGCGGTCAGAGTTTGGGGGCCGCGTGAGTTGGCGACTTTGACGTGATGTCCGGTTGCGGTGAAGCGCCGCGTCAAGGTGCCCCCGATCTGTCCGGCTCCGATAATCCCGATCTTCATGACGTATCCTTCCGTCCTGATAACTGCCTCTGAGGATATGGGATGGGTTCCGGGCGAGTGACAGGGGCGGAGCTGTGACGGGCGTCCCTGCGTGTTGATGTGTGCTGCGCGGAAAAGGCGGGGCTGTTACGTTTCAGAGCGCTGCTTTGCCGGCGCTGAGAAGGGTGGCCGGGCTGTGCCCGAACCCGGCAGGGACCGCGTCACGCGAAGGCGTGCTGCGCACGACGGCCCCTGCACCCCGGTTGATTAATAATAAAATGGTTTTCAAAGGTCTGCGACCTTTGGTGGGTTCCAGGGCAAAGCCCTGGAAGAAGCCAGCACTTAATGACAACAGAGCCAAAATCGTGGGTCAGGCTGATTCGCTGAGGCTCAGGCGGGCGGCGGTGAGGGTGTTTTGCAGCAGGCAGGCGATGGTCATCGGGCCGACGCCACCGGGGACGGGGGTGATGCGGCCCGCGATGGGAGCGACTTCGTCGAAGGCGACATCGCCGACCAGTTTTGTTTTGCCGGAAGCTGTCGGGACGCGGGTGATGCCGACGTCGATGACCGTGGCACCGGGTTTGACCCAGTCGTGGCGAATGAGACCGCTGACGCCGGTGGCCACGACGAGAATATCGGCGGTGCGGGTCAGGGCCTGGGGGTTGATGGTGTCGATATGGACGATGGAGACCGTGCAGCCTTCGTTCAGCAGCAGCAGGGCCATTGGTTTGCCGACGAGGTTGGAGGCCCCGACGACGACCGCGTTCAGGCCGCGCAGGTTTCCGAGTTCCGATTGCAGCAGCATCAGGCAGCCGAGCGGCGTGCAGGGGATGAGGCCGGGGAGACCGAGGCTGAGACGGCCGGCGTTCACTTCACCGAGACCATCAACGTCTTTTTTCGGGTCGATGGCATTGGTGATGCGGCGGGCGTCAATGCCGTTGGGGAGCGGAAGCTGGACGAGGATGCCGTGGATCTCGGGATCGGCGTTCAGGCGGCCGATCAGGGTGAGGAGGGCTGCTTCGGTGGTGGTCTCAGGGAGCATGTGCATGAAGGAGCGCATGCCGACGTGGTGAGTTTCCAGCGCTTTATTACGGACGTAGATTTCACTTGCGGGATCATTGCCGACCAGCACGACGGCGAGGCCGGGGGTGACGCCGTATTCCGCGTGGAATGCAACCACGTCCGCCGCGATCTGTTTTCTGAGACTGACGGCAAAGGCCTTGCCATCGATCCGGCGGCCTCTTTCGGGGCCTGATGCTGTGTCGGCGGGGCGGGTTGCGGGGGTGGTCAGGTCTGACATGGGCTGGATTCTGCTCGGGTGCTGGGGTGAATATGCCTGGAATGAACGGACGGGACGCAACATGAACCAAAATACTGTCGGGCAGTCATCCGGTGACACGCTGGTTTCCGAAGGAAAGACTGCGGAACACATACGCAGGAACTTCGCCAGCGACAACGTTGCGCCGGTCTGTCCTGAGATTCTCGCAGCACTGGGGGCGGCCAATGTCGGTGCTGTGCCGTCTTATGGCGCTGATCCGTGGACGGAACGGCTGGGGGTCCGGGTTTCGGAGGTTTTCGGGACGGAGGTGCGGGTGTTTCCGGTTTCGACCGGGACGGCCTGTAACAGTCTGGCGTTGTCGGCTCTGACGCCGTCCTGGGGGGCGGTGCTGTGCGATGAGAGCGCGCATATTGATAACGAGGAGTGCGGGGCGCCAGAGTTTTTCACTGGCGGAGCCAAGCTGCGCGGGCTGCCGTCATCGGACGGGCGGATCGATCCGGATCTGCTGGGCCGCACGCTTGAGCAGGGCGCCGGGGCGGGGGCTCATTCCAGCAAGCTCTCCGCGCTGAGTGTGACGCAGGCGACAGAATGGGGCACGGTTTATGGTCCGGAGCATCTGCGGGAGGTGACGGGGCTGGCGCGGGCTGCTGGTCTTGCGGTCCACATGGATGGCGCGCGCTTCGGGAACGCGCTGGCGCATCTGGGGTGCTCGCCGGCTGAAATGACCTGGCAGTCGGGTGTGGACATTCTGTCACTGGGAGCGACGAAGAGCGGGGCGCTGGCGGCGGAGATGCTGGTGGTATTCGACCTGGCGCGGGCGGCTGACATGGATCGCCGGCAGAAACGGGCGGGGCATGTGTGGTCGAAGCAGCGGTTTCTCAGCGCGCAGTTGCTGGCGTGGCTGGAGGACGATCTGTGGCTGCGCAATGCGGCGAATGCCAATGAGATGGCGGCGCGGCTGGCGCGGGGGCTGGTGCGTCAGCCCGGGGCTGTACTGCCGTTTGAGACGGAGAGCAACGAGGTGTTTGTCGTGTTGCCGGAGCTGCTGCTTGAGGCGCTGGAGGCGGCGGGGTTCGGGTTTTATCGCTGGGTGACGCCACCGGGCGTGGACGGAACGCTGATCCGGCTGGTTACGAGCTATGACACGCGATCTGAGGATGTGGACGCGCTGCTGGGGGTGCTGGCGGCGGTGGAGTGAGGGACGGGCGGGTCCGGGACGCCGGAAGCCACACGCCAGGACAGATACGCCCGAAGGCGGAAACAGGAATCCGCCCGGAAATACAGCCAGGATGCGCAGGACTACGTCCCGGTGATCCTGTCCGGCCATGATGGCTTTACCAGCTGTATCCTATGCTGGCCTGGGCATTACGTCGTTCTCCGTAATAGCAGTATTCTCCGTCAGAGCCGTAGGCAAAACAGTTGGCGATATAGTGCCTGTCGAAAAGGTTGCGTACGCTTGCTGACGCTTTCCACCCATGAAGCGAGCGGGACAGGTTCGAAAGATCGTAACTCACGGACCCGTCGAACAGGGCATATTGCGGAAGCCATACGCTTCCGTAAGTCGCTTCTCCGCCATAGGCTTTTGCCGAATAGCGCATCCCGCCTCCGAAACCGAGACCTTTCAGTGCTCCTGAGGGCATCGTGTAGAAGGCGAACAGGGAGGCATTGCCTTTGCCCGACTGGATCAGCGGCTTTCCGGTCGAATCATCTTTAATCTTCTGGACACTGACAGCGGCTGTCACCATGAAGTTGCGGAACGGTTCGGCATGGGCTTCGAATTCGAATCCATCCGAGTGAACCAGCCCGCTTTGCACGCTGTAGCCGGTATTGGCGACGGACACGAGAACGTTGCTCTGTTCGATATGGAAGCCTGCCGCGGTGAATAAAACGGATGTTCCCGGGATCTGATATTTCAGGCCGCCTTCAAGCTGTTTGCCGATCGACGGATTGGCCTGCCGCAATGTGGCGCCACCATCATTGGAGACAGTGCCTGACTGTGGCTGAAAGGAGGTCGAGTAACTGATATAGGGAGCAAGGCCGAAATCGAAGTGATAGAGGCCAGAGGCACGCCATGTGATCTGGCCTGAGTTCTGCCGGGTATCGGATCCGGAAAGATGCTCGATCTGATGGGAGCGGTACCAGTCATTGCGGATACTGCCTGTAAGGATCAGACGCTTCCAGCGAAGCTCATCCTGTCCGTAAGCGCCGATCTGGTGGGAATTCGTCATGTAGTTCAGATAAGGCGTCAGAGCGGGAATGAACATATGATAATCGGGGTGCAGTACGTCCAGATCGGGCGCATCGCCGTAAGCTTCCGTATCATTGGCTTTCTGCTGCATGTAGTCGAATCCGAACATCAGCGCGTGATGCAGCGGCCCGGTGCGGACACGGCCTTTGAACTGACTGTCGAAAGCTAAATTGTAAGTATGCTCGTGCGTTCCGTATGCGGAACGGGACAGCATCTCGCCGCTGCTGCCATCGTCGCTGTCATAATAACCGTTATTGTAGACGCTTCGGTATATGGTTCTGATATCGTCATAACGGCCGCGGGTGCTGAAGCTCCAGTCATCGTTGAAGCGATGGTTGAAGATATAGGTGATCGCGCCCTGCCTGCGGTTGAATTTTTCTGAGGGCACATCGCCGTCATAGAAATTCCGTGGCAGGTAACCATAGGATGCCCGCCTGAGAGAGCCGACCAGCGGGACGCCGCCATAGGAGCCGCTTTCCGGGTCGTACTGATAATTGCCCAGCAGGGTGAGGGTGGTTGGTCCGTCCCCTCCGAACGTGAAGGAGGGGCTTATGCTGAAACGTCTGCTTCCCGTTTTGCTCAGCTGGGTGTGCTGTCCGTTCGCCGTTCCGTATATCCGGTATCGGACAAGGCCGTTATCTGTCGCGAATCCGCCGACATCGGCATCGACGCGATAGAGATCGAACATGCCGCCGGTTGAGGTGACGCCGCCGTAAAACCGCTGGTCTGTCGGCAGTTTGCTGGACAATGCGGTCAGACCGCCCGGGCTTGACTGGCCGTAAAGCGCGGAGGCCGGGCCCTTGAGGATTTCGATGCGCTCAAGGCGGAAGGTATCGGTCTGGGCCACTGCGAAACCTGTGGGACTGTCCTGAAACTTCAGCCCGTCAAGAAAGGTTGGCACGGTGAAGCCGCGCAGATCGAAGAGAGGTGGTCCCCATTTTTCGGACAGGGCGATAAGCTATCATCTGGCCTGAACGAGGACGGGTTTTATGGGCAAGGTTACGCGGAAACGGTATGCGGCAGAGTTCAAGTCA
>NZ_WOSX01000006.1 GCF_011516735.1 Acetobacter fallax | reverse complement strand
CTCAAGGAGTGGCGCGCTGTCGCAACCAGATACGAAAAAACAGCAACGTCGTTCCTCGCGGTCATCCACATCGCTGCCGCAGCAGACTGGATCAAGCCCTAACAGGCCCTAATATTTTTCACTAAATTAAATTCCAAATTACCGTAAATGTCAACATAAATAAAAATATTACAGAAAAATAAATTAAATTAAAAATACAGAAAAGTATTAGATAGTTTTTTTATTTAAAATATAATGCAATTTAGTATTTTTAATTTTAACAATTTACAAAAATATAATTCTAAGTTAGTATATAACTTAATTATATGATAATACTATAGGAAATATAAAACTTAACCGAAAATTATTTCGTTAAATTTAAAAATTATTTAGCTTTATATCAATTCTACTGGTATTACTCGGGGATCAGAACGCGGTCTGCGAAGGACAGACGGTCTGCGGCATTTCTGGCCTGATGCCAGTAAGGATAGATCAGCGGAGGACGACTGGCCTCATCCAGCTTCTTTATTTCTTCCGGTGTGAGCGTAAGACTGATTGCTTTCAGATTGGATTTTAGCTGCTCTTCGTTGCGCGCGCCAATAACGAGTGAAGTGATACCCGGGCGGCCCACAGTCCAGGCGAGAGCCACATCGGCAGCCGGAACATCTCGTTCTTCGGCAATAGCGACCAGCACTTCAACTATATCGAACAGATGCTCTTTGTCGTACACAGGCGGTTCGCCCCATTTTTCGAGCTGCCGGCCGTGCGGTTCTGGTTTGCCGCGACGATATTTCCCTGAAAGCAGCCCGCCCGCGAGCGGACTCCAGACCTGCACGCCAAGCCCCTGATCCACGGCTGCCGGAAGCAGTTCGTACTCTGCTTCCCGCGCCTGAAGCGAATAATAAATCTGCTGTGCGACCGGTGCGATAAAGCGATTTCGTTCAGCTACGGAAAGTGTTTTCATCAATTGCCAGCCGGTAAAATTTGAGACACCGGCATAGCGGATTTTACCTGACCGGCAGAGCGTATCAAGCGCCTCCAGAGTCTCTTCGAGAGGAGTCAGACCATCCCATTCATGCAGATAATAAAGATCGATATGGTCACGTCCGAGACGCCGAAGGCTGGCTTCGCAGGCAGCGATCAGATGGTATCGGGATGATCCTGCATCATTCTGACCCGGCCCCATGCGAAAACGCGCCTTGGTGGTCACCAGGATTTCCTCCGACCTGCCCTTTAGCGCCTGACCGAGAATTTCCTCGGAGGCGCCGGTTGAGTAGATATCTGCCGTATCAAACATGTTGATCCCTGCATCAATACACAGGTCGATCAGATATTTTGCACCTGCGAGATCTGTATTGCCGGTCTTTGCGAAATCACCGCTTCCGCCAAAAGTCATCGTTCCCAGAGTGAACGCGGAAATACGCAGGCCTGACCGGCCCAGCTGGCGATATTGCATGGTTCATGCTCCTCGTCCGAAAAACGCTGTATCGATTCCGATAATGTCTTCAGTTATGGTCTGGCGGTGTAGGTGACCTCAAGCTGCCCCACGCCCTCACAGTCAGCGCGAAGCGTATCCCCCGGTCTGACAGGACCTACCCCTGACGGTGTTCCCGTCATGATGAGGTCGCCCGGGCACAGCCTGACGTAAGTCGAAAGAAATGAGATGATCCGCGGCACAGACCAGATCATGTCTTCCAGTTTACCATCCTGCTTTATCACGCCGTTCACCTCCAGCGTGATGCGACCAGCATCAGGATGGCCTGATTTCGATTTGGGAACGATCGCGCTTATTGGACAGGACTGATCGAACCCTTTGCTGAGGTCCCACGGTTGCCCGGCTTTTTTTGCCGCGGCCTGAAGATCGCGGCGCGTCATATCGAGACCGACAGCGTAACCATAAATGAGTTCAGACGCCTGTTCGGGAGAAACGTTGAGGCCCGTTCCGCTGATCGCGACGACCAGTTCCACTTCGTAACTCAGGTTCTCAGTATGAAGAGGAAATAAGAGAGACGGCTCTGTCGTGACAGCATCTGCTGGCTTGGAAAAGAAAATCGGAGGATCTTTTGAAGGATCGCCGCCCATTTCCCGTGTATGATCGGCATAGTTGCGCCCGACACACCAGATACGGCGCACGGGAAACTCCGCGACTTCTCCTGTCACCGGAACACTGGTCTGCCTGGGCGGCTCAAACACATAGTTCATTCTGACGATCTCCTCTTTTTACAGAGTATAACATCACGTCAGTGGGGTTCCGCGGAGTGCTCCCACAAACGTGTTCCGGAACAACGAGGGAGGGGGAGAACGCCGTATCAGGTCGGTGTGCCATTCGCTGTCTTCTGAGTGGAGCTGGTTCCAAAATGTTGCTGAGCACGCCGGTCGCTCGCAACCCGCAATGACCCTGTTGCGTTGCACCTGCACCTCAAATACGGAAGAAAACCTCATGGATCTGATCCGCTGGACGCTCATTTTTCTTGTTTTTGCCCTGATCGCGGCTGTGTTCGGTTTTACCGGCGTTGCCTCTGATTTTGCCTATATCGGCAAGATACTCTTCTTCATCTTCATCGTGCTGTTTGTGATCAGCCTGATTTTCGGCCGCCGGGCCTCCTGATAAGCAGCAGCGAGACGAGCAGTGCGAGAATGGCGAGGGCTGCGACGCCTTCGAGCACTGTCATGGAAACAGGAAGCCAGTCGACCAGATAAGTCGGCGCATCGCAGGGTTTACCAGGTGTGAGCGGCATTGACGCAAGCCGTTCGGCTGGCGTCGTGCCGTGAAGCAGGGGAGCCCGGCATGAAGGAAGCGGACTGGGCCAGAGTTTCCATTCAACACCGGCATGAAGCACCGACAGGCCGATATCCGCTACAAGCGGCAGGACGCCGAGCCAGGCTATGCCCCGGGCCATACGTCTCGGAACCACAAGCCCGGCAAAGCCGATGACGAGCGCCACTCTCCACGGCCAGCGCTCCCACAGACACAGCTCGCACGGCATGATGCCGCGAACATCCTGCACCCACCAGACCATGGCAAAAGCCACAGCACTTGCGGCAACGAGCAGCAGCCCTGGCAACCTGACCGTCCCCGGCACAGTCTGACGAAAAATACGCCGACGCGGCAGCAGACTCATGGAGACCGACCTTCCTCCCGGGCAGTAATGTCAGAGCACTGTGTACTGAATACAAAAACGACCGGACAGGAACTCACGCGTCCTTTGCCTTTCCTGCATTGTGCAGAGCCTTGAGAAAATCTCTCGACCAGGTGCCGGCTGTTGTACTGCGCACTTCAGTGTCGAGCTGCTTCCACCGACGTTTACGAGCTGCTTTATCCATCGTCAGCGCCTGATGCAGCGCATCGGCGATGGCATCCGCATCATGGGGATTGACCAGCAGCGCTTCGGTCAGCTCCGGTGCCGCTCCGGCCAGATGCGAGAGCACCAGCGCGCCTGGATTTTCCGGGTCCTGCGCGGCGATATATTCTTTGGCCACCAGATTCATTCCGTCCCGCAATGGCGTGACGAGCGCCACGTCGGCGAGACGATAAAATCCGGCCAGAACCTGTCGCGGGACAGGTCGCGTCAGATAACGGATCGGTGTCCAGTCAAATTCCGCGAACGCACCGTTGATGCGTCCGATCGTCTCGTCAAGCTGACGGCGAAGCAGTCTGTATTCCTCAACCTCTCCACGGGAGACCGGTGCGATCTGCAGATATGTCACATGACACCGATGCTCAGGGTACCGTGTCAGAAGGCGTTCGTAGCCGAGGAATCGTTCTTCCAGACCTTTGGAGTAATCCAGCCTGTCGACCCCGATGATCAGCGGCTCATCATGCAGACTCTCCCTCAGACGGGCGACCTCCGGACCACTCCAGGCCTCACGGGCTTCCTTACCAAATTTAACCGGATCGATACCGATGGGGCATGCCATCACCCGGGACGCCCCGTCCAGGCCTTCGATCCGCAGACATTCTTTGAGGTTTTCGGCATCCTCATCCGTCTGGACGCCGATCAGATCGAATGCCGCCATATCACGAAGCAGGGCATCAGCCGGAGGCAGGGCTCTGAAGAGACTCCATGGCGGAAACGGGATGTGCAGGAAAAACCCGATCGGCGCTGTCACGCCCAGATCGCGCAGCATCTGTGCAAGCGGAAACAGATGGTAATCCTGAACCCAGATCGTATCACCGGGCTCCAGCAAAGGCAGGAGGGAACGGGCGAACATGCCGTTCACGTCCTTATAATACTCCCAGTCCGACTGGGTATAGTTCATCAGGCCCAGCCGATAGTGGCACAGTGGCCAGAGAATCCCGTTTGAGAACCGCTGATAATAGCCACGATGCTGTGCCGGTGTGAGCGGGATCGTGGCGTATGTTACCTTGTGATGGGTATCGATGGCCGGCGTCGGATCGCCCTCGAAATCCGACTGCTGACCTGACCAGCCGAACCAGAGGCTGCTCGCCTCATCCCGCAGGACGTCAGCAAGCGCGACGGCGAGACCACCGGCCGGCTGATCGCGCTCACGCGGATCCGGAACGCGGTTTGAGACAATAACCAGACGACCCATACTTATTTACTCCCGCCCGGAGACGTGTTTCCGGGAACCGGCACCAGAGACGCAAGCCATGACCGGAAAGAGGCCGGTGTCGGGAAATCCGCGGGGATGCGAAGTCCGAGCCCACCCAGGCTGACGGCGGCTTTCACCCCATCCTCGTCGGTCACGTCATCTCCTACAAAAACAGGTTTACGTCCGGTAAACGGTGCATTCTCCATGAGAAGTCGAACGGCATAACCTTTATCAATTCCGGCAGGCCGGATTTCCCAGGCCATTTTGGCTGCCTGCACATGAAAAGTGCCTTTGGTCGGTGCTACCCAGGCCTCGGCAGCGCGTTTCAGGACTTCTTCGGATTCCGGTGCCGCGCGATAATGCAGGACAAATCCGCCGACCTTGCGCTCCAGCCGTGTTCCCGGAAGAGACGCCACAAGATCCTGCGCTTCCCTGATCCAGTCAGTTGGCACGGGAGGAAGCGCGGCGCGCTCGACCGGGCCGCCGGGCCGGTGCCGGATAGCAATTCCGTGCTCCCCGGCGACAGCGAAAGGTATATCGCCCAGAAATTCATCAATCTGCGGCACGGGCCGTCCTGTAATGACGGCAAGCGCGCCGTCACATGCCTCACGCAGACGAAGCAGTGTTTCCTTCAGTCCCGGGGGCACGATGACGGCTTCCGGCGTCGGAGCGATATCAACGAGCGTGCCGTCAAAATCGAGCAGAAACGCCGCCTGCGACAACGAAAGATGGTCCCGTGAAAGACGGGCGGCTGAGCCGGAAGCGAGGGATTTGTCTTCTGTCGAGGCAATCACGTTGGGTGGCCTTCTTTACTATGAATACGTTCCGGTGCGCCGAAAACAGCTGTCCGTCTGGCGGTATCGGATCATCGGTTGCAACACCGGGGCACCCTGTGAGGGTCGCAGCATGCCGAAGCGCCTGGCGGGCGACAAGAGGCTCATCCCGAGGGACAGGACTGCGCCGTCTCATGACCGGGCACACGAGAATACGGCGATGCCCGGACAAAGCCCTGCGGCAGCCCTGTGCGAAAAAACCTCGCTGACTAAAGGATTCTGATCGCCCGCTTTCACCTTCATTACGGGATGGCCTGTCACACGACAACCGCTGACCGCTCAACGGATCGTGATCACTGTGGTGCCGGTTGAGCGCCGCTGTCATCCGGCACAACCGGGGAGGCTGATTCTGGCGACACACTGTCCGGCGAAACCGGGGCAAGCGGTGTGGCATCATTGCCAGACGTGCCGGGGTTACTGCCGGGCTCAGTCTTTGCTCCGGGCAGAGCGGGCACTGGCGGGTGTTCAGGCTGGGACAGAACTGGCGGGATGTCATTCCCTGCACAGCCCACGACACGGATATCATAGAGTGGATTTTCAAACACACCGAGCGATGGCTCAGCCGCCAGCATCCAGCCATGGAAGCCAGCACCCTGCATGTGCGTATCCTGCACATCGATCCAGGCGGCGGCATCCGTCCGCAGGGTGGGCGCACTCTCAAGACAGCGGGCCACGCTGATATTCAGAGTCTGATAGTGTGCGGAGCTGCCTGCTGGCACGTGAATCGTCTCAACATGCGTATCAAGCCGGTTAAGGACACGAAGCACGGCGTCGCTTTTCCCCTGCCAGGTGCCTGCCGGGTAAATCGCCGGAGGCGCGAGGGGTTCGGCGCTCAGGGCAGGGTCCGTTCCGATGCCGGCCATGACCAGCATCAGCACGCCGGCGCTCATGCCTGCTTGCAGAAGCCTCATGTTGCAGCGCCACCGGGTCTGACCAGGGACGCAACCATCTCTGTAATCATTCGCTTCATTTCGCCTTCATCAACCCCCATCAGCACCGCGTCCTCGAAGGCGTCGCGCATCACGTCGTGCAGTTCTTCCCAGTTTTCCCGGAGGACGACGAGTTTTTCCGTGCAGGACACGGGCGATCCGTCTGACTGCGGCCAGATCTTCGGTGTTTCAGCCGGCATTACGGAGGGGTTCCGTTTCCCTGCGGTGGCGATCCTGTTCTGGCGCGGTTTGCCTGTGTCAGCGTGTCGGTCACTGAGAAGATGAATTTACTGAGCAACTGCTCCAGACTGATCGAGCCCTGTGTCTCGGTCACGGTGCTTCCGGCCTTCAGCATGTGTGTGTCGCCGCCCGGCGACAGGGCGATATATTTGCCGCCGAGCAGACTGTCGCTGGTGATAATCGCTCCGGTATCGACCGGGAGCTGCACATCGGGCCGGACTGTGAAGATGACATTGGCCTGAAAGGTTTTCGGGTCCACTGTTTCGGACACCACATGGCCGATGGTGATGCCGGCAAGGCGGACATCTGAACCGACATCGAGACCGTCAATGTGGGAGAAGCCGGCTGTCAGCGGGTAGCCCTGATCGCTCTTTCTTCCTGTCCCGAGGATGGCCAGGGCCAGCATGGCGAGAAGCAGGGCAATCACGACGAAGCCGGCGATCAGCTCCGCTGTGGAACGCGCCGAGCGGGCGGGCACGATGACGGGAGATGGGGTCACGGCACTGGTCGAAACGGAATTCATCGGCCCTCATTCATTTCCACGGTCATGGCGCCAGTCTCCTGACCGGAGACCTGTCTGCACCAATAGCAGATCATGGAGAAGGGGACAGACCCGTCCATCGACTGTGGATAACGTGTAATACACCCGCGCGCATTGAGGCTGGCACACGGGAAGAGAGCCCCGGGACTCCGCTCCACCCCCCGCCAAAGGTCACGGGCCTCTGGAAAGGCTCTGTTGTCGTTACGTGTTGATCTGTGATTTTTCAAAGGGTTGGCAGATCCGGGCTCTGCCCGAACCCGGCAGGGACCGTCACGCGAAGGCGTGCTGCGCACGACGGCCCCTGCACCCCGATTGATTAATAATAAAATGGTTTCCAAAGGTCTGTGACCTTTGGTGGGTTCCAGGGCAAAGCCCTGGGAAGAAGCCAGCACTTAATGACAACAGAGCCTTTGGAAACGGCTTTTGCTACTCAACGGGGTAGGGTGAAGGCGCCTGCGGTCTCTTCCGGGTTCGGGCGGAGCCCGCGCTTTCTTCCTGACGGTCAATCTTCATGCGGGTGGGTATAACCCGCCGGAAGCCGGAAAACCGACTTACTCTTCAGGCGACCAGGACTCGTAATCACCGGTGGCAGGCGACCGCTTACCGCCGCGATACGCGCTTCCGGGCGGTCTGTATGCTCCCGGTGTTCCCGTCAGGTTGGGCTGAGCGGGGAGTTGCCAGGGTTTCCGCTCTTCCATCGGAACCGGCTTGTCCTCGACGTGGTGAATCCAGTTCCACCATTCAGGCGGTACGGCTGAGCCATCCTCACCCTTATGGTAGATGACCCAGCGCTCATACCGCTGCTCGCCGCCACCTTTGCGGGTGGGACGACGCGATTCGTAATAAGAGCGACCATCCTGGTCCTTGCCCACCAGACGACCATGCAGGCGGGTATGAAGAAGTGTGCCGAGCGTTGCCATGTCGCGACGATACGGCGGCGGCCGGAGCGCGTCCACAGGATTGGAGCATGACGTCGTTCACGATCTGATGTCCGGCAGATAACGGCACTCAAATGGCACCCTGAAAAAAGTTATCCCCTATATCCTCGTTTTGCGGACCATTAGAGGGCCTTCGAAGGTCTTATCCCTGCTTCCCTGGTGGCAAAGCAGAGGAATACAGTGAGCCCATGAACGCCCAACGATACTGGAACGGTGTGCGCATGCGCACCGTGATGGCCGCCCCCGATCCTGACGCCCCGCCGCGTCAGATCACACTTCCTGCTGACTGGGATGATGACGCGGCCTCGGCTCTCGCTGACATCGCACCGGGAACAGGCGCTGTGTCCATCGCGGCCGAATCCGCGCGATGGATCGATGCGCTGGTACCCGCCCGTGACGATGCAAAAGCGGCTCCTGTTAACGGACGCTCTCTCGCGTGGCTGCTGATGCTGAGGCAGGCGGCGCCGACACTTGCGCTGTGGAGTGGGGAATTCGACCGGCGGCCGGGATTCGTGGTCAATCTGGCGGCTTTTGTGCTGCCGGGCGAAGGGTTTTCGGGCGAGGCGTATGTCGCGGCACTCCGGCTGCTCTGCGCGACACTGCGGCTGGAGGCGGAAGAAAAGGCGAATCGCCGTAATGGCGAACTGGCCCTTGATGACGCTGCCACTGAGCCAACCCTGTTCGATCTTCCGGTGCGCGAGACCAGGCAGAGTCCGGACACCAGACCGGAACGTAATGACGCGGGCACGCCGGACCTGCCGCTGGGCGAACCGGCATCAGTCGCCGGTGAAATTCTGCTGACCAATCTTGATGCGTGCCTTGCCGCGCTCGGGCTGGATTACGATAGTGATGACGGTCGGGATGCTGCCTGTTCGCTCGTCGCACTGGCCACTCTCGTCGTGCGCGAAGGAACGGGCTGCGATCATCTGCCTCTTACCCCGCATCGCAATGTGATCCCCGGGCTTGCGCTGGTTGCGCGTGAAGCCTGGGCACGGGCGGCTGTGGAGACCGTGTCTCCGGCACAGCGCATTGAGACCGGTTTTTCAGGCCCCGGTCCGGTCGATGCACTGCTGGGATGCGAGGCCTGCGGTCTTGCACCGATCTTCTCGCCTCTTCGCACTGACGGACGGCTGGCCACCAGCACGCTGGCACGACTTGCGGCACGTGGTCTGTCCGTCGAGACAGCTTTCGCGGCCTGCCTTGCCGGCGACGTTCCGCTCGCCCTGCCCGCTCCTGACGCGCATATGCGGATGTATCGGGCTCTTGCCGGGTTTGTTGACCGTGTGCCGGCCCGGCCCGACCCGTCTGCTTCGCCGCTTCCCCGGATTCCGCCGCGGGGCGTGGCACGCATGCTGCCGGATCGTCACACCGGGGTCATGCAGAAGACGTCGATCGGGGGGCATCGCCTGTTCCTCCGCACAACGGAATATGATGACGGGACGCTGGGCGAAATCTCTCTGACGCCCGCACGGGAAAACGCGATGGTACGCGGCCTGCTGGAATGTTTTAGCGAAGCGGTGAGCGTCGGGCTGCAATATGGCGTGCCGCTTGAGGATTTCGTCGAACGCTTCGCCTATTCCTGTTTTGGCCCCGCGGGAACGGTGGAAGGCGATCCTGTTGCTTCCTATGCGACGTCGATGCTCGATTATGCGTTCCGGGCGCTTTCCGATCTCTATCTGGGACGACGTTTACCCGACGCGCCGCATGAAGATGCCGGGACAGACTCGTCACCGTTGTTGCCGTTCGAGTTCGATGCAACAGGAGCCGGAGTGCAGGCTCCGGGGCAGCCCCGGCGGCGTGGTCTGCGACTGGTGAGCTGACGAACCGGGCGGACGAAGGAAAGACGGCTTTTCTCCGTTCAGCCCTCGACAGCGTCGTCATTTCTGGTCCGTATTGAGTCTGCCGCTTTCGGGCGGCAGGTTTGAACCGGACACGGAGTAGCCTCGCCCGATGGACAAACTGGTCTTCGTTGCGATTCTGGCAGCGTCACTGCTGACGGCCTGGTGGTCACGTGGCGGGCGACGACATGATGAAATCCACGATTATTTCGTTGCGTCACGCCAGTTCGGCGGGGTTCTGCTGTTTTTTCTGGCTGTTGGTGAAACATACAGCCTTGGTGTTCTCACAGCGTTTCCGGGCGGGATTTACCTGCACGGCACCACATTCTGCATCTGGTTCATCGGTTATGTCGTGCTCGCCTTCCCCGTGGGATATTTCCTCGCTCCGATGATCTGGCGCGCGGCTCAGCGTTATGATCCGGTCACCATCGCGGATCTTTTCCGCCGGCATTTTGATAGTCGCGCCCTTGAGATTCTTGTGTCGCTCATTGCGATCCTGTTTCTGATTCCCTGGGGCGTTATTCAGTTCATGGGACTGACGATGGTGTTGCAGGGTCTGGGCTTTGCCCTGCCCTCCTGGATTCTCATGATCGCGGGCGCTCTGCTCGCTTATACCTACGCCGCCATGTCTGGCATTCGCGCACCGGCTTATGTTTCCGTGATCAAGGACACATTGCTGCTGGCGGCCATTATCGTGGTGGGTGTCGCGATTTTCCGACTGCCACACGGCTACCGGACGATGCTTCAGGGCATTGAGGAACCTGCGTTTACGGGTCGGGATATTCGCGTGATGGTCACGAATATCCTGTTTCAGGCTTCCGGGCTGTTTTTGTTTCCGGCAGCCGTTGCGTCATTTTTCACCGCGCGCAGTCCGCAGACGATCAGGCGGGCGATGATTGCCATGCCGCTTTACATGGTCATGTTCCTGTTTCTCATTCTGACGGCTTTTTATGCCCGCAATACATTCGGGCCAGGATTTTCCCCGAACCACATTTTTATCGATACGGCCCGGCAACTGCTTTCACCCTGGCTGATCGGTCTCGTTGCGGGAGGTGCCGCACTTTCGGGCCTTGTCGTTCTGGCCAGCACCTGCCTGGTGATCGGGCCGCTTCTGACCCATAATCTTCTGAAGGGACTGACTGAAAAGCAGCAAAAAGGCGGCGCTCAGTTTATTTCGGCGGTTTATCTGGTGGCCTCCATGCTCGGAGCCACATTTGCGGCATCCATTGCGGCCACCATGAATAATCTGACCTATTTCGGGCTGACGCAGTTTTTGCCGGGCGTTCTGATCATCTGTTTCAACCTGCGGGTGCCGGCGCGCGCGGTCCTGACTGGCCTTGTGACCGGTGTGGTAATCCCCTCCGTGCTTTTTCTGTGTGGCGTTGATACGGACGGCATCAATCCGGGGCTGACTGGCCTTGCATTCAACATCACTATCGTTGCGGCGTTTGCTCTCCGGCCAGGGCGCGGGCTGGCAGATACGGGGCGCTGAGGGTATCGCTGGCCCCCCTGGTACAGCCGGGTCAGAAATGCAGGACGCAGGTTCTGTGACAACGGAGGCTTCATGTTCACACGTTCCGACGGGCACGACGCGACGCGCAGACGCATTCTGCAGCGCGCCTTGCTCTGTGCCGCAGCGCTGCTGCCTGCCATGCCGGCACTTCCGGCTCTCGCGATCGACAAGCCTCATCCGGCGCAGACGGGCGCTTCGGACGCGGAAAGTAACAAGCCGAAATTTACGGGACTGGCGGCTCTTTTGCCAGCCGATTCCGTCACACATCAGACGCTCACGTCTGGAGGCAAAGAACTCGGCTACACGGCGCGGGCTGGTACACTGACGCTGCGCGACGACAAGGGCGAGCCGAGCGCCCGTGTGTTTTATGTCGCCTATACGCTGGACGGCGTGGCAGCAGACCGGCGACCTGTTTCTTTCTTCTTCAACGGCGGACCCGGGGGTGGCAGCGCCTATCTCAATCTGGGTGCTGCCGGCCCGACCGCATTGACCCTGCCAGCAGGCAACCCGACGGATGGCGCGAATGCAAAGCTTGGCCCCAACCCGGATAGCTGGCTTGCCGCCACGGACATGGTGTTCATCGATGCGATCGGCACCGGCTATTCCGTGCCAGTGAATCCGGACACGGCAGACAAGACATTTTACGGCACGAAACGCGATGCCCGTGCTTTTGCCAAGGCGATCAACCTCTGGATCAGCGCGAATAACCGCCATGCCTCACCGCATTACCTTGTCGGAGAAAGCTATGGGGGAATCCGCTCGATCGAAGTGGCAACGGCGCTCCAGCAACAGCAGAACATGATTCTCAACGGGATCATCATGGTCTCGCCGGCGCTGGAAATGAAACTGCTTGATCCGGGAAGCAATCCGCTTGCGGCAGCGATGCTGCTTCCGTCTTTTGAGGCGGCGCGTCTCGACATGCAGCATAAGCTGACACCGGACGCGGTTGAAGACTCCTATCACTATGCTTTCGGCCCGTATCTGACGGCTCTCGCCGCGCCTCTGCCGACGGGGGATGATGCCCGGGACTTTTATGGAGAAGTGGCACGCAGAACCGGGCTCGATCCGGCCGTCATCACCCGCGAGCGGGGAATGCCCGATCCGCAGGCCCATGATGTGCGCAGCCGCAATGGCCGCCTTTTCTCGCTTTACGACGGCACATTGTCTGTCGCAGATCCGTTTCCTGAGGGCATCGATAACGGTGACAGTCCGGACCCGGTTCTGTTCGGTTTTGGCCGGGCCTATGGCAATGCGTTTGAAGGCTATGCGGCGCAGACACTCGGCTTTCGCACCGAGCTGACCTACGATCTGCTCGATCTGAAGGTCAACAGCGCCTGGGATTATCGCGGAGAGGGAGAGCCGGTTGCCAGCGAAATTCCGCAACTTCGCAAGCTGCTGGCGCTCAACCCGACGTTACGGGTGTTCATCGCGAACGGTTATTTCGATCTGACCTGCACGTTCGCCAGTTCCCGCTGGGTGGCTGAGCATATTCCCGTCGGACGGGACCGCATTGCCCTGCATGTCTATCCGGGTGGCCATATGCTCTATATCCGCCCGGCGAGCCGTGCTGCGCTGGCACGGGATGTGCGGGCGTTTCTGGCGCCCTGATACCAATCCGTGTTGAGGCGGACACGCGGAAAGGGCGTTCCGGGGTCCCCCCTTCCAAAGGTCGCAGACCTTTGGAAGCAGGCATTATTTATCAGCATATCCGGGTGATGGGAGCTGCCCTCCCATCAGGGTTCGGGCAGAGCCCGACTCCGCCTCTTATCGTTCGCTCTGCGTGGAAGAGTTCACGATCCAGCCCTGCAGTTCTGACCGCGCCAGCGCTTCCAGAAGATCGATCGCTTCCGGGCTGCCGTTCAGGCAGGGGATGAGAGTCAGTTCCTCACCTCCCGCCGCGAGAAATTCAGCGCGCACTTCGTTGCCGATTTCATCCAGGGTTTCAATGCAGTCTGCCATGAAGCCTGGCATGATGACTGCGATCCGTCTGATCCCTCTGGCGGGTAGTCCGGCGATAAATGGGGCGGTATAAGGCTCCAGCCATTTTGCCGGCCCGAAACGTGACTGGAAGGTAAGCGGCATGTCATCTTCAGTCATGCCCATCGCGGTTCGCAGGGCAGCTACGGTGCGCTCACAGTCCGTACGATAGGGGTCGCCTTTGGCGACATACTCGTTCGGGAGGCCGTGAAAGGATGTCACGATCATCTGTGGTGGCGTGGATAACGTGGCCAGCGTCTGACGGGTCGTTCCGGCGAGAGCTTTGATATAGGCCGGGTGATCGGCAAAGGCCGGCAGAGTCCGGATAGCGGGCTGCCGGCGGAGTTTCATGAGAAACCGGAAGAGCTGATCGTTCGCTGTCGCGGTCGTTGTCGCGCTGTACTGAGGGTAGAGCGGCATGCACAGGATGCGATCGCAACCCGCAGTCATCAGCTCTTCCACAGCCTGGGCGACGGAGGGCGTTCCGTAGCGCATCCCCCAGACGACACTGACTGTCTCATCGCTGAAGCGCATCGTCAGCCGCTCTGCCTGCTCACGGGTGTACGTCCGGAGCGGGCTTTCGTTGCGTTCCTCATTCCATATCCGGCGATAGGCCGCGCCGCTGCGGCGTGGTCGCACGGTCAGCACAATGCCCTGCAGGATGGGCTGCCACAGCGCCGGAGACGCTTCTATAACACGCTGATCGGACAGAAATTCGGACAGGTAGCGGCGGACACCGGAAAAACCCGTGTCATCCGGAGTTCCGAGATTGACCAGAAGGATACCGACGCGCCCCTGCCCCATGGGAGCCGGAGCGGACGGGCCTGAAATATGCAGGAAGCTCATGTTCGCCTGCTTACAGGAATCAGATCATGAGCGAAATCCGGGCAGAGCCGTCACTCCGACCTGTGCTGCCGCTCGATAGGGACCGCAGGAACCTGCTCTGTGCAGCGCAGGCCTGAAATCAGTGACCCGCGCTGCCAGTTTCAGGAAATCAGCGGCGACGGACGCGAACAGGTATGGGACGCAGCGATGCACGGGACGCAGACACATGTCTCAGAAATACGGTTATTCCCGCCGCGACCGACAGAAGAGCTATGTCAGCGATATTCAGATGCGGCATGTATGACGCGATGTGGTTGAATAAAGACACTTCGCAACTCCCACATTTCCGGCACGATACCGCACCTCACGCACGGCGACGAACCTCTGGTTTCAGAGTAGGGCACGCAGTCGGAAACGACGCAAGACCAAAAATCATGTCGGCAGCGAGCTGGCCACGACAGAAAGTTCAGGTTTTCCACCAAGCGCGGGCAGAACGAGCCGCCTGTTTTCACCAGGTTCAAGCGCACCAAGCTGCGCGAGAAAACCGCTCACCAGATCCAGCGGATAGGTTCGGCCCGCGATCAGGATGGAATGCCCCGTTTCAGGCCTGGGAGCAGGATAGTCGTTCCCCTCATCGTCACGGAGAACGATGCCGCTGCCGGGGAAGAATGTCCGGGCCATCCGGGCCGGAATGGGCGCATAGAACTCCCATCCAGCATAATGACTGCGATCAAACAGGACTTCGCCGCTGGGCTGGCTGGAAAAGAAGCAGTCTCTGGTCACGGCGTAGGGGCCGTCCCGATCCAGCACTCTCAGCGCGATCGCGAGGCCATTCTGTGTGACCGGTTCGATCTGTGGCAGCGGCATCGGGCTTGTTTCACGCTTGACCAGCGCGAAGGGTTCGTCGTCACGCGACGGATCAATGTTCAGGATCAGACCAGGCAGACCACCCGGGCAGGCATCCGGCATCACTGCCACGATCCGGTCATGGCGGGGATCGTTGTGCAGAAAACGTCCGAAATAATCCATCAGCCAGATTTCCCGACTGAGATCCTGCGCGTGCGTCATGCTCCCTTTCCTCCGATCATTTTCGCTCTTTTCGTCTGACCGGGCGTCTTCCGCGCCAGCGACATGCCATATGTGTCTCCGAGGAATTCCAGGCCTTTTTCCGCGCATTTTTTCATCAGTGAAGAAAGCGCGCTCTTCTGAAGCTCGTCCGCCCGCACCAGAAAGCCGTCATGAGCGTCAGGATTGGGCATTACCGGGAGCCTCGCCACATACACCGCTACAGAAAGCGAGAAATGGGTAAAAACGTGCTTAACGGCCCCGGCAGCTTCCCATCGGATTTGCGGCTCGTTTTCAGTCATCCGGTCAGCAAATGGCGCATGGCGGACAGCATTTGCCAGAGACCAGGGGGCGGGCAGCCATTCGGTTCCCGGCAGTTCGACCGTTCCGCCGAGCAGCCCTGCTGGCGGGCGGCGGCGCATCAGGATGCGACCGGCCTCATCTGTAAGAAGAAAATGGGCGCCGTAGCGGGCCGGGCGGTCGCCTTTTGGTGTACGGCGCGGGAGGAGTGCCTGTATGCCCGCTTTTCGGGCGGCGCATCCCTCCTGCCATGGGCACAGAACGCAGGCCGGGTTGCGCGGCGCGCAGATACTGGCTCCGAGATCGAACAGGGCCTGAGCGAAATCGGAGGGCCGGGTCTGCGCGGGCCTGCCATGGTTGAGGGTTACGGCCCGTTCCGCCAGCACTTTTCGGGCGCCTGGCAATGGTGTTTCGATTGCGAAGACGCGGGCCGTGACGCGTTCGACGTTGCCGTCCACAGGCACGACCGGGACACCGAAGGCAATCGCCGCGATGGCGGAGGCTGTGTAAGCACCGATTCCCGGAAGGGTTTTCAGGCCTTCGACATCACGCGGAAAGCCGCCTCTGGCCACCAGTGCCTGCGCGCAGCGGTGCAGATTGCGTGCCCGTGAGTAGTATCCGAGGCCGGCCCAGAGAACGAGGACATCATCGACCGCAGCGTTTGCAAGCGATGCAATTGTCGGGAAACGTTCGAGAAATCTCTGATAATACGGGATGACGGCCCTGACCGTTGTCTGTTGCAGCATGATTTCGCTGATCCAGACGTGGTATGGGTCGGCCAGTTCACCCGGCAGCGCGCGCCAGGGAAGCGTGCGGCGGTTCCGGTCATACCAGGTGAGAAGCGCGGATGAACTCAGGGTCACAGGAGCGTGTTATGAAAGCCACGAAGAAAACCGGCAAGGGCAAGACTGCGGAAGCACAGCCGCCGAAGCGTGCTTTCACGGCCCGCAGCCTTTCCGCGCTGCTTCCCGCGGTCACACGCCCGGCGTTTCGCAAGCGCTCGCCGGCGACGGTGACTCTGTTTCTCGACTGGCACAGCATCGTTGGTCCATCCTACGCGTCACGCACGGAACCGAAGAAGCTTACAGCCGGCACGCTCACCATTGCATGCAGGGGGCCTGTGGCGATGGAGCTTCAGCATATGCAGGCGAGTCTGATCGAACGCATCAACACCTGGTGTGGGCCGCAAACTGTTGAGCGGCTGCGACTGACGCAGGATTTTCAGCCATCCGCGCAATCTTCACGGACGGGACGTCCGAAACCGTCTCCTGTCTCGTCGGTTTCGCTGCCGGAGATGCCGGAAGGGCCTTTACGCGACGCGCTGGAGGCTCTTGGTAGTCGCATCCATGAACGCAGCGGTGCGCGCCGCCGCTGAGGGGTTTCCCTCAAGGCGCTCCGTCTCCCGGTAAGGACTCGCCTTTGCAAATACACATCGGAGTGGAGGGAGCCGGGGCCCCTTGCGGGTGCGGGCAGAGCACGCGTCACTGTCCCCTTTTACTGAGTGCCTGCGGGGATTTCCCGGTCTGGCTACGCCCTGATCCGACGCCGGGATCTGCTTCTCATTTCAGATCTTCCGGAAACACAGATCTGACATTCGATGAGAAACTGCGCGCTGTTATCTGACAGACATAAAAAAGTCAGAGATGTCAGGCAACTTCCGGATTGAAAATTATTTTACCATTTGGTCATGGAGACATGCGAGACCGAGCCGCTTTTTGTTTTCAGATAAAAGCCGGTTTGTGACACGCAGTTCGTTCCGGCAGGAGTAGACGATGGATTACGACGTGGCTGCGCTGCCAGTTTCACAGCAGTCGGCTGAAATGACATCGGGACAGGACGCCCATACGCGGTCTGATCTCGATTTTCTGGCGCGCTGGGAGCGGATGTCACCCCGTGACACCGGGGCGATGCTTCGCGCCAGCCTGCTGCGGCGCACGAGTCCATGGCTTGTGCGCAAGGCGGAGGAGAAGATTCCGGCAGCGGTTGTGCCTGTCGAAGCATGAATGTGTTCGGGGTCTGATACCAGAGGTTGAGAAGACTGAGCTATCGATGAGAGTATCCGGGCTCTGCCCGGACCCGGCAGGGACCACAGGCTCTGTTAGCATTACGTGCCGGCGCTTTCTCAGGGCTTTGCCCTGGAACCCACCAAAGGTCACAGACCTTTGGAAACCATTTTATTATGAATCAATCGGGGTGCAGGGGCCGTCGTGCGCAGCACGCCTTCGCGTGACGGTCCCTGCCGGGTCCGGGCAGAGCCCGGATTCTGCTAACCCTTTGAAAAACCAAAGATCAACACGTAACGCGAACAGAGCCTTTGCCGGGTTACAGGGCAGAGCCCTCCCGGTCCTGCGCCAGCCAGCCTCACGCAGGTCAGAGGCCAGACCCTTCGGTATCAGTTCTCCTGCCGGTAGGGTGAAAAGGTGAGCAGGGCCTCGGCTTCCGCCATGATCGCGGGTCTTTCCTGATCGAGAAAGTCCGATACGGCATCACGCAGGCCGACGTTTCTGATCAGATGGGCCGAGAATGTCAGAGCGGGCAGATAGCCGCGCTGGATCTTGTGTTCGCCCTGTGCGCCTGCCTCCACGCGGGCGAGACCATGTTCGATGGCGAAGTCGATGGCACGGTAGTAGCAGAGTTCAAAATGCAGGAATGGCCAGTCTCCGACGCAGCCCCAGTTTCTGCCATAGAGGGTGTCGCGCCCGAGAAGATTGAGGGCGCCGGCAACGGGCTTGTTGTCGTGCTCGGCGATCATGAGGACGACTTTGTCGCCAAGCCGCTCTGACAGCAGCGAGAAGAAGCGACGTGTGAGGTAAGCCTGGCCCCATTTCCGGTCTACCGTGGCGTGATAGAAGACGAAAAAGGCATCCCACAGGGCTTCCGTGATTTCGCTGCCCCGGAAGGTGCGGAAGACGAGGCCGCAACTGTTGGCATCGCGGCGTTCCCGGCGGAGCGCCTTGCGTTTACGGGAGGAGAGCGCCTCAAGAAACGCATCGAAGCTGTCATAACCGCGATTGTGCCAGTGGTACTGCATGCCGAGGCGCTTCAGCCAGCCCTGGGCGGCGAGGCAGTCATAATCTTCGGTATTGCAGAAGGTGACATGCGTGGAAGACAGGTCGAGTTCGTCGCAGACCTGGGCCAGTGCCTGAGCGAGGATGTCCCGTGTTCCGGCGGGGGCATCGGGACGGACCAGAAGCCGGGCGCCCGGGGCCGGCGAGAACGGCACGGCGACCTGTAACTTGGGATAATAGGCGCCGCCTGCGTTCTCGAAGGCTCGCGCCCAGGCGTGATCGAAGACGTATTCGCCGTACGAATGTGATTTCAGGTAAGCCGGAGCGACGGCGATGATGCGGCCGGCGTCATCACGCAGCACGACATACTGAGGCAGCCAGCCGGTTCGGGGGGTAGCTGAGCCGCTATCCTCGACGGCGGAAAGGAAGGCGTGGCTGGTGAACGGATTATCGTCCCCCGCGCAGGCATCCCAGTCCTGAACCGGGATGTCAGCGATTTT
The DNA here is from genome assembly GCF_011516735.1 of Acetobacter fallax. GTDB lineage: Bacteria > Pseudomonadota > Alphaproteobacteria > Acetobacterales > Acetobacteraceae > Acetobacter > Acetobacter fallax. Next base: position 127,138 of record NZ_WOSX01000006.1, on the reverse strand, counting down.
CGCGTGGAGAGAGACAGTGCGGCCGGACATCAGCCGATCTCGAAGAGTCCTTCGACTTCCACCGGCGCATCGAGCGGAAGCGAGGGCACGCCGACGGTTGAGCGGGCGTGACGTCCGGCATCACCGAAGACATCCACGGCCAGATCCGACGCGCCGTTCATGACGGTGGCATGGGCCGTGAATTCCGGCGTGCAGGCGATGAAACCACCCAGACGGACGACGCGCGTGACCTTTGAGAGGTCACCCACGGCGGTTTTCAACTGCGCGATGAGGTTGATGAGGCAGAAGCGGGCGGCTTCCGTGCCGAGATCCAGCGAAACCGCATCACCGAGTTTACCGGTTGCGAGCAGTTTGCCGTCCTTCAGGGGAAGCTGGCCGGAAATGACGATGAGCGAGCCGGAGCGGGTCCACGGGAGGTAGTTGGCGACGGGAGTTGCCGGCGTCGGCAGGGTGATCCCGAGGGCAGCGAGGCGGGATTCCGGAGTTTCGGACATCGGTCGATCCTTGGCAGGTCAGCAGAGTGAAGGCCGCAGCCTGCCTCCCGCGTCATTCGGGGGCAAGTCCGGATTTGTTTTTTGTCGGGGCGGGGGCGTGTACGGAGATGGCGGGGCTTCCTGTCGGATGTGGGTTCTGGCTGGCAGGAAAGCTGTCTCTGTCTGCGGGGCGCGAGGTTTTTCTTTGGGCGTGGGTATTGGATGATTTCGGGGACGGTTCGGGCGTGTGGGTGGATTCCGGAATGTTATGGACGTTTCCGGTTCGGAGGTGGAACGGATTGGCGTAAGTGGGGACGGGGTGAGCAAGGGGTTTTTAAAAACCATACTGGCTGGCGGCTTTGGCCGGGGAAAGCGGAAGGTCGCTTCTGAGCGGTGTCAGTCTGGTAATACCGGAAGGTCCGGCCTTTGACCTGTGTGAGACTGGCCAGGGCAGGACTCTGCCCTGGAACCCGGCAAAGGCTCGCCTTTGCAAACCGTTTTATGATCAGCAGGCCGGATGCTCTCATCGACAGGTCAGTCTTCACAGCCTCCGGTATAACTGACCCGGGAGCATGGCGGTCGCGCGCTGGCGTTTGCTTTGCGGATCTCTGCTGACTGTTACGCAAAACGATTTGCTTTGCGTCCTTCATCAGTGGCTCAGCGCAACTGTATTATTCTGGCATCACTCTGTGATTATATTCATCCATATACAGGTTTATGCACGGAGATATATAGACAGCCCCATATCCGGCACGGCAGAAGGGCACCTCCTGTTCTTTATTCATATCGCGGGCCTGCCTGATCTATGCACGATCGTTTTCATACCTTTTTCATCACCGGAACGTTTGGCGCCCTCCTGCTGACAACCTCGGCGCTGGCCGCAACGCCTGCCCCTGCACAGCAGGGCGCGACCGGCAGACAGGCCGCCGTAAAAACGTCCGCTGCCAGAACATCGGGCACCAGGACATCAGCAACGAAAACACCAGTCACCAGAACGCCAGTCATCAAAACACAGGCCACCATGGCCCCTATTGCCGGGATACTGGATGGTTCCAATGGCGAAACGGTGACCGTTCACGGCCATCATGCCGCGGATGGCACGGGCGCCAAATATATGAACAAGATTGTCTATCTTGGACCGCTTGGTAATCGGGACACGCTGGATACGCCTTATTCCATCATGGGCGTGCCGCATGACGTTGTGGTCAATCAGCAGATTCGCAATCTCAATGACCTGGCGCAGTATCTGCCTTCCGTGCAGCTTGAAGTGCGCGGCGACCCCAATACGGCCCGCCCGCAGTCACGCGGGTTCGAGGCCGACGTGGTGGCCAACTCCCGCCTGGACGGGCTGAACGTGGTGTCCACCACCCCTTACCCGGCTGAATGGGTCGATAACCTTCAGGTTTTCAATGGTCTGGCCGCGGCGATGTATGGCCCCGAAAACCCGGCAGGTGTTTTTGAATATACGCTCAAGCGACCGACCGACAGGCGGACCGAACGGCTTTCAGTCGGCGTGGATTCCATCGGCACCCCCACGGTCAATGGCGATATTTCCGGTCGTCTGGGCAGAAACAGGTGGTTTGGCTACCGTCTGAACATGCTGCATGCCGATGGCACGGCCTATACGCAGGGAAGTTCGATACGCCGCGAAATGGTCAGTGGTGATTTTGATTTCCATCTCGACGACAAGACGGTGATCGAAGTTGATGCCAGTCATTATACATATGACCAGCGCGGCACGGCACCTGCCTTTGGTATTCTGGCGACCGGGGTCGGGGGGAGCAGATTACCCGAAGCACCGGATCTGAGCAGGCGTCTGGCTCCTGACTGGAGCGGCTACAATATGGAAACCAATACTTTCCTTGCCAAGATCAAACACCAGATCAACAAGGACTGGAGTTTTACGCTGGGCGGGCTGTATCAGGACGCCGCGAGGCAGTCCTTTGGTGTCGCCGATACGTTGTGCGACGGCAGCAAAACCTGTTCCGGACTGCGCGGCAGCGACGGATGGTACAGTTCAAAAGCAACAGCAACAACGACCGCGGATGATTTCCGCGTTGGCAGTAACATGGCTTATTTCAACGGTCGTGTTTACACCGGGCCGGTCAGGCATGACCTCGTCATCGGCACCAACGGTTACATGATGGGAAATTATAATCCGACAGCGGCTGTAACGAGCGCGCAAAACCTGGGAACTTACAACCTTTACGGTTCCTCACCGTCCGGCGGGACACAGCCTTATTATCGCGGGCGTTATAAATCCAGCAGTGTGACCAGTCAGTCCTTTATTGTGGGCGACACGCTGAAACTGAACAAACACTGGTCGATCATGGGCACGCTTGCCTGGAGCTGGATCAATCAGGAGGGCGCTCTCAATGCCACCAGCCCGCTGAGAAAAACCTTTGACACCTCTGCGGCTTTCAGTCCGACAGCCAGCGTGATGTACAAGCCGACCGACAATCAGACCATCTATTTCACCTATGGCCGGTCGGTTGAAGCTGGTCCTGTTACGCCCAACAGCGCAAGTTATACCAATACGAACATTGCGCTGCCTATTGCACACTCCGTGGAATATGAAGTTGGCTATAAACTGCGTTATCAGAAAATGCAGTTTAACGTTGCAGGTTTCCGGATGACCTCGCCTTATGCAATGTATGTTGCCGCCGCCGACCCGACAGGCTGCGCAGCCAAAGTCAACTGTCAGACTTACCAGTATGGTGGAACGCAGCGCAATTACGGTGTGGAAGCCCAGATTTCGGGCGAAGTGCTGCCTAACCTGTCTGTTCTTGCCGGTATGACCTGGCTGGATGCAGAACTGGTCAATGCGGCTTCATCTTCTCTCAACAAAAAGGAGATTGTTGGCGCGGCTCCTTTGCAGGCCAGCATGTTACTGGACTACCGTCTGCCGGCTTCGTTTGGCACCTTCGCGTCTCACTGGGCTTTCAATGCGGGCGTCCATTATATGGGCAACCGCGCGGCCAATGTCACCAATACCCTGCATACCGGATCGTATACGACGCTGGAACTGGGCACACGGTATGCCTTCAATGTTGCCCGCTTTCCGTGGGTCGTTCGTTTCGGCGTCAGCAACGTTACGAACGAGCGTTACTGGGCGTCGGTTTATACCGGTGCGCCCAGTGGCACATCGGGCGCGGCATCGAGCCTGTATGCGGGATTGCCACGGGTTTATCACTTTACCTTATCGGCGGAGTTCTGATGGCTTTTCGCGGGTATGACGGCTGACAGAACAGGAGGCTTGTCACGGTCTGTGATGAGCCGGTGGCCGTCTGATCAATAGCTGCGATGCTGTCTGTTTTTATCCTTCTTCGGTAAAGATGTTTAAGTATTTACCAGGTTTTGAACGGCTCTGTTCGTGTTACGTGTGATCTTTGATTTTTCACAAGAGCGGGCTCTGCCCGCGCCCGGAAGGGGTCGCGGACCCCTTCACCCCAATCTGTTGATCGATAAGCCGGTTTTCAAAGGTCTGCGACCTTTGGTGGGTTCCGGGGCAACGCCCTGAGAACGTGCCAGCACCTGACGACAACAGAGCCTTTGGTAACCATTGTATAGCCTTTGACCTGTGTGAGACCGGGAGATGCGGGACTGGCAGGGCTCTGCCCTGGCACCCGGCAAAGGCTCGCCTTTGCAAACCGTTTTACTGATCGACAGACCGGGGTGCAGGGGGCCGCGATCTCTTCCGGGTTTGGGCTGACTGCGTGCCATCTGTTCAATCATGCGAGTTGCTCCGCTTCCCGGTCGAGAAGCGCGCGCTTGCGCTCCACGCCCCAGCGATAACCAGAGAGCGCCCCATCGTTTCGGACGACCCTGTGGCACGGAATGGCGACTGCCAGTGCGTTCGCGCCGCAGGCACGCGCTACGGCACGAACCGCTTCCGGAGCGCCGATCGCCCGGGCAATTTCAGCATAACTGGCGGTTGATCCTGCCGGCAGCCTGGTAAGCGCCTGCCAGACTCGCTGCTGGAAAGCGGTGCCGCGCACATCAAGCGGCAGATCAAGCCCGAGCCGGGGCGCCTCGACAAAACCAATGACCTTCGCGACGACGGTCTCGAAATCGGGGTCGGCACCGACCAGTGTCGCCCTGGGAAACCGGTCCTGAAGGTCACGTGCCAGCGCGTCCGGATCGTCACCCATCAGGATCGCGCAGACACCTGTTTCACTGGCCGCGACCAGAATGGGACCGAGAGAACACTCCCCGATCGCGAAGCGGATCACCGCATCTGATCCGCCATTGCGGTAGCTGGCGGGCTTCATCCCGAGGATCGCATCAGCGCACTCGTAGAAGCGGCTGGCCGCCCCGAACCCGGCGTCGTAGATGGCGTCTGTCACCCGCTCTGTCTGAGTGAGGCTGTCCCTTATCCGTCTCGCGCGATGCGCGGTCGCATATCCCCGAGGCGTCAGGCCCGTGACGGCCCTGAACACACGATGAAAGTGATGCGGACTCAGGCCGGAGGCATGTGCCAGTTCGGTCAGGTTCGGTGCGTTCTCCGCTGCTTCAATCTTACGACAGGCGTTTGCGACGAGGGTGGCGCGCTGCTGATCGGGCGACCGCTCGTCGGGTTTGCACCGCCTGCACGGTCTGAAGCCGGCTGCTTCCGCATCTGCGATGCTCTTGTGGAATCGCACATTTTTCGGGTTGGGGAGGCGCGCGGCACAGCCAGGCCGGCAATATACGCCTGTTGTTTGCACTGAATAACAGAAGGTGCCGTCAGCGGTGCGGTCACGCGTCATCACCGCCTGCCAGCGCGGATCGTCTTCGATCAGACTGGCTGCATCCAAAGCTATGATGGTCATCTGTCCTCCCGGCCAGTCAGGCTCGAACGATATGGGCAGCGTAGCAACCCCGCTTTGCATAATGGGTGTGCAGATGGACTATGTCGGGGCTGGTGAAGAAACGCCCCATCAGAGAGACGAGGTCTGCGCCATCCGCGAGATCGGCATCGGACAGGCCGATAAGATGTCTGAACTCGTTCGGATCAAGACCCTGAATACGGAACATGATGACCCTCCCTTTTGCCGGGGTCTTCTCTGACACACTCTTACGACCCCGGCGTCCCGAATCCTGTGATCAAATCGGTTGCCGGAAACGTCCGCTTTCAGGAATATGAGCACGCTGTATCCCGAACCAGGAATGGCGCGGGTCGATCATCACTACATTTTCTGCCTGCCGCGTGAGAGCGGGCCAGCGTTGGTCGTCGCCATCCTGCACGAGCGCATGATCTTCTGACCTCCGCTTTCGGGAATGCAGATTGCGGGGCTCTGCGTCCGAAATGAAGGCGGCTACGGCCTGTCTGTTTCAGATCCATTGAGCAGACAGGCAGCTAAGGGGGGGGAAGCCGAATGTCTGCTTCAGAACTGGCCTGATCATAAACTGCCACCATGGGAGCACGTATAGTCCTTGAATTTTCCATGAGGATTTTTCAGATTCTGACACGTGAGGATGAGGCCGCATAACTATTTCGGGTAATCTTCCGTCAAATGCAGAATCGACTGGCTGCGAAAAAAGTCAGGAGAACTAATTATCAAACGGAGAAAGTGCTTCAATAATTCGGCATTCTGAAATATTACCTCCCCCGCATGATTCTATCATCGTAGAAAGTTCATGGCGCAATGCGATGAGATCCGCAATTTTGCGCTCAATTTCTGCCATATGGTCACGAGCAATTCTATCAACTGTCTTACAATCCTGGGTTCCCTGATCCGTTAGGGATAATAGAGCTCTTACCTGGTCTAATGAAAAACCCAGATCCCGAGATCGACGAATAAAAGACAGTCTCGCGAGTGCCTCATCATCATAAGTGCGATAATTGCCATCGGTCCGCTGTGGCGGAGCCAGAAGACCGATCCGTTCGTAATAGCGGATCGTCTCGACTTTGGTATTCGTCGCCTTCCCCAAGGCACCAATCGATCGCATTCCCTGCCTCTTGACCCTGTAGTTGCTACAGGGAGCATACATTAAAACAGATGATTCGTCAGGGAGGCGCTGGATGGCAGGAGGATGCTGTGGTGGATGCACAGATACGCCGCTACCAATCAATAAATCATGGCGGAGAGCGCTCCTGATCGCGCTTTTTCTCAATGCCAGCATGTTTGCCGTTGAAGCTGGGGCTGGCGTGTCGGTTGGATCTGCATCCGTACAGGCGGACGCGATTGATTTCCTTGGCGACAGCGCCAACTACGCAATAAGCCTCAGTGTTGCCGGAATGGCATTGCGATGGCGAGCTGGCGCGGCCTTTCTGAAAGGCCTGACCCTGTTCATGGCTGGGCTATGGGTAATGGCCAATGCTGGGTGGATAGTAATGAACAGCAACCATCCGCCTCACCCAGACGCAATGGGCGGCATTGGTCTGCTTGCCCTCGCGGTCAATCTGGCCTGTGCCCTCATATTATGGACACACCGGAAAGGTGATGCCAACCGCCGTTCTGTATGGATCTGCTCTCGTAATGATGCGATCGGAAATGTTGCCGTTGTGCTGGCAGCTCTGGGCGTGTTTGGCACTCGTTCTGCGTGGCCGGATATTGCGGTAGCTGCCATCCTTGCGATGCTTGGTATTAGTGGAGGTGTGCAGATTATGCGACAATCGAGAGTAGAACTAACAGATAACAAATCAGATATATCACGACATATCAATGTATAAATCATATAATACTCTAGAATATATTAAGCAGGTAAGGAGACGCACACGCTATAATGCGGCATTCATTCTCCTGATTTTTCCCCTGCTCTGTGGCTGTACAAATAGTGATCACTCAAATATTTCGCCGGAATCAGATGTCCAGAAATTTTCCAGCCGTCAATTTACGGATGCCGGATTGCAAGAATTCATTACAAAAGTTCTCGGACCAAACGTATCGAGTCAGGAAAACGCATGGGGCATCACTCGCCTGACGCTTGCTACCTTGTATTTTCATCCCGATATCCTTGTAGCTAAAGCTGAACTGGAAACGGCTCGCGCTGGAATCAAGACAGCCGGTCAACTGCCCAATCCCAGTTTCACGGTGCTGGGTGGCCCATCGGCTCATTACGTCGGCTACGGCGCGTCAATACTGATCGAATTTTTCGGCAGGCGTTATCACCGTATCAAAGAAGCCAGATATCGGGCTGCCGTCGCGCAATGGGAAGTCATCAATACTGCATGGAAACTACGCAGCGACACGCGGTCTGCTCTTCTCGGCGTCTGGGCTGTATCCGGGCGCCTCAAGCTTGTGGAAGAGACTGCGGCAGCTAAACGCGAACTCTTTACCCTGGAACAGGCACGTTTTGATCAGGGGCGAGCATCCGCTCTCGAAATATCGCAGGTACGGACGGAAATGATCCATGCCGAGTTGTCTGTCAGTGATCTGCGGCGCGAGTATGCCGTCCGTAAGGCAGCTCTGGCAGGAGCAATCGGGGTTCCTGCCGAAGCACTTGATTCCATTGCTCTTGATACAAAAGCATTTGATGTCTGTCCCGACCTCATGGAATACCGCGATTCACAGGACATGAGATACCAAGCCGTAATGCAACGCGCGGATCTGCGGGAACTTCTTGCGTCTTATGACGCCGCCCGACAGGCTCTACGGGTCGAAGTTTCCCGACGCTATCCCGATGTCACCATCAGTCCCGCCTATAACTGGGATATTTCAAATCGCTTTGAGGTAAATCCCTCTCTGCAAATTCCGATTTTCAATCAGAACGAAGGCCCCATAGCTGAAGCTGTTGGGCAGGAGCATGAGGCGGCGGCTCGTCTCCGGCGTGCAGAGAACACGGTGTTTAAGTCCATCTCGCAGGCTACGGCCAATTACCGCGGCACGACATCAATTCTGCTACAGGCGGATGAACTTGCCAAAACCGTACGGGTAAGGCTGAACCAGATGCAGCACCGCCTTCAGTCAGGCGCAATCGACCGACCAACGATGGTTATGACTCATATAGAGCAGATTCAAGCAGAGACCGCTCTTCTTGAAGCAGAAATTCAGCAACGGCAAGCCATAGGTCAGATCGAAGATGGCATGCAGCAGCCCATTTTTGATCACACCAGTGCCGCGCAGGTTTCCGGCCTGCTTGAAAATAACCAAAGGAACTCACCATGAAAGCGAGGGCCTTCTGGCTGCCTCTTGTAGGTCTTTCTGTCTTCCTAGTTCTAAACGTGGCGGACATTGCTATTGCAGATGATGATGATCCACCAGTTTCGGTTCTTGGCGAAGAGGCGACCGTGACGGTCTCCCCGGAAGCAGTTACGAAGAGTGGCATCGCTTCTGCACGACCCAGCATCGTGCCTTGGAGAAAGTTGGTTCCCGCCTATGGTTACGTTCTGAACGCAACACAACTTATCACTCTTGTTAGTGATTATGCTGACATGAAAGCGCGGCTGGAGAGCATGCAGGCACAGCAGACGCTTGCCCGTGCGAAACTCGATCGTGACAAAGGACTGTATCGCGACCGGCAGAATATCTCTCAGGAACAATTCCAGGAGACAACAGCCAGATTTCAGTCCAACTCAGCTATGGTAAAAGCAGAACAGGTCCGGGTGAATAACGCACTTAATATTATCAGACAGCAATTTGGTTCGGTCATATCTGACGCTACCGAAAAAAATACAATTTTCATTACACAGTTACTTCAACAACAAGTGGTCTTGGTCAAGGTGACCCTTCCACCAGATACGGATCTACCAACCCCACCAAGTCAGGCGGATGTGACCGATTATGGAAACACGGGTGGACACGGGACAATGCTCCACTATTTGTCTCCTGTAACCATGACCGATCCTGCTATTCAGGGGCGTAGCTTTTTCTATTTTGCGTCGGCTGAAAGTCAGCTTGTCGCGGGCATGAATGTTTCCGTTCTCCTGCCTACCGAAGAGGAACGTCCCGGTATCCGGATACCTGCATCAGCTATTATCTGGCTGCAAGGTAAGTCGTGGATATACCGTGATAACGGACACGGAAAATTTACACGCCTACCCCTTACGACCGACGTGCCGGACCGAGAAGGTGGCTACCTGATCCAAGATACTCCAGGACAAATCACACACGAAACGCAAATCGTCGTAGAGGGTACGCAATTACTTCTGTCTGAAGAATTCCGAGCTCAGCTTGAATCAGGAGACGATGACGACTGATGACGGGACGTTCTTTCAGCCTTCAGGCAGCTATTATCGGGTTTTCGATCCGCTTCCGGGGCGTGGTTATCGCAACCGCATGTCTGTTGTTCTTCTATGGCCTGTATGGCTTGAGACATGCCAGCTATGATGTGTTTCCGGAATTCATTCCGCCACGGGTCACGATCCAGACCGAAGCCGCTGGTTTTACGCCGGAACAGGTCGAAACATTGGTTAGTCGCCCAATGGAAATTGCCCTGACCGGCCTCCCGGGTATTCAGCGCGTGCAATCGACTTCGATTCAGGGACTGTCAGTCGTCAACGTCCTGTTTGCGACATCGACCGATATTTATCGCGCCCGGCAACTGGTCGGGGAACAAATGAATGTTGTTGCACAGCAATTGCCAGCCGGTGTTCATGCTCCGACTATGACGCCACTGACCTCATCCGCCGGTCTGGTACTGGTGATTGGTCTGACGTCGGAACAACAGTCCCTCATGCAGTTGCGCACGCTTACTGACTGGTCATTAAGGCCGCGTCTGCTGGCGTTGCCTGGTGTGGCTGGAGTCAGTGTGTTTGGCGGGGAGCGTCGGTCACTCCAGATACAGGTACATCCAGACCAACTCATCTTGCATCATATCGGACTTGATGACGTCCTTGCGGCTGCCCAGGAAGCAACTGGCATACAGGGGGCCGGCTTTATTGATACCCCGAACCAAAGAGTCGTTCTTCAGTCTGACGGTCAGGCCCTGACGCCAGAAAGTCTGGCCCGCACTGTGATTGTCCGCTCTGATAATGGTGCTGTCACACTGGGCAGTATTGCCACTGTAACTGAAGCCCCTATTCCCGCCTTCGGCGCGGCCAGTATCGAGGGAAAGACAGGCATTGTGGTTAATATATGGGAACAGTACGGTGCCAATACGATGGCTGTGACCCGGGAAATCGAGGCGGCACTTACCGATTTCCGCCCGCAATTGCAGGGACAGGGGATTACATTGCATGCTGACCTGTTCCGACCCGCCAATTTCATTACGACCGCATTGGGGAATGCCACACGAGCATTGCTTCTGGGCGGTTTTCTGGTGGTTGCCGTAATCTTTCTTTTCCTTTTTGACCTGCGAACCGCTGCAATCTGTTGCGCCACCATACCTTTGGCTATTCTGATAGCCCTGTCGTTGCTGGAGACACTCGGGGTTACTTTGAATGCCATGACCCTGGGGGGGCTTGCTATCGCCATCGGCGAGGTCGTGGATGACGCCGTGATCGGGGTCGAAAATGTTACACGCCGATTGCGTGAAAACCGGCTTCTGGTCCAGCCCGCATCTACAGCGCGCGTCGTACTCGATGCATGCGTTGAAGTCCGCAGTGCAGTGGTTTACGCGACCTTTGCTGTCATTATCGTTTTCTTGCCTGTCATCGCCCTTCCCGGACTTTCGGGACGACTGTTTGCTCCACTGGCAACAGCTTATGTTCTTGCGGTCATGGCTTCTCTTGCCGCTGCTGTAACCGTTGTACCTGCACTCTGCGCATGGCTCTTGGCGACGCCTGGAGAAACCCGGAGAGAGCCCCCCCTGGCAGGATGGACCGCCAGAGCTTATGAACGTCTTCTGGCCAGATTAATGCGCCATCCCCGATTTGTTATAGGCGGGATGATCCTGACCACCTTGATAGGGTTTGCGGCCCTTCCATTCCTTGAAAGCGATTTCATTCCTGATTTCAAGGAAGGTCACCTTATCATTCATATGACGGCTGCTCCGGGGACTTCCCTGGAACAGTCTCTGAAATTAGGTAGACAGGTTACAGAAAAACTTCGTCAGCTTCCCGAAATCCGTTCGGTTGCTCAGAGAGTCGGACGCGCCTCGCTGGATGAGGACACGTATGGACCACATACCAGCGAGTTTGAGGTTGATTTGAATCAGGTGGATGGGAAGGCTTCCCGACAGATTGATGCCCGCGTTCGCAAAGCGCTTGACGGGTTCGTTGGGGCCAGTTTTTCTGTCAGTAGTTTTTTGACGATGCGCGTAAACGAAACCCTTTCTGGTTCGTCTTCGGCTGTGGCAATCAATATTATTGGCGATGATCTGGATGTATTGGATATCCAGGCAAATAATATTGTCCGCATGTTGCATCAGATACATGGCGCAACAGATGTCCGGATAGAAGCACCCCCTGGTGTTCCGGAACTTGCTATTCGGCTACGCCCTGCTGATCTGGAGCGCTGGGGGCTTCGGTCGGCGGATGTACTCCGATCCATCCATACAGCCTGGCAGGGTGAAACCGTGGGGCAGATATACGAGCGTTCTGCGGCTTTTAATGTTATGGTTCGTCTTGATGACGCAAGTCGTAATGATGTTGCGTCTGTCGGCTTCCTGCCACTGCATACTGTTCACGGAAACTACGTACCACTCCGCGCTGTCGCAGACATATATGAGACGAACGGTCGCTATCAGGTGTCACATCTGGGAGCACAGAGAACACAGACTGTCACCGCAAATGTTACAGGACGATCAGCTCAATCTTTCGTTCAGGACGCACGCACGGCTATAGCAAAAAATATCAAACTGCCTCTTGGAACCTACGTTCAGTTTACATCCGCAGCGGAAGCTGAATCACAATCACGCAAGGAACTGTTTATAAATTCCGGGCTCGCTGCCATAGCGGTCATGATTCTGCTCTCAATAATCACACAAGGATGGCGCAATCTCGCTCTGATACTCGTCAATCTTCCCTTCGCATTTGTCGGCGGCATTCTGGCAATCATTGTTTCCGGCACAACGCTAACTCTTGGGGCAACAGTCGGCTTCGTTACTCTATTCGGGATTACGCTTCGGAATTCGGTGATGATGATTTCGCATTTTGAGACTTTGGTCGAGCGGGAACATCTCACATGGGGAGTAACAACAGCGCTCCGGGGGGCCAGAGACCGCGTCGTCCCCGTACTCATGACATCGCTCGTTACGGCGCTTGGACTGGCGCCTCTGGCTGTTGATATGAATGCGCCTGGGCGGGAAATCGAAGGACCTATGGCAGCTGTCATTCTTGGAGGGCTCATGACATCAATGATACTTAACCTGTTTGTTTTGCCTATTCTTGCTGTCAAATTTGGTAGTTTTTCTGAAAACGAAACGGGAGTTCCGGAAACCTTGTTCAAGTGACAGGTATGGGCCACTGCTGCACAGAACTACTTGAAGATTATGTCCGATATGCCAATAGAACCCAGAATGAAAACTGCTTCCGTATCACGCTCGGCCACCATTCGGTCTGGCTCGACCTTCTGGTTGGGTTCGGAATTGCCTTCATGAATCTTGACGCTGTCCAGAAAATCTGGATTGCCGCCCGCACCGAACATCATCGTGTCAAGGCCGAAAACCGAAAGCATCGTTGCCCGATCCAAATGATTTATACTCCCTGCCCAGTGGCTTCGGGCGTGTCTTGCTACGGCCAACCTAAGCGCCTGTATTCTTGCTGGTTATTTCCCATAACGATCACCCCACTCTCGGCTCCAAGTGATAGCGGGGGACTGCGCGGACTATGTCCGTTATGCGAAAGGCGAGCCAACCCACTTTTATGTCCGACATGTAGGCGACTGCAGCCTGTCTGCTCTGCTTTTGCTAACCCGACAGACAGGTTGAGTCGGAATTGCCACGATGCTTAGCGGTCAATCTCGATCACCAGCTTTGTTCCGCTGAACAGAATGCGCATACCGATCTCCCCACTTCTTGAGCGCCTGAATAACTGGCTTCAGCGTCTTTCCCAGTTCGGTCAGGGCGTATTCCACATGCGGTGGCACCTCGGGGAAAACGGTGCGTGACACCAGTCCGTCTGCCTCGAGTTCGCGCAACTGATTGGTCAGCATCCGCTGCGTGACGTTGGGAAGACGACGGCGCAGTTCGCCGAACCGCAGCACTCCGTCCTCGAACAGGTGATACAGAATCAACGCCTTCCACTTCCCGCCAAACAGTTCCAGCGTGGCTTCCACCGTGCAGCCGGGGCTGCAGGCCAGCGTGGTATGACGGATGCGAGGCATGGTATCATTCCTGACACTAGTGGCGGTTTATGTGCGTTCTTGCGCATAAGATGGGGCGGGTCAATGTTTACAGGCAGGCCGGACGAATGGCCTGTATTTGTAAACAAGGTTGGTCATGTCTTCATCTTCTTTATTCGGGCCTGTGCGGCTGGGAGATCTGCCTCTTGAAAACCGGATCTTCCTGCCGCCATTGACACGTTGCCGCAGCACTCAACCGGGGGACGTCGCCAACGCGCTCATGGCCGGGTATTACGCGCAGCGCACGCAGGCGGGTTTCCTGATTACCGAAGGTACGCAGATCGAACCCCGCGGGCAGGGCTATGCCTGGACGCCAGGCATCTATTCACCCGAGCAGGTCGCGGGCTGGAAGCTGGTCACCGATGCGGTACACGCAAAGCGGCGGCCCATCTTTGCACAATTGTGGCATGTGGGCCGCGTGTCCCACCGGGCATTGCAGCCCGGTCATGAGGCACCGATCGCTCCGTCCGCGGTCGCGGCAACAGGCGTAAACGTGTTCATCCCCACGGGGCCGGGTACAGGAAAGCTGGTACCCCCTGATGTGCCACGCGCGCTGACCATTCCCGAAATCCATGAACTGGTGGAGCTGTACGCACAGGCAGCCCGCAACGCCCTGTCAGCCGGTTTCGATGGCGTCGAAATCCACGCCGCCAATGGCTACCTGATCAACCAGTTCATCTCCGAACGGGCCAATTTCCGCACCGATGCCTATGGCGGCAGCCTGTCCAACCGCCTGCGCTTCCTGCGCGAGGTGGTAGAGGCCGTTTCCGCCGTCGTCACCCCCGACAGACTGGGCGTGCGGTTTTCCCCGCTGTTCGGCACGACGACGGAAGAGCGCGTCTATCTCGGCCTGCTGGAGGACAATCCAGCGGAAACCTACACGGCAGCCGTGCGCGTACTGGCGGAGGCGGGCATCGCCTACGTCTCGCTGGCCGAAGCCGACTGGGACAATGCGCCGGAAATGCCGGATGCCTTCCGCGCCAGCGTGCGCGACATCTTCGGCGGCCGCATCCTGTGCGCGGGCCGTTACGACCTGCACAAGGCACAGCATGTGCTGGGCCATGGATGGGCGGACATGATCGGCTTTGGCCGGAAATTCATCGCCAATCCGGACCTGCCCGCGCGGCTGGAACATAACTGGCCGCTCAATCCGCTGGACCCGGCGACGATGTACGGCGGCAGCGCGCATGGCTACACCGACTACCTTTTCCATAATCAATAAACAGGGAAACGGACCAATGAGTTTTTACCAGACCCTCAACCCGACCACGGAAACCGTGGAACGCACGTTCTAACTTCACACCGCCGCGCAGATGAAGGCGATTATCGATCGAGCAGACCATGTGTGGAAGACCGACTGGAAAAAGCGCGATATAGCCGCCCGCAAGGTCATCATGTCAAAGGCCGCCAATCTGCTACGCCACGACCGCGAGACCCATGCGCGTCTGATCGCGACTGAAATGGGTAAGGCGCTGCCTGATGCGCTGGAAGAAATCGACATCACGGTCGACATCCTCTCCTACTATGCCGAAGGCGCGGAGAAATTTCTCGCTCCCACGCCCCTGAAGGTCAGGGAAGGCCATGCAAAGATCATCAACCAGGCGCTTGGCGTAATCTACTGCATCGAGCCCTGGAACTTCCCCTATTACCAGCTTGCCCGCGTGGCGGGGCCGAACCTTATGGCGGGCAACGTGGTTATCGCGAAGCACGCGCCCAACGTGCCGCAATGTGCACTGGCTTTTGAAAAACTGTTTCACGATGCTGGCGCGCCAGAGGGCGTCTATACCAACATTTTCCTCGACAACGATCAGTCCGCCGAACTGATCAAGGATTTCCGCATCCGTGGCGTCGCCCTGACGGGCAGCGAACGCGCGGGCCAGACGGTTGCGGCCGAAGCCGGTGCGGCGCTGAAGAAGGACACGATGGAACTTGGCGGTAGCGACGCGTTCATCGTGCTGGATGACGCGGACCTTGAACTGGCAATCAAATGGGCGACATGGGGCCGGTTCGCCAATAACGGGCAGGTCTGCACGGCGGCCAAGCGGATGATCGTGCATGAGAAGGTCTACGACGCCTTCCTCGCGGGTCTGAAAACCGCGATCACGCAGTTCCGCATTGGCGATCCGCTGGCTGAGGGTACCACCCATGGCCCGATGAGCAGCAGGAAGGCACTCGACACCGCACTGGCGCAGACTGACGAAGCGGTCAAGGCAGGCGCAACGTTGGTGGCCGGGGGCAAGCGGATGGAGTGCCGCGGCTTCTTCATGGAACCGACCATCCTGACCAATGTGTCAAAGGACAACCCGGTCTTCTATCAGGAGATTTTCGGCCCGGTCGCTGTGGTACATAAGGTTGCCTCGGAACATGAGGCCATCGAACTGGCCAATGATTCTCCTTACGGCCTCGGCGGGTCCGTGTTCTCCCGTGATCTTACACGTGCCGAAAAAGTGGCTGAACAGGTCGAGACCGGCATGATGTTCATCAACACAGCCATGGCTGCTGCACCGGAACTGCCTTTTGGCGGGATCAAGAATTCGGGCTTTGGCCGCGAACTGTCCTTCCTCGGCATTGAGGAGTTCATCAATCGCAAGCTGATCCGCGTCGCCTGACAGGCATGATGCCGTTTCCTGTCCCGGATAAACTCCTGTCCGGGACAAATCTGCACTGCCCAAAAAGGCAAATGTCGACAGTGGTCGAGTGATACTGGCGAATGGTGCATGTCTGTTTTGCGAACCGGACAATTAGGCATCAAATGGCAGACATGTAGGCGAAAGCAGCCATGATAACCTGCTCCGCTTTTCTCCCGAAGTGACCGGAACATTGTTTCCGAAATACATTTTTCCAGACAAACCGGGGCCATGGGTCCGGGCGGCGTCGGGGATGTTTCTCTTCGTCCGGCTTTGGCTGATGACCGTGTTTTTTTATGGCGAGACCAGAGCGCCGAGAGGGTGGCCGCCGAGGAGATGGACGTGGAAGTGGGGGACTTCCTGGCCGGAATCCGGGCCGACGTTGCCGATGAGACGGTAGCCGGGTTCGTTGAGGCCGAGGGTGGTGGCGACGTGGCCGACGGCTCGGGTGAAGCCGGTGATTTCATCGTCTGAGGCGCGGGCGCTGAAGTCCACGAAGGAGACGTAGGGGCCTTTGGGGATGATGAGGACATGGACGGGGGCTTTGGGGCCGATGTCGTTAAAGGCGAGAGCCCATTCGTTTTCGTAGACTTTTTTGCAGGGAATTTCGCCGCGCAGGATTTTTGCAAAGATGTTGTCGGGGTCGTATGCGCCGATGCCGCTGACTGCCATGATATGCTCCTGCGTGTTTTTTCTCAGGGCTCTGCCCTGAAACCCGGCAAAGGTCGCGGACCTTTGCAAACCTTTAGTTTAACAAATCAGGGCGCAGGAAGCCACGCTCCCTGCCGGACCCGGGCAGAGCCCGGACTCCCCTCCCCTCCTTAAAATTTCCTGCTCAGACAAACGCTTTTCTCAGCGCTTGCTGCCTGGGCGGGATGCCTTTTCAGCGATGCCGCTTGTGCCTTCCCGGCGGTCCAGTTCGGCCCAGACCTGTGCCGGGGTGACGCCTGCATCGACCCACAGAACGATGAGATGATAGAGCACGTCGGCGCTTTCACCGACGAGTTCATGCTGACGCCCGGCGACGGCTTCGATGAGACATTCGACGGCTTCCTCGCCGAATTTCTGCGCGATCTTGCCGGTGCCACGGGACAGGAGGCGGGCGGAGTGGCTGATGGAGGGATCGGTGCCACGGCGGCTGGTGACGACATCGAAGAGACGATCGAGAACCGAGGCGTCCACGGTGATGTCTTCAGGCACGGGCAGGACCGGAAGAGGTGATGTGCTCTTTTTTTCTGTCTGCTTCCGGGCTGCGGCTTTGGCGGTTTTTTTCGATTTTTCGGCTGTTTTACCGCGAGCGGGTTTGCCGGTGACGGGCTTTTCGACGGCTGTGCGGAGGGATTTTTTCTCCGGCGTTCCGGAAGAGGTCTTTTTCGTGGGTGTCCTGGGCATGGCTTATCCGGTCAAGAAGCAGGAGAGAAAATCAGGGGTTCGGGCGAACCGGCAGGCCGGCGGCGGCCAGAGCCTGTTTGACCTCCGGCACGGTAAACTGGCCGAAGTGAAACACGCTGGCGGCGAGAAGGCCAGTCGCGCCGGCGCGGGCACCTTCGACGAAGTGTTCCAGCGTGCCGACGCCGCCGGAAGCGACGACGGGCAGGCGGACGGCGGCGTTAACGGCGCGGAGCAGGTCGAGATCGAAGCCGGAGCGGGTTCCGTCGCGATCCATGGACGTGAGAAGGATTTCTCCGGCACCGCGGGCCGCGACGTTGCGGCACCAGTCGAGCACATCGAGTCCTGTCGGGGTGCGGCCGCCATGGGTGAAGACTTCCCAGCCGCCTTTGCCATTGGAGCGGGCGTCGACGCCGACGACGACGCACTGGCTGCCGAATTTATTTGCGGCTTCGCTGACCAGTTCGGGCCGGCTCACGGCGGCGGAATTCATCGCGCATTTATCGGCGCCGGCGAGCAGCAGGCGGCGCATATCGGCGGTTGTGCGGACGCCGCCGCCGACGGTCAGGGGCAGGAAGATCCGTTCGGCGGTGCGGCTGACGACGTCCAGGATGGTGTCACGGTTTTCGTGGCTGGCGGTGATGTCGAGGAAGGTGAGTTCATCGGCTCCGGCGGCGTCATAGATCGCGGCCTGCTCGACGGGATCGCCGGCGTCGCGCAGGGAGACGAAGTTGACGCCTTTGACGACGCGGCCGTTTTTCACGTCCAGACACGGGATGACCCGGAGCTTCAGCATCAGGCGAGCACCCTGAGCGCGTCGACCGGAGAAATCCGGCCGTCATAAAGTGCGCGTCCGACGACGACGCCTTCGATACCGGGCGTGGTATCGGCGATGCGTTTCAGGGCGAGGAGGTGGTCAAGAGAGCCAACTCCGCCGCTGGCGATGACGGGGACGGACACGGTTTCGGCGAGCTGGGCAGTCTGTTCGAGATCAAGGCCTTCGAGCATGCCGTCACGGGTGATTTCGGTGAAGATGATCGCGGCCACGCCGGCGTCCTGCATGCGCAGGCCGAGTTCGGTGGCCTGCATGTCGGAGATTTCGGCCCAGCCTTCTGTGGCGACGTGGCCCTGTCGGGCGTCGATGCCGGCGACGATGCGACCGGGAAATGCGCGGCAGGCCTCGCGGACGAGTTCGGGGTTTTTCACGGCGACGGAGCCGAGGATGATTCGGGTGACGCCGGCTTCGAGCCAGGCGGCGATGCCTTCCATGTCACGCAGGCCGCCGCCGAGCTGGACCGGCACTGTCGCGTTGGCGACGATGCTGCGGACAGCGTCGGTATTGGCGGACCGTCCGGCGAAGGCGCCATTGAGATCGACGACGTGGAGGCGGTGGAATCCGGCTTCGCACCAGGCGCGGGCCTGGGCGCCGGGGTCGTTTGAATAGACTGTGGCGTCGTCCATTTCGCCGCGACGGAGGCGGACACAGGCGCCGTCCTTGAGGTCGATGGCGGGATAGAGGGTCAGGGACCGTGAAGTCCGGGATTCGGTCATGGAGTCGGGGTTTCCAGTGTCAGATCGGATGTCTGCCGCGCAATGGGTGATGCGGCTCTGATCCTGCAGGCGTTTGACAAAATAAAGGCCGCGACGGACGCAGCCATCGACGAAGGCATAGGCGGGATGGTGGCCCCAGAGTTCGAAGCCTGTGCTTCGGAACAGGGCGATTGCTGCATCCTGGCTCTCGCGGACATCAAGATTAAGGAACTGGTAGCCCATGGCGCGTGCGCATTGCAGGATCTCGTCGAGCAGCAGGCGTCCGAGGCCGAGGCGGCGGGCATAGGGCGCGACATTGAAGTGCATCAGGCTGGCGCTCATGGCCTGGGCTTCGTTGTTGCGCGGCGGACGGACGAGCTGCGCCGATCCGACGATGGTGTCATTCTGTCGCACGACGAAGAGGGATCGTTCGGGCACGAGCATGACGCCGCGGAAATACCGTTCCAGCGCCATGTGGCCCTGTGGTCTGACCCATCCGAAACCGCCGCCGTCGAGGATGGCGGCATCGGTTGCCTCGCACAGCGCGTGGAGATCATCTTCGGTGAGAGACTGCACACGTTCGGCGGTGAGGTGATCGGCGTTTTTTGCGTCGGGCATGATCACAGGCGCATCCCGTTTTCGTCGGGCGTCCAGCGCAGGAAGTTCGCCAGGATACGCAGACCGACGGTTTGACTCTTTTCGACGTGGAACTGAGTGCCGGCCCGGTTGCCTTTTGCCACGATGGCCGGAACCGCGCCGCCATACTCTGTTGTGGCGATCAGTTCGTCGGGGCTGGCGCCGGAGAGGGCATAGGAGTGAACGAAATAGCCGTGCGGGTGCGCGCCCAGCCCTTCCGTCAGCGGGTGCGGGCGGGAGAAGACGAGTTCGTTCCATCCCATCTGTGGCAGGCGGAGGCCGGGGGCTTCCATTGGTGCGATTTCCCCTCTGACCCATCCGAAACCGGGGGTTGTGCCGTGTTCCAGGCCGCGTTCGGCCATCAGCTGCATGCCGACACAGATGCCGAGAAACGGCGTGCCGCCGGCGACGGCTGTGTCGATGGCTTCGCGCAGACCGGGGACGGCGTCGAGGCCGCGCGCGCAGTCGGCGAAGGCGCCCTGCCCCGGCAGCACGATGCGGTCGGCGGCGAGGACGGCGGCGGGTTCGTTCGTGATGGTGACGGAGACGGGGAGGCTCGTCAGTTCGGCCGCGCGCATCAGCGCCCGCGCGGCGGAGGCCAGATTGCCGCCGTCATAATCGATGACGACGACTGACTGCGTGGGTTCGGCATTATGCACTGACGTGTCGCTCACAGCCTGGCTCCGGCGGCGATCGCGAACGGGTCTGGCACGGCGTTGTTGCCTGCGGATGGTATGGAGCGGGTACTGCCGTTTCGGCTGGTCTGGTCCATATAACGCAGCAGGGCGGAAGCGGCGTTTGCGCCGGCGACGACGCCGTCCTGCGTGAAGCCGTGCAGGCGCATGTCCCATTCGACCAGTTCGGCGCGGAAGATGGCGAGCCCCAGCCGGCCGGTCAGAAAGACTGGCAGCCAGAGCCAGGTATCGGTCAGGCCTGCGAGCACCAGGAGCAGGGCCGCAATGGCCAGCAGGCCGACGATGCGGGCGCCCAGGACAATGAATCCGAGGCCGCCAAAAAACAGCACGAGCCAGCCGGTGTGCTGGGGGATCAGCACTGGCAGTCCGTCATTTTGTCTCCGTCGGGGGGTGCCGGGACCGGGCAGCCAGACAGAATAAATCTTCACAGAACCCCCTTGGTTGACGGGATCGCACCGGCGGCCCGGGGATCGTGCTCCACGGCCATGCGAAGGGCGCGTGCTGTCGCCTTGAACGCGCTTTCGGCGATATGGTGGCAGTTGCGTCCGGTTTTTTGTGTGACGTGGAGGGTCATCATCGCGGCCATGGCGAAGGCGCGGAAGAATTCCTCGAACAGTTCGGTGTCGACTTCTCCGACCGTGGAGGCCGGGAATGTGACGGACCAGGCGAAGAATGGCCGGCCTGAAAGATCGACCACCACCTCGGCGAGTGCCTCGTCGAGCGGCACCAGGGCGGAGCCGAACCGGCGCACGCCGCGCTTGTCGCCGAGCGCGCGGGCGATGGCCTGGCCGAGGGCGATGCCTGTATCTTCGACGGTGTGGTGGAAATCGATATGCAGATCGCCTTTTGCGACGATATCGAGATCGAGCATGCCGTGCTTTGCGAGGGCCGTCAGCATATGATCGAAGAAACCGATGCCCGTGTCGATGGACGCGGTTCCGGTTCCGTCGAGATTGACGGTGACGCTGATATCGGTCTCGCCAGTGACCCGTTGCAGTGAGGCGATGCGCGGTTCGTTCATGCCGTGACTTTTACAGGATGACTGGCGCCAATGCCATTGGCTGACGCTTAATTCGTGCCGGTGAAACAGTTTTGGGTGAGCGGGACTGTCCTGTTTTGGCATGTGCTGTCGTGCGTCGGGGCTCGCTCTCCTGTATGAGGTGCTCCGCAGGAGATCCGTGTCGCCTCTGTGGCGGCCGCAGCCGGAGGCCGCCCATGCGCGAAATCAACTTCGATGGTCTGGTCGGACCCAGTCACAATTATGGGGGGCTGTCCTTCGGGAACCGGGCCTCCTCCACCCATGCGGGCCAGGTGTCCCGTCCCCGGACGGCGGCGCTTCAGGGGCTGGCGAAAATGCGCCGCATGATGGAACTCGGACTTCGCCAGGGGATTCTGCTGCCGCATGAGCGTCCTCTGACCGGGTGGCTTCGGCAGTTCGGGTTCACGGGATCGGACGATGCGGTCTGTGCGGCGGCCTGGCGCAACGAACCTGGTCTGCTGCGGACGGCGATGTCTGCGTCTCCGATGTGGACGGCCAATGCTGCCACGGTGTCTCCGGCGCCGGACACCGAGGATGGGCGCTGTCATCTGTCGGTGGCCAATCTGTCCGGCATGTTGCATCGGAGCATTGAGGCGCCGGAAACGACCCGGCAACTGGGCCAGCTTTTTGCCGACACGGACCATTTCGCGCTTCATCCGGCGTTGCCGTCGGGTACTGGCGATGAGGGGGCGGCAAACGCGATGCGGCTCTGTTCCCGTCATGGTGCTCCGGGTCTGGAAATTTTCGTTTATGGCGAGACGCAGCCGGGTGGCTTTCCGGCCCGGCAGTCCCGCGTGGCCAGTGCTGCGATTGCGCGTCGGCATGGCCTTGATCCGGCGCGCACGCTGCTGGCGCGTCAGAGTGACGCCGCGATACAGGCGGGTGCGTTTCATAACGATGTGGTGGCGGTTGCCAATGAATCGGTTCTGCTTGTTCATGAGCAGGCTTTTGCCGATCAGGGCATGGTTTACGACGCTATTCTGCGGCATGTGCCGGAGGCGACAATTCTTGAGGTTCCGGCGGCGCGGGTGAGTCTTGAGGATGCGATCAGCAGTTATCTGTTCAATGCTCAGCTTGTGACGCTGCCTGAGGGCGGGATGGTGCTGATTGTTCCGGATGAATGTCGGAAACGTGCTGCTGTGGCGGAGTGGCTGGATGCGACGGTTTCAGGGAATGGACCGATCCGCCGGGTTGAGAGCCTGAATCTGAGGGAGTCGATGCAGAATGGCGGAGGTCCGGCGTGTCTGCGTCTGCGTGTTGTGGTTGATGAGGCAGCGGAAGCGGCTCTCGATCAGCGCTTTTTGCCTGATGAGGCGCGGCTTGATGGGCTTGCGGCTCTGATTGATGATCGCTGGCCTGAGCGCATTGGCCCTGATGATCCGGGGCATGCGGATCTTTGGGAGGACTGCCGCAATGCGCGACTGGCATTGCTGGATTTTCTGGGATTTACGGAGCGATGAACAGGGTTTCCGCCGGTTCGGGAGCGATGGACGACGCCGTATCGAGTCATAGTGAACGCAAAACCGATCCGTGGACCGTGCGACTGGCGCGGTCGGATGATCTGGAGCAGCTATACTCTCTGGCGGCGCATACAGGGGGAGGCCTTCTTAATCTGCCTTATGACCGGGCGGCACTGAAAAAGCGTCTGGACTGGTCAGCGGCGTCGCTTGCGTGCGACATTGAGACACCGGAAAATGAGCTTTATCTGCTTGTTCTGGAAAACGGGCAGAATGGCATGATCGCCGGTTCTGCCTGTATTTTTTCTCGTATTGGCACGCCGTGGCCGTTTTACAGTTATAAAATCGCGACGCACACGCATGTATCACGGGAGCTGGGACGGACCTTTTCCACGCGCCTGCTTCATCTCGTAAACGATTTCGACGGGGCGTCTGAAGTCGGGGGGCTGTTTCTGCATCCTGACTATCGGACGGGGGGCCTCGGTTCACTGCTTGCCCGTAGTCGTTATCTGTTTATCGCGCGGCATCGCGAGCGGTTTGCGGATCGGGTGATTGCGGACCTGCGTGGTTACGTCAGTGCGGAAGGTCCGCCATTCTGGAATGCGGTCGGACGGATTTTTTTTGGACGGGATTTCGCTGAAGCCGATCACTATAATGCGCTTCATGGGAATCAGTTCATTGCTGATCTGATGCCACGTTATCCGATTTATATCGATCTGCTTCCCGAGGCTGCGCGCGCGTCGATCGGGCGCACTCATGATCTCGCAGTTCCGGCCCGAAAAATACTGGAGGGCGAAGGGTTCGTGTATGATGGGTATATCGACATCTTTGATGGTGGGCCGACGCTTTCGGCATCCACGAAAAACCTGAGAACCCTGCGCGAAAGCCTATGCGCAACCGTTATTCCGCAGGAACCTGGCTCTGATGTTTCCGATGGCAGACGGGCTCTTATCTCGGCCGGGCACCTGGGAGACTTTCGGGCGTGGCGTGATCGGGTTACGGAGAAAAGGCATGGAATTACTCTGCATGACAGAACGACCCTGAGACAGGGAACGGATGTACTTTATCTTCTTTCCGGCCAGTAAAGGTCTGTTCAGCCGGAAGAGTGTGCGTCGATGCTTTACGTTCTGAGTATTTCGTGCATTTTTCGGCCTGTCTGTTTTTCTCCTGCCAGCAGCGATGCTTCTGTTTCGGGCATCGGACGGCCCAGCAGGAAGCCCTGCATTTCATCGCAGCCATGCCCCTTCAGCAATGAGAGCTGAGCGCCGGTTTCGATTCCTTCCGCAGTCACACGAAGCTTGAGTTTATGGCTCATGACAATAATCGATTCGACAATGGTCCATGCATTCGGGTCATTTGTGATCTTGTTGATAAACGTTCTGTCAACTTTTACTTTATCGAACGGGAAGTTATGGAGATAAGCAAGACTGGAATATCCTGTTCCGAAATCATCAAGCGCCACACGCACTCCGCGCTCACGCAGGCTGGTGACAAGCGCCAGTGCCTTCGCGGTATCTTCCATGAGAAGACTTTCGGTGACTTCCAGTTCAAGTCTCCAGGGTTCAAGTCCTGTTTCTTTTAGAACTGCACTGACTGTTTCCACAAGATCGACACGCTGGAACTGGGTCGGTGACAGATTGACCGCAATACTGATGTCAGAGCGCCAGGTTGATGCGACCTTGCAGGCCGTTCGCAAAACCCACTCGCCAAGAGGAACGATCAGTCCTGTTTCCTCAGCCAGCGGGATGAACCGGTCTGGTGGGATCATCCCTCTTTCCGGATGTGGCCAGCGGGCCAGCGCCTCAAAAGCTGTTAGTTTTCCAGAGCTGTCGAACAGGGGCTGATAATGAATCTTCAGTTCCCCACGGCTCAGGGCGCGACGCAGATCGAGCTCCAGGTCATGCCTTTCGCGCAGATCCGCATCCATTCCCGCCGCGAACTCGCAAACCTGTCCTTTGCCATGTAATTTTGCCTGATACATTGCGATATCAGACGATTTCAGAAGCATCTGTGCGGTGTCGCCGTCACGGGGGCTTACGGCAATACCGATACTCACGCCAACATAAGCATCGTGACCGCTTAGTTTAAACGGCTGCCAGAGACATGAAATCAGACGTTTCGCGAGTTTTACGGCATCATCTTTCGAACTGATATTACGGAGAATGATAACAAACTCATCACCACCCAGTCGCGCGAGATAATCCGAATCTCTCAGCTGCTTCTGAAACCGTGCGGCAACTTCTTTAAGAAGCAGATCTCCTGCATAATGTCCCAGTGTATCATTGACGGCTTTGAAACCATCCAGATCCAGACCGAGGACTGCTGACTCCGAGCCGGTCTGACGGGAGTTCTCGACGATCTGGGCAAGCACCATTTCCAGGCCGCGCCTGTTGGGCAGGGATGTGAGCGAATCATGCAATGCCAGATAGCGGATATGTTCTTCCGCTGCCTTGCGTTCCGTGATGTCGCGCACCGCGAGCACCGCTGCTGACTGCCCGTCAACGTAAGGCATGTCCCGGGACAGCACTTCCACCGGAATCCGTCGCATTCCCGGTCCGACCAGTTCAAGTTGTTCCGGTGCAAAAATATCCGACGAGCCGGCTTCTCTGCCGGACAGGGTCCGTTCAGAAGGTGGGCTGACAAACAGATCTGGCATTGCTCTGTGCTTGAGCGTTGTCAGGTCCAGACCAGTCATTTCCTGAATACGCTGATTGGCGTCAATGATTTCTGAGCCACGACAGATAAGCAGACCTTCAAACGTGCCATCCGCGAGGTGCCTGATGCGATCTCCCTCTTTCTGCTGAGCGACTGCAACACGGATATCAAGAAGCGATGCGATGCCAACAAGGAAGATAATCGCGATGAATTCTGACAGGGCGATGACACCAATCGGTGAAAACGACGCGCTGTCCGGTGTCTGGATGACTGTCATCCATTCACCAAAGGGCAGTACAGATCCCATTGATCCCAGAGGAAGGACCGTCAGTGTCAGGGCGAGCAGAATGCTGGCGAACAGTCGTGGGCGGATCGCGGCTAAACTGCCGAGTTCCCAGAATGCAAAACCACACAGCGTCGATCCAAGGACCATGATACTCAGAACTGCAGAAAGATCGTATGCCAGAACAAACGGTTTTACGATTGAAACCAGTATCGTGAACGCGGAAAACGACAACCCGAATGCCAGAACGCAGCCTGCCAGAATGACGGTTTTTATGGTTCGGCGCGGGCAAAGATAAAAATAGGCTGAGATACAGGCCGCAATGAACACAACAATGGCGGCGATCGCCGTCGTCACCAGCGGAATATGCCACAATAAATAAGGATAACTCGACCATAGCGTATCAAAAAACGATACGAGGTTGCCTGTTGTAATTGCGATTCCGAAAAGAACGATCTGTATGTTCGTTTTGAATCTGGTGGCTGCGAGACATTGTATAGCAAGCGTACCACAGAGGAACGCCAGCGCTGTCACCGTGAAATGTGACACCGCATGCTGCTCACTCAGGAGGAATGTAAACAGCCGCTCCATTCACCTTGTCTTTCACGTGCCAGCCAGGCGCGCTTAACACGCGCAGGAACACAGTTAAGCAGTCACATGTTAAGGAGGTGATAAAAGAGCATTCTCCAGAAACAGCCATACGGAATCTGGTGAAAAAGAAAGAATCTTTTCGACTGAAGATCGTGGAGAAAGACTATCCGCTACGTGAGACACTTCAAAAAATCTCAGAGTACCTGTCAATATCACTGATTTTTACAGGTCATCATATTCGGCGACTGTTTCATGCATTTTTCTGCCTGTAAGAATCCCTGCGGAGGGGTATGACCGGCCTGTGTTTTGAGTGCCTGAGCGGAGTGATTCATACAGACCACGAACATCGGGTCACAGGAAATACGCTTCGTATCAGGGAACTGTGAAACAGTCTGTTATCAATAAATTTATGATCTATGATAGTGTTTTCGACCAGAAAGCTGTCTGGAATCGGCATATTGATGTGGGTTGATATTAACAGACAGATTCAGGGAATGCTATTAACAAAAATTATGAGAAAATCAGTAAAAATCATTACTATTATATACAGTGATACTCATCAGAAATCTCCGTTCTGGTTTTTAAACAGCTTCTCTCAGAGATTCCAGCACGCTCTCAGAAGGGGCTTCTGCGATCTCCCGGCCAGGTCTTCCGATAAAGTATCCCTGCACCAGAGTGCAGCAGCGTTTTTCAAGATAGGCCAGTTGCTCTGATGTTTCGATTCCTTCAGCAACGATATCGATTCCCAGCCCTTTGCCGAGTGACAGAATCGCATCGACAATTGCGGCTGAATGAGGCTGCTGAAGCATATCCCGGATGAACGACCGGTCTATCTTCACTTTATCAAACTGGAAGTCACGAAGATAGCTCAGGCTTGAATAACCGGTGCCGAAATCATCCATAACGACGCCAGCCCCCAGATTCCGCAGACTACGAAGAATCTCCATATTCTGCCGCCCCTGCTGAAGCAATGTGTTTTCGGTAATCTCAATATCAAGTCTGGCAGGATCAAGACCTGCATCCCGAACGGCTGCGGTTATGACCGCAGGCAGATCAGACGTCGCAAATTGCAGTGGAGAAACATTGACCGATACACTCAGTCCGTTGCTCCAGCATGCGGCGTCGGCACAGGCGCGCCGGACCACCCATTCGCCCAGTTCCGCAATCAGGCCACATTCTTCCGCGACACCGATGAACTGATCCGGTGGAATCCGCCCTCGCTCCGGATGCTGCCAGCGAACCAGCGCCTCATATCCGGTAAGGCGATGAGTCCGTGTGCACATAATCGGCTGGTATTCGAGAAAGAACTCGTTTCGATCAAGAGCAAGGCGGATTTCCTGCTCCATCCGAAAACGGTCCTGAATCGAGGTGTCGAAATTATAATCATATTCCCGCACGCTACCTCGCCCCGCCTGCTTGGCAGCAAGCAGAGCGACACCCAGACGGTGAAGCAGGGCCTCGCCGTCCGGCGTATCGCGATCAGACACAGCAAATCCGACACTGACCGAAACAGGGACAGAATTGTTCCTGTCATCCAGCGGCATTTTAAGCTGCTGAGCCAGCTGCGCAGCGAAAGCTGACGGATCGCACCCATCGGCTGGAAATGCCACAGCGAACTCGTCACCTGCGATCCGCGCGGTGACCGCGCCTTCCGGAACCGCCCCTGAAATCCCCTGTGCGATGTGAGCGAGGACGGCGTCTCCCGCCGCGTGGCCACTCGTCTCGTTAATATTTTTGAAGCGGTCAACATCAATCAGAAAAGCAGCGATCCGTGGACTCCGGCCTTTCTGACGCAGAAAATCTGTCAGCTTTGAAACAAAATACGGACGATTACCGATCCCTGTCAGACTGTCCTGAAAGGAGATTGCCCGCAGAGCCGCCTCCGCCTCCTTGCGCGCCCTCAAATCGACGACGGCGAGGACTGTCCGGGTGCGACCTTTCCATGTCGCTTTACGCGCATAGATTTCAACCGGAACGGGCTGATCATCACCTGTTATCAGCCACACCTCCCGAGGCTTTTCTTCCGCGATCAGAGCTCTCAGAATATCGCCGGATACCAGTTCCGGCAGACAGACACCAAGCGAACCCGTTTCATAACGGGACCATGAGACCAGTTTCCGAAAAGCATCATTGGCGTCGATAATCTGTGCCCCGTCCGTTACAACAAGCCCCTCGATTGCGGCATCCGCAAAATTGCGGGCGCGCATGTTGTCATCACGCCGGTTCAGGCCGACGCGGTATTCAAAGCCAAGCCAGATGAGCGCGAGGATCAGAAACGTTGCTGTTCCGGCGGCGACCATACCGGCCAGCGAGACTGAACCGGCCTGCATTTCTTCCGCTGCCATATCATGCATGTGCGAACCGGGCGGCACGCCGATAAAATGCAGGCAGCAAACCCCGATGACCCAGGGGGCTGTGGCCAGCGCCCGCCAGGGGCCGTGCTGACGTCGGAGAAACAGGCAGCCGGCATAAAACAGGACAAATCCGAAAATCAGCGATGTGACGACGCGGGCGGCCGAAATATCAGGCAGCGCACCATCATCCATCGCACTGATGCCGATATAGTGCATTCCGCCGACAGCCATCATCATCAGAAACGCTGTTGAAGGTGAAAACGACCGGCCAGGCGTCTCTCTCTCGTTCCACCAGGCTCCGAAAAAGATGAGAAACGCCACGCCCGCCGACAGCACGGTCAGGCCTGGCGCATAGACTGCATCCATGGCCGAGTTCCGGCCGAGCATTGCCAGAAAATGAGTTGCCCATATGCCGTTTCCGGCAACGGCGGCGGCGAGAAGAAGCCGCTTTATCCTCGACGCCCCACGGACCATGGCCGCCCGGCAGACCATCCGGACAACGATCAGCATCGATGTCGCGCAGAGTGCCGCGGCACCGGCAATCATACCCGGATTATAATCATACAGATCGGGCAGGGCGTCGTACATTGAGGAATCATCCTGGTCTCGGGACGATTCAGCCTGCCCTGTATTTATCACTCAGCCGTTAACAGCCCGAACAGATTTTTGCTTCTGTCCGGTCGTCACGGTCATTTGCGACCAGAACCGTGATCCCTGAACGGAACGACGGGCACACAACATTTCATTGTGGATGACTATTCTGAAAAGCGTAAGTCCGGTGAGTAATCCTTTCCGGACGTGCCCATAAAAAACACTGCTTCCGGCCTGATTACCGGAAGCAGCGCATTCTCATAGTCTGATAGTATATCTTTAAAATCAGCAGTGATTTTCAGAGCGCGGCGGTCAGGGCGGGGACGATCTCGAAGAGATCGCCGACCAGGCTGTAATCCGCTACCTGAAGAATCGGGGCTTCCGCGTCTTTGTTGATCGCGACAATGACCTTGCTGTCCTTCATGCCGGCCAGATGCTGAATCGCGCCGGAGATACCGACTGCGATATAAAGCTCCGGCGCCACGATCTTGCCGGTCTGTCCGACCTGACTGTCATTGGGTGCGTAACCCGAGTCCACCGCCACGCGCGAGGCGCCGATTGCTGCTCCGAGTTTGTCCGCCAGCGGCTCAAGGTATTTGTGGAAGTTTTCAGCGCTTTGCAGGCCGCGACCACCCGAAACGATCACGCGGGCTGACTCGAGTTCCGGACGATCACTGACCGGCGTATGCGCCGAAACGAAGCGGGAGGTCTCGTCCGTCACCGTGACGGTGACAGCTTCGACGGGGGCCGAACCGCCTTCGGCCGGGGCCGGATCGAAGCTCGCGGCGCGGATTGTCAGGACTTTCTTTGCATCCGAGGATTTAACCGTCGCAAGGGCGTTGCCGGCATAGATCGGGCGGACAAACGTGTCGGCGTCCACGATGGCCATGACGTCAGGGATCGGCTGCACGTCAAGCAGGGCCGCGACACGGGGCATCACGTTCTTACCCGCGGCTGAAGAGGCCGCCAGAAGATGCGTGTAGTCGCCAGCCAGCGCCACGATCAGGTCCGCCAGAGGCTCGGCCAGTTCGTGAGCCAGAACATCGGCGCCGGCCTTCAGCACCCTGGCGACACCGGGCACTTTAGCCGCTGCCGTGGCGGCGGCGTCACTGGCTGCGGCATCGCCGGCGACGAGTGCATGTACGTCGCCCAGCTTCGTTGCGGCGGCGATCGCGGAACGGGAGGCCTGACGGACCTGACCGGCTTCGGTTTCGACAAAAACAAGAACGGTCATGATCAGATCACCCTGGCTTCGTTACGCAGCTTTTCGACCAGTTCGGCGACGGAACTGACGGTCACACCTGCTTTGCGGGTCGGCGGCTCGGAGACGGACACCGTTGTCAGACGTCGCGTCGTGTCCACACCGAGATCGGCGGCCTGCAGCGTCTCCATTGGCTTTTTCTTCGCCTTCATGATGTTGGGCAGCGACGCGTAGCGTGGTTCGTTCAGGCGCAGATCCGCCGTGACGATCGCGGGGAGTGCCAGCGAGACCGTCTCGGTGCCGCCGTCGATTTCGCGCGCGACGTCGACGCGGCCATCAGCCACCTCGACCTTGCTGGCGAATGTGCCCTGCGGCCATCCGAGCAGACCGGCCAGCATCTGACCTGTTGCGTTCATATCGTCATCAATCGCCTGCTTGCCCAGGAACACGAGTTCCGGCTTTTCACGCTCGACGAGGACTTTCAGGATCTTTGCAACGGTGAGGGGCTCCGGGCTCTCATCCGTGAGGACGAGGATGGCGCGGTCGGCTCCCATGGCGAGGGCTGTGCGCAGGGTGTCCTGCGCCTGCTGCACACCGATGGAGATGGCGATGACCTCTGTCGCGGCGCCTTTTTCACGCAGCCGCACGGCTTCTTCGACGGCGATTTCGTCGAAGGGATTCATCGACATTTTGAGGCCTGCCGTCTCAACACCGGTTCCGTCGGATCTGACCCGAACCTTGATGTTGTAATCGACGACACGTTTCACCGGGACGAGAATTTTCATGGTCTTCCTGCCTGTACCCGTTGGTGGTGGGAACGGGCGGGAGGGCAGTTCCACGCCCGGTTACCGTTCCACCGGAATTGATGGTTGCCTTAGCGTACCACGCCCGGAAATTACATCCCGGCCGGGTAATTCGGGCCGCCGCCTCCTTCCGGCGTCACCCAGTCGATGTTCTGCGCCGGATCCTTGATGTCGCATGTTTTGCAGTGCACGCAGTTCTGCGCGTTGATGACCAGGCGCGGATCGGTCGCCTCATCGGCCACCTCGTAGACACCTGCCGGGCAGTAACGGCTTTCCGGCGAGCGGAAGACGTCCCAGTTCACCGTTTTCCACAGCGGCATGTTCTCCACATGCAGATGCACCGGCTGATCTTCCTCGTGATTGGTGTTCGAGAGAAAGACCGAGGACAACCTGTCGAACGTCACCTTGCCATCGGGCTTCGGATAGCTGATCGGCTCTGACAGGGAGGCGGGACGGAGCGTCTCGTTGTCCGTATGG
This sequence comes from Acetobacter fallax, assembly GCF_011516735.1. Lineage (GTDB taxonomy): Bacteria > Pseudomonadota > Alphaproteobacteria > Acetobacterales > Acetobacteraceae > Acetobacter > Acetobacter fallax. The sequence goes on along the minus strand of NZ_WOSX01000006.1, from coordinate 95,192 downwards.
CGATAATGCAGTGTCCAGGGCGCGCGGCCCCGGAGGATCATGGCGTCGATGCCGGCGTATAGCGCGCCGGCTTTCATGCCCCATTTTGCGAAGGCGGGGCGGACGTTGCGGGCGGATTTCAGTTCTTCGTACAGCCAGGAATTGCGGACCCGCTGCGTGAAGGAGCCGGGTTCGACACGACTGGTAGCCAGTGCTTCCACCACGGCCTCGGCGGCGAGCATGCCGGACTTCATGGCCGTATGGGTGCCCTTGATCTTCGGCGTGTTCAGGAATCCGGCGGAATCGCCGATCAGGGCGCCGCCGGGGAAGGTCAGGCGCGGAATTGACTGAAGGCCGCCTTCCGAGAGAGCTCTGGCGCCATAGATCAGGCGGCGGCCGCCTTCGAAATGCGGGCGGAAGACCGGGTGCAGCTTGGTGCGCTGCATTTCGTCGAACGGGGACAGCCAGGTGTTTTCGTAATCGAGGCCGGTGACGAAGCCGTAGGAAACGAGGTTTTCGCCGAAATGGTAGAGCCAGGCGCCGCCATAGGTGCGGTCGTCCAGCGGCCAGCCGAAGCTGTGGACCACGAGGCCGGGGCGGTGATTTTCTGGTGGGATTTCCCAGACTTCCTTGACGCCGAGGCCGTAGGTCTGCGGATCGACACCTTTACGGAGGTCATAATGCGCCATGACGCGTTTGGTGAGGGAACCGCGGCAGCCTTCGGCGAACAGGGTGTATTTCCCTCGCAATTCCATGCCGGGGGCGTAATTCGGTCCGTGTTCGCCTTCGCGGGTGATGCCCATGTCGCCGGTAGCGACTCCGACGACGCGGTTGTTTTCGATCAGGACTTCGGCGCCGGCGAAACCGGGGTAGATTTCAACGCCCATGTCCTCGGCCTTTGCGGCCAGCCAGCGGCAGACCTCACCGAGGCTGACGACGTAATTGCCGTGATTGGCGAGGTGGGGCATCACGCGGTCGAGGGCGGGGATGCGATGCCCCTTTGTTTCGGTGAGGAAGTACATTTCCTCTTCCGAGACCGGTGTTCTGATCGGGGAGTCCTGATTACGCCAGTCAGGCAGCAGTTCGTCGAGCGCGCGCGGCTCGATCACGGCGCCTGATACGATATGGGCACCGATTTCGCTGCCTTTTTCGATCAGACAGACGGTTGCCTCGGGAGCCAGCTGCCGCAGTCTGATCGCTGCGGCCAGACCAGCCGGGCCACCTCCCACGATGACGACATCAAAATCCATCGCCTCGCGTTCGCTCATAACACTTGCTCTCCGTAAACAGTCTTGTGTGAGGGAAGAAGGAAACCGCCGGGAGGCGGGTGATCCGGCACGATCAGATCGCAGGCCCGAACGCCAGTTCGTGCGTCGCACGCCAGCTTGAGTCGACGAAATTCACAATCAGGCCCCGTCGCAGCCCTTCGATCGGGCGCGGGGCAAATCCATGCCATGTGTCATCACCAGGCACGAACAATGTTCCTGTGTTGAAGCGGCCCGAGCTGCGGACGACCGACTCGCCCGCCGCGTTCATCAGATCCGTTCCCCATTGCTCTGCTTCCGGGTGAACGGAGAGCGGAATCAGGAGCGTCAGTTTCTTTGCACCGATGTCGGTATGGGGCTCCAGCCAGAACCCGTCGGTGTCCAGGCTGAGTTCCAGACGCAGAGCCGTGTGGTCCAGGGATGTGCCGCACAGAGAGGTGATCGCGGCGCGGGCTTCCGGGCTGTCGAACATCCGCGCCATCACGTCGAGCCGCGCATCGCGTGCCCGCGCTCCCGGCTCCACGAAGACCCGTGCGCCGTTGCGTGTCTCACGCCGGCCGCCAGTATCGCCAGCCACCGATCCTTCGGCGGGCTGCCAGGCAACGAGAGCCTCACATGCTTCGGCGGGAATCACGTTTTCCAGGGTCCAGTGACGAAACGGAATATCCGACTCAAGGGACGTTGCCACTGTCGTGCGGAAGGCCCCGATCGCGGCGGCGCAGGCATCGGTGTCACATGAGCGGGTCTGCGTGGTCTGCATCATCTCGTCATCCTTCCCGGCCGGCAACGTGATACGGGCATGGGGTCATCTGGTCGGGGCCCGGCATTTTGCGCGGGCAGTCTGCCCGCGCATCTTATTATTGTAAGAGGCTGTTTCAAAAGCTTTTCCGCTGAGCGAGAGCGCCCGTGAGGGGCGCGGCCGGCGTGTGTTTTGGAGCACAGAAGCGAACCGGGCGGCCGGCCCATGAGCTTCGGAGCGCAGAAAACGCGCGTCGGATCGCCAGCAGAGAAGCTTTTGAAACAGCCTCTGACCGGTTGTCCGCAGACATGAATGCTCGTCGTAGCAAATCGTCTTATGAAAGGCGAGGCGTCTTTCCCCATGGGGCAACAACGCACGCAGCATACTGTGCGTTCATGTCACATCCGGTCTAATATCCGAAAAACATTGATTCTCGCCTGCCCGGCAGGTGAGCACCTGGGGAGTCAGATCATGGATGTGAGAGCAGCGGTCGCGTTTGAAGCCGGCAGACCTCTTGAGATTGAGACGGTTCAGCTTGAAGGCCCGCACGAGGGTGAAGTCCTTGTGGAGATCATGGCGACTGGCCTGTGCCACACCGACAAATACACGCTGTCAGGGGCCGATCCTGAGGGGCTGTTTCCGGCCATTCTGGGCCATGAGGGCGCTGGTATTGTCCGCGAGGTTGGCAAGGGCGTGAAGCATCTGAAGCCTGGCGATCATGTGATCCCGCTCTACACGCCGGAATGTCGCGAGTGTAAGTCGTGTCTGTCGCGCAAGACCAATCTCTGTACGGCGATCCGCTCCACGCAGGGCAAGGGGCTGATGCCGGACGGCACGTCGCGCTTCTCGTTTAAGGGTCAGCCAATCCACCATTATATGGGCTGTTCGACCTTCGCGAATTTCACCGTTCTGCCGGAGATCGCGCTGGCGAAGATCCGAGAGGACGCGCCGTTCGACAAGGTTTGCTACATTGGCTGCGGCGTCACGACCGGGATTGGCGCGGTGCTGTTTACCGCGAAGGTGGAGACGGGGTCTTCCGTTGTTGTCTTCGGCCTTGGCGGCATCGGGCTGAATGTGATTCAGGGCGCGAAGATGGTCGGGGCTGATCAGATTATCGGTGTGGACATCAACCCCGAACGTGAGGCGATCGCGCGCAAATTCGGGATGACCGATTTCGTCAATCCGAAAGAGCTGGGGCCGGACGGGGATCTGGTCGGGCATATTATCGAACTTACGGGCGGTGGCGCGGATTACACGTTCGAGTGCATCGGCAACACGACGCTGATGCGACAGGCGCTTGAGTGCGCGCATCGCGGCTGGGGTGTTTCCACGATTATCGGTGTGGCGTCGGCGGGGCAGGAGATCAGCACGCGACCTTTCCAGCTTGTCACCGGGCGTCGCTGGATCGGGTCAGCATTCGGGGGGGCGCGCGGTCGCACGGACGTTCCGAAGATTGTTGACTGGTATATGGAGCACAAGATCAACATTGACGATCTCATCACCCATAAACTGCCGCTGGAGCGGATCAATGAGGGCTTCGACATGATGGCGAAAGGCGAGAGTATCCGGACGGTTGTTGAATACTGAAGCTTCCGGTTTTCTCAGGGGCTGGCAGCAGTGTGATGACCGGCCTTTGTTTCTGTTTCGTTCAGTGCCGGAAGGATCGTGCCCGGCATAACCTCTGATTAACAGAATCGGGCCATAGTGAGCCCGTGATGCGTCGCGTTTTTTCCTCCCTGCTGACGGTTCTGGCTTTTGTGACCGGAACACGGGCAGTCGCTTTTCCGCTCGCCATGGTGCCGCAGCCGGTTTCCGGGGCGGATGTTTCTGTGGATGCGGCGTCTGCGGATCAGACTGGCGCGGCGATCATCCGGAGAAATTTCATTTCACCGGGAGATGCCGGGCTCTGCGCGCAGGCGGCCCTCTCGGCGGAGCGCAGCACCCGCATTCCCGATCAGTTTCTTGTTGCGATGGGGCGTGTTGAGAGCGGCCGCCACCTTCCGAATGGTCAGTTCGTTGCCTGGCCCTGGACGGTCAACGCGCAGGGCAAGGGGTATGTTTACAGCACGAGGCAGCAGGCCATCGATGCCGTTCACGCGTTTCAGGACCAGGGCATCCGCTCGATTGATGTCGGTTGTCTGCAGGTCAATCTTTTGCAGCACGCCGACGCATTTTCTTCGCTGGAAGCGGCTTTCGATCCCATGACCAATGCGCGTTATGCGGCCCGTTTTCTTGCTGATCTGTTTACTCGCACCGGAAGCTGGCCCCGCGCGGCGGCGGCGTATCATTCTTTCACGCCGGACATCGGGACAGTTTATCAGTGGAAAGTGCTGGAATCGTGGGCAATGCCCGCCGATGCGTCTTCCGGGTCAGTGTCGGTTCCACGGTTTTCGGGTGGCGGGCGTCCGGTGCCTCCGGTGCCACACACATCGCAGCCGGTCGTGGCCTATGCCACAAAGACCGGCAACAGCAACCTGGCCATGTCTCAGGCGCCGGCGCAGAGCACGTTTCACCCCGCTATTCATGGCTATAATCCCCCGCCATCCCGGCCTGCCATCACGGGAGGATCGGGCCGGACGCTGGCCTCCTATCGGGCCAGCCCTGTTCACATGATCCGCCAGACGATGATGATCCCGGCGCGTTTCTAGGGGCGCCCGGACCAGTTACTTGTGAGACCGCGAGAGCGCTGCCCGGACACCCGGCAAAGGCTCTGTCAGCGTTACGTGATGTGCTGTGATTTTTCAAAGAGCTGGCAGAAGACCGGGCTCCGCCCGAACCCTGAAGGGGCCGCAAGTCCGGGTATCAGTTCCGGCCCGGGTGCAGCCGTTTCAGCAGGCTCTGCTTCCGGACGCGGACAATCAGCGTGTCAAGCGCCGAGAGAAAGCGGGAGCGGTCGGCTTTTGTGAAGGATGGACCACCCGGTGTCATGACGCCGGCGGACCGGAGATCGGTCATCAGATCGCGCATCGCCAGCGCCATGCCGATAGCGTCTCCGTCGAGATGTCGTCCTTTAGGGTCAAGCACGTCGGCCTTGCCGGCCACACAACGTGACGCCAGCGGAATGTCGGATGTGATCACGACATCACCGGCGCCGGCGTGCTCTGCGATCCAGTCATCCGCGCAGTCCGGTCCGGCTTCGACGATCACCCGTTCGATGACGGGGCTTTGCGGCACTGCGATCATGCGGTTGGAGACGACCGCGACGGAAAGGCCGTAGCGGGCCGCCACACGATACACCTCGTCCTTTACCGGGCAGGCGTCAGCATCAATAAAAATCCTCATCATGGTCCTTTCCTGCCGCAGGGAACCTTCCGGGGTAAAGAGCCGGATGCACTCCTTTCCTGGCGGACAAACTGCTAAAGTGGGCTTTCCATGACCGATATGCCTGCTCCCCACTCCGTTCTGCGTCGTCTCACGGACGACGTCATCAACCGTATCGCCGCCGGCGAGGTCATTGAGCGTCCGGCGGCGGCGCTCAAGGAACTGGTCGAAAACGCCATTGATGCCCGGGCGCGACGCATCCGGATCGCTATTGTGAACGGAGGCGCGGACCGGATTGTCGTCACCGATGACGGTGTTGGCATGACGCCGGACGAGCTGGAGCTTGCCGTCCAGCGTCACTGCACCTCGAAGCTGACGGACGAGACGCTGGTGCGGATTTCCAGCCTCGGTTTTCGTGGTGAGGCCTTGCCGTCGATCGGCGCCGCTGCCCGGCTGACCATCACGTCACGCAAAGCCGACAGTGACTGTGCCTGGCGCATCCATGTCGCAGGGGGGCTTGTTTCGCCACCCGAACCCTGTGCGGGCGAACCTGGCACGAGTCTCCTTGTCGAAGACATGTTCTTCGCCACGCCCGCGCGGCGGAAGTTTCTGAAAAGCGCGCGCGTTGAAGGCACGCATGCGGAAAGCGCCGTCCGGCGTCTGGCTCTTGCCGCGCCGGATGTCGCTTTTTTCATGGAGCTCGACGGGCGGACTGTGATCGACCGGCCTGCCGAGACACCGGAAGCCCGCGCCGCCGCTCTTCTCGGCGTGGCGGACGCAGACGGTCTTCTGGCGCTCGACGGGGAGCGAGGCGACATGCGCCTGACCGGGTTTGCGTGCAGCCCGTCCGTGCACCGGCCCACGGCGGCGGGTCAGTTCATGCTGGTCAATGGCCGTGCGGTGGTCGATCCGCTGCTGCGGACCGCGATCCGGGTTGCGTATCGCCGCGTCATTGAGGTGGGGCGGCATCCTGTCGCGGTGCTCAGTCTCTCGCTGCCTTATGACCAGGTCGATGTGAACGTGCATCCGGCCAAAACGGAACTGCGGTTTGCCGACGAAGCGGGCGTGCGGTCTCTCGTCATTGGCACGCTGACCCGCGCTCTGGGGCTGGGCGCCGGCGCGGTTGGTGTGCGTCCGGGATTCACACCATCCCGGGGCGCCAGGATCTTCTATCCGGCGGAGGAAGCACCGCAGCGGGACGGTTTCGCGGAGCCCGGCCTGGCCCTCGGCTCGGTGCCCGCGGCGCGCAGTTTCGCGTCTCCCGCGACACTCATGGCGGCACCTGCCGGGACTGCTTCCGCGCCACCTCCGGTGAGTGCGGATGACATCTCACCTCTGGCGGCCAGTCAGACTCCGGGCACTGAATACCCGCTTGGCGCGCCGGTCGCGCAGATTCTGGAGACCTACATCATCGCGGTCACCAGCGATGAAAATATGATTCTTGTAGATCAGCATGCCGCTCATGAACGTCTGACGCATGAGGATCTCAGGGAGCAGTTTCTGTCGGGCACCATTCAGGCGCAGCGACTTCTGGTTCCGGATGTTGTTGAACTGTCCGGCAGTCAGGCGGATCTTCTGGTTTCACGGGCTTCCGCGCTGTCAAAACTGGGAATCGACATTGAAGCGTTCGGTCCTGGCGCTGTGCTTGTGCGGTCCCTGCCCGGCCTGCTCGGGAATGTCTCTGCCGTCGCGCTGCTGCGTGATCTGGCAGAAGAACTGGATGCCGACGAGCTGGCGGCGATTGATGAGACGCCTGCTCTGGATGCCCGGCTCGATGCGGTGATTGCCCGCATGGCGTGCCACGGCAGCATCCGGGCCGGCCGCAAATTGTCGCTGGCTGAAATGAACGCTCTGCTTCGCCGTATGGAAGCCACGCCCCGGGCCGGTACCTGCTCACATGGGCGCCCCACCTGGGTGCGGATGACGCGCAACGATCTGGAGCTTCTGTTCCGCAGGCGTTAAAATCGTTCGATCACGTCAGGATATGTTTCAGGGGCTGCGTCAAACGCCACTGTATATCGTTAGGTGTTGGTACCTTCCCGTGGCTTTCCCCTGGAATGCACCAAAGGTCGCAGATCTTTCGAAACCGTTTTATCGTAAATAAATCGGGGTGCAGGGACCTGCGGTTCCTGCCGGGTTCGGGCAGAGCCCGGATTCTGCTAACCCTTTGAAAAAATACTTACCGCGAACGGAGCTTTTTGAAACGGTCTCTTAAAGAGCGGAACACCACTGGCGCGGCAGGCTCTCCCGGACGACAGCCCGGGCGTGCAGTTCCAGATCAAGAACGAATTTCAGAACCGTGGCCGAGAGACGGATCATGTCCTCGGTTGTCTGGTCTTCTTCCGACAGATTGCTGGCGCATTGCTGCGCCCAGGCGAGGATGACGGGATCGGTCGATGCGAAACGGGAGACAGACGCCCGCAGCGCGGCCAGTTCGGCGGTGTCGGGCTGCCGCACGTCACTCTCCGGGTGGTGATCCTGAAACTCCATTGCCGCATCAAATCCTTATGGACATCCTTTCGATGCCACGGAGTGTTACAGGGAAGTTTTAGCATCAGGTTAAGCGGGGACCGGGGCTGTGCCCTCACTGACCCTGCGCATCAAAAAACGCCCGGATTTCCGCGGCGGCGGCGGCGATTCCCATTCGGCGCGGGGCCACACCGTCCGGAAAGGCGCCGAGCAGACGGGATGGCGTCCGCCTGTCCAGCAGCACGAAGACACCACGGTCATCGCGCGCCCGGATCAGCCGCCCGAAAGCCTGCCGGAGGCGGAGCCGGGCGATTCTGTCGTCATAGAGGCCCGGCGCGCCCTGTGAGAGATGCAGTCGCCGCTCCCTGTGCAGGATATCCGGGCGTGGCCACGGGACACGCTCGAAGGCCACCAGACGCAGTGCCCGCCCCGGCACATCCACGCCATCCCGCATGGCGTCTGTTCCGAGCAGGCAGGAATCCGTTTCGGTGCGAAAGACATCGACCAGGGTTGTGTTGTCCATCGCATCGACGTGCTGGGCGTAGAGCGGGATGCCGTCTTCTTCCAGCGGCGCCGCGATTCTGCGGTGCACGCCGCGCAGCCGCTCGATGGCCGTAAACAATCCCAGACCGCCGCCACCGGATGCCAGAAACAGCGTGCGGTACGCTGCCGCCAGGGCATCGAGATTGTCGTGCGCGACGTCGTTTATGATGAACACCCGTGTCTGCGACGCATAGTCGAACGGACTGGCCAGCGCGGCGCGGAGCGCGGGCATCGGCAGATGATTCGCGCCCACGCGCGCTTCCGCCGCCTCCCACACCCGTTCTGCTTCGCCTTCCTGGATGGATCCCGTCTCATCGCGAAGCGTTGCGGAGGTGATCAGGAGTCCGTGAGCGGGGGCTGCGAGGATGGCGGCGAATGGAATTGTCGGGTCCAGCCAGTGCTGATGCAGCCCGACATCCTGCTCGCCCCGACGCTGTCCTTCCCGGGATTCCGTGCGGATGAAGCGGATAAATTGCGGTGTGATGTCGCCATTCTGTGGTTCGGAGACGGTTGCCAGCATGGCCGCCCAGCCATCGATGCGCGACAGGGCCCGGCGGCGGAGGGCGCGGATCATCGCCTCGATCCGTCCGCGTGATGTTGAGTCGAGCGTGTCGGTCTCATCGCGCAGCCGCTCTTCAAGGCGCGTGACCAGCGTCCGCAGCGGCTCGGAAATCCGCCCCAGGGCACGGGCGAGCGTGACAGCGGCCTCTCCAAGGCCGGGGATCAGTGGATAGAGATCACACTCTTTGTTTCCCCGCCGCTCGCGCCCGGTGCCGGGTGTGCGGGCCTGAACCTGCTCACGCAGCAGGCGGAGAAAGGCTTCGGTCGGGTTGATGGTTACCGGCTCCGGGATGGTTTCCTGCACGGGCAGCAGGAGCGCGGGCATCAGGGTCATCATGGAAGGCGCATCGTCTGCCGGCGGCTCGTCGTCTTCATCTGGCCGGAGTCGCGCGGACCAGCCGGGGGCCGGGAGAGCCTTCGCGGCCAGGAGAGCGGCATCGAGCGGAGTTTCCAGACGCGGGATTCCCACGACCAGATCGTCGAGGCGTCGCTTCAGGCCCCGCGCACGGGAGCGACTGCCTTCGGCTCCGAGCAGCCAGCGTCGCAGTTCCGCTGCCTCCAGCCCGGACAGTTCCAGCGCAAACGCGCCATCGGCCGCGTCGGCGAGATGATGTCCCTCATCGAAAACATAACGTGTCGGAAGGCCATCCTCGTCCGGCACAGCTTCGCCCTCAGGCGGGGTGCTGCCATCCGGGTCGCCCCGCTCCACGGCATGCACACCCTGCACCTGCGCCCAGGCGGCCTGCGACATCACGAGCGCATGATTGGCAATGACAAGATCGGCTTCCTGTGCCCGCCGGATCGAGTGTTCGACGAAACAACGCTGATAATGCGGGCAGGCGCCGTGGATACACTCTCCTCTGCGATCCGCCACGGCGGAGACGACGCCATGACCGAACACCTCACCAAACCAGCCAGGCAGATCGCCGCCGAACAGATCGCCCTCGGCGGATGTCACGCCCCAGCGCGCCAGCAGGGAAAGGGCGATCACCGCCGCGTTGCCGCGCGTGGGCGCGACATTCACGGCTTCTTCCATATTCAGCAGGCAGAGGTAATTTTCGCGGCCTTTGCGAACGACAACGTGGCGCCTGCGTACGGCCGGGTCAGCATGCAGACGCGCGGTTTCTGCTTCGATCTGACGCTGAAGATGCCTTGTATAGGTGCTGATCCAGACCGCGCCGCCATTGCGTTCGGCCCAGACGCTTGCGGGGGCGATATACCCCAGTGTCTTGCCGGTACCTGTTCCTGCTTCGGCCAGCACGACCTGTGGCAGACCGGGACTTTCCCGTGGCGCGAAGGCGGCAGTCGCCACATCGGCGAAATCGGCCTGACCGACACGACTTTCGGCCTGAGGTCCGAGCAGTGACGTGAGACGCGCCCGCGCTTCGGCGGGGGTTACGGGTTTTGATCCGGGCGGCGGGCGGCGGGCGGTTTCCTCCCATTTCGGCAGGTTGCGCCATATTCGCAAAGCGTCGCCGGGCTGCATGACCTCGACGGGAAGCGGGGCGCTGACGCCGAGTGTATCCGTGACCGCCTGGCCCCAGATCCATCCTGCTTTCGCGAGACGCACCGCCAGAGCGCCGACCAGTTCCTGCGCCTCCGTGCCTTTGACCTGTCGCAGATCGGCGAGCAGCCGCGCGGCCAGGCGCGGCAGCAGATCCGCCTCAATGCGCCGGTCCGCGACATCTCCGACATCCAGCGCGAGGGCCAGACCGCGTGGTGTGGGGGCCACGGGCCTTGCCGGATGGACAAAGGCGAACAGCTCAAGCAGATCAAACCATGGGGAGGGCTGGCCGGGCGCTGACAGGCCCAGCATCCTCGCCGTTGCGGGAGCGTGAACGACAAGGGGCGCCCCTGCCCGTTCAGCAAATCGTCGCGCCGCGTCCCTGTCGAGCGACAGCAACTCTCCGTCCTGTGTCATGCAGGAGAAAAAACCGTGGCCGGCGACAAGAGCCGGAGCATCGTGAGGAGAGGGTGTAACCGGGGACATTCACCCGGAGTTTAGACGAAGATTGTCTCGCCGCAATCAGCCGGAGGCATCCAGGTCCGACCGGGTTTCATCTGTGAACGGCGATATCGTATTCAGAAACAGACTATCGCGGCAAAATGCGCCGGAACGTTCATGATTTCTGAGAGATTGCCAGAAGATTTGAATTGACCCACAGCGATTGTCCGTCACCCGGATCATCCTGCGGCAGGCTTTGCATCAGCTGCACCAGCGCCGTGTTCAGCTGCGCAATGGTGAGAGAGCCGGAATCGCTGTCTCCGCCGCAAACGGGGATTACAACGCCGTCCACGACAGACAGTGTCTGACCGGCAATGATCCCGGCGCCTTCCGCGCTCACACCAAGAACGTCGCCCTCGGCGAAAACCTGCTGTGTTTCGATCAGAAGCGAGAGCGCGCCCACGGGAACAGTGTAGGTATGTCCTGCGCTGACGGTGACCGGCTGTACCGACCATGTTGCAACCGGTGATCCACCCGGTGTGAGAGTGGCATAAAGAGCGAGACCCGTCACAAGGCCCCAGTCTTCCGTCGCCAGCCCGAAACTGTAAGCGGAAGAGACAGCGACTGTCCGGCGGCCGTCTCCGGGTGACGTGAAGCTGACGGGCAGCCGCGCATATCCTCCTGCGCTCACCTCATCGGCGAGCGCTGACGGGCCTCCCGATACAAGCCCCATGAAACCTACAAAAAACGGCACGCCTGTTTCTCCCCACAGCATTCCCGGCGGGACAAAACAGCCCGGCCTCCGGCGATCAGTGAGGACAGTATTGCTGTCCCAGGAATGCGACTGTGTGGGGAACAGACGTAACGGATCGTTTCCGGATCAGATTTTACCGGAACGGTGCGTTAATGCCCTGCGCGCATCGAAAAGATGCCGGGCAGGAGAAAGACTGATGCGCTTGGCGTCGATAATGGTTATCGGTCCCGCGCCGGAGAGTGTGTGAAGACCCTGTCTCCACGGTGCGCAGGATGAGGGGGCTGTGATATGTCCTGTGACCGTCGCCTGAAATCTGTCGGGCGTGGGATCGGTGATGGTCAGCAGCGAAAGCGCGCCACCATAGGTATGTGTGCAGTCCTGGGTCGGCAGAACAATGCCGGCGCTGGTCACGACCGGTGTTCCGCCCGGTCGTGACGACGCCGGATTGCGCCGCAGCGGGTTGCCGGGATGCAGATGCCATGGCCCTGTCAGTTTTTCCGCCCAGGCCGCGCACAGCACGGACTGTCTTTCCGCTTTGTTGCCCGGCGGCGAAAAGAACATCCACCACAGGCCACCATATCGGACCGGAGAGGCATCGATCGCCGCGACAGGAAAAGACCAGTCAGCGACCGGCTCCCAGTGGTGCGGAAAGGAAACAGCCCGGTAGAGCTGCAACGTTCCTGTATTCCATGCCTCCGGAAGCATGAAAATCTCTCCATCATCCTCAATGATGACGGGATAGGACAAATGCCAGGGCGGGTTCAGAACGGTGCCGCGGCCGAGGAGAGTCAGGTCAGAGTCGAATGCAAGATGATCGATCCGGCCCCGTCTGTCGCGATAATCATAAGCTTCGGCGAAAACATGCAGGATTCCGTCACGCCAGATGCCGAACGGATCAGCCAGGAACCGGAAAGACCGGGTGTCGTTCAGCCAGGTGATCCGCTGTCCTTCCAGGGTTCCGGCGGACACCAGTTCCCCGATCGGCGCATGCACTGCGGCGCAGCGCCACAGATCGGTCCGCATGAACGGCATGGCCGGATCTCCTTTCCGTCAGAGTTCCACCAGCATGCCGTCACGCAGTGTTACCACGCGATCCATCCGGGCGGCCAGTTCGTCATTATGGGTCGCGATCAGCGCCGCCAGACCGGAACTCCGGGCGGCCCGCAACAACTCATCGAAGACCGTGGCGGCGGTTTTGACATCGAGGTTGCCGGTTGGCTCGTCTGCCAGAAGCAAAGAGGGCTCATTGGCGAGCGCGCGGGCGATCGCCACACGCTGCTGCTCACCGCCGGAGAGTTTGCCGGGGAGATGATCCAGCCGGTGGCCCAGGCCGAACAGGCTGAGCAGATTTTCTGCTCGCTCGCGGGCGATGTGCTGAGATTTCTTTGCGATCATCTGAGGCAGCATGACGTTTTCACGTGCCGTGAACTCTCCGAGCAAATGATGAAACTGATAGACGAAGCCGATTTCCGAACAGCGGATTGCCGTGCGGTCGTTATCGGCCAGCCGTCCGGAATCGCGCCCGATGATCTCGACGGAACCGGCATCGGGCCGGTCCAGCAGGCCGGCGATATGCAGCAGGGTCGATTTCCCCGTTCCCGACGGTGCGACGAGTGCCACGATCTCACCCGCATGCAGCGAGAAGCTGGTATCGCGCAGGACGTGCAGCGTCTCGTCGCCACTGACATAGGACCGCGCCACATCGCGCAGTTGCAGAACGGTCTTTCCGGTGGTTGCTTCAGCCATGACGCAGTGCCTCCACCGGGTCTGTCCGGGCTGCACGCCATGAGGGGTAGAGCGTGGCGAGCAGGGACAGGACGAGCGCCATGGTGATCACTTCAAGAACCTGTCCCCAGACCAGCTTCGCCGGCAGATGCTCCAGATAATACACTTCCGGGTTAAACAGGTTGGTGCCGGTTATTTTCTGAAGAAGCTGCCTGATCCGTTCGATGTTCTCACAGAAGACAACACCGATGAGCGTGCCCAGAAGTGTGCCTGTGACGCCGACGGAGGCGCCGCACATCAGGAAGATGCGCATGATCGCGCCCCGGGTCGCACCGAGGGTTCGCAGGACGGCGATGTCCACTGTCTTGTCCTTCACCATCATGATGAGCGACGAGATCACGTTGAAGGCCGCGACGAGGATGATGAGCGTCAGGATCAGGAACATCACGTTCTGCTCGACCTGGACCGCGCCGAAGAACGCGTTGTTGCTGTTCGTCCAGTCCAGAACCCGGATACGCGGATCAGCCAGCGTCCGTTCGATCGCGCGTGTCACGGGCTGCACATTGTCCGCGTTCGCGGTCATCACGACGATCTGCGAGACGGCATTCGGCTTCTGAAAATAGACCTGTGCAGCAGGAAGCGGCAGAAACACATAGCCGGCGTTATAATCATTCACGCCGGCATCGAAGATCGCAACCACCCGGTAGGCGCGCACACGGGGCATCGTCCCGAAGGCTGTTGCGGCGCCGTTCGGGGAGACGAGCGTGATTTTCGACCCGATCACCAGCCCGGCCCGATCCGCCAGTGTCACACCGATGGCGACCGCGTCATCACCCTGAAAATCATCGAGCGAGCCGGCGATGATCGAAGAACTGACCGCTTTGAGATCCTGCAGTCCCCGGCGTGTCATGCCATGGACGATGCCGCCCGCGCTGTATGGGCCGGCGCTGAGCAGCACCTGTCCTTCCAGCAGCGGTGTGGCGCTGACAACGCCTGGCACTTTGCGAACTTTTCCGGCGAGGTCATCATACTCCGTGATCGAACGGGTCACGCCGTAGAGCGTGAGATCACCGTTCAGTCCGAGGATGCGCCCCATGAGATCGGAGCGGAACCCGTTCATCACCGCCATGACGATGATGAGCGTCGCCACGCCGAGCGCGATGCCGACCAGCGAGAAAATCGCGATGACCGAGACAAAACGCTCGCCTTTGCGTGCTCTCAGATAGCGACCGGCAACGGCGCGCTCGAACGATCCGAACATCAGTGACCGAGCACTTTCGCCAGCGCTTCGGCAACCGGCAGTTCAAAGCGCTCGCCTGTGGCGCGCTGCTTCAGTTCCACCTTCTGTTCCTTCGCGCCACGCGGGCCGACGATGAATTGCCAGGGATGTCCCATCAGGTCGGCGTCGGCGAATTTTGCACCGGCACGGTCCGTGCGGTCATCGTAGAGGAACTGTTCGGGGGCGGCGGCATAGAGTTGCTCGCACAGAGCGTCACAGGTTGCGTCGCCGACCTTCAGATTGATGATGACGGCTTTGAACGGCGCCACGCTTTCGGGCCAGATGATTCCGGCGTCATCATGGCTGGCCTCGATGATCGCGCCGACAAGGCGGGACACGCCGATGCCGTACGACCCCATTTCGGGATGGATTGATGTGCTGTCCGGCCCGGCGACGGTGATGTCCATCGACTTCGTGTATTTGGTGCCGAAATAGAAGATGTGACCGACTTCAATGCCGCGTCCTTCCCGGCGACGGGCTTCGGGCACACTGGCCCAGGCAGCGTCATCGTGCTTTTCGTCGGTCGCAGCGTAATAGGACGTCACGTTTGAGAAGAACTTATCCAGCGAGGCGCTGTTGTCGACATCGACCGGCTCGCCCAGCCAGTCGAGCGTATCCAGCGCGCCGTCATAGAACACGCCGCTTTCGCCGGTCGGGGCGAGGATGAGGAATTCGTGGCTCAGATCGCCGCCGATCGGGCCGGTATCGGCGACCATGGGCACGGCGCGGACGCCGAGGCGCTGGAAGGTGCGGAGGTAGGCCAGCATCATCCGGCGATAGGTGTCCACTGCGGCTTCGTAGCTGATATCGAAGCTGTAGGCGTCCTTCATCAGGAATTCGCGGCCGCGCATCACGCCGAAGCGGGGGCGGACTTCGTCGCGGAATTTCCACTGGATCTGATAGAGGACCTGCGGCAGTTCCTTGTAGGATTTCACGCCCTGGCCGAAGAGATCGGTGATCACCTCCTCGTTGGTTGGCCCGTAGAGCAGATCCCGTTCATGGCGATCACGGACGCGGAGCATTTCCGGACCGTAAGCGTCGTAGCGACCGGAGCGTTTCCACAGATCCGCCGACTGAAGTGTGGGCATCAGCACTTCCTGTGCGCCGACCGCGTCCTGCTCTTCCCGGACGATCTGCGCGACATTGCGCAGCACCCGCAGTCCCGCCGGGAGCCAGGCGTAAATTCCTGAGGCCGTCTGACGGATCAGGCCGGCCCTCAGCATCAGCCTGTGCGACGCGATCTGGGCGTCGGAGGGTGTTTCCTTGAGAGTCGGCAGAAAACTGCGTGACAGGCGCATGATGGAGATTCTCGTCCCTGAAAACGAACCGGCCGCAACCGGTCAGATGGAAGCGTCTGGCGGAAGTGAAGATACGCACGGCACAATGCGTCGGCATATCGATCATGACCAGCACGAACCGGTCTGATTCCGCAGATCATGCTGCCTGACAGAGACTGCCGGACAGCACCAGACTCGCCACCCGCCTATCTCTCACGATGGCTCCGGATGCAAGCGCGCAGACCCGCCGGAACGCACACCGGCTTGTGATCGCAGGGCGGCTTGCGTCCTGGTCTGGCGATGATAGATTTATCTCAAATAAGAATAAGAAAAATAGACAAACTAAAGAGAGCGGCGGTCCGGTTTCCCGGTCCGCCGTTTTCTGTTGTGCCGCGCTTACACGCGCAGCACATGCACATCCACGAGGGGACGCTTCTGGATTTTCCGCCCCAGCGCACGGCGCAGGGCAGTTTTCGCGGCCTCACGGAAGGACTGGTCGTCCATCCGCAGTTCATCAGGGATCTCGTCGATGGCGTTGGCGAATTCCTCACGGACCCGGATACTTTCCGGCTCTTCCGCGTCGAGAAGCCCCGGCGCGCTCACCTTCGGCTCACCGATGACATAGCCTTCGTCATCAACCGCGAAGCTGGCCAGGACAATGCCGTTGAAGAGCATCTTGCGGCGTGCAGCGAGGACATCGCCGTTCATTGCCAGCAACCTGTTGCCGTCCACGGCCAGACGCCCTGTCGGCGCGGTATCGACCACCTCGACGGTGCCTGGCGCCAGATTCAGGATGTCACCATCCTCAAGCAGGATCGCCGCGATGCCCTTTTCCTGAGCAAGTGCCGCGTGAGCAGTCAGATGACGCCACTCACCATGCGTCGGCACGGAGTATTGCGGCCGGACGAGATCATACATCGTCCTGACGTCGTCACCGGTTGCATGGCCGGAGCAATGGACCATCGCGTCACGATCGGTCAGCACTGTCACGCCACGCCGCGTGAGGTTATCCTGCACCTGCATGATGGCGCGCTCATTACCCGGGATCATACGGCTGGAATAAATGACCGTATCGCCTTCGCCCAGCGCCACATTCGGATGTACGTCGGACGCGATGCGGGACAGTGCCGAACGGGGTTCGCCCTGGCTGCCCGTGATGATCATCACGACCTGGTCATCCGGCAGGTCATTGACTTCCTGTTCGGACAGGAAGGGCAGCACGCCGGAAAGATAGCCGCATTCGCGGGCCGCGACATCGAGATTGCGCAGCGAACGACCGACGAGAACGACGGTGCGTCCTGCGGCCTGCGCCGCCATGGCGATGGTCTCGACGCGTGCGACGTTGGACGCGAAGCAGGTGACGGCGATGCGTCCCTTAAGAGAGCCGATCAGCGCCGTCATGCCCTCACGGACTTCCGCCTCGGAGCGGGACGGTCCCTGGGTCATCACATTCGTGCTGTCGCCGACGAGGGCCAGAACACCCTCGTCACCGATCTCGCGGAGACGTTCGATATCGGTTGGCGGCCCGACAAGCGGCGTCGGGTCGAGCTTCCAGTCACCCGTGTGCAGGATCGTGCCATGCGGCGTGCGGATTGCGAGGGCCTGGGCTTCGGGCACTGAATGCGTGACCGGGATGAACTCGATGTCGAACGGGCCGACATTGAACCGTCCGCCGCATCTGATCGTGTGGATTTTGACCTTCTGATCCAGCCGGGCTTCACCCAGCTTGCGACGCAGAACAACGCTGGCAAACGGCGTCGCATAGACCGGGCACTGGAGCCGGGTCCAGAGATGGGCCACCGCGCCGATATGATCTTCATGCGCGTGCGTGATCACCAGACCGGCGAGTTTGTCCCGTCGCTCCATGATGAATGTCGGGTCTGGCGTGAGGATTTCGGCTTCAGGCGTGTCGTTGCCTGAAAACCCGATCCCGCAGTCAATCGCAAGCCATGTGTCACCCAACCTGTAGAGGTTGAGATTCATGCCGATCTCACCCGTTCCGCCGAGAGGCAGAAAGGCCAGACCGCCGTCCTTTTCTGTCATTTCTTAATATTATCCTTCTATTGAATGGTCTCTGTCATTGCTCAGAATCGGCTCGGGGTTTCTCCCGGCCAGAAAGCGCAGTCCATTGATCGTCAGTTGCGGGTCGATATGCTCGAACACAGTTGTCCCCTCCGAGAAGAGCGGAGCCAGACCGCCGGTCGCAAGCACCTTCATCGGCGCCCCGAATTCCCGTCTGATCCTCTCGACGATCCCCTCAACCAGACCGATATACCCCCAGAACACACCTGACCGCATGGCGGCATTCGTGTTACGTCCAATCACCAGGCCGCCCTCCGGGCGACCTACACCAATTCGCGGCAGCCGGGCTGCCGCACTGTGCAACGCTTCCACCGAGAGATTGATCCCCGGTGCGATAACGCCGCCACGATAACTTCCATCACCGCCGACGACATCAAATGTCGTCGCCGTCCCGAAATCGATCACGATCAGCGGGCCACCATACATACGATGCGCGGCCAGCCCGTTGAGCAGGCGGTCCACGCCGACCTCTCCCGGATTATCGAGATCGATCCGGAATCCCCAGTCGAGCCGGGGCGAGGCGATCAGCGGCTCCACATCAAAATATCGCCGGCAGACCTGCCGAAGATGATAGAGCGCCGCCGGCACCACTGTGCCGATAACGGCCGCATTCACATCCGCGGCCGACAGACCTTCAATCTCAAGCAGCGTGCGCAGCCAGACGGCATATTCGTCACTTGTTCGCTGCGTCTGCATCGAAATGCGCCACGATCCGCGCCATTTTTCACCGTCATGGACAGCAAAGACAACGTTCGTATTGCCGGCATCAACGACCAGAAGCACGATCGGCTTCCATTTTCTTCACCGGGAAATCACCATAAAAAATCTCACCGGTGACAAGGCGTTCCAGCTTCCCTCCACGATCAAGAAGCAGCTCCCCGTCTTCACCGATACCTGTGAACAGACCATGAGAATAGGTTTTTCCGTCACTGACTACAAGGGCCGAGCCCACAGGCAGCGAACGGGCGAGCCAGGCCACCCGGATCGCGGCGAAACCGCGCTGACGAAAAACGGCTCGCCAGTGAGTCAGATAATGCAGGATGCGCGGGGCAACGGCACGCGGATCGCACAATGACGCATGCTCTGCCAGACAGGCCAGATGACGACCTTCGATCCGGGGCGAGCGGGCCAGATTGGCACCAAAACCGATCACCACATGGTCCGCGGGCGCGCCATTGATCTCGACGAGCAGCCCGCCGAGCTTGCGTCCGTCGAGCAGGATGTCATTCGGCCATTTGATCCGCAAACGGGGCGTGAGAGCCCCGCTGGCCAGACCATCATAAAACGCCAGCGCCGCGATGAACGCCCAGGCGGTGTTGCTCACCTGCTCCGCTGCATCCGGCCGCAGCAGAACGGAAAGCGCCAGACTGTCACCGGGGTCCGCCCAGATGCGTCCCCGGCTTCCGCGCGCCCGGGTCTGGCTGAGTGCCAGCACGGCAAGTCCTTCAGCCTCGCCGTGCTGCGCCCGCTCAATACAGGCGTCGGATGTGGAGGGCAGTTCGTCGTAACACTCGAAACGCCACGCCGGGGCCTCCGATGCTCCGGTGTGCTCCCTGGTCAGAGACGATTCAGCCCTGGCCAATGAGTGCCTGGGCAGCGGCCTGCGCCGCCGTGCTGATGGGGCCAAGGCCGATCAGGAAGAGCACGGTCGCCAGCCCCATCGCAACAGATACGAACGAAACAGAAGGAGCAGTTTTGTCAAAGGGCGCGGCGGCGGGATCGAAGTAAATCACCTTCACGACCCGCAGATAATAGAACGCTCCCACGACAGCCGAGACAGCGCCCACGGCGACGAGCGGATACAGCCCTGCATTCCAGGCGGCCGCGAACACCATGAACTTGCCGAAGAACCCGGCCATTGGCGGCACGCCGATCATGCTGAACATGCAGATCGCCAGAACCAGTGCGAGGCCGGGATTGTTCCGTCCCAGGCCCGCCAGGTCCGAAATCCCGGTCACTTCATGGCCACGACGACGCATTGCCGCGATCACACCGAACGTGCCGGCGTTCATCACCAGATAGGCGGCGAGATAGACCAGCGTGCCGGTGGTCCCGGCGGGAGAGGCCGCGGCCAGGCCCATCATGGCGTAGCCCATGTGACCGATCGAGGAATAGGCCATCAGACGCTTGATATTGTGCTGTGGGATGGCGGCGAAGGAGCCGAACAGCATCGACAGCGCCGCGATGACCTCGATCAGCATCTGCCAGCGTGGTGACATCGCTCCGAACGGCCCGCTCATGACACGCAGGATAAGCGCGAATGCCGCGAATTTCGGCGCGCCGGCCATATAAGCCGTCACCGGGGTGGGTGCGCCCTGATAGACATCCGGCGTCCACATATGGAACGGCACGGCGGACAGTTTGAACGCCAGGCCGACGATGATGAACACTGTTCCGATCATCAGTCCGAGCGGCACGACGCCGGTTCCGTTAATCTCCGCCGCGATCGGTGCATAGTCCATCGTCCCGGCATAACCGTAGACCAGCGACATGCCATAGAGCAGCAGACCGGAAGCCAGCGAGCCCAGGATGAAATACTTCAGCCCCGCTTCAGCAGCCCCCAGCCGGTCGCGCTCGATTGCGCATAGGATATAGATCGAAAGGGAGGACAGTTCGAGCCCGACGAAGAGCGTCATGAGATTGGAAGAAGAGGCCATGACCATTGCGCCGAGCGTGGAGAACAGCACGAGGACCGGCATTTCGAACGGCAGCTGGCGTCGCCCGTCTGAATAGCCGATCGATAGCGCGATCGCGGCCACGCCACCGATAAGGGCGAGCACTTTGATGAAACGCGAGAACGCATCGACAACGAGCATGCCATTATAGGCAATGCCGTCAGGCGCCCTGACCACCAGAAAGCCGGTCACCACGAAGGCCGCGATACTGAGCATCGCACAGGGCAGAAACGCCTCGTCCTTTTTTTGCAGCACGCCTGCTGCAAGGATGACAAGAGCGCTGACCGCCAGCACCAGTTCAGGCAGGCCGAGTATCCAGTTCATCGCCCGTTCTCCCCGATGGCTGCGTCAAAACTCTTCTGAAAACCTGTCATTGGAAGAACACCACCGTCGTCACCAGAACCACGAGCCCGACCAGCATCGTCAGCGCATAGACGGCGATCGAGCCGGTCTGGGTCCGCGTTGCAGCAACCGCGCCGCCCCATGTGACGCGGGCCAGCTCGACAGGGACTTTTTCAACCACACCTTCATCGACACCCTTCCATAGTGACCGGGCAATCGCACGGTACGGGCGGACGAAGATGTGGTCATACAGTTCGTCGAAATACCATTTATTGAGCAGGAACAGGTAGGCCGGGCGGAAGGACGAGGCGAGTGTCGCCGGCAGTTCCGGCCGGGCGATGTAGAGCACATAGGCGGCGCCAATTCCGAGCAGGCCGACAATGCTCGGCATCAGACCGATCAGCATCGGCACGTCCTCGAGCGAGGCCATCACGGTGTTTCCGGGGGCATTAAAGATTGCGCCACCCCAGAAAGCGACCTGTCTGCCACCGATATAGAACGGCGCCAGCACGACACCGGCCACAATTGCGCCGAGCGACAGCAGCACGACCGGCACGAGCATGACCGGAGGGCTCTCATGCGCTCCTTCGTGAAGATGCGCATCACGCGGCTGACCATGGAACACGAGGAAAATCAGGCGCCAGCTATAGAGCGCCGTGATGAACGCGGTGACTGTGCCCATGACCCAGCCATAGGTGCCCGCCGTGCTATGCGAGACCCAGGCCGCGTTCAGGATCGCGTCCTTCGACCAGTAGCCGGCGAAGGGGAATACACCTGCGAGGGCAAGGCTGCCGATCCACATCATTGCATAGGTGACGGGGATCTTCTTCCACAGCCCGCCCATGCGGAACATATTCTGCTCATCATGCACGGCATGGATCACGCAGCCTGCGCCAAGGAACAGCAGTGCCTTGAAGAACGCATGAGTCGTGAGGTGGAACGCGGCGGCCTGGTAGGCGCCGACGCCGATGGCCATGAACATGTACCCAAGCTGGGAACAGGTTGAGTAAGCGATTGTCCGCTTGATGTCCGGCTGCACCATTCCCACCGTGGCGGCGAAGAAACACGTCGTCGCGCCAATCAGA
This sequence comes from Acetobacter fallax, assembly GCF_011516735.1. GTDB lineage: Bacteria > Pseudomonadota > Alphaproteobacteria > Acetobacterales > Acetobacteraceae > Acetobacter > Acetobacter fallax. The sequence goes on along the minus strand of NZ_WOSX01000006.1, from coordinate 73,211 downwards.
ACGATGAAGATCCGCGTATCGGGAGCAAATTCCACCAGCGGCGACATGCGGGCCATCAGGAACACGCCGGCAGTAACCATGGTGGCTGCGTGGATGAGGGCGGAGACTGGCGTCGGGCCTTCCATGGCGTCAGGAAGCCAGGTGTGCAGGAACAGCTGGGCCGACTTACCCATCGCGCCGATGAACAGCAGCGTCGCGATGATTTCAATGATGGAATGTGTGGAGCCGAAGAGCTGATAGCCAGTGTTGACCTGGTCCGGCACCATGGCGAAGATGTCATCATACTGCACCGTGCCGAAGGTCACGAAGATCAGGCCGATGCCGACAAGGAAAAACAGATCGGCAATGCGGTTGACCACGAAGGCCTTGATTGCCGCGGCTGAAGCACTCGGCTTGTTATACCAGTAGCCAATCAGCAGATAACTCGCGAGACCGACGCCTTCCCAGCCAAAGAAGAGCTGGATGAGATCATTTGACGACACCAGCATCAGCATGGCGAAGGTGAAGAGCGAGAGATACGAGAAGAAGCGGTAACGCGGCATGGAATCGTGCGCCATGTAACCGAGGCTGTAGATATGGACGAGCAGCGAGACGGTCAGCACCATCGCCGTCATCGTGACTGACAGCGTATCGAACCGGAACGCCCAGTTCGCATGGAAGGAACCGGCATCGACCCAGTGTGCCAGGAGCACGACACCGGGCATTCCGCCTGCTGTCATGCCGCCCAGCAGCGCGCCGTAGCTGCACAGCGTCGCCACGCCCATGAAGAGAATGGTGATGGCCTGCGCCGGCCCGTCGCCGATGCGCCGTCCGGTCAGCCCGGCAATCGCCGCGCCGCCCAGAGGCGCCAGCACGGCGATTGCGAAAAGGATCAGTGCCGCCTGCATATCCGCTCAGCCCTTCATCGTCGCAACGTCGTCGACCTGAATCGAGCCACGGTTGCGGAAATAGACAGTGAGGATGGCGAGCCCGATCGCGGCCTCGGCCGCCGCGATGGTCAGGGTGAACAGCACCATCACCTGACCGGACAGGTCACCAAGCGCTCCTGAAAACGCGACAAAATTGAGATTCGCGGAGAGCAGGATCAGTTCCATCGACATCATGATGATGATGATGTTTTTCCGGTTGAGAAAAATACCGAACACACCGAGCACCAGCAGTGCCGCGCTGACGGTCAGAAAGGGTCCGAGCCCGATCTGGGCGATCGCGGAATTCATTTCGGCACTCCTTCCCCGTTTTCAGATGCCCGGCTGTCAGAGGGCGGAATCCCGTACGAACCGGGGACGGCGGTGTCATAATAAGAGCCCGGCGGGCGCAGGAAGCCGCCATTGGCATTTGTGCCGTTGCCGAGCGGCAGGTCGAGCATCTCAAGGGTATCGGCCCGCATGCGGTCATGCTGTTTGCCGATGATCTGACGGCGCCCTGTTGGCTTCTCGCGGAGGGTGAGTGTGATCGCGCCGATCATCGCGACGAGCAGGATCAGGCCGCAGAGCTGAAACAGCAGGATGTAATGCGTGTAGATCAGGGTGCCGAGCGCTGACGTATTGGTCATCGGGCCGCCCGGTTCGCCGAGGCCACCCGTGATCGGCGCCGGCGTCACGGGCGATGTGACCCAGTGCAGGCCGGCCATCACGAGTTCCGCGAACAGCACGCAGCCGACAGCCGCGCCAAATGGCGCATAACGCTGCAATCCTTCGCGCATCTTCGTAAAGTCGATGTCGAGCATCATCACGACGAACAGGAACAGGACCGCCACGGCGCCGACATAGACGATGACCAGGATCATCGCCAGGAACTCGGCCCCGGCGATGAGAAACAGTCCGGCCGCGTTGAAGAATCCGAGGATCAGGAACAGCACCGAATGAACCGGATTGCGCGCGCTGATGACCATCGCGGCGGACGCGACGAGCACGGTGGCGAAGACGTAGAAAACCAGCTGGATCATCCCGGCTCTCCTCCGTGACGAAGGACGGAATCCTTCAGGGCGACAGATGCGGGATACGCCGCACGGGACTGACTGTTCATGACAGGAGGTTGCTCAGCGATAAGGCGCATCAAGTTCGAGCCTCCGCGCCAGCACGCTCTCCCAGCGGTCTCCGTTGGAGAGAAGCTTGTCCTTGTTGTACATCAGCTCCTCGCGTGTCTCGGTGGCGAACTCGTAGTTCGGTCCCTCGACAATCGCATCCACCGGGCAGGCCTCCTCGCAGAGACCGCAATAGATGCATTTCGTCATATCGATATCGTAGCGCGTGGTGCGACGTGATCCGTCATCCCGCGGCTCGGACTCGATGGTGATGGCTTCCGCCGGGCAGGCTGCTTCGCAAAGCTTGCAGGCGATGCAACGCTCTTCTCCGTTCGGATAGCGCCTCAGCGCGTGCTCGCCGCGGAAGCGGGGCGAGAGCGGGCTCTTCTCGTACGGGTAGTTGAGGGTCACTTTCGGTTTGAACATCGTTTTGAACGTCGCGGCCATGCCGGAGACGATCTCGGTCAGCAGAAATGCCTTAAGTGCGCGATCCATGCCGGCCATCAGCTTACCCCCTGCGGCAACAGTCCGGTTGCGAGCAGAAATCCGGCTGTCGCGATCATCCAGAGCAGCGAGACGGGCAGGAAGACTTTCCAGCCCAGCCGCATAAGCTGGTCATAGCGGTAGCGAGGGAATGTTGCGCGCGTCCAGATGAAGACGAAAAGACAGAAAAGAATTTTTGCGATCAGCCAGAGCGGGCCCGGAATCCATGTAAACGGCGCGATTCCGAGCGGTGGGAGCCAGCCTCCGAGGAAGAGGATGCTGACCATGCCGGACATGAGGATCATGTTGGCGTATTCGCCCAGGAAGAAGAGGCCGAAGGACAGGGACGAGTATTCGACGAAGAATCCCGCCACGAGTTCACTCTCGCCTTCCGGCAGATCGAACGGCGCCCGGTTCGTCTCGGCGAGTGCCGAGATGAAGAAGACGATGAACATCGGGAACATCGGGACGCAGAACCAGACATGCCGCTGCGCCAGGATGATGTCGTTAAGGTTCAGGCTGCCGACCGCCAGCAGCACGGAGACGATCACCAGTCCGATTGAGACTTCGTATGAGACCATCTGCGCGGCTGACCGGAGGCCGCCGAGGAAAGCGTATTTCGAGTTCGAGGCCCAGCCGGCGATCAGCATGCCGTAGACACCCAGGGACGAGATCGCCAGCAGATAGAGAATGCCGACATTGATGTTCGCGACCGCAAGACCGTTGCCGGTCGGGATGACGGCCCAGGCCATCATGGCCAGCGAGAAAGTCAGGAACGGCGCGAAGAGAAACAGGAACCGGTTAGCGCCTGACGGAATGATCGTCTCTTTCGTGATCATCTTGATCGCGTCAGCGAAAGCCTGAAGGAGACCGAAAAGGCCGTTCACGTTCGGTCCGCGACGCATCTGCATCGCCGCCATGACCTTACGCTCCATCAGCGTCAGATAGGCGACTGCGATCAGCAGCGGCACCAGAACGGCCAGTGCTTCAAGGACGATCAGGATGACCTGGCCGACAATCGTGTCGAAGAAAAAATGCGCCACGTCCCTACTCCGCCGCTACAGCCGTGCGTGGCGCATGAACACGCGCACACTCAATCATCGTCGGACTCGCCCGGCTGATCGGATTTGTCAGGTAATATCCCTGTGTGAGCGGCACGAACGGACGCGCATTGAGCCCGCCCTGACCGCCTGCGGCCTCACTCTGCCCTGGCACGGCGTTCGCACCGAGGTGCAGATGCTCACGCAGGGCCTCCAGTGTGTCATAAGGCAGCGTGTGCCCGAGGACTTCGGAAAGCGCACGCAGAATACGCCAGTCCTCGCGGGCTTCGCCTGGCGGGAACACCGCCTGAAAGCCTCGCTGCACCCGCCCTTCCGTGTTCACCCAGGTTCCGGATTTCTCGGTGTAGGCCGCGCCCGGCAGGATCACATCCGCCCGCGCGGCTCCGGCATCACCATGATGTCCCTGATAGATCACAAATGTCTCAGGACCGATCGCATGGACCGGGAACTCGTCGGCGCCCAGCAGCCATAGCACATCGACTCCGCCGCTCAGCATTCCGCGAACGCTGCGTCCGCCCTGCCGGGGCAGGAAACCGAGATCCAGCGCGGCGACGCGGGAAGCGGCTGTATGCAGAATGTTCAGACCGTTCCATCCTTCGGCAACCGCTCCCACGCTCTCCGCCAGCCGGGCACACAGCGCGAGCACGTCTCCGGCATCTTCGCGGACCAGCGCTTCCTGACCGATAATGATCATCGGCTTTTTCGCGGTCTTCAGAATCTCTGTGAAAGCATGAGAGCCACCGACGAGATCATGAAGTGTCTCCGGGCCGGCTCCGAGATTTTCATAAGCCCAGGTGGGGTCGGCACCGACGTCCCCGATCACGCCGATCGGGAAACCACCGCGCCCCGTCGAAAGATAACGTTTGCGGATGCGGGCATTGAGCACAGGTGCGTCGTGCCGGGGGTTTGCTCCGATCACCAGCAGCGCATCCGCTTCGTCAATGCCGGCAATGCCGCTTGCGAACACATAGCGCGACCTGTCGGACGTATCATACTGTGCGCCATCCTGACGGCAATCGAGATTGGGCGATCCGAGTGCCAGCATCAGATCGCGCAGCGCCATGATGCTCTCCGCTTCGCAGAGATCCCCAACAATTGCGCCGATGCGTGAACCTGGCACGCCGTCGAGCCGCCGCGCGATCGCGACAAAGGCATCCTGCCAGGAGACTGGCTGCAACTTTCCATGCACCCGGACCCAGGGACGATCGAGCCTGCGACGTTTCAGGCCGTCAACAGAGAAGCGACCTTTATCGGACAGCCATTCTTCGTTGACGTCGTCATTAACGCGCGGAACGATCCGCTTGACCTCGCCACCCCGCACCTGAATCTGAATGTTGGTTCCAACGGCATCCATCACGTCGATGGCGTCGGTTTTCTTCATCTCCCAGGGCCGTGCCTGAAACGCTCCGGGCTTTGAGGTCAGCGCGCCTACCGGGCAGATATCGATCAGGTTGCCGGAAAGCTCCGAGGTCAGTGCCTTCTCGACATAGGTGGTGATTTCCATGTTCTCACCGCGTGAGACCGCGCCAAGTTCGGGCGTGCCGGCGATCTCCGTGCAGAAGCGGACGCAACGGGTGCACTGAATGCACCGTGTCATCACCGTCTTGACCAGCGGTCCGAGATTCTTGTCGGTGACAGCCCGCTTTTCCTCGTGATAGCGGGAAATGCCCGAGCCGTAGCCATAAGCCTGATCCTGAAGATCGCACTCACCACCCTGATCGCAGATCGGGCAGTCGAGCGGATGGTTGATCAGCAGGAACTCCATCACCGCCCGCCGCGCCTTCCGGACGACTTCCGTGTCTGTCTTAATCTGCATTCCTTCAGCGACCGGGAAACCACAGGACGCCACGGGCTTTGGCGCCCGCACGACTTCCACGAGACACATGCGGCAGTTGCCGGCAACCGACAGACGCTCGTGGAAGCAGAAACGCGGAATTTCCTTACCTGCCGCCTCGCACGCCTGAAGCGCGGAGGAGCCGGCAGGAACATTAACCGGAATACCGTCGACGATCACGTTGACCATCAGCCTTACTCCGCCGCCAGAGTGACAACCGGCGTGCCGGCAGGCACCTGAACCTGCACGCCACCGCCATGTAATCGCTTATAGGTCTGAATCCGCTCTTCCATGAGCGGCCGGAAGTGACGGATCAGCCCCTGAATCGGCCAGGCTGCCGCATCACCCAGAGCACAGATCGTATGGCCTTCCACCTGGCGCGTAACCTGCTCAAGCATATCGATTTCCTCGATTTCTGCGCGCCCTTCGACCATGCGGTTCATCACCCGCATCATCCAGCCAGTGCCTTCACGACATGGCGTGCACTGTCCGCAACTCTCATGTTTGAAAAACTTCGAGAAGCGGGCAATGGCCTGTATGATGTCGGTGGATTTATCCATCACGATCATGCAGGCCGTACCCAGCCCGGATCGTTCGGCCCGCAGGCTGTCATAATCCATCAGGACGGTCTCGCAGATGTCTTTCGGCAGCAAAGGCACCGAGCACCCGCCGGGGATCACGGCGAGAAGGTTATCCCATCCGCCCCTGACACCGCCGCCATGTTTCTCAATGATTTCTTTCAGCGGAACGCCAAGCTCTTCCTCGAACACACAGGGTGTATTTACATGCCCGGAAATCGCCATGAGCTTGGACCCGGCATTGTTCGGGCGCCCCAGTCCGGAAAACCACGCGCCACCGCGCCGCAGGATCGTCGAGGCCACAGCAATGCTCTCGACATTATTGACCGTCGTCGGGCAGCCATACAGACCCGCACCCGCAGGGAAGGGCGGCTTCATGCGCGGCTGCCCTTTCTTGCCCTCAAGGCTTTCCAGCAGGGCTGTTTCTTCGCCGCAGATATATGCGCCGGCACCGCGATGAATATAAAAATCGAAATCCCACCCGGTCCCGGCGGCATTTTTTCCGATCAGACCGGCTTCGTAGGCTTCATCGACAGCGATCTGCAGATGGCGGGCCTCATTATAAAACTCGCCACGGACGTAGATGTAGGCTGCATGAGCGCCCATCGCGAATGACGCAATCAGCGCACTCTCGATCAGCTTATGCGGTTCGTGCCGGAGGATTTCTCGATCCTTGCAGGTTCCTGGCTCTGATTCATCACCATTGATGACGAGATAACGTGGGAGTGGGCCTTCACCTTTCGGCATGAAGGACCATTTCAGCCCGGTCGGAAATCCGGCTCCGCCTCGTCCGCGCAGACCGGAAGCCTTCATTTCCGCGACGATCCCGTCACGGCCTTTCTCAAGGATCGCTTTCGTATCATTCCAGTCGCCGCGCGCACGGGCTCCGGCAAGATGCCAGTCATTCTGGCCGTAGAGATTGGTGAATATCCGGTCTTTATCGCTCAGCATCGCCGCTCTCCCTCACCCCTGCCCCGAACCGGAGTCTTCGTGAGCCGTCTCCAGCAATACTTTCCGCCCACCTGCCGGCGCCGACGTCATCCGGTCGATCGTCGGTCCCGGCTCAGGCCGTTCTCCGCGACGAAGAGCTTCGATCAGCGCTTCCGTACGCGGACCATCGAGATCTTCGTAGTAATCGTCATCAACCTGAAGAATGGGGGCGTTAGAACACGCGCCGAGACACTCCACTTCGCTCAGGGTGAACAACCCGTCATCGCTGGTGTCACCAAAATGCTTTACGCCCGCAGCCTTCTTACAGGCGCTCACCACATCATCCGATCCGCGCAGCCAGCAGGACGTCGTGGTGCAGACCTGGAGGTGATAGCGGCCGATCGGCTTTGTATTGAACATGAAATAGAATGTTGCGACTTCGTAGACCCGGATCGGCGCGATCTCCAGCCGTTCCGCAATCCGGTCCATCGCCACAACCGGCACCCAGGCACTCCCCGTCTGCCGTCCCATCTGCTTCTGCGCGACATAGAGCAGAGGAAGCGATCCGCTGGCTTTCCGCTCAGGCGGATACTTCACGAGAATTTTTGCAATCTCGGCTTCGCTGATCTCGTCAAATGCGAAGTGATCAGGCTGCTCGCGATTCACGTCGCTCATCTGTCCACTTCTCCAAACACCAGATCCAGCGATCCGATAATCGCGACCGTATCCGCCAGCATTGACCGCCGCGACATCTCGTCAATCGCCTGCAGATGCGAGAAACCTGTCGGCCTGATCTTGCAGCGATAAGGTCTGTTACTGCCATCCGCCACGAGATACACCCCGAACTCGCCCTTCGGCGTCTCCACTGCGGTGTATGTCGCACCGGGCGGCACATGATACCCCTCGGTAAACAACTTGAAGTGATGGATCAGTGCTTCCATCGACCGCTTCATGACGGCACGGGGCGGGGCGGAGAATTTCGGATCCTGAATTTTGATCGGACCCGGTTTAATCTTCTCCAGTCCTTGTCTGATGATTTTTACACTCTCGCGCAGTTCCGCGACCCGGATGAGATAACGATCATAGCAGTCGCCATGCCGCGCAACCGGCACGTTGAACGTGACCTGGTCGTAATTATCATAAGGCTGCGAGCGCCGGAGATCCCACGGCACACCCGAACCGCGAAGACAGGGGCCACTGAAACCCCAGGCCAGCGCCTGCTCGCTTGTGAAAACACCAATTCCGACCGTGCGCTGTTTCCAGATGCGGTTTTCCGTCAGCAGGCTTTCCAGGTCATCGATCCAGGACGGGAATTCCTCAGCCCAGTTCGCGATCCGCTCTTCCAGACCTGCCGGAAGATCACGCGCCACGCCACCAGGGCGGAAATAATTGGCATGGAATCGTGCCCCGGACGCGGCTTCATGAAACTCGATGAGTTTCTCACGTTCCTCGTATCCCCACAGTGCCGGCGTCACGGCACCGCAATCCAGCCCCATGGCCGTCAGATTGAGAATATGATTCAGAATTCGTGTGATCTCCGCAAAGATAACGCGAATCCACTTCGCGCGGTCCGGCGCCTCGATCCCCAGCAGCTTTTCCGTCGCCAGCGCGAAGGCATGTTCCTCACACATCGGTGAGACGTAATCGAGACGATCAAAATACGGCAACGCTTTCTGATACGTCTTATGCTCAATCAGCTTTTCCGTACCACGATGCAGCAAGCCGATATGTGGCACCGCGCGGGCGACGACCTCACCTTCCATCTCCAGCACAAGCCGGAGCACGCCATGCGCGGAGGGATGTTGCGGACCGAAATTCAGTGCATGACTGTCGATCTCAACCGTCCGCCGCTCAACCTCGTCGGCAAGCTCTTCCGGCATAAGGGATTGCGGCAGGACGCCCTCTCCAGGAAATTCGGAGTCAGGATCCTGTCTGGTGGCCTGCGTCATGAGAGCTCCTGTCACTTCAGCTTCTGCATGATCTGACGCAACTCATGCGCCCGCTCATCGCCCGGGAGAGTCAGAACGCCTTCCCACGGAGAAACAAAATCGAAATCCCGGAAATCCTGTGTCAGCGACACGGGTTCGCGCACAATCTGTCGCCGCTCCGGGTCGTAACGGACCTCGACATAACCGGTGAGCGGAAAGTCCTTGCGCAGCGGATGTCCCTCAAATCCATAATCCGTCAGAATCCGGCGCAGGTCAGGTTGTCCGGAGAACAGCACGCCAAGGAGGTCATAACACTCGCGCTCCCACCAGGTCGCACAGGGCCAGAGCGTATGCACTGATGGCACGGGCGTCAGTTCGTCCGTCGTGACGATTACTCTGATCCGGTGATTATGGCTGACCGAGAGCAGATTACAGACAACATCAAACCGCTCTTCGCGCTGCGGGAAATCCACCCCGCAAAGATCCATCAGCTGCTCGCATCGAAAACGCGGATCGTCACGCAGCAGCAGCATGAGCGGAATCAGACGATCGCGATGCGTGCGCACCACGAGTTCGCCGCCTTCAAGTGCTGCGGAGGAGACCCCTGGAAGTGAGGTGGACAGCACAAATGCAAGATGCGGCAGGCTTGAAGACGCCGGAGCGCCCACGCTGACCGGAGCTGGATCGTCAACCACGCAGAATCGTCCCTGTCCGACGGATTTTCTTTTGCAGCAGCATGATGCCGTAGATCAGCGCCTCGGCTGTAGGCGGGCATCCGGGCACATAGACATCGACCGGCACCACGCGGTCACAGCCCCGCACGACAGAATAGGAGTAGTGATAATAGCCGCCGCCATTCGCGCAGGAGCCCATCGAAATCACCCAGCGCGGTTCGGCCATCTGGTCGTAAACGCGTCGCAGAGCGGGAGCCATCTTGTTGGTCAGCGTACCGGCAACGATCATCACATCCGACTGACGCGGCGAACCGCGCGGGATGATTCCCATCCGGTCAAGATCGTAACGCGGCATATAGGCGTGGATCATCTCCACCGCACAACATGCCAGACCAAAGGACATCGGCCAGAGGCTTCCGGTCCGTCCCCAGTTCACCAGCTTGTCGAGACTGGCGACAACAAAGCCTTTTTCGCTGATTTCTCCGGTAATTCCACGGACAATCGCATCCTGTTCGGGACCGGGAGGAACCATATCCCGATTCCAGACAACATTTTCTGTCGACCCGCCTGCACTGTCACTGCTCATTGCGCGCACCTCTCATTACTCTCAGGCCGAAAGCCGGACAGCCCCATCAATCCCAGTCAAGCGCGCCCTTACGCCACTCATAAAGAAACCCGATACCCAGCACGCCAAGAAAGGCCATCATTGAAAAGAAGCCGAAAGCGCCGATCCGCGAGAGACTGATCGCCCATGGGAACAGGAAAGCGACCTCAAGATCGAAAATAATGAACAGGATCGACACGAGGTAAAAACGGACATCGAAGCGACGCCGCGCGTCATCGAAGGCCTCGAAACCGCATTCATAGGCTGAAAGTTTCTCGGCATATGGTTTCTGATGGCCGCAGATCAGGGATGCACCCAGCATAGCGCCGGCGATCACCACGGACAGCACGCCAAAAATCAGAACGGGAAGGTAATCATTGATGACCGAATGCAAGACCGCCCCCATATCCCAGTTTCCTGTCACGCAGGCGTTTCCTTGCGGTGTCCGCTGCCGTGACGACAGGCTGAAACTATGCCCGGTGGCGTTGCGTGGCCAGAGCCCAACCCGCCGATATCAGGAACTTTCCCGTGAACCCGGCGCCAGCGGCATAGATTGCGGAGGCTAATCGGCCAACACAAATTCGAGACCGTGTTTTACACAGAGCAGAACAGCCGGAGGAGGTGGGAGCCAGGACAGTTACGGGACAATGAAATTTTCAGGAAAGCTGACGGCGTAGCTTTAAAACTGCGGCAATTACACAGGACGAAAATCCGGACATCATACATTTGTGCAAATAGTCCGGCTGCATTCAGATTTTTTCAGAATATTACCAGAAGCTGGACCTGATACAGCTTTATTCCGGAAAACAAATAACTCTTACAGATCTCTGACAAGATGATCTGCCACCATTGTCCAGACAAAACTCTGCAGGGTGACCAGTCTCCTCATGGGAACTGGCTGGTGGGCGATGACGGGATCGAACCGCCGACCCTCTCGGTGTAAACGAGACGCTCTACCGCTGAGCTAATCGCCCCTGCCGCTGCTTAACCATAATCGGAGCGATCAATCAACCACTCCTGAACCGAACAGGATAACCGGCCGGAACTCTTTCTGCTTTCCGTTCCATTAAGGACCGGGGAATGGGATCAGATCTCTGTACAAAAAAACGGGCAAGGCAGAAACCTGCCTTGCCCGTCCGCGCGTGAGAGCGTCAATCAGCTCACAGCGTCTTTCAGTGTTTTGCCAGGCTTGAACCGGACAGAGGTCGACGCAGGAATGTCAATCTCTTCGCCTGTGCGCGGGTTACGGCCTTTTGTTGCCTTACGGTTAGCCGTAACGAACGAACCAAATCCAACGAGACGAACTTCCTGCTTCTGCTTCAGGGCCTTCTCGATTGCAGCGAAAACGGCATCAACCACTTCGCCAGCTTTCGCTTTCGGCAGGTCAACTTCATCAGCGATGATCGTGACGAGTTCCTGCTTGTTAAGCGGCTTATCCATATATACGCCTTTCTCTGTTCAGGTCCTTGTCGCAACCTGACGTCGCGACGGACATTCCGGGGCGCACTATGAAGCCGTTTTCCGCCACGTCAACTGGCTCAGCGCACCGGAAGAAGGCAAATTTTCCTTCTCCCGGCGAGCATCGCCGCAGATCAGTGCGCGACGGCAATTGCGGCACCAGGTGCTGCAATCCTGGCCACCACCTCGGACTCATCCTCCCACTCAATCGGCACCGGAACCCTGACGAGCGCCCGGTCAATCACCTCATCGACATGAGAAACCGGAATAAGTTCGAGATGTTTCTTCACGGCATCTGGCAGCTCGGCCAGATCCTTCTCGTTGTCCTTTGGCAGAAAGACCGTTTTGATCCCGGCCCGCAGTGCAGCCAGAAGTTTTTCCTTGAGGCCGCCAATGGGCAACACACGGCCGCGAAGGGTGATTTCACCCGTCATGGCCACATCATGCCGCACCGGAATCCCGGTCATTATGCTTACCAGCGATGTCGCCATCGCAATGCCTGCTGACGGACCATCCTTCGGAGTCGCCCCCTCCGGCACATGTACGTGGATATCCCGCTTCTCGAACAGCGTCGGTTTGATCCCGAAATGGGTTGCCCGGCTGCGGACATAGGACAGGGCGGCTGACACGCTTTCCTGCATCACGTCACCCAGCTTGCCGGTCTGTTTGACCGCACCTTTACCGGGCACCATCACACTCTCAATCGTCAGGATTTCTCCTCCGACCTCGGTCCAGGCCAGGCCGGTTACGACACCGACCATATCCACAGCTTCAGTCTCGCCATGCGCGAAGCGCTTGACCCCGGCAAATTTGCCAAGGTTTTTCATAGTGATTGCGACCTTCTTCGCCTTGCCGGTCACAATCTCTTTCACGACCTTGCGGGCCAGATTCGCGATCTCACGCTCCAGACTACGAACGCCCGCCTCACGCGTGTAAGAGCGGATCAGCTCCATGAGCGCATCGTCAGAGATGGACCACTCATCCGGCTTCAGATTATGGGTCTCGCTCTGCTTGGCGATCAGATGGCGCCGGGCGATGTTCAGCTTTTCCTCTTCGGTGTAGCCGGAGAGGCGGATGATCTCCATGCGATCCAGCAGAGGCTGGGGCATGTTGAGACTGTTGGCCGTGGTCACGAACATCACGTCCGAAAGATCGTAATCGACCTCCAGATAATGATCAGAGAATGTCGCATTCTGCTCCGGGTCCAGCACCTCAAGCAGCGCCGATGCCGGATCACCACGCCAGTCCGCACCGAGCTTGTCGATTTCATCCAGAAGGAAGAGCGGGTTCGAGACCTTCGCCTTCTTCATCCCCTGAATGATCTTCCCTGGCATCGACCCTATATAGGTCCGCCGGTGTCCGCGAATCTCGGATTCATCACGCACGCCGCCAAGCGACATCCGCACATAATGACGACCTGTCGCCTTCGCGATCGACTTTGCCAGCGTGGTCTTACCCACGCCCGGTGGCCCGACGAGACACAGAATCGGCCCCTTCAGTTTCTGTGACCGGCTCTGCACTGCCAGATATTCAAGGATACGCTCCTTGACCTTCTCCAGCGCGTAGTGATCCTCATCCAGGATCTGCTCGGCTTCAACCAGATCGTTTCTGACTTTTGTCCGCTTCTTCCAGGGAACGCCAAGCAGCCAGTCGAGGTAGTTCCGCACCACCGTCGATTCAGCCGACATCGGGCTCATTGCGCGCAGCTTTTTCAGCTCGCCCATGGCCTTCTCGCGGGCTTCTTTGCTCAGCTTCGTTTTGGCGATTTTTTCTTCAAGCTCGGCGGTTTCATCCTTACCGTCCTCGCCTTCACCCAGTTCCTTCTGGATCGCCTTGAGCTGCTCGTTCAGATAATACTCGCGCTGTGTCTTCTCCATCTGCCGCTTCACGCGGTTGCGGATGCGCTTTTCGACCTGAAGGACGCCAATTTCAGCTTCCATATGAGCAAGGATTTTCTCGAGCTGCTTCGTGACGGACGGCAGTTCAAGAATATCCTGTTTCTCGGAAATCTTCAGGTTCAGATGGCTGGCCACCGTATCGGCAAGCTTGGACAGATCGCTGATCTGATTCAGCGACACCATCACTTCGGCCGCGATCTTCTTGTTCAGCTTGATATACTGTTCAAACTGACCGACGACCGCGCGGGCAAGAGCCTCGGTTTCCTCGCTCGCGGCAGTTTCCTCAATGATCGGCTCGATATCCGCCTCGAAGTGGCCATCCACTTCCAGCAGTTTCGTCACGCGGGCCCGGCGAGTGCCCTCTACCAGCACTTTTACTGTTCCGTCAGGGAGCTTGAGAAGCTGGAGAATCGTCGAAATGGTGCCAAAGCGATAAACATCGTCCGGCCCGGGATCGTCCTGCGCGGCATCTTTCTGCGCCAGCAACAAAATATGCTTGTCGTCTTTAGTAACCGACTCCAACGCCCGGACGGATTTCTCGCGGCCCACGAAGAGCGGCACGATCATGTGCGGGAACACAACGATATCGCGAAGCGGCAGAACGGCCACGCGATCCGGGTGTAACACTTCAGAGACGGCAGGTGTTTCCTCAGAATTCGCTGTCTCCACAGGCGTTACCGCCGGTACAGCTTCAGCCTCTTTAACGCGCTTGCGCCGCGGAGCCGGAGTTTTCTTCTTTTCTGTCATGCTAACGGCGACCTCCTGAAGGGACGATCCTGCGATATGCGCCCGATAACGGCACGCCTACCGCGAACCTGCCTGTAGAGCAGACGCAGCCCGGAACTGACGCAGGACGTCACGCTCAGAACTCGCGTATGATGATTAATATCGGGATGATTTTCGGCCCCGCAAGAGCCGCTCACGCGCATGCGAGAGAGTTCCGGAGAACACTCCCGATGCTGTTCGCCGGGGCGCGTGCGGTTCCTCAGGCGGACTGCTCCGCCTGCACTTCTTTCGCCTTGCCATAGACATAGACAGGCGATGCCTTGCCTTCGGCCACTTCCTTGTTGACCACAACTTCGTCAACATTATCGAGACCAGGCAGATCAAACATCGTGGAGAGCAGAATGCTTTCCATAATCGATCTCAGGCCGCGGGCACCGGTCTTGCGCTCGATGGCCCGATGCGAGATCGCCTTCAGCGCATCATCGGTGAAGGTCAGTTTGACGCCTTCGATCTGGAACAGTTTGGCATACTGCTTCACCAGCGCATTTTTTGGTTCAGAAAGAATCTGCACCAGCGCCGCTTCATCCAGATCATCAAGCGTCGCCACGACCGGCAGACGTCCGATAAATTCAGGAATAAGACCGAATTTCATCAGATCTTCCGGCTCAACACCGCGCAGAACAGCGCCGGTCCGACGATCTTCCGGCGACTGAACGTCTGCCCCGAAACCGATCCCCGATCCCTTGCCGCGCGCGGAAATGATCTTGTCCAGCCCGGCAAAGGCACCACCGCAGATGAAGAGCATGTTGGTCGTATCGACCTGAAGGAATTCCTGCTGCGGATGTTTGCGACCACCCTGCGGCGGAACGGACGCGACCGTCCCTTCCATGAGCTTCAGAAGAGCCTGCTGCACGCCTTCGCCACTGACGTCCCGCGTAATCGACGGATTGTCCGATTTGCGCGAAATCTTGTCGATTTCATCGATGTAGACGATGCCACGCTGGGCCCGCTCGACATTGTAGTCCGCTGCCTGGAGAAGCTTCAGGATGATGTTTTCAACATCCTCACCGACATAACCGGCTTCGGTCAGAGTGGTCGCATCAGCCATGGTGAACGGCACGTCAATAATCCGCGCCAGGGTTTGAGCCAGCAGGGTTTTACCTGTGCCGGTTGGCCCGATCAGCAGAATATTCGACTTCGCGATCTCGACGTCGTTATTCTTCTGGGCATAGGCCAGACGCTTATAATGGTTATGGACCGCGACAGCGAGCACCTTCTTGGCGTCATACTGCCCGATGACATAATCATTCAGGACGTTACAGATTTCCCTTGGCGTCGGCACGCCGTCACGGGATTTCACCATTGTCGTCTTGTGCTCTTCACGGATGATATCCATGCAGAGTTCAACGCACTCGTCACAGATGAAAACCGTTGGACCCGCAATAAGCTTGCGGACCTCATGCTGCGACTTCCCGCAGAACGAGCAATAAAGCGTGTTCTTGGAATCGCCGGACTTCGCGTTCATCTGCCGTCCCCTGACCTTGCCCTGAACGGGCCTTCCGGCATCGTGCCGGACAATTTAAAAACCGTAGCCATACCGGAAGCCATCATCAAGCCACAGCCGGACTCCGCGATACGGGCAGCCCTGCGGCCGCGCATCACGTTCTTATGACTTCTCCGGAACCTGAGCCGCGTGATTTTTGATGACCTCATCAACGATACCAAACGATTTAGCCTCCTCAGCCGACATATAGGAGTCACGCTCAAGCTTCTGCTCGATGTCCTCCAGCGACTGTCCGGTATGCTCCCGGTAGATCTCGTTCAGCCGCTGACGGATCGTCAGAATTTCTTTCGCCTGAATCTCGATGTCACTAGCCTGTCCCTGCGCGCCACCTGAAGGCTGATGCACCATCACGCGTGCGTTTGGCAGCGCATAACGATGTCCGGCAGCCCCACCGGCGAGCAGCAGCGACCCCATCGAAGCCGCCTGACCGATACAGACCGTGCTGACCGGGCTGCGGATATATTGCATAGTGTCATAGATCGCGAGCCCCGCGGACACGACGCCACCCGGACTGTTGATATAGAACGAAATTTCTTTCGTCGGGTTCACGCTCTCCAGATAAAGAAGCTGCGCCGAAATTACTGACGCCACCTGATCGTAAACAGGTCCCGTCAGAAAGATGATGCGCTCCTGCAGAAGACGCGAATAGATATCGAACGCGCGCTCACCCCGGGACGTCTGCTCCACCACCATGGGCACAAGCGCATTATTGTAAATCTCGACAGGGTTCGAATCCCACATCACATCATTCCCGACTTCTATGCGCCGCATTCCATTCCGGATCCCGAGTCGAAGCCCTTACGCTTCGCCGTCAGATCCGTTCCGGAAGAAGGCCCGTTCAGCTTAAGATAGAGATAAACAGGACCGGCGCCACCCCGTCCGGCGAAAATCACCTCACCTGCTCCGTATCCGGCTGAGCATTGTACAAAAACATGCGGCACTTTTCTCCCCGAAAAAGAGAAAAGTGCCGCATATCCGACTCTCAGAAATGGCGCCAGAAATCAGACGCTGGCCGGAGGCATGTCAGCCAGCTCTTCCGGCGTCACTTCCTTGTCTTCAACTTTCGCCAGCTCGATCAGATAATCGACAACCTTGTTCTCGAAGATCGGACCGCGCAGGGACTCGGCAGCCTGCGGATTCTTCATGAAGAAGTCGAATGCCGCCTGCTCCTGACCACGATACCGCATCGCTTCCGAGCGGATGGCACGTGCCATCTCGTCAGGCGTCACGGTGATTCCCTTCACGCGACCGATATCAGCCAGCAGAAGACCGAGCTTCACGCGACGCTCGGCGATCTTCCGGTAGTCGGCTTTCAGGGTCTCTTCGTCTTTATCCTTGTCTTCATCATCGAGCTCACCAGCCTTGCGGTCAGCCTCGACACGGGCCCAGATCTGCTCGAACTCGGCCTCGACCATGCTTTCCGGTGCCGGGAAGCTGGTCTTCTTCGCCAGTTCGTCAAGGAGATCACGCTTGATCCGCAGACGGGACAGCTGCTCGTATTCGTCAGCAACCTGCTTTGTGATCACTTCGCGGATTTTATCGAGATTCTCGAAGCCGATCTTCTTTGCCAGATCATCATCGACAGCCACGTCAACCGGGCGCTTCAGGCCCTTCGCGGTGATATCGAACGTGGCGACCTGACCGGCCAGCTCCGCTGCGCTGTAATCTTCCGGGAAAGTCACGCTGATCTGGCGCTCTTCACCTGGCTTCATGCCTTCGAGCTGCTCAGCGAAGCCGGGAATGAACCCTTCGCCACCGATCTCGACATTCACATCCTGCGCCGTGCCGCCATCAAACGGCACACCGTCACGCTTGCCGACGAAATCGACAACCACGACGTCGCCGCTCTCAGCAGCGCGCTCTTCCTCAATATCAGCGAACTCGCGCTGACGCTTTGCGATATCGTTCAGAGCCTTATCGACCGTCGCCGCATCCGGCGTTGCCTTAAGACGAACAAGCGACAGGTCGGACAGGTCCGGTTCCGCGATCTCAGGCAGAACTTCCATGTCGACCTTAAACTCAAGATCACCCTTGCCGTCGCCACCTGAGACCAGGTCAACCTTCGGCTGCTGTGCGGGACGAAGGCCACGCTCCTGCAGCAGGTCACGCACGCCGTCGGACACGGCCTGCTCAAGCACCTCGCCTTTAACGGACGCGCCGAAACGCTGACGCACGATCGCCAGCGGCACTTTGCCAGGACGGAACCCGGGAAGATTGGCCGAACGACCAACTTCCTGGAGACGAGCCGTCTCTTTGCTCTCGAGTTCGGTCGACGGAACGACCACGGTGAAGGCGCGCTTCAGGCCCTCGGAAAGCGTCTCAGTAACCTGCATGTGCCCAGGCCATCCTCTCGTACGAACTCAGTCAACAGAACAAAATACGGCCCGACTGGCCGCAGAAAAATAAATTTCGGCAAAACGGATCGGGATGCTGCCGCCGCCACCGGCGCCGAGCCGCTGGTACGGGCGGAGGGACTTGAACCCCCACAGCTTACGCCACCAGAACCTAAATCTGGCGTGTCTACCAATTCCACCACGCCCGCGTGGCATCGCAGCGCACCCCTGTCGCCGAAGGCGCTCGCATTACCGCAGACTGCCGGTCTCGGCAAGGTCAGCCATCCGTTGCAACCTGACAGGACCGGGCCCTTACAGCCGAAATAAAGTTCAGATCACGCCCTGCCGCGCCGTTGCGGCGTCCCGCGCCGCTCCGAGATGCGCGTCGAGGTCCTCCGCGATCAGCCAGTCACCCGCCCGCTGACCAGCATCACCATGCAGCCACACACCGGCACAGGCAGCCTCCCAGTGGTCCATGCCAGCGGCGAGTAATGCTCCGATGACACCCGAAAGCGTATCACCCGACCCGGCTGTCCCGAGAGCAGACGTTGCATGCGTGTTCAGCGCCGCCCTTCCGTCAGGCGCCGCGATAATCGTCGTTGCGCCTTTCAGCACGACCACGGCGCCTGTTTTTGCCGCCGCAGCACGCGCAGCGGCGAGATGGTCGTCTCCGGGAGCCCCGAAAACCCGTTTGAATTCACCGGCATGAGGCGTGACAACCGCAACACCACGCAACCGCTCAGGCTGCCCCTCGGCCCAGGAAAACGCACCGGCGTCCGCCAGAACGCACCGGCCGGCGGACAGCAGTTCTGGCAGCATGTCTCCCACCTCTTCCGGCAACAGACCCGGACCGCAGATCCAGACTTTGCGGCGCTCATCTTTCAGCAACTCGTCAAGCGGAGCGTCATCGATGATCAGGCCCGGCTCATTCATGCGGAAAATTGCCGCCGCCTTCCCGGCCGCGATCCGGACCAGACCGGCCCCGGCCCGACGCGCGGCTGTTGCGGCCATTCTTGCCGCACCGGGCATCGCTTCACCGGCTCCGAGACTCACGACGCCGCGACTGTATTTCTGCGCCTCAATTCCGGGAACCGGCAGCTTCCATAAGCCCGGTTCGTTCTGCCATGTGCACACATCCACACTCTCAAGCACCGCAGCCGGGATCGCGATATCCCGCACCTCGAACGCGCCGGCATACTCCCGTCCGGGCAACAGCAGATGACCGGGTTTCGCCCGAAAGAATGTGACAGTGAGATCTGCCCTGCGCGCATATCCCCGGATCTGCCCGGTTTCGCCATCGATTCCCGACGGTATATCGATGGCGACGACGCGCCTGGCTGCCGCCAGCACGGTGGAAACGGGCTCCCCCACATCCCGGCTCAGTCCTGCTCCGAAAACCGCATCAATCACAAGGTCGGCCCTGGCTGCTTCTTCTGGTAAAAAGGCGACACGGGGACCACGAAACCGCTCAGCGACAGCTGCCGCATCAGAACCGGGACGCGGCGTTACCAGCGCGGCCACGGACACAGGCCAGCCGGTTTCCGCGAGATGGCGCGCTGCGACGTAGCCGTCACCTCCATTATTCCCGGGACCACACAGCACCAGAACCCGGCAGGGCGCTGTGAACCGGCGGATTGCCCGGGCAACAGCGCGTCCTGCATTTTCCATCAGGACCGCAACCGGCACTGTTGCAGAAGCAATGTGATCGATCCTGCCCATCTCTTCCGGAGACGGCAGAGCGAGCAGATTCCGCTTATCCAGCATGCGACACTCCTTATATCCTGACTGAATCTGATCCTGACGTCTCAACGCAGCATGACGCCCTGCGCACACAGAAACACCCGGCACCGGTAACGGAGACATGTTATCCGGCGATAGCAGGTGCTTGCGTTCATCTGCCGAATTGGCGATCAAGCCGGACAACGTTTTTCGTCGCCACGCCGCCTGGAGTCATCATGCCTCACATTCTCTGGAGTCTCGTCCTGGCCTTCCATATCGCAGGGATGGCGATCTGGGTTGGCGGCGCGACCTATGCCGCACTGATCCTGCGACCCAGCCTCACTTTGCTCGACAAAGCGCAGCGCAGCGCCGTTCATCTGCTGACTCTCAAGAAATTTCTCCGCGTCATCTGGCATGTGATGCCGATCGTGCTCATCACTGGCTGGCTCATGATTATTCACGAGGGCGGGTTTGCCGTGGTGCCCTGGACAACCAACGCCATGCAGCTTCTCGGCCTCATCATGGCAGGGCTGTTCCTCCGCGTGTTCTATGGCCCCTATCAGAAGGCCAGACGTGCCATCCGGCCGCAGCCGGCGACATTCGACTCCATTCGGACTCTTATTCTTGGTGTCGCCGCCTGCGGTATTCTGACTATCCTCTGTGCCTCGCTCGGACACGGATTCTGAGGCGGATCACTTTGCCCGTTCGGCTGTCTTCCCGATTTTCATGAAACAGCATCCGAATCCCTGTCGGCTTCTTGATTTTTCGATCAGGACAGCCTACCGACGGGCACCGGGTTTTCAGCCCGCGTTTCAGCGCGCCTTCCGTTTTCAGGTTCCAGCCCGTTACAGGCGCCAGACCAACGCCTTTGTGCGACCGACAAGTTTGAGAGCGATTTGAGCCCCAAAACGACTGATTCATCCGAAAAAAAGCCGCGGAAAGCCGCAGCGCGTCCGCGCGTCCGCAAAACAGCCCCTGCTGAAGCCGTCACGACGGAAGTAGCGGCGGCCGGAGACGCTGCGACTGAAGAGACCCGGAAAAAACCGGCTGCCACGCCACGGAAGCGCGCTGGCGTCAGCGCTGCTGCCTCCGCGACTGCCTCGCGGAAAAAAACGGCAACGGTGAAGGCTGCTGACATCGCCACACCGGAGCCGGAAGCGATCGTACCGGTCAAAGCGGCCCCTCCCCGGAAAGCGGCGGCGAAAAAGGCTGCGCCGAAAGCCCGTGCGACGAAAAGCACGCCCGCTAAAACAGAGATTGTGGCCGTCACTGAAGACAATGCGCCGGTAGACAATGCACCGGTCGCCACGCCTGAGAGGGCTAAGCCTGCGCCAGCTCCGAAGCGGAAACCCGCTGCTGCCGGAAGCAAAACAGCAAAACCGGCAAGCCCGAAGCCTCGTGTGCGAAAAAAGGCTGCCGAGCCGGAACTGCAACTCACTGAGCCCGTCGATGAGCCTGTAAACCCGCACCCGGAAATGCCGGACGCGCACCCGCTCCATGTTACCGGGGCGCTCGACGTCTCTGCGGAAGAGGCGCCTGTCGAATCTGTCGTGGTGGAAGAGGCGGGCGCTCCGGCGGCTGAACTGCCTGCGGCAAAAAACGACGATCCCGTCTTCGCTGATCTTGGCCTTTCCGAGCCGATCCTGCGCGCGATTTCAGAAATGGGATACGTCCATCCCACCCCGATTCAGGCTCAGGCGATTCCCGCCGTCCTGCGCGGACAGGATGTTCTGGGCGTCGCCCAGACCGGCACGGGCAAAACCGCATCGTTCACGCTGCCGATGCTCGAAATTCTGTCCGGTTCGCGGGCTCGCGCCCGGATGCCACGATCGCTCATCCTTGAGCCGACACGCGAACTCGCGCTGCAGGTCGCTGAGAATTTCGTTAACTATGGCAAGCACCTCAAGCTGAACCATGCGCTTCTGATCGGTGGCGAAAGCATGGCCGATCAGAAGGAGGTTCTGAATCGCGGCGTCGATGTACTGATCGCAACGCCAGGACGGCTGATCGATCTGTTCGAGCGCGGCGGCCTGCTCCTCAACCAGGCAAAGATTCTCGTCATCGACGAGGCCGACCGCATGCTCGATATGGGCTTTATCCCGGATATCGAACGGATTGTCGGGCTGCTGCCCAGAACACGCCAGACGCTGCTTTTCTCCGCCACGATGGCGCCGGAGATCAAACGCCTCGCCGACGCGTTTCTGGAGTCGCCCCGCGAAATCACGGTCAGCCGACCATCTACTGTGGCAACGACAATCGAAGCTGGTCTCGTCATCGTCGATGAGGACGACAAGCGCAGGATGCTTCGCCACCTGCTCCGGGCGGAAAATGTTCAGAGTGCCATCGTGTTCTGCAACCGCAAGCGTGACGTGGATGTTCTGCTGAAATCGCTTGTGAAACACGGTTTCAAAGCAGGTGCGCTGCATGGTGATCTGCCCCAGTCCGTTCGTTTTCGGACTCTGGAAAAATTCAAAGCCGGCGAGCTGAAAATCCTTGTCTGTTCCGATGTCGCGGCGCGCGGAATCGATATTGGTGGCCTGTCGCACGTTTTTAACTTCGATCTGCCGTTCCACGCCGAGGATTATGTTCATCGCATCGGGCGCACCGGGCGGGCCGGGCGGGAAGGTCGGGCTTACAGCCTGGCAACCCCGTATGAACGGAAATTTGCTGAAGCCATCGAATCCCTGACGGGGGCAACAATTCCGCGTCTGGAACTCGACGGCGTGAAGCAGCTGGACTGGTCCGAAGAGGAACGGGGAAAAGATGGTCGCGGCAAAAAGAAGCGCCGTGATGATCGTGGCCGGGAAAAGCCGGCCCCTGAACGGGCGCAGGAGCCTGTCGAGCCGGCACGCAAAGCTCAGGCAGCCGCCCCGACGCCCGCTCCGGAGGAAAAGAAACCCGAACGTGACTCCGGACGGCAGCAGGATCATCGCAGAGATCGTCGCCCGCGTGGCTCGGAGATTCCGGATGCATCGTCTGAGAGTGTGGTCGGATTTGGTAACGATATGCCGGCCTTCATGTCTCTGCCGCGTCGCGTTCCCGTTCACGTCGACAGCATGACCGGGGATGCGCCGGAAAGCTGAACGGGGCAGACGCCCGGCCCGGTCACGTCAGTCTGCTGACGCGACCGGAGCCGAAGCATCCCCGTCGCAACTCTTTGACGTCACGGGCCTGGGCGGCAGCGGCGACGGTCTGGCCCGGCCAGTTGATCCGTCAGACGGTGGCGACCTCGTCTTTATCCCGTTTACAGCGCCTGGTGACCGTGTGCTTGCTCGCCGGACTGGTCATGACCGGGCCGTCGCTGAGCAGATTATCGTGCCAGGTTCAGAGCGGGTTGAACCGCCCTGTTCCCTGTTCGGTCAGTGCGGCGGCTGCGCGCTCCAGCATCTGTCCACAACGTGGACACTTGACTGGAAAAAGGACCGTTTGCTGACCGGCCTGCGGAAGGCCGGCGTTTCCGATATCCCGTTTGTCCGGACCACTCAGACCGGGCCATATACACGCCGCAGGGCCGAACTGGCGCTCAGACGGAAACAGGGCACGATCATTATCGGCCTGCATCAGCGCGGTGGCGATCCTGTTGACCTGACCGAATGTCACCTGCTCCACCCCGCGCTGACCGCTTTGCTGCCTCCGTTACGGGAACTGCTCGCAAAGACGGCTCTGCTGAAGCGTGAGGGTGATCTTCTGATCAATCTGCTCGATTCGGGACCGGATCTGCTGTTCTCTTCGGACGCAAACCCCGGCACGGCGGATCGTTCCCGCTTCGCCACATTTGCTGTGCAGCACGCTATTCCACGCATTGCCTGGCGCCGGGCCGGCACGATTGATGTCCCCGAAATTCTGACGCAGATCGCTCCGACCCGTATCCGTTTTGGCGATACGGATGTGGAGCCACCACCGGGCGCTTTCCTGCAGGCCAGTCGGGATGGTGAAATCGCCATTCAGGCCGCAGTCATTGAGGCCCTGCCCCGTATTCCAGGAAAAAAAGCCCGTGTGATCGAACTTTATGCTGGCTGCGGCACACTGACCTTTCCCCTGGCGGAGCATATCCGTGTCGAAGCGTTTGAAGGTCATGCTGCTGCGGTCCGCTCGCTGCAACAGGCTTCAGCCGGCAAGCGCATTGCTGTCACACTCCGCGATCTGAATCGTCAGCCGGTGGAGGCCCGTGAGCTTGGCAGTGCTCTCGCGGTCATCATTGACCCGCCCCATAGCGGAGCCGGCATGCAGATGACGCAGATTCTGGACGGAAAGCCGGGTGTGCTCATTTATGTGAGCTGCAATCCAAAAATTCTCTTTCGGGACACGGTCTCATTGCTCGCCAAAGGCTATCGGCTCGACAGTATCGCTCTCATTGACCAGTTTCTCTGGTCTGCGGAGATTGAAACCGTTTGCCGGTTTTCCCGCAAATGATGTAAAGAAGCCAGTCGCTTCCACAGCAGGGCGAAGGACGGCTTCCGACACGAGCCAGGGCTTCAGCGCAGAGGTCCGGAGGTTCGCAACCACACCATGATCGGCTGGTGATCGGACGCGAAGACCGGCAATACGCTGGCCCGTTCGCAAGCCATGCCGCGCACCAGGCACCGGTCGATCCGGATCGGCACAAGATCCGCCATGCGATGGGTCGGCTCACGCGGGCCAACATCGGCAAATCCAGGCACCAGCGTAGGGCCGACAAGATTGAAATCGCCAAGGATCGCGGCATGCCCGGGCAATACGGCGGCAAGGCGACGCAGCTGCCGGCGATTCATAATCTGTCCGTGTGAGAGGTGCACGTTCGCCACAGTAAACGTGTCAAAATGCACGATCTGGGCAACGCGCCGCACCAGTGCACCGGACGGAATCACGCAGGCGCGGGGCTTACGCGCAAATGGAGTCAGACTCCAGCAGGCCGGTCCGTGAATCCGTCCCGGCAACGGTGTTCGCGCATAGTAGCCACCGACACGCCCGGCCAGCGCATCCATCCCGATGGTGGCTTCCTGCATCAGAAGCAGATCCGGTTTCTCACGATTGATCAGCTCGATCACATCGTCGATCTGAGCGCCAACACTGTGCAGCAGATTCCAGCTTACAATCTTAACCGCCGGAGCCGAGGCACCTGTAACGATGTCGGTTGCCTTCAATATGATCCGGGGTCTGCGCAGGACGCGAGGCAATAAACGGGAAGACTTTGAGCCGGTTTTCACTCTCCGCGTCCTCCGTCCACCGGCGCCAGAACAGAAACCTGCCCTGCGGCGAACTCCACTGTCAGCGTATAACCCACGGCCAGCAGCACCGGCCCGATAAAAATTCCCAGCCCGCCAAATTCCATGACGCCACCAATCACACCAATAAGTGTCAGCAGGTAAGGCAGCTGCGCACCGCGCGCAATGAACATGGGGCGAATGACGTGATCCGCTCCCGAAATCGCAATCACACCGTACAGCGCCAGTGCCAGACCGCGCCAGAGATGATGGGAAGCGACGAGCCAGACCGCCGCGGGAATCCACACCAGGGGCGCGCCGATCGGCAGCACGGAAAACAGAGAAGCGACCGCGCCAAACAGCACGGGTTCCGGAACACGGACGATGGCGAAACCGATGCCGGTCAGGATACCCTGGATAATGGCCGTGCCGAGCACGCCATAGACGGTGCCGCGCACTGTTCCGCCTATAATCCGCACCATGCGGTCCGCATGCCGGCCGGCCACACGCCGGATCAGGGCCACGAGTGTCCGGCCAAGAGAGTCACCACTCAGCCAGAAGAAAAACGCAATGAACAGCGCCATCACCAGGTGAAGTCCACCGCTTGCTGCCTGGACCAGCAGGGAGATCAGCGACTGGGCAATATCACCGGCATAGGGGCGCAGACTCTGTCCCAGGTGGCCGACATCGTTTGCCGCCTTTCCCCACAGACGTGCCAGATCTGCTCCGGCAAGCGGAACTTTCGTGACCCATTCAGGCACCGGAGGAAGACGAAGGCTCGGGAGCAGGGAATCCGTCACCATGCTGATCATCTGCGGCGCATCAGCAACACCCTTCGACGCGATGAGAACGACCGGCAGAAGAATACCGACTGAACATAGCACCGTCATGCAGACGGCGGCAGTTACCGGGCCGGCACGCCGCCTTAGCTGGCGTAAAATCGGCCAGGTCACAAATGTGAGGATACCCGCCCAGACAATTGCGGACAGAAACGGTGCCATAACGACCACGCACCCGTACGCAACCCCCAGGATCAGCAGTCCCGTTATGATGCGTTCGGTGTTCATGAGTTCCCTGACATCGCGCTTTGCACCCGAGTTTTCCCCGATGCCCGGAGCGGGGCCAGCCGCCGGGGCTCATGACTGTTACGCTTGTGCCGCATATGCCCGCGGCTGACCAGAGACGACACCTGCACAGGTATCGCGATCAGAAAAAGCAGAAAATCCAGAGCCTGAGCACAGATGATTCGTATTTGAGACACCTTTACAGAGGTGAGAATTAACGTATTATTGACGAAATTCACCTTTGTTTCGCCTTACGGAGAACGATCAGATATGGCAGCTGTGACTATGCGTCTCAGCGAGATCGGGCAGCAGCTCCGTGCTTTCCGTCTTGAATCAGGAATGCGTGCGGATGAAATTGCCGCCCGGCTCGGCGTATCGCGTGCCGCGCTCTATCGTTACGAGAAAGGCGAAGTCATCAAGCTGGACACAGTCCAGCGACTTGCTGAACTGCTGAAAGTCTCGCCTCTGACCCTGCTTGGGATCGGTGTAGAATATTACAGCCGGCCACTCAGTTTTTTCGAACGCACCCGACAGGTCGAGGAAGAAGCGGATCAGATTCTGCAGATTGCCGATCCGGTCGCTTATCTTGTTACGTCGCCGGAATATGATCAGCTTCTGTCACGCGCGATCAGCAGGCAGACCGAGGACAAGCGGCTCATGGAGCAGCATCTCGCCATTCTTACGGCGAGAAAAGAGTCTTATCGTGTCCGTCGTCCTACAATGATCACCATGCTTAATGAGCTGACGATTGAACGCTTTCTGACACGAGGTGTCGGTGAATCCATTCCGATGCCGGACGAACTCCGTGTTGAAGCGCGTCGTGTCGCGGCCCAGGAAATCGAAAATATCGTTGGGATGATTGAAGCTGAACCGATTGGTCTCCAGTTCAGTCTCCTGGCTGATGTCGACAGCACGACAAACTGTATGCTGATGCGCGGCAGAGAACGCATGATGCTCGCCATCAACCCGTTCCGCTGCGACACCAGCCCGGCGGCCACGACCGGCGTTTCACTTGTGACAAGCGCCCCGGAAGCCGTGAATGCGCATCAGCGCGTTATCGAGGCGCTCTGGCGGGAGTCTGTAAAAGGCCGGGACGCCGCTGAACGTCTTCGCAGCCTGCTTGCGCAGCACGCCATCCGGTGATTGACTCTCCTCCCGCCGTCCAGCCCGGACGCAGGGAGGAGACAGCATTGTGACCGGTCCGCTCATTTCCGCCAGAGACCTGATAGCCGCGCTGAAAGTGCGTGATATCGTCTTGCTCGACGCCACGGCAAAACTTCCCGGCGAACAAGCCGACCCGGAAAAGACGTTCGTCGCGACACGCCTGCCCGGAGCACGTCGCTTCGACATCGAAGCCTTTTCCGATCCGGAGAATCCGCTTCCCCATATGGTTCCCTCCGCGGCACGGTTCGCGCGGCTGGCCGGTCAGCTCGGCCTTACCCGGGACTCGGAAATCATCTTCTACGATCAGGGAAATATTGCATCATCCTGTCGTGCCTGGTGGCTCGTCCGGCTCTTTGGCCATGAGCGGGTGCATGTTCTTGACGGCGGCCTCCCTGCGTGGCTGGCAGCGGAAGGACAGATCGAAACCGGTGTTCCCGCACCACCAGCCGAAGCACAGTATGAAACACGCCTGAATGTGCGCTTTCTCAGAGGTCTGGGCGATATGCTCGCCCTCTGCGCCACGCCCGACGGAACCGTTATTCTTGATGCCCGCTCCCGTGCCCGGTTCGATGGAACGGCACCCGAACCACGTCCTGGCCTGTCATCCGGTCACATGCCAGGTGCGGCAAGCCTTCCCTTTGGCGAATTGCTGACAGAAGAGAGGTTTTTCCTGTCGGCTGACGCGCTGCGGCAGCGCTTTGCCGAGGCTGGTGCAAATGAAACAACGCCAATTGTCGCGACATGCGGTTCCGGGATGACAGCGTCAGCCATTGCATTCGCCACGGAAATCGCCGGGCTGGGAAGTGCCGCGCTCTATGATGGTTCCTGGGCCGAATGGGCCGCGACCCCGGGCGCTCCGATTGAAAAAACCACACCGGCGTAACGCCTGCGGAGAAACAGATCATGACAGATGAAGACAGGGTCGCCGCAGGCTGGGACCGGCTTAATTCCCTCCTGGTGCGTCTTGGCAGGCCGGACGTTCACGACGAGCATTTCAGGGACACGGGAACACTGGTCAACACCCCTGTCACGCGCGGTTCAACTGTCCTGTTCCCCGATCTCGCCACGATGCGAAAAGTCGGGAGCGAACGTTACGATCACACCGCGATCTATGGCGCCATGGGGACGCCGGTCCAGCACGAACTTGAACGCGCCATCGCCGCCATTGAGAACGGACGTGACACACAGATCGTCTCCTCCGGCCTCGCTGCCTGCACGACAGCGCTCCTCACCTGGACCTCATCGGGTGGACACTGCCTGATCCCCGATGCCTGCTATGGACCCACGCGCCGGTTCGCGGACACGATGCTCGGACGCTTCGGCGTGGAGATAACCTATTACGATCCCCTGATCCGGGAGCCCGAACTTCGTGCTCTCATGCGGCCCGATACCCAGGTCGTCTTCGCCGAAAGCCCGGGAAGCCATACGTTCGAGATCCAGGACATCCCGATGCTGGCCCGCGTGGCTCACGCACACGATGCCCGTCTTCTTCTTGATAACACCTGGGGTTTCGGTATCTTCGCACCGTTCGACAAGGGCGCCGATGTCTCCATCCAGGCGCTGACCAAATATCCCGGCGGTCATTCCGATGCCGTTCTTGGTGCCATCACCGTGGCGGCTGAGGAAGAGTGGCACCGTCTGCGCGATGCCGCCATCCAGCTCGGGCAACTTGCGGGACCGGATGATTGCTGGCTGACACTGCGCGGATTACGGACCATGGGCGTAAGACTGGCGCGCCAGTCCCGCACGGCGCTGACAGTGGCAAAATGGCTGTCCACGCACCCGAAAGTTCTTCGCGTGCTGCACCCTGCTTTACCCGACAATCCGGGATATGCTCTCTGGGAGCGGGACTTTTCCGGAGCCGGTCCGCTGTTCAGCGTGGTGCTCCAGCCTTCCTGCACGCGTGCGGCAATGGAGAAAATGATCGACTCTCTGTCGCGCTTTGGAATCGGCGCCTCCTGGGGAGGCTTCGAAAGCCTTGTGTTGCCGACAACAGGAGGCGTCATCCGCTCTCTGCCCGAATGTCGTGCCGATCACCCGGCTTTCCGTCTCAGCATCGGTCTGGATGATGCTGCCGACCTGATCGCCGATCTGGAGCACGGCCTGATGCGTCTCTGAATGAGGATTTTTCAGGAAAATTCCGTCCGGCATCAACAACACACCGGATGAGACAGTTATTCCTGGACGAGCCCGCGCCGGGTCGCTTCACCGTCCAGGAAATCAATATCCATGCCCCTCATCGCCGTCTGCGCGTCCCCTGACGCACGGAATGTTTCCGCCTCCGCGTCTGTTCCCGCCTGGTCCGCTCTGCGGATATGCCTGCGATGAAAGCAGAACAGCTTCACGTCATTACAGTTCGTGCCAATCCGCTCCGCTGGACCGTCCCGGATCGGATCTATCATGACTGGGCCGCACATATTCTCGCCAGTGGCGCTGCTCTCACTGTTGTCGAATGTCAGTATGGCGACCGCCCGTTCACCTGCCAGATCCCCGGCATCAATCATGTTGGCGTCCGGGCACGCACGCTCACCTGGGTTAAGGAACGCTGCCTTAATATCGGTCTCGCCAGCCTCCCTCAGGACTGGAAATACGTCGCCTGGATCGACAGCGATATCTTTTTCCGCAGACCGGACTGGGCCAGTGAAACCGTCGAGGCATTGCAGCATTTCGATGTGATCCAGCCCTGGTCGGACTGTTATGATCTTGGCCCGAATGGCGAACACATGTTCCTGCACCGGTCATTCTGCCGTCTGTGGATGGACAATGAACCGATCATGCAGGGACCACGCGCGCATCGCTCGCCTTACCGCTTCGCCCATCCCGGCTATGCCTGGGCCGCGACGCGCGGTGCGCTTGATCGTCTGGGCGGTCTGATCGACACAGCCATTCTCGGTTCAGCCGATCACCACATGGCTCTGGCCCTGATCGACCGTGTGCGTGAAAGCTATCCTGGCACGGTTACGGAAGGATATAAGCGCCCCCTTCTGCGCTGGCAGGAACGTGCCCGCCACCATATCGCCGGAAACATCGGTGCTCTGTCAGGAACGATCGAGCATCGCTTCCATGGCTCCAAGCGCGATCGTGCCTATCAGAGCCGCTGGGATATCCTGACGCGCAACCACTTCGACCCTGAAACGGATCTGATCCGTAATATCTGGGCCGTGTGGGATCTGGCGGGTAACAAGCCGCGTCTTCGTCGTGAAATCGAGCGCTATTTCCGGACCCGTAATGAAGACGCCAACGTGTGTTGAGGAAGAAGGGTATTCAGTTCGGGTGTCTCAGGGCTTTGCCCTGAAACCCAAAAGGGGCATGGCCCCTTTGATCCCTTTTAATTCAGTGCGGTGCAGGAGTCTGTGACTCCTGCCACTTTCACAGTCTATCGGATCGCCGCAATTCCGGTGATTTCCACTTTCCAGGCCGGATCAGCCAGCTTCGCCTCAACTGTTGCGCGGGCAGGCTTATTGTTTCGGTCCAGCCAGGCATCCCACGCCCGGTTCATGGCCGCCATATCACTCATATCTGCCAGAAAAATCTGAACAGAGAGCAGATTGCTTTTGCTCGTCCCGGCCTCCGCCAGCAGTGCGTCGATCTGTTTCAGGATATCCGTCGTCTGGCCTTCAGCATCCAGTGTCGCATCATCGGCAACCTGTCCGGCCAGATAAACGAGACCGTTATGAACGGATGCACCGCTTAGTCGTTCTTCAGGAAGCAAACGCTTAATGGTCATAAAACAGCTCCGGGCATGCAAAAAAGCCGATCTGACCAGAAATACCTCACAGCAGGAAGTCCTCGGCTACCCCGACACCACGCATCTGTGAGACCGGTCGCGCGTTCATACTCCGTCAAAGCGATTGACGCCCGCCGGCGATGTGCCCGGGATCACCACAAAACAGAACCCTCTCCGGACATCCCTTCAACCGGAAGCGCGACGTAAGGACTCCCACGCATGTTCGATGCCCTGATGATCGAAAAAAACGGAGACTCGCAGACCACGCTGATCCATCGGATCGATGACACAATGCTTCCCGAAGGGGATGTCCTGGTCAGCGTCGAATGGTCCACAATCAATTACAAGGATGCGCTCGCCATCACAGGGAAAGGACCGATCGTGAAGTCCTTTCCGATGGTGCCCGGTGTTGATTTCGCTGGCCAAGTGATCGAATCAGAGTCCGGGCATTTCAGACCCGGTGACAGGGTTCTGCTCAATGGCTGGGGTGTTGGGGAGAAGCACTGGGGCGGCCTTGCTCAGCATGCCCGCGTCAGAAGCGAGTGGCTGATACCGCTTCCTCCCGCTTTCACGACCCGTGAAGCCATGATCCTTGGCACCGCCGGATACACCGCGATGCTCTGCGTCATGGCGCTGGAACGTGCGGCTGTCACCCCTGACAGCGGCCCGATTCTCGTCACAGGAGCATCAGGCGGTGTCGGAAGCATTGCG
Source organism: Acetobacter fallax (assembly GCF_011516735.1). Lineage (GTDB taxonomy): Bacteria > Pseudomonadota > Alphaproteobacteria > Acetobacterales > Acetobacteraceae > Acetobacter > Acetobacter fallax. The sequence continues at coordinate 41,549 of NZ_WOSX01000006.1, read as the reverse complement.
GTAATGCTCCTCGCCCGGCTGGGTTACATTGTCGCCGCCGCCACAGGCCGTCCGACTGAAACGGATTATCTGAAAAGCCTGGGCGCAAGCGACGTTATCGACCGGGAGCCATTAACCCGCACAGGCAAGCCGCTTGAAAAAGCCCGGTGGGCCGGTGCCATCGATGTTGTGGGCGGGCAGGTCCTGGCAAGTCTCTGCGCGGCCATTCAGCCGCGCGGCGCTGTTGCTGCCTGTGGCCTTGCGGGGGGCATGGATCTCCCGCTGACCGTCGCGCCGTTTATTCTGCGTGGTATCAGTCTGCTCGGGATCGACAGCACATCCTGCCCACGTGAAGAACGACTGAAAGCATGGTCGCGTCTGGCGGACCTGATCGACCCGAAAGAACTTGAATCAGTCGTCAGCGAGTGTCCGCTCTCCGGCGCCATCACAGCAGCGGATGATCTGCTGGCGGGGAAAATTCATGGGCGTGTGATTGTTCGCGTTCAGTGACGCCAGATGTTCAGGGCGCCACCCGGAGACCTGTCAGAGGCCAGAGCCTCCGGGTTCCGATTTGCTGAGCAAACCGGGATGCAGGGGGCACAGATCCCTGCCGGGTTCGGACCAGGTCCGAAAAGTCTTTTCTACCAACCTGCATAAAGACTGACCGTCATAAAGAAGCCCGGGCTCCGCCCGAACCCGGAAGGGACCGCAGGCCCCTTCACCCCGGTTTGTTATCCAACAAACCGGATTTCAAAGATCTGCGACCTTTGGGAAATGCGGGCCGGAGCCCCGGGACTCTCTTTCCGTGTGTCAGCCTCAACGCTGGCTGGTACTAGTTCTTTGACTTATCGACCAGCTTCGACTTCGCAATCCACGGCATCATGGCGCGCAGTTTTTCGCCGGTTGCCTCAATCGGGTGTGCATCGTTACGCGCACGTGTCGCCTTGAAGCCAACATTGCCGGACTGGTTCTCAAGGATGAAGTTCCGCACGAAGGTGCCGTCCTGAATGTCGGTCAGGATGCGCTTCATCTCAGCCTTCGTCTCCGGCGTTATCACGCGCGGACCAGACACGTACTCACCATACTCCGCTGTGTTGGAGATGGAGTAGTTCATGTTCGCAATGCCGCCTTCATAGAGCAGATCCACGATCAGCTTTGTTTCGTGCAGACACTCGAAATAGGCCATTTCAGGTGCATAGCCAGCCTCGACCAGGGTCTCGAAACCAGCGCGGATCAGCTCGACCAGACCGCCGCAGAGCACTGCCTGCTCGCCGAACAGATCGGTCTCGACTTCTTCCTTGAACGTCGTCTCGATGATACCGGCGCGGCCACCACCGTTCGCGGACGCATAGGACAGAGCGATCTCAAGCGCGTTGCCTGAAGCGTTCTGCGCCACGGCAACCAGAGACGGAACGCCGCCGCCGCGCTGGTATTCGGAGCGGACCGTGTGGCCCGGGCCTTTCGGCGCGATCAGGAACACGTCGAGGTCTGGACGGGCCTCGATGATGCGAAAATGGATCGCCAGACCGTGCGCGAATGCCAGGGCGGCTCCCTGCTTCAGGTTCTTCTCAAGCGACTCTTTATAAAGCGCGCCCTGGCCTTCATCCGGCGTCAGAACCATCACGACATCGGCCCACTTCGCGGCCTCGTCCGGGGTCATCACCTTAAATCCGGCAGCTTCAGCCTTGGCAACCGCTGAAGAGGTCGGGCGCAGACCGATCACGATTTCCTTTACGCCGCTGTCTTTCAGGTTGTTGGCATGGGCGTGGCCCTGGCTGCCGTAACCGATGATCGCAACCTTCTTATTTTTGATCAGATTCACATCAGCGTCACGATCGTAATAGACTCGCATAGACATGGTATTTTTGCCTTTCAATGAAAAGAAATCAGCGAAAAGTGGTCCGGAACGCAGCAGGCTCCGGTCGCGCCCTTCCGCTTCGGTGAACCGTCAGAGCGTGCGTGGCCCCCGTGTGAGAGCCGCGACGCCAGTGCGGGAAACTTCAGCCAGACCAAGCGGTGTCATCAGTTCGACAAAGCTGTCGAGCTTGTCACTTGCTCCGGTCAGCTCAAACACAAACGAACTTGCCGTCGTATCAACCGCGCGCGCGCGGAACGCCTCGGCAATCCGCAGCGCCTCGGTCCGGGCCTCGCCTGTGGAGACGACCTTCACAAGCACCATCTCGCGCGCGATATGCGGCCCGAGCGTTGTCAGATTGGCCACGCGGGCCACTGGCACCTGCCGCTCAAGCTGGGCCCGGATCTGCTCAATGATCGCCGGTGTGCCGGACGTCACGATATTGATACGCGACAGACCGCCATCCGCCTCGACCGGCGCCACAGTCAGACTTTCGATATTATAACCGCGCCCCGAGAACAGGCCGACAACACGCGCGAGAACGCCGCTTTCATTATCGACCAGAACGGACATCACGGCCCGGCTGAGCGGTTCATCAGAACCATCGGAAGAAGAAGGGGCCACCATCGGGGGCAGGCCGGGAGTGTATTTCATCGACTGAATCCGGAGTCCGAGCCGTTACGACGTCCCGGCGGCTGTAATCGCGACCGGAACAAAAGGAAAGATGAGGCACAGGCAAACCTGCCCTTCACCCAGACGGATCATGACCCGAAAGCCCGATCCGCACAGAAGTTCAGGTCAGACGAGCATTTTGCCCTCATCCGTGATCCGGGCACCCTGCACCTCCTGCTCCGGCCCGAGAATCATCTCGTTATGCGCGGCGCCGGACGGAATCATCGGGAAGCAGTTCTCCCCTTCCGCGACACAGATATCAATCACCGCAGCACCATCATGAGTCAGAGCCGCGCGGATCGTATCATCCAGTTCGCTCAGCTTCGTGGCGCGGAAACCCTTTGCATGGAAACTGTCGGCCAGCTTCACGAAATCCGGCAGCGCATCGCTGTAACTCTCCGAATAACGTGAACCATGCAGAAGCTCCTGCCACTGCCGGACCATGCCCATGTAGTGGTTGTTGATGATGAAGATTTTCACCGGGAGGCGATACTGCGCGATCGTGCCCAGTTCCTGAATGTTCATCAGGGTCGAGGCCTCGCCGGCCACATCGATCACCAGCGCATCAGGATGCGCCACCTGTGCGCCAACCGCCGCAGGCAGGCCGTAGCCCATCGTGCCCAGACCGCCGGATGTCAGCCAGTGGTTCGGCGTCTCGAACTTAAAGAACTGAGCCGCCCACATCTGGTGCTGACCAACTTCCGTGGAGACGAACGTATCGCGTCCGGTCTCAACAGCGAGCTCATAGATCCGCTTAATCGCCTGCTGCGGCTTGATCACCGCGTCCGGCGCCTGGTCCTGCGTGAAGCGCAGGCAGTCCAGTGAACGCCATGCCCCGATCCGCGCCCACCAGGTTTTCAGCGCCGCCTGATCCGGCACGGAAGCATTCTTCTCCCACGCCCCGATCATCATCGCGATCGTGCGACCGGCATCGCCGACAACCGGCAGATCCACATGAATGATCTTGTTGATCTGTGACGGATCAATATCCGCGTGGATCTTGAACGAGTGCGGCGAGAACGCATCCACGCGCCCCGTCACCCGGTCATCGAAACGCGATCCGAGCGCGATCAGAACGTCGCAGTCATGCGTCGCCAGATTGGCCTCGTATGTTCCGTGCATGCCAAGCATGCCAATGAACTGCCTGTCGCTGGACGGGAATGCCCCAAGCCCCATCAGAGTCTCTGTGCAGGGAAATCCTGTCATATGCACAAGCCGGGTCAGATCGGCGCAGGCCTGCGGGCCGGCGTTGATGACACCACCACCCACATAGAACAAAGGCCGTTTCGCCTGCTTCATCGCCGCGACAGCCTGCGTTACCGCATCCTGATCCGGCTCGGTGCGCGGCTGATAGGAACGACGCGTTGTGCGGGAGGGGGGCTCATAGGGCGCGGGACCGACCGTGATGTTCTTCGGCAGATCGACCAGCACCGGACCTGGCCGGCCCGAACGGGCGATCTCGAACGCCTCGTTCACCACTGGCGCCAGATCTTCGGGACGCTTCACAAGATAATTATATTTCGTGACCGGTCGGGTGATCCCCGTCGTGTCCGCTTCCTGAAACGCGTCATTGCCGATCAGCGGCACCGGCACCTGCCCGGACAGACAGACAACCGGGATGGAATCCATCAGCGCGTCCAGCAGGCCCGTCACGGCGTTGGTCGCGCCGGGACCGCTCGTCACCAGCACAACCCCGACACGTCCGGTCGAACGCGCATAGGCCTCCGCCGCATGCACCGCCGCCTGCTCATGACGCACCAGAATATGCCGGATGCGATCCTGCTGAAACAGTGCATCGTAAATCGGCAATACCGCGCCGCCCGGATAACCAAAGATGACCTCGACGCCCTGATCCACAAGAACACGCATAAGAACCTCAGCACCGGTCAGCGTCGTGCTGGCTTCGGGCAGAGCGGCGGTCATCTGTGTGGTCGCGTTCATTGTCGTCTTCTCCCCCAGGGCCTTTGTCCCCCCGGGTTGTCTGAGCCTGGTATCCTGCTGTGATCTCTCAGCCAGGCGGTTTACCTCCGGATCTGTGCCGGTGGCGGGAGCGCGGGTTTAAGCGCCAGATCGGCCGGCGTCAATCCGTTCATGCACGAAAGAAATAATTTTCCCGTATTTTCTTTCCATATATTGCTCTGAACAGACAATTCTCTTTTCATAAATAACCGCATCGCCATCCGCCGCCAGAGAATGATGCCCAAACCAGGTCGCCTGCCGCTTTGTGTAGCGTCCCGTCGCGAGCACAGCCCGCTCTTTCGCCTCTGCAAGACTGATGTCTCCGCGCAGCATTGCCGCCAGTTCAGGCACCCCGTGCGCCCGCATCGCCGGCAGCGCCGGATCGAGCCCGTGATCGAGCAGCGCCCGCACCTCCTCCACAGCGCCCCGCTCCACCATGGCCCCAAATCTTGCGGCAATCGCCTCGCGCAGTTCCGCCCTGTCGGGCGCGAGGCGCACTGCCACAAACCGGCACGGCGCGGCTGGCAGCCCCGGCTGTGCGCGCCACCATGCCAGCCCGTGTCCGGTTCCCCGCCAGACCTCCCAGGCGCGCGCCAGGCGTTGCGTGTCCGTCGGGCTGAGCCCCGAACCCGTCTCCGGGTCCACCTCCATCAATCGGGCATGCAGCCTTTCCGGATCGACCGAGAACGCTCTTGCTTCAGTCCGCGCCTCAGCTCCCGGATCAGGAACTTCCGCCAGCCCATCCGTGAGAGCCCGCAGATACATCCCCGTTCCCCCACACAGGATCGGCAGCCGGCCGGCGTTCCACGCTTCCTCCATGGCCGCCAGTGCTTCCAGTCGCCACCAGGCCACACTGCGCGCTTCCACCGCCGGGCTGATCCCGTAAAGCCGATGCGGCAACAGAGCTTCTTCCTCCGGCGTGGGCCGTGCCGTCAGAATCCGCAGTTCGCGGTACACCTGCATTGAGTCCGCATTGATAACGGTGCCACCAAGACGCGACCCGAGCGCCAGCGCAAGTGCCGATTTCCCCGAGCAGGTCGGCCCGGCCACAATCAGAGCAATCCGTCCGGCCTGTCCTCTGTTCATCATTCCGCCTGCTTGCCTCTTCCCCGCAACCCTGTCACACGCAAATCATTATGGACGCCACTCTGACACTCATCGCGAACCGCGAAGCCACATCCCTGACGCCCCTCGATATCGAGACCGTCTCGACACTTTCCGGCGGACGTGAAGACACTGTGCTCTCTCCCGGAGAAGCCGTGGATATCGTCTGCGCTCCCGTTTCACCAGCATTGCTCGATACCATCCGGGCCGCGCTGGGTGATCGCCCGCTGGATCTCCTGCTCACAGATGGGAACAGCCGGCGCAAACGCGTGCTCGTCGCGGACATGGACAGCACCATGGTCGCGACTGAGACGCTCGACGACATTGCGGCTGAAGCGGAGCGTCTTCGCCCCGGCATCGGCGAGGCCGTCGCCGCCGTTACCCGCCAGTCGATGAACGGCGAGATCGATTTTCAGACATCGTTGCGCAATCGTGTGGCTTTGCTGAAAGACCTCCCGTCTTCCCTGCTGGAAGCCGCCGCCTCTCATCTGCGGCTGAATGACGGCGCCAGAACACTGGTCGCCACCATGCGGGCCAGCGGCGCCGTGACTGCTCTGGTTTCCGGTGGTTTCACCTTTTTCACCGCGCGCGTCGCAGATCTCTGCGGTTTTTCAGAACATCATGCCAACCATCTGAATATTTCCGGAGACACACTGACCGGAACTGTCAGGGAACCCATCCTCGGCCCCGATGCGAAACTCGACCATCTGAAGCGCATCACGGAAACGGCCGGCATTCCTCTGGGCGATGCTCTCACCATCGGTGACGGCGCCAACGACCTGCCTATGCTCCGTGCCGCCGGTCTCGGGATCGCCTTTCACGCCAAGCCCGTGGTTCGCAAAGAAATCGTCAACCGTATTGATCGAACCTCTCTCCGCAGCGCCCTTTTTGCGCAGGGTTATACCGTCGCCGAATTCCGCGACGCTTAATCACCACCAGCGCCATACTCTCCGGGAACCGGATTGCGTCTTATTTGTTATACTAAGATGCAATCCGGCATAGCTGATGACACAATCCGGCATCGACCTGACGCGTTATGGCTGCCATGTTGCGTCGATCACCACCCCCGGAGGCATGTGTGACAGAAATCGTTTACCGCGATGCGCTTTTTTTTGACGGCACAGGATCTGACCCGGTTATTTCCGATATCGCCGTATCCGATGGAAAAATCTCCGCAATCGGCCCTCACCTTGACGCTGGCAGTCAGGCAATCGAGGTGAACTGCAAGGGTCTGTGGCTGATGCCCGGCCTTCTCGACATCCATACCCATCTCGATCTCGAAATCGAAATCGCCCCGGAACTCCCGGAAGTCGTCCGACATGGCACGACGACCGTGGTGATCAGCAACTGCTCCCTCGGCGTGACATATGGCAATCTGCGCCGCGATGGCGACGATCCGATCGTCTCCTGCTTCGCCCGCGTTGAAAATATGCCAAAATGCGTCCTCACAAAGGTCGCTGATGCCTGCACATGGAGCGATTCCCAGGGCTATCTCGATCATCTCGAAAATCTTGCACTCGGCCCGAACGTCGTCCCGCTGATCCCGCACTCCATGCTGCGGATTGAAGTCATGGGCATGAAAGACTCTGTCTCCAGACGCTCCACGGCCCGCGAGCTCAGCCGCATGCGGGATATGGTCGAAGCCGGAATGAACCAGGGCTATGCCGGTCTTTCAACCGATGCGCTGCCCTTTCACTTTCTGGCCAATGACCCGCACAAGAAGAAAAGAATTCCCACACAGTATGCGAGTTTTCGCGAACTCTCACGTCTGACCAGCGTCGTGCGCCGCCATAGTCGTGTCTGGCAGGCCACACCCCCGAAGGAAGACATTTTCGAAGCTGTTCGCAGTTTTCTGCTCACGAGCGGTCGTCTTTTCGGTCGCCCGCTGAAGACGAGCGTTCTTGCGATCATTGATCTGCAGACGAACAGGTCGGCTGTGATCCTGTGCCTTCTCCTCTCAAAAATCCTGAATTCCGGGTTTCTGAAAGGTGCATTCCATTTTCAGGCCATGCCGTCCTCATTCCGGATATGGAGTGACGGGGCCATCAATCTCATGGCCGATGAGATTCCCGAATTCCGCGCGCTCAATGAACTGGAACCTGAAGACCGCGAAGGTCGCGCCCGTATCCTCAGCGACCCGGAGTGGGTCGCCGCGTTCCGGGAAATGTGGCTTAAAGGAAAAAAAGGGTTCTCACTCGCGAGACTTCAGCGCCTGATTCGCCTTGAAGATGTCGTCCTGTCCCGAAATTTAAAGGATATGACCGTTTCCAGCTGCCCTCTGGAAAACTGGAACGGCGAAACCCTTGACGCGCCTTACCACCGGCTTCTCCGATGGCAGGCCTCACGAGGCAGGCGGGGAGCCACCAACACTATCGAGGCTGATTTTTTCTCTCACTTTCCTGACCCCATAATGGACGATGCGGAGTTCCTTCTCCATCTTCTGCGCGTGTGGGACACGGATTTCCGCTGGGAAACGACCGTTGCCAATCGCAATCCCAAAGTTGTCAAAAAACTGTTGTTTCATCCGCAGACCGTTCCGGGATTCAACGACAGCGGTGCCCATCTCGCGAATATTGCTTTTTATGACGGCAACCTTCGTGCTCTGAAGATCGCACAGGACGACGGAGTGCAGAGAGTCTCTCAAATGGTCCACAGACTTACGGGTCTGCCCGCGGCTTTTTTCAATCTGAATGCCGGTGTCCTGCGCGTCGGCGCCCAGGCCGATCTTTGCCTGATCGACCCGGATGCCCTGCACCGATGGAACCCGGAAGGCACCTACGAATTCGTCTGGCGCAGCCAGTTCGGGTGCAGGCAGGTCATCAACCGGCCGCAGGGCGTTGTCAGGCAGGTCATGATCGCAGGTAAGATTGCGTGGAATGACGATGTCTATACCGCGTCATTCGGACACTCTGCATTCGGACGGGTGCTCAGAGCAAAGGATCACCCGCTGGAACAGGCGAAAGTCGCGGTGTAATTTTTCTCCAAAGGCAGGAGCTCGTGGCTCCTGCATCTCCTCCATCAATTATAAGGCGTTGTGTCCATTTGCGGGTTGCGGAGACAAATCCTGATCCTACCAGAGGGTCCGAACTTTCGCCTGTGTGAGATTGACAGGTGCAGGGGCCTTGCGGTCCCTGCCGGGTCAGGGCTGTCCTTTACCCGATATACTGTTTGAGAAACGGTGCCGTCCTGCTCGCGGCCGCACTGGCGACATCTGCCGGCGTTCCCTCCGCGACGATATGACCACCCCGCGTTCCGGCGCCAGGCCCCATATCAATCACCCAGTCACCACGTGCGACAAGCCGCATATCATGTTCTGCCGCGATGACCGTATTCCCGCTTTCCACCAGTTCCTGAAGATGCTCCATCAGACGGTCGACATCCAGCGGATGCAGCCCTGTCGTTGGCTCATCCAGAACGTAAAGCGTGTGTCCACGACGCTGCTTCTGTAATTCCGTCGCCAGTTTGATCCGCTGCGCCTCGCCACCCGACAGCTCAGTAGCCGGCTGGCCCAGCCGCAAATGCCCCAGACCACCCTTCATCAGCGTAACCAGCGTCGCAGACGGGGCGGGATCGTCAGCAAAGAACCTGGTGGCCTCTTCGACATTCATCGCCAGCACATCGGCAATCGATCTGCCGTGATACATCACGTCCAGCACCTCGGGCTTATAACGTGAGCCATGACAGATCGGACAGGGGGTGTAGACGCTCGGCAAAAACAGCAGTTCCACCATTACCGAACCTGCCCCTTCACAATGCGGACACCGCCCTCTGGGCATGTTGAAGGAGAACCAGCTGGCATCATATTTCCGCTCACGCGCCAGATCGGTGCGTGCATACAGTTTGCGGATTGTATCAAACAGCCCCGTATACGTTGCCAGATTGGAGCGTGGCGTCCGTCCGATAGGTTTCTGATCAATGACAACCAGCCGCCGGATCGTCTCCAGACCCGCCGTAATCCGAGCCTGAGGATGGGTTGCCGGCGCCTGCGACAACAGCATATCGTCATCGCCATCCTCCTCCATGTCCGCCAAAGGCTGCCCCAGCGCCTGCGCAACAATGGTTGTGAGAACCTGACTGACCAGCGATGATTTTCCTGAACCGGATACGCCCGTCACCGACGTAAATACACCCAGCGGAAACGACGCTGACAGATCATCCAGATTGTTCCACCGGATTCCTTTCAGCTTCAGCCATCCGGCCGGCACCCGTGGTGTCCGATGCGGCAACGCAGGCGGCGAAAACAGATAGGCTCGTGTGCTGGACTCCGCCACATCACGCAACCCGTCCGGCGGACCGGAATACAGGACATGCCCCCCGGCCTCACCCGCCATCGGGCCGACATCCACAATCCATTCCGCCTTACGGATGATATCGAGGTTATGCTCGACCAGAAAAAGAGAATTTCCGGCGGCCTTCAGTTTTGACAATGCTTCCAGCAGCGCCTCCGTATCCGCCGGATGCAGTCCCGATGACGGCTCGTCAAGAACGTAAACAACACCGAACAGGCTGGAATGAATCTGCGTCCCCAGACGCAGACGCTGATACTCACCCGGCGACAATGTCTGCACGCCCCGGTCCATCTGCAGATAACCAAGTCCGAGATGCAGCAACACACCAATACGCGCGCTCATATCGGTCACGATGCGCTGCGCCGCGATCCCCTTCGCATTTCCGGCACCAGCCTGAGTTTTCCTCGCGACATCGGAAAGCTTTGTGGCGATCTCTTCCAGAGGCAGAGCCGTCAGCTGCGCGATGTTCAGTCCACCGAACGTCACGTGCAATGCGTCTGCGTTCAGCTTCTGGCCATGACATTCCGGGCATTCCGTCGCCGTCATGAACGATTCTGCCCGCCTGCGCATTGTCGCACTCTGCGAACCGGAAAACGTCTGCATGATATAGCGACGCGCGCCTGTAAAAGTCCCGTTATAACCGGGCTCTTTCTTCTGTGTGATCGCTGCCTGCACCTGCTCATGTGTCAGCCCCGGATAAACCGGAACCGTAGGTGTCTCATCTGTGTACAGAATCCAGTCCCGCGTCTTACGCGGCAAATCACGCCAGGGACAGTCCACATCCACACCCATGGTGATCAGAATGTCGCGCAGATTCTGTCCCTGCCAGGCTGTCGGCCATGATGCCACGGCCCGTTCACGGATCGACAAACTGTCATCCGGCACCATTGAGGCTTCGGTGACATCCAGAATACGACCGAGCCCATGACATTTCGGACAGGCGCCCATCGGTGTATTGGGCGAAAACGATTCAGCTTCCAGTCGCGCCAGACCCGCCGGATACGTCCCTGCTCGCGAGTAAAGCATCCGCAGCAGGTTCGATAGCGTCGTGATACTGCCAACGGATGACCGTCCCGAACTTCCTCCACGCTGCTGCTGAAGGGCAATCGCTGGCGGCAATCCGTCGACAGAATCCACTTCCGGAACCGGCATCTGCTGAAACAGTCTGCGGGCATAAGGCGAAACGGATTCCAGGTAGCGCCGCTGCGCCTCGGCATAGATCGTCCCGAACGCAAGCGAGGATTTTCCTGAACCGGAAACCCCTGTAAACACCACCACCTTATCGCGCGGAATGTCGACGCTCACATCACGCAGATTATGCTCCCGTGCGCCGCGCACATGAACATAGCCATCCGCCGCTCCGTCCGGAGACGTTTGAACCTTCGACATCTGACCACTCCGCAATCCTGAGACACGACAGAAACAGGAGGCGCAGTTCAGACCTTCAGAGAAGAAAAACGGACGCGCAGCCCTGCCTCACCTTTTTCACTCTAAAGTGAACCGGCGTGATGAGGCACCCTCCGCGTCACAACCCCGAAAATCAGCGTTCCTTAGAAAAAATGACGTGGGTCAATGACGTTCCACCACATCCTGTGCACGCAATTCCGGTTCAGCGAAGCGCCGGTTCGCAAGCACGGGCAGCGCCTGCCGCGCCGCCGCGATCCGGTCCCGGCTTACATCACAAAACAGCAGATCCGGCGCGATCCCGGCGCGCACGACAGCTACGCCCAGCGGATCGACCATCATGCTGCATCCGATATTGCGTGCCCCGCATTCCCCGACAGCCGCAACATAACAGGTGTTTTCCAGCGCCCGCGCCGTGACCATCACTTCCCAGTGCCACTCCTTGGACGGCCCCCGAACCCAGGCTGCCGGAACGGTGAGCAGATCCGCTCCGTCCAGCGCCAGACGGCGTGCCAGTTCCGGGAAACGCACATCATAACAGGTCATCAGCCCGACATTGATGTCCCCGACCCGAACCAGAGCCGGAACCTCGTCCCCGGGCACATAATGATCGGACTCCTTCATCGAAAATGCATCATACAGATGAAGCTTGCGATAGACCGCGACGACGCCGGCCCCGTTCACAACGACCTGACAGTTATAGGCAAAGCCCGGACGTGCCGGCACCGAGATGCAGCCAATCACTGTCAGGTCCGTCCCGTCCAGCGCCTTCACCAGCCCGGTCACAAAGGGACCATCCAGAGCCTGTGCCGTCCGCACGGTAATTCCGAGATCCTTCACATCCGCCGCAATAATGCTTTCCGGCAGCACCAGCAGCTTCGCGCCTTCCGCTGCCGCCCTTTTAATAAGAGACACACACTGCGCGAGATTGGCGCTCCATTCCGGAGTCACCGCGAACTGACCAAGAGCAACTTTCATCGGGAATCTCCTCAGGCAATGGCATGCTGGTGAAGCGTTGATGTCATATCGGGAATCGAGTCGCCGGATATGAACCTTCTGATAACAGGAAAGGCCCGGAGCTTTGCCCTGTAAGCACTCATGTTAAAGCCGGACAGTGAAACGGTGAGACTTTGCCGGGATCCGGGGCAGCGCCCTGCGTTCCCCGCACGAGCGAATATATCACAAAACCTTTGACATCCCGCCCCCCGGGCGCGTAAAGCCCCGGTCCAGCATAAGTCCCGCCACATCGCGAGTATTCGCGCAGTGGCGCGTAATCTCTTGGGGTAAACGGTTCTTGTTCGAATCTCTTTCCGACAGGTTTTCCGGCGTTATCGGTGATCTCGGTAAGCGTGGCACGCTGACCGAGGCCGACGTGGCCGAAGCCATGCGCGAAGTCCGTCTGGCCATGCTGGACGCCGACGTCGCGCTGCCGGTCGTCAAAGATTTCGTCAACAAGGTTAAAGAACGCTCCGTCGGACACGAGGTGCTTGAAAGCATCTCTCCCGGCCAGGCCGTTGCCAAGATCGTCAACGATGCGCTGATCGACGCCCTTGGCGGCGCCGGTGCCGTTCCGCTGAACCTCAATGCCGTTCCGCCGGTGCCGATCCTTATGGTCGGCCTTCAGGGTTCCGGTAAAACCACGACGTCCGGCAAGATTGCCCTCCGACTCGCCACCCGCGAGCGGAAGAAGGTTCTGCTGGCCTCGCTTGATACGCAGCGTCCCGCAGCACAGCTCCAGCTCCAGCAACTCGCCGAGCGTGCCGGCGTGACCTCGCTGCCGATCATCCCCGGCCAGACCCCGGTCGAAATCGCGAAACGCGCGATGGAAACCGGTCGCAGTCAGGGTTATGACGTCGTCATCCTCGACACCGCCGGTCGCCTGTCGATCGACGAAGCGCTGATGGAAGAAGTCCGGCAGATCCGCGATGTCACATCGCCTGCTGAAACGCTGCTCGTCGTCGATGCGATGACAGGTCAGGACGCCGTCAATACCGCAAAGCACTTCAACGAGGCGATCGGTGTCAGCGGCGTTGTCATGACCCGTATGGATGGTGATGCGCGTGGGGGCGCTGCTCTTTCCATGCGTGCCATTACCGGCGCGCCGATCAAGCTGACAGGCTCGGGCGAAAAGCTCGATGCCCTGGAAGAATTCCACCCCGAGCGCGTCGCCGGCCGTATCCTGGGCCTCGGTGACATCGCCGGTCTGGTGGAAAAAGCCGCCGATACGCTCGACCAGGAAGAAGGCGAGCGGCTGGCCAAGAAGATGATGGCCGGCAAGTTCGATCTTGACGACTATGTTTCCCAGATCAGGCAGATCCAGAAGATGGGATCGATCTCAGGCATCCTTGGCATGTTGCCGGGGATGGGCAAGATCAAAGACATGGTCGACACGAAGAACATCGACACAACGATTTTCAAACGTCACCAGGCCATTATTTCTTCCATGACAAAAGCAGAGCGGAAAACGCCTGCCATGATCAAGGCGTCGCGCAAAAAGCGTATCGCCTCGGGGTCTGGAACCACAGTTCAGGACGTCAACAAACTGCTCAAGCAGTTTGATGACATGTCCACCATGATGAAGCGGATCAACAAAATGGGGCTGAAAGGTCTCATGCGACAGGCATCCGCGCTCATGTCCGGGGGTGGCGGGGGCCGTGGCGGCCCTCCCGGTGGCCGGCCGCCTTTCGGCTGACCCCAATCCCCCGCCCGTTTTTCCCTTTTCTGACAATCTCCGGAGTAGTCTGAATGAGCCTTAAAATCCGTCTCGCCCGCGCCGGTGCGAAGAAGCGTCCTTACTACCACATCGTGATCGCGGACAGCCGCTCACCGCGCGATGGCCGCTTCATCGAGAAGGTCGGCGCCTACAACCCGATGCTGCCGTCCGACCACGCCGAGCGCGTTCGTCTGACCAGCGAGCGCATCACGCACTGGCTGTCTCAGGGCGCCCTGCCGACCGACCGCGTTGCCCGCTTCCTCGGTAATGCCGGCCTGATCGCGAAGCCGACCTGGAACGAGCAGCCGAAGCAGGCCGCTCCGAAGAAGAAGGCTCAGGAGCGCGCTGCCGCTGCTGCAAAAGCTGCTGCTGCCGTCTGAATATTGAAAAGACCGTAAAGTCACTTCCGCGCCATGACAGACGCTCGCATCCAGATCGGAGTTATAGGGAGACCGCACGGCGTGCGCGGGCTGGTGCATGTGCACAGCCTCGCCACCGATCCGGGCTCGCTGACTTCGTACGGCGTGCTGACGGATGATCGGGGCGCGCAGTGGACGCTGTCATGGCGCGGAGATGGGGTGGCCGAGCTGTGTGACGCGCAGGGAAACCCCCTCGCCGACCGCAATGCGGCCCAGGCTCTCGTCAACCGCAAGCTCTATGTAAGCCGGGACAAACTGCCGGAACCGGAGCCCGAAGAGTTCTATCATTCGGATCTTATCGGGCTGGATGCTCTTGAAAACGGCGAGTCCCTCGGGCGCGTCGTCATCGTGCATGATTACGGCGCCGGAGCGAGCCTTGAGCTCGATTCCGGTCTGGTTATTCCGTTTACCCGCGCCTGCGTGCCGGAGATCGACTTCACCAGCCGGAACCTGACCATCTCGCGTCCGGTCGAAGTCAACGGTGAAGCTGACCAGGAGCCGAAACGGGCGAAAGTCCATGGAGGCGAGGCATGAGCTGGACAGCGACAATCCTGACGCTATTTCCGGACATGTTCCCGGGGCCGCTTGGTCAGTCTCTGGCCGGCAAGGCACTGGATGCCGGATCGTGGCATTGCGATGCACGGGATCTGCGTCCCTTCGGTCTCGGCCGGCACAACACCGTGGACGATACGCCCTGTGGTGGCGGAGCGGGCATGGTGATGAGGCCGGATGTGGTGGACGCCGCTCTGGCAGCGGTCTCACGGGACGATGGCGCGCCCTGCGTCTATCTCACCCCGCGTGGTCGTCCGCTGACCCAGGCCGATATCCGTCGCTACGCCACGGGGCCGGGCGTCACCCTGCTCTGCGGTCGCTATGAAGGTGTGGACGAACGCGTTCTCGAAGCGCGCGCCATCGAGCAGGTTTCGATCGGCGATTATGTCCTCTCCGGCGGCGAGACGGCAGCGCTTGTTCTGCTCGATGCCTGCGTCCGGCTCCTGCCGGGTGTCATGGGCTCGGCGGAGAGTGGCGTCGAAGAGAGCTTTTCGGACGGTCTTCTCGAATACCCTCACTACACCCGCCCGGCAGAATGGGATGGCCGCGCGGTGCCGGACGTCCTGCTGTCCGGCAACCATGCCGCCATCTCACGCTGGCGGCGCGAACAATCCGAACGGGTCACGCGCGAGCGCAGGCCCGATCTGTGGGCAGCCCACCTGTCGAACACAACACGCTCATCGGTTCAGGAAGGACATCCGATATGAACATTATCCAGCAGTATGAGGCCGACGAAATCGCGCGTCTCAGCGCCATCCGTGCGGTCCCCGTTTTCCAGGCCGGCGACACCGTCCGCGTGTCCGTCCGCGTCAAGGAAGGCGAGCGCGAGCGCGTGCAGGCCTATGAAGGCGTCTGCATCGCCCGCTCCAACAAGGGTCTGAACAGCAACTTCACGGTTCGCAAAATCTCGAATGGTGAAGGCGTCGAGCGTGTGTTCCCGCTCTATGCACCGACCATCGCCGAGATCCACGTCGTGCGTCGTGGTAAGGTCCGTCGTGCGAAGCTGTATTACCTGCGTGGTCGCAGCGGCAAGTCTGCCCGTATCGCCGAGCGCGCCCGTGACACGGGTGAGAAAGCGGCTGCCAGCAAGAAGTAATCTGTTGTCTGGCCGGACTTGCAGAAAGTCCGGCCAGAACCGATGTTCTGCGGGCAGGTTATCGGGGGTTGTTCTGTCCCCGATCCCGTCAGAGGCCTGTGACCGCTGAAAACCTGTTTATCAAACCGAACCGGGGTTAAAATCCTCTGACGGGCCGGGCTGAGTCCGGAGCGCAGTCCCGCTTCATTCCCATATGAGGAATCGTCATGTCGTCGCCGCGCACTCTGTTCGACAAGATCTGGGCCAGCCACGTCGTCGATACTCTGCCGGACGGCACGGCCATCCTCTATATCGACCGCCACCTCCTTCATGAGGTTACCAGCCCGCAGGCTTTCGAGGGCCTTCGCCTCGCCGGTCGCAAGCTGCGCCATCCCGACGCGACCATCGCCGTTGTTGACCACAACGTGCCGACCTCCGACCGCACGAAGCCGATCGAGGAGCCGGAAAGCCGGAACCAGATCGAAACGCTCGAACGGAACGTGAAAGAATTCGGTGTCCCCTATTTCCCGCTTCTGTCTGCCAGTCAGGGCATCGTCCACGTTGTTGGCCCCGAACAGGGTATCTCCCTGCCTGGCATGACCATCGTCTGCGGCGACTCCCACACCTCAACGCATGGCGCGATGGGCTCCCTCGCTTTCGGCATCGGGACTTCCGAGGTCGAGCACGTGATGGCCACCCAGACCATCCTGCAGAAGCCCGCAAAGAACATGCGGATCAGCGTCGATGGTGAACTGACTCCGGGTGTGACCGCGAAAGACGTCGTGCTGGCCATCATTGGAAAAATCGGCACCGCCGGCGGCACGGGTCATGTGATTGAATTCGCCGGCTCCGCCATTCGTGGTCTCGACATGGCCGGTCGCATGACCGTCTGCAACATGGCCATCGAAGCCGGTGCCCGCGCGGGCCTGATCGCCCCTGACGACACGACCTTCGACTATGTCCGGGGTCGTCGCTTCGCCCCGAAAGGCGCTGATTTCGACGCCGCCGTTGACTACTGGCGGACGCTTCCTTCCGACGAAGGCGCTGTTTACGACACTGAAATCGCTCTGCGCGCCGAAGAGATCGAGCCCTGCCTGACCTGGGGCACCAGCCCCGAGACAGTTCTGCCGATCAGCGGCACGGTGCCCGATCCGGCCAGCGAGACCGATGAGGCCAAACGCGCTCAGCTTCAGCGCATGCTCGACTACATGGATCTTAAAGCGGGCCAGAAAATCGCCGGCACTCCGGTCGATGTCGTTTTCATTGGCTCCTGCACCAACAGCCGCATCGAAGACCTCCGCGCCGCTGCGGTCATCGCGACTGGTCGCAAAGTCGCACATGACGTGCGTGCCATGATCGTCCCCGGCTCTGGCCTGGTGAAGGCTCAGGCCGAGCAGGAAGGTCTGGACCGCATCTTTCTCGATGCCGGTTTTGAATGGCGCGAGGCTGGCTGCTCCATGTGTCTGGGCATGAATCCGGACCGACTGACGCCGGGTCAGCGCTGTGCCTCGACGTCAAACCGCAATTTTGAAGGACGGCAGGGGCCGGGCGGGCGGACGCATCTGCTCTCCCCCGCCATGGCCGCCGCCGCTGCTGTCACCGGTGTTCTTACCGACGCCCGCGAACTCGCCGTCTGACCGGCAGGAAGGATCTGACGCGATGGAAAAATTCACGACCCTTTCGGCTGTCGCAGCGCCACTGCCGGAAGCCAATATCGACACCGATAAAATCATTCCGGCCCGCTTCCTGAAAACCACGAAGCGCACCGGGCTCGGTGTCCATGCCTTCGACAGCATGCGCTACCGCGAAGATGGCTCGGAAAACCCGGATTTCATTCTCAACCGTGAGCCCTATCGCAAGGCAGAGATCCTCATCGCGCATGAGAATTTCGGCTGCGGCTCGTCCCGCGAACATGCCCCGTGGGCACTGCTTGATTTCGGCATCCGCTGCGTGATTGCACCGTCCTTCGCCGACATTTTCTTCAATAACAGCTTCAAAAACGGCATCCTGCCGATTCGCCTGCCGCGCGACATCTGCGACGCGCTGATGCAGGACGCGCAGATGGGTGCCAACAGCCGCATTACCGTCGATCTGGCACGTCAGGTCATCATCCGCCCGGACGGCGCCGAAATTCCGTTTGACATCGACCCGTTCCGCAAGCACCTGATGCTGGAGGGCCTCGACGATATCGATCAGACGCTGAAGCGCGAAAACGCTATCGAGACGTTTGAAACGAACAGGAAGAAGGACGAGCCCTGGTTTCCTTCTATTGAACTCGACGACTGACAAAACCCGGGCTCTGCCCGAACCCGGAAGGACCACAGGCTCCTTCACCCCGATCTGTTGACTAACAAAAAGGTCTGCGACCTTTCGCGGGGCGCGGAGCCCCCGGGACACTCTTTCAGTGTGTCAGCCTCAATGCTGGTCGGTCTTATCCGTCATCCGGCATAAACATCGCCTGTGCCCCGTCCGCCTCCGCGCGTAGCAGATCGCATAACCGTCGAATACGCGGGCTTCCCTGCTCATCCGCCCGGATGATCAGCCAGTATGTTCTGATTAACCTGGCATCCCCGGGTAAAACTCGCACCAGTTCCGGTCGCGTCGCCGCTACGAAAGCAGGCAGCACCGCCAGACAAACTCCCGAACAGGCCGCCTCCATCTGCGCGTGCAGACTGGAATTCTGCACGCGAACGGCTCTCGGCGGCACCCCAAGTTCTTCCAGGTAATCAAGTCCGCGCGTGAACAGGAGTTCATCAACGTACCCTGCGAAAGTATGCCCGGCCAGATCCGTACGCGAGCCAATCGGATCGTGGTTCGCAAGATAAGCCTGCGTGCCGTATACAAACAGCCGGTAATCCGTAAGCCTGTATGCCACGAAATTCTGTCCGGCCGGTGGATTGAGCGTGATCGCAATGTCAGCCTGCCGCCGCGATAATGAGACGATCTGCTGGATCGTCACCATCTCAACCGTCAGCGCCGGATTGGCCGTCAGAAGTACACCGATCCTCGGTGCAAAAAAGAAATTGCCAATTCCTTCCAGCGCACTGATCCGCACCGAGCCCGACAGACCGGCCGCACTGGTGTCATCAGCGACACGCTCTGCTTCCCGGCCCATGGCCTCGACTGAAGCGAGCAGTCGTTCACCTTGTCGTGTGAGCGCGTAACCACGCACATGCCGCTCGAACAGCGTGGCATCCACAGACTGTTCCAGAGACTGAATATGGCGCGCCACAGTCGCGTGATCGACCCCCAAGGCCCGACCCGCCACGGATAGCGAACCGGCGCGGGCGACTGCGAGAAAATACTGCAGATCCCGCCAGTCAAGCCCACGTTTCATGCCACACCAGACCTCCCGCGCACCGTGCCGGAACAGCCGGGGCAGTGTGCAGATTTGCACAGGCACTGAGCGAAATCGCCTAATTTTCCTGCGACCGGCACCGCGTTAACGCTGAGGGACAAACAATACGAAAAAGCCACCGGAAAACACAAAACCGGAAGTCTTTCCAGCAAAGGGAATGACATGACAGCCCTTTATCTCCCGCCCTTCGTCCGCCTCGGCGGCGGGGCTCTCAATGATCTGCCGGATGCCCTGCGTCTGGCTGGCCTGAAAACCCCGTTCCTCATCACCGACCAGTTCATGGCGTCCTCGGGCCTGCTTGATCGTGTCAGCACGCTTCTGCACGAAGCCGGAATCGAACTGCGCGCCTTTACCGATGCCGTGCCCGACCCGACCATCACCTCCGTGAATGCCGCACTCACGGCCCTGCGCGAAGGGCGGCATGACTGTGTCATCGGTCTTGGCGGCGGCAGCCCGATCGACACCGCCAAGATGGTGGCTGTCCTCGCCGTACATGACACAACGCCCGCCAGCCTCAGGGCGCCTTTCATGCAGGATGAGCCGGGTCTCGCCATCGTGGCGATTCCCACCACCGCCGGCACCGGCTCGGAAGCAACGCGCGTCACCGTCATCACGGACGAGACCACCGACGAGAAAATGCTGTGCATGGGCGCCGCCTACCAGCCCCGTATCGCCATTGTCGATTACGAGCTGACCCTCTCGATGCCACAGCGTCTTACAGCTGATACAGGCACAGATGCTCTCACCCACGCTCTGGAAGCCTATGTTTCAAGACGGGCCAGCCCATTCACGGATGCGCTTGCCCTCACGGCAATGGCCCGGATCTGGAAATACCTGCCCGCCGCCTGCACCGATCCCGGCAATCATGAGGCCCGCGCTGCCGTGATGCAGGGCGCGTTTGAAGCAGGCATGGCGTTCTCAAATGCCTCCGTAGCCCTTGTCCACGGCATGAGCCGCCCGATCGGCGCACATTTCCATGTCGCGCACGGCCTCTCAAACGCCATGCTGCTGCCAGAAATCACCGCATGGTCGCTCCCCGGTGCGAAACAGCGTTACGCTACCTGTGCTCGTGTCATGGGGCTTGCCGGTGAGGACGACCCGGACAGTGTCGCCGGCGCGATTCTTGTCGATGCCCTGCGCAAGCGGAATGCGGAAATCGGCGTACCCAGCCCCAGAACATTCGGACTGAATGCTGCGCGCTGGGATAACCTTCTGCCTCTGATGGCGGAACAGGCCCTGGCTTCCGGATCTCCTGCCAACAACCCGCGTATTCCTGATGCCGACGACATCATCGAACTCTATCGCCGCGTCTGGGCCTGACCGCCACGACCGAACCGGGATCAACCACCATGCAGTCCCCTGCTCAGCCTTCACGCCAGATGCACGGCCTTGTCTTTGCATCCAGCGTCGGCACCGTCATCGAATGGTATGATTTCTTCCTTTACGGCAGCCTCGCTATCTTTTTCGCGAAACTGTTTTATCCGCCCGGTGACGCGGTTGCCGCGACACTGATCAGTGTCGCGACCTTCGCGACCGGCTTCGCCGTCCGCCCTGTCGGCAGCCTCATTTTCGGCCATCTCGGCGATCGCTTCGGCCGCAAGATCACCTTCCTCGCCACACTGCTCATCATGGGGTGCTCGACCGCCGCCATCGGTTTTCTCCCCACTTTTGCCACGGCAGGGTATGCCGCTCCGGTGCTGCTGATCCTGCTCCGCATCATCCAGGGCCTCGCCCTCGGCGGCGAGTATGGAGGTGCCGCAACCTATGTGGCCGAACACGCTCCGGCGCATGAACGCGGAAAATGGGCGAGCTATATTCAGGCGATGGCATCCGGTGGATTTATCCTGTCACTCGGCATGGTGCTCTCCCTGCGCCTCGGTCTGGGTGAAGACGCTTTCGGGAACTGGGGCTGGCGCGTGCCCTTCCTGCTCTCGATTGTTCTCGTCGCCGTCTCATTTCGTATCCGCATGCGCCTGCATGAATCGCCCGTGTTTCTGGAAATGCAGCAGGAACAGACCCTCTCCGACTCTCCCATCCGTGACGCTTTC
This sequence comes from Acetobacter fallax, assembly GCF_011516735.1. Classification (GTDB taxonomy): domain Bacteria; phylum Pseudomonadota; class Alphaproteobacteria; order Acetobacterales; family Acetobacteraceae; genus Acetobacter; species Acetobacter fallax. Next base: position 20,122 of record NZ_WOSX01000006.1, on the reverse strand, counting down.
ACCATCCCCGGCAACGCGCGCCGAATCCTGTTTTTCCTGATCGGCGTCGCCTGTGCCCAGGCTGTCACATTCTACACAGCCCAGTTCTATGCCCTGTATTTCCTTCAGAGCGTCATGAAGGTCGCCTTCCTTCCCGCAACGCTCGCCGTCGCGACCGGATCTCTGTTCGGCCTGCCTTTCTTCGTGATCTTCGGGTCACTCTCTGACCATATCGGTCGCAAACGCCTCTCACTGCTCGGCATGGCCGCCGCTGTCCTGTTGTATATTCCGCTCTTCATCCTGTTGCGCTCCTCCGTGCATAACACCGGAATCGATTTCCTTCCCGTTGCAGCAACAGTCTTTATCCTCGTCGTTATTTCAGCCCTGATCTACGGCCCCTATGGCTCCTTCATCGTCGAAAGCTTCCCGGCAAAAGTCCGCTACACATCGATTTCAATTCCCTATCATATCGGCAACGGCATCTTCGGCGGCTTTCTGCCACTGATCAGTCTCAGCCTTGTCAGCCGCACCGGCAATCCACTCGCAGGTCTCGCCTATCCGATGGCCATTTGCGCAATCGGCTTTGTTGTCACGCTGTTCTTCGTCCCCGAAACACTGCCGCGTGGCGCCGACCACAGACGCCAGGCAACTCCGCTTTCCGGAACAGTCTTCGGCGCTCAACCCGACTCCCTGAGCTGAATACAGGAATAAATCCCATGACCGTCATCCCCCATGTCATTGCCGGGAAACACACCGAAGGCCACGGAACACACCGCACCGAGGTTTTCAACCCCGCGACCGGCCAGGTCACGCACCATGTCGCCATCGGCAATTCGCAGGATCTCGATGCCGCCATTGCCGCCGCCAGCGACGCTTTCCCGGCATGGGCTGAAACACCGCCACTGACCCGGGCGCGCATTCTCTTTCGCGCCCGCGACCTTATCGAAGCCCGTATGAACGATCTTGCTGCTCTTATCACAGCCGAACATGGAAAGGTGCTGTCCGACGCAAAAGGCGAAGTAACACGTGGTCTGGAAGTCGTGGAATATGCAACCGCGGCACCGGAACTTCTGAAAGGTGAGTACACCGAACAGGTCAGTCGCGGCGTCGATGCTTACACAATGCGACAGCCTCTTGGCATCGTTGCCGGAATCACGCCATTCAACTTCCCCGTCATGGTCCCGCTCTGGATGGCCCCGATGGCCATTGCGACCGGCAACTGCTTCATCCTCAAACCCTCCGAACGCGACCCGTCCGCAGCCGTCATGCTCGCTGATATTTTCCATGAAGCCGGTCTGCCCAAAGGTGTGTTCCAGGTCGTGCAGGGTGACAAAGATATGGTCAATGCCATTCTCGGACATCCGGCTATCCAGGCCGTCAGTTTCGTCGGGTCCACTCCGATTGCCAGACATGTTTATGCGACCGGAACCGCTGCCGGAAAACGCGTTCAGGCACTTGGCGGCGCAAAAAACCACGCTATCGTCATGCCGGATTGCGATCTCGACAAAACTGTCGATGCGCTGATTGGCGCCGCCTATGGCTCAGCAGGTGAGCGTTGCATGGCCATCTCAGTTGCTGTGGCGGTCGGACCCGTCGCCGATGCTCTGGTCACGAAACTCGCTGATCACGTCCGAAGCCTGAAGATCGGAACCGGTACCGACAACAGCAATGAGATGGGTCCGCTCGTCACAGGACAACATCTCTCCCGCGTGCGTGGACTGGTGGATTCAGGCGTGGAACAGGGCGCGACCCTTGTGGTCGACGGGCGGGATCATGTCGTCTCAGGCTACGAAAAAGGCTTCTTCATCGGTGGCTCTCTCTTCGACAATGTTACTGAACGCATGAGAATCTATCAGGAAGAAATCTTTGGACCCGTTCTGTGCGTCATGCGCGCGCCGGATTTTGACACTGCACTGAACATTATCAATGACAGTCCTTATGGAAATGGCACTGCCATCTTTACACGCGATGGCGACACAGCTCGTACATTCACCCATAATGTGAAAGCAGGGATGATCGGCGTCAACGTACCAATCCCGGTCCCGATGGCGTTTCATTCATTTGGCGGCTGGAAAGATTCGCTTTTTGGTGATCATCACATGCACGGCCCGGAAGGTGTACGCTTCTTTACCCGTATGAAGGCCATCACAACCCGCTGGCCAGCCGGCATCCGCTCCGGTGCCGAATTCATAATGCCAACTCACGGCTAAAGTGTCGGAACTTTCACCACAACCAGTCACCGGATCACGCAGGCACTCTCAGTGGCATCTTCGGAAAACGACGCCGAAGATGCCACTCAGACACGTCCACGCAATCGCGCAATACCGCGACGAACGGGAACGGCCGCACGCCAGACCCAGTAAACCGGCATCAAAAAACGCTTTTGCCATGTTGAAACAATACGAATCTGATCAATATCTCTCAGGGCAACCTGCATCAGGTGTAGCATGTGCTGCTGCTGATGGGCCAGGTCCTGTATCTGTACCTGCAATCCCGACATCGCTCCGTCGTCCTTCTGTTCTTTCGCCTCTCTGAACCGCGTATCGAAGTGATGTCGCAACGCCTCAACCTCACGATTCATATTCTCAACCGGGTCAAGAATGATCTGCAAAGCGCTCCGAAGACCCGGATCTTTGTTGAGTGACTCTCTGAGCATTCCGTTCCGAAGAAGCGTTTTCCTGAATTTTTCCTTATCTCTGATGGACTGCTTTTCAACAGAAATATTTCCTTCAGTGACGATATGATGTGTCGCCAGAAGCTGCGAAATCACGCCGATATCGCCTGCAGCCATCAGACCGCAAATGAAATTCCGGTCCCCGGCATCGGGAAAAAACCCTTCAGGAAAATTCGCACTCCTGAGAGCGCTACGCCGGAACAGGAAACAGACCGCCGGAAAAGAATTTCCTCCGATCAGGGAAATATAATCGAGAGCCCCAGGGTCATGCCGCACACTTGATCTTTCGATCTGGCGCACGTCCAGGCCCTCACAAATCTCGCTGACCTGAAAAAAATCCGTTACAACACCACAAAATCCGATACCATCTTTATCTGTAAGAAAGTTTATCGTGTCACAAAGAAAATTGACATCCCATGTCTCATTGTCGTCATGCAGGACAATGAACTCTTCCTGTACAAATCCCAGAGCGCGGCCAGCCGCTTCTCCCGGCAGAAGTCGTTCATCAGAATTAATGACACTGAGCCGGTGGCCAAAAACGGGGCGGTACAGGCGCAGCATATCTTCAAGCGCCTCTCTGTCACCGCCATTATTGACAAGATACAGATGCCATCGTGTACATTTCTGTAAAAGAACACTACCCAGTGCCCGTGGCAGCAGAGTTGACGCGCCATATGGACACATGATGACCGCAACATCCGCGAGCTGATTCCGCTCATGAACAGTTCCGGCGGCAGAAGTGCCTGTTATAATATTCATCTGAACTGACTGAGACTACGTGAATCATAATATGCACATTGGCGTCGGATATCCTGCGCCAGAAGAACCTGCATCTCCGGATCGCCACAACGACGCAGAGCCGCCAGTGCCGATCCGACCGGCCATTCCCTGCGTCGCAGATCCAGGTGCGAGCCGACCACAGCATCAGGCCGCAGCTCAGGAACCAGCGTGACGACATGAACATGAGCAAGATCAGGCGAATGACGGATCGAGCCCAGCACAGCAAGTTCCCGGGACGTCGGCGAAAGGGACAACCGGCTGATCGCCGCCTGTCCTGTTTCAAGTGTCAGGTCGTCCCTGATCAGGCCAGACGGATGCGCTCCGGCGAAAATGAGGCTTATTGCCTGCAGAGCGGCCTGCTGAAAAGGAGCAATCAGTTCCTTATGCTGAGAGCCTTCTGAAAGGCTATCTGCCAGAACAGGCTTTATAGTGCCGTCCTTCCATTCATAACCAAGAGTGACTCCATCTGAAGATGAAAAACCATTTTCCAGAATGGCAACAGCATTAAACAGCCCATAGAGATGTTCGGCCTGCATGTAATCGTTGCCGAATGCTCCTTCCAGCCAGCCTGCCCGCAACCGCTTTGCCTGCGCGCCCGGTCTGAGGCCAGCATACAGGCCATAGAGCATCGGCGAATAACCACCCTCGCGCAGAATATCTGCAATGGAGGCCTGAACTGATGCCTGCCAGCCAATATCGACAATACCGCAGGGCCCCTCATGCAGCCCTTCCTGGCGAAAATAATACAGCGCGTTCGTCATGGACTGCCGGAGATGGGCATAAACGATCCCGGCGTGACGTTGCAGACATTGTCGGAATTCTTCTGCACCAGAACCGTCAGAAACCTCAGCATCAGGAGTGCCGAAAACGGTCATGAGATCCTCAACAAGAGGGGTCAGACCCTGCAGATCGCCACGCTTCAGCATGCTTCGCACCGTCTCCGGATGGGAGACATAAGTCAGCAATGCCAGCGCCTCATCACTCAGGTGGTCGGGACGGCAGCTGATCGTAACTGCTCCATAATTGACCGCATATCGTGAGACATAAAGATAAACAGAAGAAATTCCTGTTTTTCTATCCAGATCCAGTTCTTTCCAGGCCTGCCAGAGCAACCAGCCGTCACGGGCGCAGAAGTAAAGCCGCTTCAGTCCCAGTTCCTGTGCCCGCCGGACCAGCCAGCTTACAACGCTACCTGCAACCAGGGCGCCCCAGGATGCTCCCAGCATACTCATGATCTGCCCCGCAGACGATCCACCTGACCCGGCCCCTCCGCGCAGCACGGCCCCTCTCATCATAAAAGAATACGGCAGCACGGCCGGAGTCAGCGGTCCCCCATCCCGGACATTCGAGCGGACACGGGGGAAAGCAAATGCTTTTATCCCCGCCTGCATCGGCATGATGACATCGCCCCACTCATTATCGCCCACATGCAGGATACGGGCATCAGCGCCACAAAACTCCTGCACGACGCCCCATTGTTTCCCATCAGCCTTCGTGTATCCGGTTTCAGACGACACAAGAAGATCCTGTGCATCGTCATAACCCGCCGACAAAAGCAGATCGCGGATGACGTCTGCGGACAGATACATATCCGACACGAAAACAACGCGAATGTCCTGCTCGCGACAGAAACGAACAGCCGCTGCGATTTCCGGAACAGCGAAACACGTCGCATGCTCAGCTTCCAGTTCGGCGCCCATTATGTCTGTTACAAAACCTCCGTAATCCGGACGTCCCGCTATAAGAATGGACAGAATCTCAGAAAAATTAACTTCGCTCCGGCTCGCATTCCGTGCGACCTCGCGAGCCTTCTGCTCAGCTTCCTCCCGCAGGACCGCATAACCGGAAAAACGAATGCCGTATTTCCGTGTAAGAGCATCCTCGGCGATCGCAAACACATCCACGGGCATGTCCAAAATACGGGTCAGCGCTGTGTCGAACACGTCGAATGTGACAACGTCGATCCCCGTAAGACACGACCGGAACCGGGCAAGCCAGGCTTCATCCATCACCCATTCATCATGGATCACGCGACGTATTCTCTCGAAGGACATCATAGTGTTATCGGGGTGTTATCGGGCACAAACGGTCACATCCGGAAACAAAGCCGTTAAGATAACCGGACAAAGGGTTTAATATCCAGAAGCAGATTGAAAAACGATCGAAGCCCTGATCTGCTTCACGCAGCGATCATTTTCGCGCCCGCGCGGCGCAGACTCTGTGCTGGACGGTAAGAGAACCGCTCCTCAAATCCGGCATCCATAAACATTCAACACATGACGCGTTTCTCATATACAAAATTTGCATATATCGACCGGGAGCACGTATTATCCGCTGCCATTAAGCGAGAGGGGGATAACGGATGACGAATATTACAGGGCTTCTCGCAGACGCGGGTATTTTTGTTCTTCTGCCATGGCTGCTCTGGCGGCTGACGCGCAGAACAATACCTATCGTCGTTCTGCCTATACTCATCGGCATCCTTCTTGCCGTCATGCACGTCCCCGTTGCTCAGATCGGTGTTCCCTCATTATATGGCGATGATATCGGCTGGGTTGCTGTCCTCGTCCTTGCCTTCACCGCCGGTCTGGAGATGTGGCAACATCCAGGCCAGGATGAGAACGCTGCCGGCGCTTTTGCATCCCCTTCCGTGGGACGCCTGCTCGGTGGCGCCGCCGTCGCACTGGGCGGCCCTTTTCTCGTCGGATCGGTGCTGGTCTGGTGGTTTTTTCTGCCATTGCATGGGTGGCAGGCTCCCCATGCCACCCCGATTGTCGCCGCTGCTTCAATCGGTCTCTGCATCGCCGTCAGCGCGCTCCCCGTTCTCATCGGCATCGTGCGCGAGCTTGAACCCTCCCACCGCCCTGTCGGACAACTCGCGCTCAAACTCGCGGTCATCGACGATGCGGCCCTGTGGATTGGTCTCGCCATCCTGCAATTCGCGGCCCGTGGTCCCGCCGCCCTGCACGGATGGACAAGCCTGGAATTCCTTGCCATCGCATTGCTCGCGGGCCTGGCCTGGGCAGGAAGCTGGGCCTCGCGTCATTTCAGACACCCACCGCTCTGGGTCATCTGGGCCACAGTCCCCGTTTATCTCGCAGCAGGATCATGGGCGAGCATGCAGCTTGGTCTGCATGAACTTATCGGTGCCTACTTCGCCGGCGCCATCATGCCCCCGAGCTGGGTTCGCAGACTCCCTGTCGAATGGGTCGGAACGTTTTCTCTTATCTGGCTTGCGCCCATGTTTTTCGGCCATAGCGGTCTTCATATCGATGGTGATGCGCTTACCTGGCCTTCGGTTGTCGCCTCGCTGATGCTGGTGGTCATCTCAGTCATCACCAAGATCGCCGCAGTCTGGCTGTTCCCACCCGCGGCAGGCCTCAGCAACCGGCAGGCCCTCAGCGTCGGCGCCCTCCTGCAATGCAAAGGCCTGATGGAAATCGTCGCGGCGACGATCCTCCACGCGCATGGCATGCTCTCGGAGTTCGCTTTCGCATCCCTTATGGTGCTCGCGGTTATCTCAACAACCCTGACCGGCCCCATGTTTCGCCTGTTTACGCGTCACGAGCGTCCCGTCTCGCGAAACGCGCCTTCAGATATCATGGTCAGCGCCGGAGACTGAGGCCGGAACAGGAGTGCAGAAAACTGCTCGCAGCCAGACGCTATTCAGGCCTTGCGTCTGGCGCTCCGCTCTCTTTTTTAACCGGAACCGCCGCTTTTCGGGCAAACGCTTCACATTCGCTGATGAGTGGCGCGCAGGCCGCCAGCGGGCCGTTCAGTGTTGTTGAAGGCCCCGTGTAAGCGATACGGGACACCCGATCGTCTTTCAGTGTCGCAATGACATGACAGGTACCACGACCACCGATCGACACCCCGAACAGAAACGGGGTGGTAATGGATACCGGGCCATCAACCTGCTGGTCCTGCTTCCAGACCAGAACATCCTGACCGTCCCGCTGCTCTTCCACATCCGGCACTCCGGCACATGAAACGAGATCCGCGCGTGACAGACCAACCAGTTCATGACGCGCCCGCTGAGGCGCCGTCGTACACGCAGGAAGACATGCAAGAAGAATCAAAAGACAAAACCCGGCGCCGGGACGCCGGAACAGACAAGAAAAGAAAGACGCACTCACCACATAACCGATCAGGTGTTTCTGAAACTCTCATCCCCGCAAGCCGCCGGAATGGCCTGATTACCGGCAATACAGTAAACTGCGCGAACAAAACACAATAGCGCACCGTGCAACGGATGATCTCCGAAGCAATTGACCAGCCATATTGTAAAGAAGACTGGCGCACCCGAAGAGACTCGAACTCCTAACCCCCAGATTCGTAGTCTGGTGCTCTATCCAGTTGAGCTACGGGTGCGCTGCGAGGGGCGTTCTAGCCGAGACGATTACGCTTGGCAAGCCGCTATCCAACCTCAGTGGGAAAGAAAATTTTTACCTCATTTCCCTTCTTCTTCAGAAGAAATCAGAGCTGCACACTCCGCAAAGCCACCCTGATCGCAGCCACGATCTCATCAATATCAGTCCGCCCGGCAATCAGCGCGGGACTCAGGCACAGCGTATTGTTGAAACCAGGAAGCGATCTGTTCGTCATCCCGATCAGTACGCCCTGCTTCCGGCAGGAACCCACAATGCCCTTCATGACCGCTTCCGTAACCGGCTCCTTCGTCATCCGGTCCGTCACCAGCTCAGTTCCCCAGAACAGCCCCTTTCCACGAACCTGACCAATGATCGGAAACTCATCCTGGAGGGCAAACAGTTTCTCACCAAGATAAGCGCCGGTCTCAAGGGTATTTTCGAGAAGTCCCTCATCCTCAATGATGCGCATGTTCTCAATCGCCGCCGCCGGTCCCGCCGTGCAGCCACCAAAGGTCGAGATATCCCGAAAGAACGACATCGGGTCATCAGGAACCATCTTAAACTTATCGAACACAGCTTCCGTCGTGACTGTGCAGGAAATCGCCGCATATCCGGACGCAACGCCCTTGGCCATCGTCACAAAATCCGGCTGAATGCCGTAATTCTGATAGCCGAACCAGGTTCCCGTGCGCCCAAGGCCACACACAACCTCGTCAATATGAAGCAGAATATCGTATTTCCGGCACAGTGCCTGAATGTTCTCCCAATAGCCCTCCGGCGGCACCACAACGCCACCACCTGCCGTGATCGGCTCAAGACACAGCGCACCAATGCTGTCAGGCCCTTCACGCAGAATCACATCTTCAATCTGACGGGCGGCAACCTCGCCAAACGGCGCGTCAGTGCCATCGGAACGACGATATTCCAGGCAATGCGGAACCTCGACAAAGCCGCCAGGAAATGGCCCGTATGCCTCGGCACGCTGCGCCTGCCCGCAGGCTGCCAGAACACCGATCGTCGTGCCGTGATAGTCACGATCGCGATAAAGGATTTTACTTTTCCGGCCACCGTAATGCTGCGCCGAGATCTGGCGCACCATCTTGAAGACTTTCTCGTTCGCCTCGGAGCCGGAATTTGAATAATAGACCCGGCTGAGACCCGGCATCTTCTCCAGCAGTTTCTGCGCGAAGAGCGCGCCTGGCACCGTCCCGCCGCTGCCAGCAAAATAGTTCAGCCTGACCAGCTGTTCACGAACCGCATCGGCAATCGACTCCCGGCCATAACCGACATTAACGGTCCAGACACCGCCGGACAGGGCATCGAGATATTCATTTCCGAGCGCATCCCACAAACGCAGGCCCCTGCCTTCGACCATAACGGTCGGATCCGTGGTCTCGTAAGGCTTATGCTGCGTCATGTGATGCCAGACATGCGCGCGATCCGCGGCGATGGCGGGATTCCGGTTTTCCGGCCAGGTGCTCTGCATCGTGAAACGTATTCCCCTAAAACTGCCGATACTGGCAGGCGTGTCTTGTGGGCCACGGCCAGACTGACCCGCCACAGCGGATCATCCCGGCAAGCCATAACAAAGGACAAATCCCACAGTTACGATGTGTCAATGACACCACGTGGCAAACACTGATGTCCATGCCCCGGGAGGCAGTTTCGTATGCTGTCATCCGGTTTCGGTGTCACGTTTTTATGGTCAAAGTGATCCTGCCCGAATAACCGGCAAAAATCGCACACCATGTTTACGGAACGAACCGGGGTGCCTTTTCGGGCGTCAGAGGCCCAGATGAATCCGGCCCGTAACCCTGCCAACGATTCTGAGATCGGCATCCATGCCGCTCCCCGCCCAGGCCACGCTGGATGACGGCACATCAAAGGACCGGAATGCGCTGTTATCGCTGGAAATCGTAAACGAGTCCGGACTTCTTATAAGAAGTCGTTTGACGATGAACATGTCCTGCATTGTCATGACATACACATCTTCCCGCAACGTCTCCGGCGTCGGATCAACGAAAACCGTGTCACCATTCTCAATAGAAGGACGCATGCTGTCACCGCTCACCTTCACCATGAAGACGTTATTATTCCACGCCCCAATCACGGATCGGATGAAATAGTCGGAAAACATGACAACTTCATAGCCTTCCCACTGCTCCACCATGCTGCCCGCACCCGCCTGAGGCTCAGCATGAAAATACCGGACCGGTCTCATCCCGTCGGCACCGGACACCGCCGCATCCGCCATGACACCAGCGGCCATCTCACGCCCGGTCGCCAGCCAGTCCAGTGAAACGTTGCAGGCATCCGCGAGCGCAATCATCGGCCCGACCCGCATCTCCCGACCCGCGATATAATTATTCAGTGTTCCCAAAGGGATATTGGCCCGCGTCGCAACCCGGTTATTCCCGCCAGCCGCGTGAACGGCTGCCCTGAGCCGCCCGGACCGTTTTCTGACATCATCGTCATCGCCTTCCGAAAGACCGTCGAGTTCCAGCCGTGCATGTCTACCCATCTCTCGATAGCCTCTGTTCATTTTTTGAGGTGTCTGTTTTAAAATTATTACACACAGACCGCCACGGCAATCCTCAATTGAAAATTCCATATGAGCATTTTTTAGCAGCTTTGCACTGTAAGAACCATCTGCCGTGTGATCGGAGACCATCCTGAGCAAGATGTGCTACCTGTCATGGGATCATCTGGTCCCCGCCCGAACCCGGCAGAGACCGCAGACTTCTGCGTCCCGACTAATTTACCGGAGCCGGTGGCTGCGGTGCAAAGGCTTCGGGTTTCAGCGCCGGAACCGGATCGCGAGCCAGACCGTCGTTGAGCACATCAATCGCCTTCATGAGCTGCTGATCCTGCCCGGCAAACGTTGCGTGCGGCATGTTCTCAACCGTGATGTCCGGCTCAACGCCGTGATTTTCCACCAGCCAGTGTCCGTTCATATCGAAGTAAGGGTCTTCCGCTGTCCGGGCCAGCCCACGGTCGATCAGGCGATCGCTGTCCGATAACCAGACACCCGCCCCCGCCGTCCGCATCCCGACAAGCGGCGCGAGATGCAGCGATCTGATCCCCTGCGAAAAGGTCTCGCCGTCTGAATAGGTAAACTCGTCACACAACACGACAAGATGCCCGCGATAAGCCTGCTGCATATTCACCGCCGGCGCCGTGTTGTAGCGCCCCCAGAACATCCACGCCCTGCGCATCAGCTCAGAAAGAATCCACGAATCGATATTGCCACCCATATTGCGACGCACATCAATGACCATGCCGTCCTTGTCGAGATTCGCATAAAACTCGCGTATAAACGTTGCGATATCCGGCGGCCCCATCGCGCGCAGATGGAGGTAACCAATCCGCCCGTGGCTGGCCTGCTCCACCATGGCGGCCCGGCTCATTTCCCAGTCACTGTAACGCAGCGCCTGCTCCCTGACCGCGTTCGTGGCAACCACAACCGTCCTGTGATCATGCCCGCCACGCCGGATCGTCAGCAGCACCTGACGGCCCGCCTGATCCGCCAGCTGGAGAGACAGATCCGGTGCTCCCACCACACTCTGGCCATTGATCGCGATGATCAGATCGCCTTCATGCACATCCACGTTCGGATGAAGCAGTGGTGAAATCTGATCCGGCAGATCCTGGTCACTGGCGTAGATATGCGCAATCCTGAATCCCTCCTTCTCCCGTTCGAGCCGCGCTCCAAGCCCCGCGATCAGATCCGTTGCCGGCCGCACTCCGGTATCAGCCGGGCGCAACTGGGAGTGCAATGCGCTGAGTTCGCCCACCATCTGCCCGATCAGGTCGTCAAGATCAGATCTGTCTGCCAGCCGTTCGACAAGCGGACGGTATCGGCCGCGAACCGCATTCCAGTCCACGCCCCGCATCGTGCGGTCATAAAAATGATCCCGATGCAGACGCCACGAATCATCAAACATCTCGCTCCATTCAGCACCAGGATCGATACGCAGACGCAGATCATCAAGCCTGATCGTGTCAGGCCCGAGGTCCGTCGGCTGTCTGGCTCCGGCCGGAACAAGCAGCAATTTCGGGGGAGCCTGTTTCGGTGCGTGCATTTGCAGAAGCAGTGTTTTCCCATCAGGCGTTATGCTGAATGACTGTACCCCGGGCGCAAACGTCTCGACTTTGTGCTCCCTGCCATCGATATGAATCGATTTCAGCGGTTTCGCCTCATCCGTTCCGTCGAGAGCATAAAGAAACTCTCCTGAAACAGCGAGAGAGGAGTAATCACCAGCCGGGACAGGAACCTTATAAAGACGACGACCGAGTCCGTCGGTCACAATAGCCGCTGGTTTCGCTTTATCTTTATTGTCCGCCTTATCTTTATCCTTCCCGGCTGCTTTGTCAGGTTCAGATGGATCAAGCTCAGTGGCGGGCAGGAATGGAAACTTCGCATCCGGCTGGAGCCCCAGCGCGTAAATCCCCGTCCGCTTCGGAAAAACAGGACCAGGATTGCGATCCCCCCATGGCGAGCCGTTTGCGAGCGAAAAATCGCGATCGGAAAGGAAATAAAGCCAGCGACCATCGGGGGTAAATGCAGGCGTGTAAGACTCGTATTTCCCGTCAGTCAGCCAGTTCGTTCTGCCATCTTTCAGTGTATAAATCGCAATCTGGCGACGAATATTGCCACCCCGGGACCGGACAAAGGCCAGCGCATGACTGTCAGGAGCCCAGCTTACCGTTTCATACGTATTCGTTCCGTCTCTCGTCGCATCGTCAACGATACGATCCTCCTTCTTTATCACATCAAGCACAGAGAGAGGCCCGGACAGATCGGCGTGTGCGATCAGCCTGCCATCAGGCGAAACATAAAGCGCCGTCGGCTCGGTATGGCTGCCATGGGTGAGTTGTTCACCCTTCCCGTCTCCATCTGTTGGAAAACGCCAGATCTCTGACTCGCCGGAAGCATCGCTGAACGCATAAACCGCCTTCCCATCCTGACTGACAGTTGCATGACGCAGACGAATATTCGCCGCGTCAGCGATCTGCACACGCCTTCGCTCTCCGGGACCGGCCAGAACAACATGCCCGCGAAATGTCAGCGCCGCGAGTCGTCCGTCAGGCGCCAAAGCGATATCATTGAGATAATGGAAAGGATGATCGAGCCATTGCGGCCGCCGCTCCGCATCATCAGATGCAATATCAACCGGAATCCGGCCACCCGTCCCGCTGCTCAGGTCATACCGGAAAAGATCGGCGCCAAGCTGATACACCACGATACTGCCTGACAGGCTCGCCTGCCGCACCCCCATATCCCTGTGATGGGTCAGTTGCTGAGGATCACTGCCATCGGGCGCATAACTCCAGAGGTTGTCACGACCATTCTGATCGCTGACCAAAACCAGCCGGTCATGCCACAGCATCGGACGCCGTAAATTCACATCCTTCGATCCGATACGCTCTGCTTCTCCGTTACCATGAAGATTGAAACGCCACAGTTGCGAAACGGCCCCACCACGATAGGCCCGCAGATGGTCACGGCTCATCGCTGTTCCGAAACGAACAAAATAAAGCCACTGGCCGTCTGCACTCAGCACCGCATCATTCGCATCAGCCAGAGGATAGACATGACGATCGCCCGTCGCCGGATTGACGCTTGCGACAATCCGGCTGAACCCGGGGCCAATGTCCGGCGCCATACTGTAGAGAAGGCCAGCCTTCGCATCCCAGCCGACGGGCTGCACCGCCAGATTCTCAAACGTCACCCGCCGTGGCGTTCCTCCGGAAACGGGCATCACGTAAATTTCAGTCGGACCATCAAAATTCGCGAGAAAAGCGACCTGCGTGCCATCGGGCGACAAAACCGGATGCGGGTCGATCCGGGTCCGGTCCGTCAGCCGCCGCGCAGCACCTCCCTGAACCGGAACTGTCCAGACAGACTGCTCCGCATCAAAAGCCAGTGTCTCCCCCGCGATGGCCGGATCCCTGAGATATCCTGGTGCGGCGTAAGCTGTTGTGGCGAGGAGGAAAAAAAAGTGCAGCCACAGAACAGGCGCGAAATTCTCATCGACAGTCTTTCTCTCAGAACCGAAATCAGCCCGATCATGCCCGGGATCACCTGCCAGAGAAAGCAATCCGGCCGGGTGAATGGAACACAACGAAAGATCACCCATGGGTGTATGACACCTACAGGCACATCCGCATTCCCATTAAGAACACTTCTGGTCACGCAGATCTGCTGTCACCGGCGGATAATCGGGACAAGCCCGCAAATCCCGCCTCTGTGTAACGGCCCTTATACCACAAGCCGAACCTTTACGGGGCGACCTTCGGTTCATAAAGGAAACGGGCTACGCCCCGCGCCACGGACCATGAAGGCAGATCGATGACTCACTCTCCACAGAACGGGCTTCCAGACCGTTCGCGCATTGAAACACGGGCCGTCCTCGTCGCTCTCCTGGCCAGCGCCATCGTCATCTGTGCCATCTGGATCCTCAAGCCCTTTCTGCCGGCAACGATCTGGGCAGTAACCATTGGAGTCACGACATGGCCTCTTCTGCGGAGATTTCAGGCCGTTCTTGGAAACAGCCGAGGCCTTGCCGTCTCTCTCACCATTCTTATCGCGCTTCTCGTATTCGTACTGCCGCTCTGGCTCGCGATCACGACTGTGGTGAGGCACTCAGATGACATCGGCATGCTGATCTCGTCCGCGTTAACGTTCCATGTTCCGCCGGAACCGGAATGGCTGCGTCAGCTTCCGCTGGCTGGCCCCCACATGACATCCATGTGGGGCAAACTGCAGCACATGAAGGTCCCCGAGATGGTCAGCCAGGTCATTCCATCTCCTCAATATCTTATTCAGAGCTTTCTTTCCTACGCCGGCAGCTTCGGGATGCTTGCCATCCAGTTTCTGCTCACGCTCATCATCCTTGGCGTGCTGCTCATGAAGGCCGAAGCGGCAACTGCTGTTGCAGAAAAGGCTGTCGCCGCACTTGCGGGTGAGCGCGGCAAGGAGATGCTGCAACTGGCGGCCCATACAATCCGCGGTGTTGCATTTGGCGTCACGGTGACCGCAATCGTCGAATCCGCCGTTGGCGGGCTGGGACTGAAGATTGCAGGCGTGCCATGGGCAAGCATTCTCACCGCTGTGACATTCATGGCGTGCCTGCTGCAGGCAGGTCCCGGCGTTACGCTTATCCCTGCCGTGGTCTGGCTTTATTTTGAGCACGGTCTGCTTCCGGCCATCATCCTTCTGGTAATCACGATTATAACGATCGTTATTGATAACGTCCTCCGCCCGTTTCTAATTCGCAAACAGGCTGATATTCCGCTCGTTCTCATCATGCTTGGCGTCATCGGCGGACTAAGCGGACTCGGGCTTGTGGGAATCTTTATCGGACCGCTTATTCTGTCCGTTGCCTATACACTCACCAAAAGCTGGATAGCGGATTCACCGGACTGCGATGAACTCTCTCCGGTTTTGGTGACGAAGACCCTTCCCGTTGCTCCACAGATCAATACACCGGTCATGAAACCGTGAAAAAATAACCGGGCAGGCAAGGCTCTGTAATGCCCGGCACTAGGCAATACCGGAGAATGACGGTGGCTTGCTGTCTGATTCAAAAAGCGACCTGTTTGATTTTCTGTAGAACTCTTTAGCCAGGTCCGGGATGAGGAAAGTGTTGCCTCCACATCCCGTGTGAGGCGACGGCAGTTCCCCAACCATGCAAAGCTGCGCTCGACGATCCATCGCTTCGGCAGAACGACAAAGCCCTTTTCCAGATCGCTCCGTTTGACGATCTCCATCGTCCATTGCCTGAGTTGCACCAGGGTGTTTCGCAGTTTCTTACCGGCACAGCCTCTATCGCCGATCAGATGCCGGAGCCAGGGGAACGGCGACCTGACCCGACCTGCCACCAGCGACGCACCATCGTGATCCTGGATGTCAGCGGGATGCACGACCGCTGACACGATATGAGCTGGCGTGTCAGTTGCAATATATCGTTGCGCCCCTTCATCTTCCTGCCCGCGTCATACCCGCGCGGTCCGCGGCTTTCTGACGTTTTGACCGACTGACTGTCGATGATCCCGACGAACGATGTGGCGTCACGCCCGTCCTGTTGCGCGACAGGATGACGAGAATATGATTCATGGCCTCCCATCGTCCTTCGCTGGTCCAGCGATAGAAATAGCCCCGCACGGTCGTAAAGGCCGGAAAGTGCCGGAGCAGTTGGCACCAAAGGCAGCCGGTCGTGACGACATACAGGATCGCCTCCATGACACGGCCGCAAGTCGGTGTGTCACCCCCCAGCTGCTTCCTTACTCCAGTTCGTCCCGGCAATACTGCGTGCGGGTGATCTCGGTCCAGGTCGTCGTGATTTCATCAGGTTGTCGCAAACCCATGAATCATAACCTTCTGAAATGACTCAAATAATTTTCAGTCAGATACTCAGGTGATTTGTTAAAAATATTAATAATATAATTAATTTACTGGAAATATAAAAATTCCGATGATAATGAATATTTCAATTATTCGGAATGGAAACAAAAACATCAATACCCTCTGATTTTGTTTCAGTAATTAATTTTGATATATTATCTCTGTTCGTTCCTATAGGACATTCCACAAAAACCGTTCCCGGAGCCGTTCTCGACCCGTAACGCAATTGAGTAGAGCCGTAAGAATCACGCCCTGTGCACGTGCAATCCGGGGCACGCCACGGTTCAAAGATCAGTGCATCAGCCACCACCAGACTCATCTGATATTCGAGCGCTGCCCGGGTATTCCGCTTTACCAAAAATTCATTCTGTATCCGTGCAATATAAGCACTATCGGCCTCGCCAGAAAATCTTGGGAGACCGTCACCAAAATAATCTGAGGCCGCCATGTCAATGAAATTACCAGTGCTGGTCTGAAGTCTCGATTGCAACTTTGCATAAGAGAGCAATCGAAAAAACATCGCCCAGGGCCATGCCAGCCCGGCAAGCAACCCGTCAAGGACAGGCGTTGCGTTCTCCGATACATCCGGGAACCATCCTGCCGGCAATACAGCTCTTATTCTTGCAGCTATATCGTCCTGATCACCTACCGCCATTCTGACAGCCTCTCTTCCGGTTTATTCTGCGACATCAGGTTAATTTCCTCCGCTGTTAACTGTCACAGATGCTATGCGAACAACACTTCCAACTGTTCCACCTATATCGGCGACAACACCGTTCACAGTCACAACACCAACACTCGTCACAAGACTACCTGCTGCCTGAAGTGCGATACTTGAAATAAAAGTATACTGACACACACTTCCCACCCCAAGCGCGTTGACGTAGTTCGTAACAGCTCCGCTTACTGCCGTCTGCACAGACATTAAGTCCACACCCGAGGCAAGAGATACGGGCACGACGATAGCTGCCGGAATAACAGTCGCACGCAGAGTTGACGTTTCAACACCACAGGCTCGCGTCGCCTCGATTGCATCTTCAACTGAGTTCAGTATTGTATCGGACACATCACCCGATCCATCATCAATCGTCGCAAAAAAATATCCGCCTCGATACTGACCACCCGGGGTCTGATTTTCCACAACCTGATACGTTAAATTCGAAGCAACACCCGAAATAGAAGCCTCTACGGCCATTAATGTCGCAGATGACAACGACGAAAACCACAGAACCATCCGATTTTTTACGGAATCATCACTCTCTTCGTCAGCGCCGTTACTTACGGCAGAAAGATTTGTGCATGTGTCGATGCCGGCGATCTGAGTTCCCAACAGATTAATTACACCACCAGAAACGTTCCCAATTGCTCCAGCTGTATTACACTGCACCGGACATGTGATCGATGCCAGACCCTGAGGCCGAACATACCCCCCTGCAGTATCGGACCAATACTGATTCGTTGAATCTTCTGTTACCGTAAACGCAATAGTTCCATCAGATGATTTTACGATCGCACCCACAGGTACAACAGCCGAAGTTGAGGCTGGCGAAAGACTGATAAAGGTCTCTGATGTTGTTGCTGCAGTCGCACCAAGACGGACGACTCCATATTGCGCAATCCATGTATCCACATCAGAACCAAATGACGTGGCAAGCCGTGTCACTGAAAGCACCTGAAGAATCAGATACTGGATCCAGAGTGCAACGGTAGAATTGGCCTCTATCAGTGCTCTGGCAACCGACCCGGCTGTAAAATCAAGCAGCGCTGAGCATGAACCCTGTGCAGCTGCGGCTGAATTGGAGACCAGAGTCGAAAAATTCTGAAGTGATATATTCATTTTATATTTCCAGAGTCACTGTGTCGCCAGTCGAGGTGCTCACATATGTTATGGATATCTGCCTTTCACCCAGACCAATGTCCTGCACGTTGACGACAGGAGCAGGATTTGAGGAAACCATCGGTTCCAGCGTCATCTGCTGAAGAATAACAGCCTTAAGATCCGCTGGCGTATCGACACCACCCACTCGCCCAGGCAAGCCTGCGCCGTAGTCTAGTGCAAAAATGTAATCGCCAGCGTTCGTAGCGAGGCGCCGCAGGACGCGTTGCGTTCCGACATCATTGCCCGTCGCGATTTCCAGCCCTCCCGTTTCAGTTATGATAAGGTCAGTCCCGCGGATATGAAACAAATCAGCCATTATAAATGTTTTTAAATCCAAATATATTATTGAACTATTTTAACTTATGAAGAAGAAAATTATTATTTCGGAATATCCGTTATACTATTGCCAGTCTGCACACCGCCATGCACATGCTGCACCAGAGAAATACCGGATGCATTCACATCGCTTGAAACAGATATATCTCCATCGATGATAAGATTTCCCTTTACCATGACGCCAGCATCAGTAACTACGAACTCAACTCCTCCGATCTTTATCCCAAATTGCCCCGGATTCAGAGCATTCCCATTCAGACATAAAAATTTCGCTGGCTGCGATGCCGCATCAAATACTCGAGCCACAACAACATAGTTGTCTCCGTCTCCCTGAGCAGTTTCCACCAGAACATGATTACCAATCTCCGATGGCGCGTAACATGTTACCGTTCCTGCTGACACAGCTATGTCGCATATCCAGCCCGTTTCCGTATTCTCGGGCTGAAGACGAACCTTGACCAGCCCAGATGACGGATCGACAGCACTCACCACACCAAATCTCGCCCGGCCAATACGGTTCGTATGAGAATGCATCATCATATCCAGAGCACCCCGGACGTGTTTCATATATTTCCCTCCATCCCATCACGCACTCTCAGCGTAACGCTCTTAGAAATTCCCTGGCTTCCATATGAAAATGTTACGTCGTCTACAGTATAAATTATTGAGTCGAATGTGGTTCCGGTACCCTGAAGCCTGATGCGCTGGCGGGGAGAAATATCAATTTGTGGATGAACAGTCATTCTGATCATTCGTTCATGAGCAACGAGATCATTAAAACGTAACCGGGCCAGCGCAACACACTGATCCTGCGTTGTGCCAACCGGCGCCGTAAAATTGTAACGGCTCGAACCGGTCTCGCTTCCAGAAGGAAACGTCGCTGAATGTACAGCTCTCTGACGAGCATCCCATGCTGATACAGTTACGGAGGCATCTCTGGAATAGGTAAAGCGCCTGGCCAGCACCATGTTTCCTACCGGCGCCGTTGGATAAAATGATCCAGACACAGCTGCTGTCCAGTCAAGCGTCAGAACTGTATCCGATATATCGGGAGAACGGAAATGCAATGTTTTATCATCCACCCATAAGTCGTAACCATATTCTCTCTGCATACCAACGCAAAAATCCCATGCAGTCTGGAATCGATGCATACCTGAAAGACCATGGGCTTTATGTTCGTATTGATAAAACTGTCCGACCAGGCCATCAGTTGCATCGATATCGGCCTGAAGACCAACTTCCGATGCCAGCGTTTCAATCGCTTCAGAGGCCGTCATATTGAGAAAAGATGTACCGGACAGTTCATATTCTATAAGGCGTGATGCCCAGTCACGGCCACTGGCAATGACAACCTGCGTTTCAGGACGATATTCTATATAGTCAACAAGCCCTGAAAAAACCTTCGTAAAAGACTCGCTTCCTTCCGGCGCTGATGCGGTCATAAAACCGCAAAAAATATCTATTTCAATCTCACCGGATGTATTGCTGGCGGGGTCAAACCACTGCGATGCTGCACCTTCGACAGGCACAACAACTGAGAATACGCTGGCTTCAGCCATTCGTGATCGATGAATCTCGAGTCTCTGAGAGCCTGAATCAGAAAGCGGTTTGATTGATTTTTCGCAGAACTCTGCGGATATGGGCAATCATCAACCATGCGCAGGATGACGAGATTGTTGTCTCGACATCCTTCGTGA